>NZ_JAFCUA010000031.1:0-514 GCF_049896305.1 Pseudomonas sp. DWP3-1-3b3 | reverse complement strand
GACCGCGCCGCCATTGGTGTTGCGGCCATAGAGCGTGCCTTGAGGTCCGCGCAGCACCTCTACCTGCGCCAGGTCGAAGAAGCCGGCCATCTGGGCTAGGGGCGAGCCGATATAGACCCCATCGACATAGACGCCCACGCCGCTGGAGGCATTGGGATTGAAGTCGCTGAGGCCCACGCCGCGAATGAAGATCTTTGGATTGGCGGCCGCGTCATTGGCGCTGATCCGCAGGCCCGGCGCCATGTTGTTGAGCCCCATGACATTGCCGACGCCGCGCGCGGCCAGGGTGTCGGCGGTCAAGGCCGTGACCGAAACCGGCACATCCTGCAGGTTCTCGGCGCGTTTCTGGGCGGTGACGACGATCTCGGCGATCGCCGTGTCGCTGTCGGTGGGCGCCGCCGTCTGGGCTGAAGCAAGGCCCGTCGAAAGCGCCAACATGGCGCAGCCCATGAACATAGCCGCTTTCATTTTCCAGTCCCCTAAGCCCGGTGCTTCGACCGGTGCGTCACATTAC
>NZ_JAFCUA010000030.1:0-581 GCF_049896305.1 Pseudomonas sp. DWP3-1-3b3 | reverse complement strand
CGAGATTGCGCTGCTTGTAGGCCTCTGGATCGAAGGGCTGGAGGTTCTTGCGGGTAGGATTGTTGGGGATGACGGGCGTGGTGCCGCGTTCGATGAGGAAGCGCCGCAACTTGTCGGCGTCGTAAGCGGTGTCGGCCAGACAGAGGCGCGCCCTGGGCAGGGACTCCAGCAATGGCCTGGCGAAGGGGGCGTCGCCGCGCTGTCCGGCGGTTATTTCGAAGGCGATGAGGCGTCCCTTGCCATCGACGACGGCGTGGATCTTGGTCGTGCGGCCGCCGCGCGAACGGCCGATCGCCTGGATTTCGGCCCCCCTTTTCCCCCGCCCGCCGAGCGGTGGGCCTTGGCGCTGGTGGAGTCGATCATGTGGACATCGTCGGGACTGAGCGCGACCAAGGCCGTAAACAGCCGCCGCCACACGCCCTTGATCGTCCAGCGGCGGAAGCGATTATAGATGGTCGTCGGCGGGCCGTAGACCGCCGGGCAGTCCTGCCAGCGGCAACCCACTTTCAGCACATGGATGATCCCGCTAATCACCCGCCGGTCGTCCACCCGACGGGCGCCAGGCTGGTTCTTCGGCAAAA
>NZ_JAFCUA010000029.1:0-608 GCF_049896305.1 Pseudomonas sp. DWP3-1-3b3 | reverse complement strand
GTCTATGTGCGCGACGACAAGCCGTTCGCGGGACCCGCCCCGCCGGGCGCGGTGTTCTATTACTCGCGCGATCGGGGCGGCGAGCACCCCCAGGCGCATCTGTCTGGCTATGCCGGCCTGTTCCAGGCCGACGCCTATGGCGGTTACGGCAAGCTCTATGAGGCGGGGCGAAGGCCGGGGCCGATCCTTGAGGCGGCCTGCTGGGCGCATGCGCGCCGGCCGTTCTTCGTGCTGGCCGACTTGGAGCAGAACGCCCGCCGCAAGGCTCGCGGCGCGGCGCCGGCGGTGATCTCGCCGATCGCTCTGGGCATGGTTGAGCGGATCGACGCGCTGTTCGAGATCGAGCGAGGGATCAACGGCCAGGACGCAGGTCAACGCCTGGCGGCGCGGCGGGGCCTCAGCGCCCCGCTGGTGGCCGAGATGGAGATCTGGATGCGCGAGCAGCGCGCCAAGCTTTCACGCGGCCACGACCTGGCGCGGGCCTTCGACTACATGCTCAAGCGTTGGGCCGCGTTCACGCGCTTCCTCGACGACGGCCGCATCTGCCTGAGCAACAACGCCGCCGAGCGCGCTCTGCGTGGCGTCGCCAGGGGGCGAAAGTCCTGGCT
>NZ_JAFCUA010000028.1:0-695 GCF_049896305.1 Pseudomonas sp. DWP3-1-3b3 | reverse complement strand
CCTTTCTACCAAAAGCGCCGATAAGGAATTCATCGGGAAAACCGACGATAGAGGCAAGCCAGCGCTGGGTAGACCCCGACAAGTACCTAAACCCTAGCTCCGAGGATTCGTCATGACAATCCTTAACTCACCAACGGTAGTAGGTGGCGATGTGGCCAAGGCGGAAGTTGTCGCTTATCGCGAGGACACCCAAGCCATTCAAGCTATCGCCAATGACCGAAACTCTCTTCACCTGTGGCTCAAAACGTTACCTGCGAACAGCTCAATAGCCCTGGAAGCCACCAGCACTTACCACTTGGATATGGCTGAACTGGCCCATGAAATGGGGCATCGGGTTTACCTTGTTGATGCTTATCGGCTCAGTCATTACCGTGAAAGCATTGGCCAGCGTGCGAAAACCGACCCTTGTGATGCGCGTTTGCTGGCTCGTTATCTGACCAGCGAGCAAGCACGACTGCGTCTCTGGAGCCCACCCCCACAGGCTTATAAGGTCTTGAAAAGCTTGCTGCACAGACGCGCGGAACTCATCAACTTGCGCGTGAGCCTCACGCTAAGTTGGTCGAGCGAGCCGCTTTTGAAAGATGAATTAGCCTTGCAGTTAAAGTCCTTCAAGCAAGCTGAACAGGCTATTCAGAAGCTGCTGCATAAAGCCAGCAAAGAGGCGGGCATCACCGAAAACATCAAGCGCTGCAAAG
>NZ_JAFCUA010000027.1:0-802 GCF_049896305.1 Pseudomonas sp. DWP3-1-3b3 | reverse complement strand
CTATAATTCGCCCCACTTCCGGCGCAGTCGAAACGGAAAACTCCTTGGTAAACAATGAGTTATGTAAGTTTCGACAGCAGGTTGCTTCAGTTCATCGAAGCCAAAAGGAAGTTGAAAAAGAGGTGTTGACAGCAGCGTGTAACGCTGTAGAATTCGCCTCCCGCTGACGAGAGATCTGAAGCGCAAGTGGTTGAAGTTGTTGAAGAAATCTTCGAAAGCTTCTGAAAATAATCACTTGACAGCAAATGAGGCTGCTGTAGAATGCGCGCCTCGGTTGAGACGAAAGATCTTAACCAGCCGCTCTTTAACAACTGAATCAAGCAATTCGTGTGGGTGCTTGTGGAGTCAGACTGATAGTCAACAAGATTATCAGCATCACAAGTTACTCCGCGAGAAATCAAAGATGTAACCAACGATTGCTGAGCCAAGTTTAGGGTTTCTTAAAAACCCAAAGATGTTTGAACTGAAGAGTTTGATCATGGCTCAGATTGAACGCTGGCGGCAGGCCTAACACATGCAAGTCGAGCGGTAGAGAGAAGCTTGCTTCTCTTGAGAGCGGCGGACGGGTGAGTAATGCCTAGGAATCTGCCTGGTAGTGGGGGATAACGTTCGGAAACGGACGCTAATACCGCATACGTCCTACGGGAGAAAGCAGGGGACCTTCGGGCCTTGCGCTATCAGATGAGCCTAGGTCGGATTAGCTAGTTGGTGAGGTAATGGCTCACCAAGGCGGCCGATGCAGATGTGGAAGCGCTGCTGCTGGTGGGCCTCTATCAACTGCTCTACACCCGCGTACCGGCCC
>NZ_JAFCUA010000026.1:0-1068 GCF_049896305.1 Pseudomonas sp. DWP3-1-3b3 | reverse complement strand
TAAGATCGCCCTGGCCTGTCTGGCCCATGCCGGCGCCATGCTCGCAACCACCCTGACCAGCGGCGCGGAGGTGATCCTGGCGCGCGGCGCGGCGGGGGCCTGCGCCGGGGTAATGCTGTGGCTAGCGATCGGGGTCATCGCCCGCTCATCGCGGCCCGAGCGGGCCTCGGGCGTCTTCGTCACGGTCCAGACCTTCGCCCAGCTGGTGCTGGCGGCGGCCCTGCCGGCGCTGGTCATGGGGCGCTGGGGCGTCAACGGCGCTCTGGTCACCCTGGCGGTGATCTCGCTGGCGGCCGCCGGCGCGGCGCTGGCGGGCCCCGACCGCTTCTCCGTCCTGCCCAAGCCCGAGGGCGGCGGCGGCAAGCTGGGCGCCCCGCCGCTGGGCGGACTGCTGGCGGTCTTTCTCTACATGGCCTTCATCGTGGCCCTGTGGGTCTATCTGGAACCGCTGGCCGCCCAGGCGGGTCTTTCGCCGCGCGAGGCGGGACTGGCCGTCGCCCTGGCCCTGGGACTTCAGGTGCTTGGCGGCGCGGCCGCCACCCTGGTGGGCGACCGCGCCCCGCCGGCCCGCATCCTGATCGCGGTGGGCCTGATCAACGCCGTGATCCTGGCGGTGCTGTGGAGCGGCCCCGGGCGAGGCCTGTTCGTCGCCTGCGTGGCGGCGTTCGGCTTCCTGTGGCTGTTCGCCCTGCCGTTCCAGACCCTGCTGCTGATCCGCCTGGACCCGACGCGTCGCGCCGCGATGCAGTTGGGCGCCGCTCAGCTGCTGGGCAGCAGCGCTGGCCCGTTGGCGGCCTCTCTGGTGGTCGGGGATGGCGAAGTGCGCCGCGCCCTGGCCCTGTCCGCCATCTGCCTGGCGGCGGCCCTGGCGCTGATCAGCCTGCTGGCGTCGCGGGCGCGGGCTTCGCCCGCGTCAGGTGCTGATAGTACAGGCTGACCATCCAGCAGATCTCTTCGTTGATGCGGTCTTCGTCCTGGTCGGGCTCTTCCAGCACCATTTCGGTCGCGGCGTACATCATCTGCGTCGTCAGACGGGTGGCCGTGCGCAGGCGGTCCTCGTCGGCGTGG
>NZ_JAFCUA010000025.1:0-1557 GCF_049896305.1 Pseudomonas sp. DWP3-1-3b3 | reverse complement strand
TAGGGCGTTGGAATTGTTGAGGTTTGGGGTAGGCGATTGTGGGGATGGAGGGGCGTCGATCCCCCCGGAAGCGGCGCTTTCTTGAACCCTCCCCCAGAGGGCTAGCAGGTTCACACATCTCGATTGAGCGAGTGGACGAGCTCTGATTCATTGGGTTCATCTGACGGGAGATGGCGATGGATCTGCTGCTGGGGCGGTTTGGCGACCGCCGCCTGGAAAAAGGGGGGCCTGGGCTCTGGAGCGGGCGGTGGCGCGGGCTGGCTGCAAGGCCTCGGTCAGCGCGCTTGGCGGCGACCGGGCCGGCGAGATGCGGCTGAGGCGCTTCCTGGAGAACGCTGCGGTCGAGGTCGACGAGATGGTGGCGCAGGCGGCGATCCGCACGGCGCAGGCCTCGGCGGGCCGGCACGTACTGGCCATCCAGGACACCACGGCGGCGCGCTCGGACCCGGCAGGCGGCGGCGGGCTCTATTTGCATGCGATGATCGCGGTGGACGCCGCCGACGGCGCGCTGCTGGGGCTGATCGAGGCGCGCTACCTAGTGCGAGAGCAAGGGCGGCGTGGGCAGCGCAAGGCGAGGGCCTACGAGGACAAGGAGAGCGCGCGCTGGCAAGCGGCGGCGCAGGCGGCGGACCTGATCTGCGGCGGGGCTGAGCGGGTGACGGTGATCGCCGACCGCGAGAGCGACATCTATGAGGCCTTCGCCGAGGCCCCGGCCGGGGTGGAGATGCTGGTGCGGGCGGCGCAGGACCGGGCGCTGGGCGACGGCGGCAAGCTGTTCTCCACCCTCGACGCCCTGGCCGAGGCCGGGCGGCAGGTCGTGAAACTGCCGGCCCGGGGCGGCCGCAAGGCGCGCGAGGCGACGCTGGCGGTGCGGCTGGCCCCCGTCGAGCTGGCGCGGCCGGCCAACCGCGGCGCGGGTTGCGCCCTGGCCGCCAGGGTGGCTGTCACGGTGGTCGACGCCCGCGAGGTCGACGCTCCGCAGGGCGAGCCGCCTTTGCACTGGCGGCTGATCACCACCGCGCCCGTCCAGACCGCCCAGGAGGCTTTCGCCGTGGTCGACCTCTATCGCCGCCGCTGGGCCATCGAGCAGTTGTTCCGGGCCCTGAAGACCGAGGGCTTCCACATCGAAGCCCTGCGCCAGGCCCACGATCTGCCCCGCCAGAAGCTGGTCACCCTGCTGTTGATCGCCGCCGTCATCGTCCAGCAACTGGTCCATGCCCGCGACCCGGTCCCAGGCCAGGTTCCCCGTCCCATCCTCGACGCCTTCGATCCCGGCGACATCCCGCTCATCGAGGCCTGCTGCGCCGAACTCGAAGGCAAGACCCAGCGCCAGAAAAACCCCCATCCCCCGAAAACCATGGCCTATGCCGCCTGGGTCTGCGCCCGACTGGGCGGCTGGACCGGCTACTACGGCAAGCCCGGCCCCATCGTCATGCTACGCGGTTGGCGCAGCCTCCAGGACCGCAAATGCGGCTGGACCCATTGCCCATCGAGCATCTGTTGTGCGCGACGCCGCAGTACGTGGCTGAACACGGGACGCCGGCGCATCCCCATGAC
>NZ_JAFCUA010000024.1:0-1583 GCF_049896305.1 Pseudomonas sp. DWP3-1-3b3 | reverse complement strand
GGTGTTGCTCCAGCTTTAAGACGGAAAATTGGTGTCGACAAAGTTTCTGGCAAAGTCTTCGGCGTTGATTGGCACACACGACGGACGTTAGCACCCGCCGTGTGTCTCCCATGCTCGGCACTTGTAGGTATTCGGAGTTTGCATCGGTTTGGTAAGTCGGGATGACCCCCTAGCCGAAACAGTGCTCTACCCCCTACAGTGATACATGAGGCGCTACCTAAATAGCTTTCGAGGAGAACCAGCTATCTCCGAGCTTGATTAGCCTTTCACTCCGATCCACAGGTCATCCGCTAACTTTTCAACGGTAGTCGGTTCGGTCCTCCAGTTAGTGTTACCCAACCTTCAACCTGCCCATGGATAGATCGCCCGGTTTCGGGTCTATTCCCAGCGACTAGACGCCCTATTAAGACTCGCTTTCGCTACGCCTCCCCTATTCGGTTAAGCTCGCCACTGAAAATAAGTCGCTGACCCATTATACAAAAGGTACGCAGTCACCCAACAAAGTGGGCTCCCACTGCTTGTACGCATACGGTTTCAGGATCTATTTCACTCCCCTCTCCGGGGTTCTTTTCGCCTTTCCCTCACGGTACTAGTTCACTATCGGTCAGTCAGTAGTATTTAGCCTTGGAGGATGGTCCCCCCATATTCAGACAAAGTTTCTCGTGCTCCGTCCTACTCGATTTCATGACTAAGAGATTTTCGCGTACAGGGCTATCACCCACTATGGCCGCACTTTCCAGAGCGTTCCGCTAATCTCAAAGCCACTTAAGGGCTAGTCCCCGTTCGCTCGCCACTACTAAGGGAATCTCGGTTGATTTCTTTTCCTCAGGGTACTTAGATGTTTCAGTTCCCCTGGTTCGCCTCTTACACCTATGTATTCAGTGTAAGATAACCATCTTATGATGGCTGGGTTCCCCCATTCAGACATCTCCGGATCAAAGTCTGTTTGCCGACTCCCCGAAGCTTTTCGCAGGCTACCACGTCTTTCATCGCCTCTGACTGCCAAGGCATCCACCGTATGCGCTTCTTCACTTGACCATATAACCCCAAGCAATCTGGTTATACTGTGAAGACAACATTCGCCGAAAATTCGATAATACTCAAAACTGAGTAACTCACAAATTTTACCTTAGCCTGATCCGTTACCAGTGAAAGTAACGTTCAGTCTATCTTTCTATCACATACCCAAATTTTTAAAGAACGATCTAATCAAAGACTAGAAATCAACATTCACCATCATTTTGATGGAATGCTCATTTCTAAGCTTTCAACTTCTAGAAGCAGTAGTGGTGGAGCCAAACGGGATCGAACCGTTGACCTCCTGCGTGCAAGGCAGGCGCTCTCCCAGCTGAGCTATGGCCCCGTATTTCTACAGGCGTTTCCCACACAAAATTGGTGGGTCTGGGCAGATTCGAACTGCCGACCTCACCCTTATCAGGGGTGCGCTCTAACCAACTGAGCTACAGACCCAATTTCGGGCTGCTTCTTATCGTCTTCTTCAATGAATCAAGCAATTCGTGTGGGAACTTATGGAGCAGCTGATGTCGTCGATTAAGGAGGTGATCCAGCCGCAGGTTCTACAC
>NZ_JAFCUA010000023.1:0-3601 GCF_049896305.1 Pseudomonas sp. DWP3-1-3b3 | reverse complement strand
GGTTTAGCCGCCCCGCGCCATGGATGGCGCGTGGCGGCGGCCCCCCAAATCACTGTCGGATTACGGGCACACCGAGCGTGAGCGAGGTGCCGAGTGTTGGGGCAAGAGCCCTTTTGGTTACTTTTGGGGCTCTTTTCCAAAAGTGACCCGCCGTAAGGGCGGAACCATAGGCCGCCATCACCCAAATAACGGATATGCCCCCAAAAACAAACCTATCCCGACAAAAACACTAGGACTTTGTACCTACGTAATATTTTGGCGTAAACTGCCGGCAAGCCTGTGAGGAGTTTCCATGACTGCCATAACCATTACCGACGCCGCCCACGATTACCTGGCTGACCTGCTGTCCAAGCAGAACACCCCAGGTATCGGCATCCGCGTCTTTATCACCCAGCCCGGCACCCAATACGCCGAGACTTGCATCGCCTACTGCAAGCCTGGAGAAGAGAAACCTGAAGACACCGCCCTGGGGCTGAAAAGCTTCACCGCCTACATCGATGCCTTCAGCGAAGCCTTCCTCGACGACGCCGTGGTCGACTACGCCACCGACCGCATGGGCGGCCAGTTGACCATCAAGGCGCCCAACGCCAAGGTGCCGAATGTCAACGCCGACAGCCCGGTGAACGAGCGCATCAACTACTACCTGCAAACCGAAATCAACCCCGGCCTTGCCAGCCACGGCGGCCAGGTCAGCCTGATCGACGTGGTGGATGATGGCATTGCGGTGTTGAAGTTCGGTGGCGGCTGCCAAGGCTGCGGCCAAGCGGACGTGACCCTGCGTGAAGGCATCGAGCGCACTTTGCTGGAGCGCATTCCAGAGCTCAAGGGCGTACGTGACGTGACCGACCACACGCAGAAAGAAAACGCCTACTACTGAGTAAGGTGTTCGCTGCGAACAAAAAAACGGCGCCCCGTGAGCGCCGTTTTTTATGCCCGGATTTCAGGGGCGATAAAGATGGGCATGGCCTGCGCGGTACAGCGACGATTCACTGAAGCTGTCACTCGCCAACACCCGGCCCACCACAATCAATGCCGTGCGCCGAAAGCCCTTGGCCGCCACCTTCTGGGCAATATCACTCAAGGTGCCCATCGCCCAATCCTGATCCGGCCAGGTCGCCCGGTGCACCACGGCAATCGGGCAGTCCGCGCCGTAATGCGGCAGCAGTTCAGCGACAATCTTCTCCAAGTGATTGACCCCCAGGTGAATCGCCATGGTGGTGCCATGCCGGGCCAGGCTGTCGAAATCCTCGCCGGCGGGCATGCGGGTCTTGTCGGCGTAGCGGGTCAGGATCACGCTCTGGGCGATGTCAGGCAGGGTCAGCTCGGTTTCCAGCAAGGCGGCGCAGGCAGCCACGGCGGTGACGCCGGGAATGATCTGGAAGGGAATGCCCAGCTCCCGCAGGTGGCGGATCTGCTCGCCAATGGCGCCATACAGGCTCGGGTCGCCAGAATGGACGCGCGCCACATCCTGGCCCTTCGCGTGGGCCGTCTTGATCAGGTCGATGATTTGTTCCAGGTGCAATTCGGCACTGTTGGCCAGCGTTTCTGCCGAGTGGCCCTCCAACACCGCCGCAGGCACCAATGAGCCGGCATAGATGATCACCGGGCAGCTGCGGATCAGCCGTTGGCCTTTGACGGTGATCAATTCCGGGTCGCCGGGGCCTGCGCCGATGAAGTAGACGGTCATGGTAATTCCTGTTGAAAAACGGGCGAGCATGAATGTTGCTCATGATCGAGGTCGGCAATTATCGGGATTTTAGCCGGCGCACGCCAATGCAAAGGTGGCCTGGGTGCTTTTTTGGCGAGTGATCAACAGGCGGGCAGGGCTGCCGGCGAGCTGTTCAGCGAGGGCCAATGCGGCGCTTTCGGCTATGCCGTAACAGCCGGTATGGGCAAAAGCGATGTCGGATTTGTGGCTCAGGCGGTGTTCAAACTCCGCCAGTTGTTCAGCGCTGAAAAACTGCAGTGGCAGGTTCAGCACCTCGGCCAATGCCGCTAGTCCTGCTTCATGTTGTTTGTGGTCGATACTGGCGAGCGCAGCAATGCGGTGGCGCTCGATACCGCCCTCGGCGAGGGCAGAATCGAACAACGCCAACAAGGTGTGAAGATCACAACCCCGCTGGCAACCGAGGCCAACCACCAAAGTCATGCCGAGTATTGGTCGTCACGGTTGCGACGGAACAGCCACGCGCTGATCAGGCCCAAGGCCAGCCAGAAGGCGACGTTGGTCAGCTGCGAAGCAATCTTGAACTGCGCTTCCAGGGCTTCTGGAGCGAGCATCGAATGCACTTCCGGTTGCGGCGCGCCGATCACATGGGGGACCGCCAGGATCGCCACGCCCAGCACTTTCAGCAGCCAGTTGCGACCAAACACGATCAAAGCGATGCCGGCAGCAGTACACGCGGCAGTGCCGATCCACCAAGTCTGGCGCAGCGCCAGGTCGGCGGCGGCAGTGCCCGGCAGCTCAGGCGGCAGGCCCATCGTCGGTGCCAGCACGAAGGTTGCGTAGCCGGCCAAGCCCCACAGCAGGCCTTGGGCGGTACGGGTTGGCGCACGCAGCGTGTAGAGGCCGGCCAGCATCAACGCAAAACCCACCGCGACCACCAGGTTGCCGCCCGTGGTAGACAGCACGCGCTGCCAGCCATCTTCCGGCTCCCAGGCTTCAGCGTCATGGGTATGGGCGGCAGCACCTTCGGCGTGTTCGTGGGCCATTTCGGTGGCGGCCGGGGCTTTTTCGAAGGTTTCCGCCTGCAGAATCAGCGGGGCGACCCAAAAGCTTTGCAGCAGGGTCAGCAGCAGGGCGGCCAGCAGGCCGGTGAAACCTGCGGTTTGCGCGATACGCTTGATCATGTCGGCAGGTCTCAGTGGCACGGGAACGCGGCGCTGTGGCGGGTATCGTGGGCCGCGTTGTGCACGGCCTCGATGTGCGAGAAACCGGCGAAATACACCAGGCACGCGCCGAGGATCGACGCGCCGATGGCGGCGGTCAGGCGTTGGCTCAGGGTCGAGGTGTTGCTGGCGGAGTGCGAGGTGCTGCTGATGATCGACATGGCGCGTCCCTTTCAGGTGTCAGGGTGAAACGAGCGCATGAAAACCCCGCGAGCCGGGCACGCAGGGTTTGAACAGCGCCCGCCCACCGCGGGTTTGTTATCTGATTTTTTCGGGCCGGTCTCCGGGCTTGCGAGGGGCATTGCGCCTATTAAGCATCGCCTTCCCATGCCGTAGGCACAGTGGATCTGACGCTTCGCTCGCTTACCGTTGCGGGGGCAGCACCGGACTGGTCATATCGCTATGACGCACCGGTTTCCCGTTTCACCCTGTGAAGGGCACCCGAAACAAGATGTGTAGGAGAGCATGGGGGTGGGAGGGGAGTCAATTGGGGTGTGTACATATCCGTTGCTGCGGTGATGGCTGAAATTGGTTCCGCCCTTACGGCGGCTCACTTTTGATAGAGCGCAAAAGTAAGCAAAACGCTCTTGCCCCAACACTCGGCACCTCGCTTAGGCTCGGTGTGCCCGAACGCAGGCTTGAATCCGTGGGCCGCCGCGATGGGCCATCCTTGGCCCAGCGCGGCTAACCCGGCGTCCTGCCGGGTTACCCA
>NZ_JAFCUA010000022.1:0-11115 GCF_049896305.1 Pseudomonas sp. DWP3-1-3b3 | reverse complement strand
CACTGTCGGATTACGGGCATACCGAGCCTAGGCGAGGTACCGAGTGTTGGGGCGAAGCGTTTTTGGTTACTTTTGGCGCTCTTCCAAAAGTGACCCGCTGTAAGAGCGGAACCATAAGCGGCCGTTACCGCAGCAACGGATATGTACTCTCGGCCAGTTGCAAAAAAACATTACCAATACGAATAAATCATCAATCAAATAATGAAATCCAAGAATATTAGCTTATACCCAAATAGCATTATATTTTTAAAATCCATTCCGTTATGTTTGAACTCAACAGCCTACCCCTGACCTCGGATGGTACCAATCTAGATTCGGATTCTGCGCTGACACCCCCGCAGCAGAATCGTTGGAAGGGAGTTCAACGCATGTTGCCAATTCAAACCTCGCCCCACACCTAGCTTCCCAAATCGCCCGACACCCCAAAAAAAACCGAGCACCGCGCCCGCCCGCGTGACTGCCCGACTCCGCGATTTGGAAACGCAGGAATACCTATGAAGCGAGCCCTACAACCCACCGCCGCACTGGCCCTGGCCCTCCTGGCCAACACCGCCCAAGCCCAGGACGACAGCACCCTGTCCACCGTAGTGGTCACCGGCAACCGCGGCGCCGAGCAACGCACCGTCACCAGCAGCCCGGTGCCGATCGATGTGGTCAGCGCCAAGCAATTACAGAACACCGGCAAGCCCGGCCTCATGGAAGCCCTGAGCGCCGTGATCCCGTCGCTGACCCTGCCGGAAAAAACCGGCTGGGACGCCAGCGGCATCGCCCGCGCCCCGAACCTGCGGGGTCTGAGCGCCGCCGAAGTGCTGGTGCTGGTCAACGGCAAGCGCCGTCACACCGCGGCCACCCTGAATATCAATGGCATCAACACCGGTGCAGCCCCGGCCGACCTGGACCTGATCCCCATCAGCGCCATCGACCACGTGGAAGTCCTGCGCGACGGCGCCGCCGCGCAATATGGCTCCGACGCTATCGCCGGGGTGATCAACGTGATCCTCAAGGCCGACACCAGCGGCACTTCGGTGACCAACGTCGGCCAGGGGTATGACGGCAAGAAACAGACCGTGCAACAAAGCCTCAACAAGGGGTTCGAGATCGGCAACGGCGGCATTGTCCAACTGGCCCTGGACGCCCGCAGCCAGAATGACGACAACAAGGCCAGCGCCAACGGATACACCTACGCACAAGCCTACGAGCAAGCCGGGCGCTCGACGTATGGCGGCTACGGCACGCCCAAGACCAACCTGCTGACCCTGGGCTACAACGCCGAGCTGCCGATCGACGACAGCTTCAGCCTGTACTCCTTCACCACCTATTCACGCCGCAAGGCCGAGCAGGGCCAGAACTTCCGTCTGCCGACCATCACTAACACCATCACCACCGGGCCGAACGGTTACCCCGGTGGCTACACGCCGACCTGGTTCATTGATGAAGACGATTTCCAGGCAGCATTCGGCGGTAAAGGCACGGTAGGCGAGTGGGACTGGGACTTGTCCACCACCTATGGGCGCAACGACGCGGAGCAGGGCACCACCCACAACCAGAACCCATCGCTGGGCGAGGCCACGCCGAATCACTTCACCTCTGGCACCTGGATTTCCACCGAGCTGACCACCAACCTCGACTTCAAGCGCGGCTTCGATATCGGCCTGCAAAAGCCGTTGGACCTGAGCGTCGGTTTCGAACATCGGCGCGACACCTACGAGGTGCAGGCCGGCGACTATGAGTCCTATGCCAACGGCGGTTACTGCGTGGCGCCGGGCAATTGCGCGTCGTCGGGCGCGCAGGTCACCAACGGTATTTCGCCGGATGAAGAAAGCAGCGCTTCACGCAACAGCCTGGCCAGCTATGTCGATGTGGGCTTCAACCCGGTGCCGGACTGGTACGTCGGCACGGCGTTCCGCTATGAGCACTACAACCAGGGCGTCGGCGCTACCCGCAGCGGCAAGTTGACCACCCGCTATGACTTCAACCCGCAATTCGCCGTGCGCGCCACGGTGAGCAACGGCTTCCGCGCGCCGTCTTTGGCCAACAGCCTGTTCAGTGCGCGGTCGACCACCTATGGCGTGGTCGACGGCGTGTATCAGTCGATCAACTATGGCGTGTTGCCCGTGGGGTCCGGTGCCGCACAGGCGCTCGGTGCCCAGGAGTTGAAGCCGGAGCGCTCGACCAACTTCAGCCTCGGTTTCACCCTCACACCGACTGATCGCTTGAGCTTCACCGCCGATGCCTACGTGATCAACCTGCGCGATCGCATCACCCTCACCGGCACCTTGCTCGGCCCCGAGATCACCCAGGTGCTGCAAGGCAATGGCATTAACTCCACCTCCGGCGGCCAATATTTTATCAACGGCGCCGACACCCGCACCAAAGGCCTGGACCTGGTCAGCAACTACAGCCAGGACCTCGGCCAGTATGGTGCGGTGAAGTGGACGGCCGCGTTCAACTGGAACCAGACGCGAATCCTCAACTACAAGGAGTCCACCAATATCCTGGGCACCTCCTACGAGTTGATGAACCGCGAGGCGCGCAACCTGATCACCGGCGTGCAGCCCAGCACCAAGCTGATCCTCGGTGGCGACTGGAGCATCGACCGCTTCAACGTGAACCTGGCCCTGACCCGCTACGGCTCCTACAAAGAAGTCAACTCGTCAGCCAATCGCGACCTGGACCGTATCTACGCCGCCAAGTGGATCACCGACCTCGACCTTGGCTACAACCTCACCAAAGACCTGAACATCGCTGTCGGCGCCAAGAACCTGTTCGACATCTACCCCAAGAAACAAGGGGTGCCGAGCAGCACCATGGTCAGCAGCTATGGCGTCTATTCGCCCTACGGTTTTACCGGCGGGTACTACTACACCCGCTTGACCTATGCCTTCTGAGGCTGAGGAATTCACCATGCCCATCGTCGCCAAATCCTATGACCTGATTGACTCGCCCAGCCCGGTGCGCCAGGCCCGTGTCTCCACGCCGATCAAGGCCCTGCACGTGGTGCCCGCGCGGCACCCCTGGCGCTGGGCCGGGTCGATCTTCGCAGCGCTGGTGCTGCTGGCCATCGTGCATTCCCTGGCCACCAACCCGCGCTGGGAATGGGGCGTGTTCGGCCAGTGGTTTTTCTCGCCGTCGGTGCTGCGCGGGCTGGGGCAGACGCTGCTGCTGACGCTGCTCAGCACGGTGTTCAGCATCATTCTCGGCACGGCGCTGGCGTTGGCGCGGCTGTCGGGCTCACCGCTGTTGGCGGCGTTGGCCTGGGGCTATATCTGGTTCTTCCGCTCGATGCCGGCGCTGTTGGTGCTGATCATCCTCTACAACTTTGCCTACCTGTATGACCACATCGTCCTCGGCGTGCCGTTCACCTCAGTGGTGTTCGCTGAGTGGTCCACCGTGGACGTGCTCAGCCAGTTCACCGTGGCCGTATTGGGCTTGAGCTTGATGCAGGCGGCGTACGCGGCGGAGATCATTCGCGGCGGGCTGATCGGTGTCGACGCCGGCCAGCATGAAGCCGCTGCGGCGTTGGGTTTACCGGCCTCGCGACGGATTTTCCGGATCATCCTGCCCCAGGCGCTGCGTTCGATCCTGCCGTCGGGCTTCAATGAAATCATCGGCCTGGTCAAGGGCACCTCGATTGTCTACGTGCTGGCCTTGCCCGAGCTGTTCTATACCGTGCAGGTCATCTACAACCGTACCCAGGCGGTGATCCCGCTGCTCATCGTGGCGACGGTCTGGTACTTGATCATCACCACCGTGCTGACCAGCGCGCAGTACTACGTCGAGCGCCATTTTGCACGTGGCACGGCACGGGTGCTGCCGCCCACGCCGTTGCAACGCATACGCCGCTGGGTCAAGGAGAAAACCCATGAGTGAAGCTCGCGCCGGTCGCATCCAGATCCAGGGCGTGGGCAAGCGCTTTGGCAATCAGCAGGTATTGAAAGACATCGACCTGACCATCGACCCCGGCAAGGTCACGGTGATCCTCGGGCCGTCCGGCTCGGGCAAGTCGACCTTGCTGCGCACCATCAACCATCTGGAGAAGATCGACAGCGGGCATATCACCATTGACGGTGAATACGTTGGCTATCGGCGCAAGGGGGACCTGCTCTACGAGCTGAAAGAACGCGAGATTCTCAAGCGCCGTATCGACGTGGGTTTTGTGTTCCAGAACTTCAACCTGTTCCCGCACCTCACCGCCTGGGAGAACGTCGCTGAGGCGCCCCTGGCCCACAAACGCTGGAGCAAGGCCCAAGCCCAGACCAAGGCGGCCGAGCTGCTGGCTAAGGTCGGCCTGGCGGACAAGGTCGATGCCTACCCGCGCCAGCTCTCCGGCGGCCAGCAACAGCGTGTGGCCATCGCCCGCGCCTTGGCGCTGGACCCCAAAGTGCTGCTGTTCGATGAACCCACCTCGGCCCTCGACCCGGAGCTGGTGGGCGAAGTGCTCGACGTGATCAAGGGCCTGACCCAGCTGGGCGTGACCCTGGTGATCGTCACCCACGAAATCGGCTTTGCCCGTGAAGTGGCCGACCACGTGGTGTTCCTCTGCGACGGCCAGTTGATCGAAGAAGGCCCGCCTGAACAGATTTTCCGCCAACCCCGACATCCCCGCACTGTGGCCTTTCTCGGCAAGGTGCTTTAGTTCAAGGAGTGACTGCCCATGCTTATCTCTACCGCTCGTATCGCCCTGTTGACGCTGGCCGTCAGCACTGCGCAAAGCGCATTCGCCGTGCAGCAGGTCGACCTCAGCCCCGACCGCCCGCGCATTCATGTACCGCGTAACGAAGCGGCCATCGCGCAGATCCCGCCGGGCTTCAAGTTTGCCCAGCCGGGCAAGTTCACCGTGGCCGTGTCCGGTGTGGCCGGGCCGCCGCTGGCGCTGCTGGCCAATGACGACAAGACCACCATCGGCAGCGAGGCCGATACGGCGCAGTTGGTCGCCGACAGCCTGGGCCTGCAACTCAACGTGGTGCAGACCAGCTGGGAAGACTGGCCCCTGGGCGTCAGCTCGGGCAAGTACGACGCGGTGATCAGCAACGTTACGGTGACCGAGGCGCGCAAGAAGCGTTTCGACTTCGCGACTTATCGCCAGGACGTGCTCGGGTTCTATGTGAAGAACACCAGCAAGATCAGCGCGATCAAGCAGGCCGAGGACATTGCCGGGTTGAAGATCATCGTCGGCTCCGGCACCAACCAGGAAAAGGTCCTGCTGGCCTGGAACGACGCCAATGAAAAAGCCGGGCTCAAGCCGGCGCTGTTGCAATACTTCGACGACCAGGCCGCCGCGCAACTGGCGGTGCAATCCGGGCGCAGCGATGCGCTGTTCGGGCCCAACTCGGTGTACGCCTATTCGGCGGCAATCACCGGCGGTATCAAGCTTGTCGGCACGGTCAATGGTGGCTGGCCTTTGAAAGCGGATATCGCGGTGACCACACGCAAGGACAACGGCCTGGTCAAGCCGATCCACACCGCCCTGGAAGGCGCGATTGCTGGCGGTCAATACGAACAGGTGCTGCAACGCTGGGGCCTGGATATCGAGCGCGTCGACACGTCGCTGATCAACCCACCGGGCCTGCCGGATTAAGGAGCATCGAACATGGGACTGACACGACGTGAAGCGCTGTCGAGCATTGCGGCGGTAGGCGGCGAACAGGCCGTCAAGGAGGCACTGGCGGCATTGGGGCTGGGCCCTTCGTCACACCGCCGCCCGCAACCGTTGAAACTCAAGGCGGGCCTGGGGCAGGGCACCCGCGTGCTGGTGTTGGGTGCTGGCATCGCGGGGCTGGTGACGGCCCTGGAGCTGACCCGCGCCGGGTTCGAGGTACAAGTGCTGGAGGCGCGTGACCGCGTGGGTGGCCGCACTTGGACCATTCGCAATGGCGATCGTGTGGATTACAAGGACGGCCGCACGCAAACCGCAACGTTCGAGCAGGGGCACTACTTCAACGCCGGGCCGGCGCGGATTCCCAGCCAGCACCGCACTATTCTCGACTATTGCAGCGAGCTGGGCGTGCCGCTGGAAGTGCTGGTCAACAGCAGCCATGGCGCCCAGGTACGGCCGGATGTGAGCAAGCCGGCCTTCACGGTGGGCCAGGCCATCAACGATGCACGGGGGCAGGTGTCCGGCTTGCTGGCCAAGGCGGTACAGCGCGATGCCCTCGATGATGTGTTGAGCGCTGAGGAGCGCACGCGGCTGTTGGCGTTCCTGCAGGTGTATGGCGACCTGTCACAGGAGTTGGCCTTCGAGGGCACGATACGCTCAGGGCACCTGGAGTCGCCTGCGCATCCCGGCGCGTTGCCCGACAGTCGTAGCCCGTTATCACTCGATCAACTGCTGCACCCGGAGTTGTGGGGCGCGTTACTGCACACGGAATTCCCGGAGTTCTCCGCCACCATGTTCCAACCGGTCGGTGGTATGGACCGCATCACGGATGCCTTCTACCAGCGTGTTCGGGGCCACGTGCAACTGGGCGCCCAGGTGCGACAGATCCGTCAGTTGGAAGACGGCGTAGCGGTGACGTACCACGACAAGCTCAGCGGTCGCGAACAGGTGGTGCGCGCCGATTACCTGATCTCGACCCTGCCGCTGCCGCTGCTGGCCAAGCTCGACACCGACTTCAGCGACCCGATCAAGGCCGCCTTGCTCAGCACCCGCAGCGACCAGGCGACCAAAGTGGCGTGGCAGTCACCGCGATTCTGGGAAACTGACTACCGCACCTACGGTGGCCTGTCGTGGATCGAACACCCGGCACGCCTGCTGTGGTACCCGAGCAATGACCTCAATACCCGCGAAGGCTTGCTGGTAGCGGGCTACGTGACCGGCGAGGGCGCCGACGTATTTGGTGCGCAACCCTTCGACCAGCAGTACGCCACCTCGAAAGAAGCCGTGGAACTGTTGCACCCCGGTTATTCCAAACACTTGCGCAACCCGCTGGCGGTGTCCTGGGAACAGATCCCCTACAGCGAAGGCCCGTGGCTGCAACGCGAACACTTCCCGGCCGACGCCAGCGCCTTGCTCGAAGCCGGCCACGGCCGTGTGTATTTCGCCGGCGACGGCCTGGTGCAAAGCGGCGTGGGCATCTGGCAGGAATCGGCGGCCAACTCGGCGCGCCATGTGGTCGGGCAACTGGCTGAGCGGGTTATCCAACAACGCTGTATCGCGGCTGCGGCCGCTTCCTAGGCCAAATGCGCTCTTGTGGCGAGCGGGCTAGTTGTGGCGAGCGGGCTTGCCCCGCGTTGGAGTGCGTAGCGCTCCCAATCCAGGCGCTGCGGTGTGACAGATAAACCCAGTCGGCAGGTTCTGGGGCCGCTTCGCGCCCCAACGCGGGGCAAGCCCGCTCGCCACAACAAGCCCGCTCACCACAGAGGGTGTTGGCGGTTTTAAATGCATCATTAAGGAGAAACATCATGAGCGACAGCATTCAACGTACCAGCGTCGGCGATTTCCCGATCTCGCAGACCGTCACCGTACCGGCTTCCGCCAGCCTGATCTTTGTCAGCGGCACCTTGCCTGATCTGCACGATGCAAACGCCCCGGCGGGCACGCCGGCCGCCTATGGCACGACCGAAGTGCAGACGGTGTCGGTGTTCAACAAACTGCGCAAGATCCTGCGCCAGCAAGACCTGGACCTGGGCGATATCGTGCAGTTGCGGGTGTTCCTGGTAGGGGCCGAAGAGACGGGCGGCAAGCTGGATTTCGCTGGCTTGCAGGCGGGCTATACGCAGTTCTTTGGCACGCCTGAGCAACCGAACAAGCCGGCGCGTACGGCGTTGCAAGTGGTGGCGCTGCCGCTACCCGGCGCGTTGATTGAAGTTGAGGCGGTCGCTGCGCGTACGGCGTAGGACTTGCTCTTGCTCTGAGAAAAATCCCACAACTAGGTGGGATTTTTCATTCTTCCAGCCCGTATTTTTCCTCCTAGGATGGCGCGATCGCTTGAACACAAGCGATACGGCAGGGCCGCTCCCATCGCCCGGCAGCCGTAAGAACATGCTTAGGAGTCAACACATGAAGATGACCAGTGTGAGCCAACGCCTGCGCCGCTCGGCCTGGGCCGTGATTGTCGCCGGGGTACTGGCAGGCTGTGCCACGCCGCAGCCGCCGGCGGTAAAGATCTCCCTGGCCCGTGATGCGGTGGGGCGCGCCTTGGCGGCGCAAGCCACCCAGTTCGCACCGCTGGAAATGAAAACCGCCCAGGACAAGCTGGCGCGCATGGACCAGGCCATCGGTGAAATGAAGTACGTCGAGGTGGACGCCCTGGCCGACCAGATCGAAGCCGATGCCAGCCTGGCCGAAGCCAAGGCCAATGCCGTGCGTAAACAACAGGTCTTGAAGCAGGCGCGAGAGGGCATTCAGGTGCTCAAGCAGGAAATGCTCAACGCCCCCGCGACTACCCACTGAGGATCCAGCCATGCGTGCCATTTTTTTCATCCCTGTGCTTTCGGCCCTGAGCCTGGCGTTTGCCGGTTGCGCCACGCCGCCGGAGAACCCGCAATTGCTGCAAGCGCGCAGCCAATTTTCCAGCCTGCAGCAGAAGCCGGAATCCAACACCCTGGCGGCGGTTGAAACCCGTATCGCTTCCAACGCGCTGGACCGCGCCAACCAGGTATCGTTGCACGACCGTACCGACCCACAGCTCGACCAGCTCGCCTATCTTGCCACGCAAAAAATCGCCCTGGCGGAGCAGACCATCGTCGGCCGCAAGACCGATGCCCAGCTCGACAACATCGCGGTCGACCGTACCCAGGTGCAGCTCGACGTGCGCACCGCGCAGCTCAAGGCCTTGCAGGCGATGAAAGCCCAGCCGACCGAGCGTGGCCAGGTCATCACCTTTGGCGACGTGCTGTTCGACACCGGCAAGGCCGATTTGAAGGCAGGCAGCCAGCGGGACTTCCAGGGGCTGGCGACCTTCCTGGTGCAGAACCCGGAGCGTCAGGTGCGGGTAGAGGGTTTCACTGACAGCGTGGGGGGCGATGCCTACAACCAGAGCCTGTCCGAGCGCCGTGCCCAAGCGGTCGCGCGTGGTTTGCAACGACTCGGCGTGGGGATCGAGCGGATTGCCGTCATTGGCTACGGCAAGCAGTTCCCGGTGGCCGATAACCAGAGCGCACAGTCACGGCAGTTGAATCGTCGCGTGGAAGTGATCGTGTCCAACGACGCTTCGGCGGTCAGCGCACGTCGCTGAGCCTGACAGATCGTTATGCAGTACTCGGATAACGGTGTTTGTTAGAGATCATTAATTTTAATAATTAGCATAGATCTACAAAGCCTTTCACAAGCCCTGCCTACGGGCATTAAGGTCATTCTCCACAGGCCACCGCGGCCATCCACGGAGGAATACCTTGATGCCCACCTCACCTCGGCAACTCAAATTCGGCGCCATTCTCACCGGCGTCGGCACCGCACAAAACGAATGGTTGCACCCACAAATCCCTGGCGATGCGAGTGTGGATATCGACTGGTACCGCGCCCAGGCACAACAGGCAGAAGCGGCCAAGTTCGACCTGGTGTTCATCGTCGACAGCCCTTACATCACGCCGGATTCCGCGCCGCATTTTCTCAACCGCCTGGAGCCCTTGACGCTGCTCTCGGCCATCGCCGGGGCGACCTCGAAAATCGGCCTGGTGGCGACGCTCACGACCTCCTATACCGAACCCTTCAACGTGGCGCGGCAATTCGCGTCCCTGGACCACATCAGCGGCGGCCGCGCCGGTTGGAACGTGGTCACCACCGGCTTGGAAGGTGCGGCGGGAAACTTTGGCCGCGAGCAACATATCGACCACACCGAGCGCTATCGCCGCGCGGCCGAACACCTGGACGTGGTGCAGGGGCTGTGGGACTCGTATGAAGACGACGCCTTTGTGCGCGACAAGCAAGCCAAAGTGTTCCTCGACCCGCAGCGCCAGCACCGCCTCGATCACCACGGCGAGTTTTTCTCGGTCACCGGGCCGCTGAATATTGCCCGTTCGGCCCAGGGTCAACCGGTGATTTTCCAGGCGGGAATTTCTGAATCCGGGCGCAGCCTGGCGGCGAATTATGCCGAAGGGATTTTCGCTGGCGTGGGCAATTTCGAAGATGCCCAGGCGTACTACAGCGACATCAAAAAGCGTACCGCCGCCGCTGGGCGTAACCCTGACCACGTCACCATCCTGCCGGGTATTTCACCGATCATTGCGGATACCGATGAACAGGCGCAGGCCATTGATCGTGAACGCAATGGCGAGCTGGATCTTGGCAAGGCGCTGGTGCAGTTGGGGCGGCCGTTCAATTACCACGACTTTAGCCAGTACCCACTGGATGAGCCGTTTCCGGAGTTGGGCGACTTGGGGAGTAACGGGTATCGCGGTCATGCGGAGAACATCAAGCAGGTTGCTCGTGAACAGGGGCTGACGTTGCGCCAGGCGGCGTTGCGCTTTGCCAAGCCGTTTTCCAGTTTCGTCGGCTCGCCCAAGACCGTGGCGGATGAGATCGAGCGTTGGTTTGTGGAGGGTGCGGTGGATGGGTTCAATATCCACGTGGGCGCGCCGGAGGATTTTGCGCGGTTTACCGATCAGGTATTGCCGTTGTTGCGCGAGCGGGGGTTGTTTCGCAGTGAGTACAGTCACAGCACATTGCGGGGGCATTTGGGGTTGCCGGTGCCGGTGAATCGGTATGCGGTGGGGCGGGTGGCTTAGGGGGTGGTGGTGTGGTGTACATATCCATTGCTGCGGTAATGGCGGCTTAGGGTTCCGCCCTTACGGCGGGTCACTTTTGGCAAACGCCGGAATGCCGGCCCAGCCCAAAGTAACCAAAAGGTCTTTGCCCCAACACTCGGCACCTTGCCTAGGCTCGGTGTGCCCGAACGCAGGCTTGAATCCGTGGGCCGCCGCGCTGGGCCAACCTTGGCCCAGCGTGGCTAACCCGGCGTCCTGCCGGGTTACCCACGGATTCAAGCCTGCGTTCGGCCAGCGTGTTTGACGGGGCGCCTCAGATCAAAAGCAAAAGCGCGGCGGCCTGGTAGCCGACCGGTTTCTGGAGGCCGGTCTCAGTTTCAAATGTGGGAGCGGGCTTGCTCGCGAAGGCGGCGTGTCAGCGATTACATCTCTGACTGATCCACCGCTTTCGCGAGCAAGCCCGCTCCCACA
>NZ_JAFCUA010000021.1:0-12039 GCF_049896305.1 Pseudomonas sp. DWP3-1-3b3 | reverse complement strand
CCCCAAGTAGATCGCCGCTTCCGCCAGACTGTTGGTGATCGCAGGCCGAGAAACGGTGGGCAAGGGCAGGGTAGTCGACCGGTTTTCATGATCGGTCCACACCACCGAATCACCGGAAACCGCGAGCCGATGCGCCAGTGAGTGACTCCAGCCAAACCCCAACCCGCCATCCACTTCCACCGCACTGGTGCGGTACAAGCGCGTCCACTCAAACGGCAAGATCCCATCCAACGTGCCATCGGTGAGCGTCAGCAGTTCCTCACCCGTGACCATCGACACTGGGCAGCCGTTAGTGGCGGTCTTGTCCGAAGGCGCAGCCGCATCCCCAGCCGGGTTTCGAGCAGAAACAGGCACATCGTCGACAGGCTCCTGGCGCACTAACACCGTCCGCTGCCCAACCTTGTCCCGCACCAACGGCACAGGATTCGAAACCACCTGATCCCCCACCTTCAACGGCACATCCGGAATCGTCCGAATCGGCGTCGCTGGGCTACCCAGCAATATCGGCTTCGCCACCTCCGCGTGATCATCCACACGAAACTTCCCGAACTGCCCAGCCATGTGCTCCAACCACCTGCGCGCCCGCTGAGACTTGATGCCGCCCAGCACCTTCGTACTCAAACGCACCGCCATCCCCATCCCGGCGGTGGCGAGACACAGCAGCAAATTGATCAAGACGTCGGCGCTGATTTCTCCCAGTAACTCGTTCATGTAAGGCGGCGGCAACATCCGCATCCAACTGACCATCGCCGACACATAAATGAACAGCAGCGGTTCATCGCTCAGCACCAACAAGCCCTTCGCGAGGCTTTCAGTGCCGAGCTTCAACAGCTTTTCGAATTCCTCCTGGGAGAGGTAATGCAGGAGTTTTTCCGCATAACCCATTGGGTCAGAAAGCCACTGGAACAGCTGCTTGAGGCTGTCCCAGAGCGCATACAGCGCCTCGCCAAAACCGCGGGCGTAGGCTTGGTGCAGCGAGAGATAGCGTTTGAGGAAGTTGGCTTCGGAGTAGCCTTCCCACAGCGGTTCAAAGGTGCTGGTCCATTCCGCACGCAGCCAACCTTCCAGCGGTGCGATAACCGCCTGATAAGAGGCGTACAGCGCCTTGAAATGCGCGTTGGAAACGTTGGGGTAAAAACTGACCCGATACTGCTGGTTGCGCTCACATTCGGTGATTTCGAGAATGCCGCTGGGGCCGATGGTTTTATGAATGGGCTCACCCAGCGGGCCGCCGTTGGGGTCGATGCGTTGCACCATCACGGGCGTATTGCCAATGGGCACGAAGCGTGAACTCTGGAACATGTGCACCAGGGTCAACGAGCCGTTGGCCTGGCAGGTGGCGGTGGTGGTGCTGGGAAACAGGGAGCGGTTGATCGGCGCGACCAGTGCTACTTCATCCCCGACCTTGAAGACCTGCTCGATATCCAGCGCCGAAAAGCTGAAAAAGCTCTCCGCCCAGGCATCGTAGTGATTGAGGCAGCGCTTGAAATCGCGGATGACGGATTCGACGTCTCGCGTTTTCGCATCCAGGGTGGCCAGTACTAGATAGCCAATGGTTTGGCTGGTCCACTCGATCATGAAATAGCCCCATCAACCGGGGCCCACACCAAAAGCACCATCCGCAATCCCTCGCACTGTGTATTCAGGCGAGGGACTTTGCGGACCTTTGCAGGGGAGGGGAGTAGAGCTAATCCGGCAACCATGTGGGAGGTTTCGACAAACCTTGTCGTCCCCTACACGACTAGCGGCTATTGTCAGAAATTTCCCACAGGAGTACAAATGTACTCCATGACGACTCTAACTCCCCGCCGTACCGCCATCCTGACCTTTATCCGCGACCGCATCGCGCAGCAAGGCCAGCCTCCCAGCCTCGCCGAGATCGCCGAGGCGTTCGGCTTTGCCTCGCGCAGCGTGGCGCGCAAGCACGTGCTGGCGCTGACGGAAGCCGGGTTTATCGAGGTCAACCCGAACCAGGCACGCGGCATTCGCCTGCTCAACCAACTGGTGCGCCCGGAATGGCTGGATGTGCCGGTGCTCGGCCGTGTGGCGGCTGGTTTGCCTATCGGGGCCGATGCGGAGGTGCACAGCCGCTTGCAGCTGGACCCGTCGACCTTCGCGAAAACCCCGGATTACCTGCTGCGGGTGCAGGGCGATTCGATGATCGAGGACGGCATCCTCGATGGTGACTTGGTAGGCGTGCGCCGCAGTGCCGAGGCCTTGAACGGGCAGATTGTGGTGGCGCGCCTGGACGGTGAAGTGACTATCAAGCGCTTCGAACGCCAGGGCGACAGCGTGCGCTTGCTGCCGCGCAACCCCGCGTACCAACCCATCGTGGTCGGGCCCGATCAGGACCTGGCGATCGAAGGGGTGTTCTGCGGTCTGGTGAGGCAAGGCTGATGGGCGCCGTGGTTGCGCTGGACACGCTGTTCAATGGCGGGCGTGTCTGGAAAGGCCGGCCTGCCGCGCCGCCGGCCAGTGTGCACCCCACCGGGTTGGCGGCGCTGGATGCGGTGTTGCCCACGGGCGGTTGGCCGGAGGCGGCCTTGAGTGAAATCCTCATGGCCAAGGAGGGGGTGGGCGAATTGCAACTGGTGCTGCCGACCCTGGCCCGTTTGTCAAAGACGGGGGAGCGCATTGTGTTGGTGGCGCCTCCCTATACGCCGTACCCCCATGCCTGGCAGAACGCCGGGGTGGATCTGCGCCTGCTGTCGGTGATCCAGGCCGAGGAACGCGACGCCTTGTGGGCAGTGGAACAATGCCTGCGTTCCGGCAGTTGCGGCGCGGTGTTGTGCTGGCCACGCAAGGCCGATGATCGGGCGCTGCGGCGCCTGCAAGTGGCGGCGGAAACCGGACAGACCCTGGCGTTTGCCTGGCGTGCCTTGAGTGAGGCGATCAACTCATCGCCTGCCGCCTTGCGCCTGGCCGTGGAGGCCAAACCCGCGCAGGTGCGCGTGCTCAAGTGCCGGGGCGGCCTGGCCCATCCGGCACCGATTGCGCTGGCGGGGCATTGAGGTTGCCATGCGCTGGGTGTGTATTGTCTTCCCGCAATTGGCGCTGGACGGGGTGCAGCGTGTGCACCCCGAGCCAGACCAACCCCTGGTCTTGCTGGCTGGCACGCCGCAACGCCGTGTGCTGCAAACCGTCAACGATGCTGCCCGCGCCCTGGGTCTGCGCCCCGGCCAATCCCTGACGGCGGCGCATGCGCTGGCCAAGAACTTTGCCAGTGCCGAATACGATCCCGCCGAGATCGAACGCTACCAGCAGTTCCTCGCGGCCTGGGCCTATCAGTTCAGCTCCCAGGTCAGCCTGTATTATCCGCGTGCCTTGTTGTTCGAGATCGAGTCGAGCCTGGGGCTGTTCGGGCCATGGCCACGCCTCGAGGCGCGCTTGCGCAAGGAATTGACCGAACTGGGTTTTCGTCACCGTATCGTCGCTGCGCCTAACCCGGTAGCGGCGCGGGTGCTGGCGAATATCAAGGATGGCCTGGCGGTGCAGGATGACGGCTTGATGCAGGCTCTGGCGCCGTTGCCCATCGACCGCGCCGGCCTCGACCCACAGGCCGCCACGGCTTTGTCGCGCATGGGCCTGCGCACATTGGCCCAGGTGCAGGCGCTGCCTCGGCACACCCTGGCACGCCGCTTTGAGGCCAGCCTGCTCAAGCACCTGGACGCACTGGCCGGGCAGCGGCCGCTGGGCCTGGCGTTCTATCAGCCGCCAGACCGGTTCGATGTGCGTATCGAACTGAATTTTGACGTGCAATCCCATCAGGCACTGCTGTTTCCGTTAAGGCGTTTGACGGGCGATCTGTCCGCGTTTCTGTGTGGCCGCGACAGTGGCGTGCAGCGTTTCGACCTGCATTTGGAACACGCTCAGGCGCCCGACAGCGTGATCAAGGTCGGCCTGCTCAGCGCCGAGCGTGAACCGGCGATGCTGTTTGAATTGGCCCGCGGCCGCCTGGAGCAAGTCCAAGTCACCTCACCGGTACGCGGCTTTCGCCTGGTGGCCCAGGACCTGCCGGTGTTTGTGCCCCAGCGTCAGGACCTGTTCGATGACCGCCCGCAACAAACCCTGCCGTGGGAGCAACTGCGCGAACGCCTGCGTGCGCGCTTGGGCGATGAGGCGGTGCAGGGCCTGCGCTTTCACGCCGACCACCGCCCCGAATGCGCCTGGCAAGCGACGGCGGATAAAAATCCGTGCCCGACCTTGAACACAGTGCAGCGCCCCGGTTGGCTACTGAACGAGCCGACCTTGCTGGGTGAGCAGGGCGTGCAGATCCTCATGGGCCCGGAACGCATCGAGTCCGGCTGGTGGGACGGCGCTGATATCCGTCGCGACTACTACCTGATCCAGACCCGCGCCGGTCAGCAAGGCTGGGCCTTTCGCACCGTGGGGCAGGGCGATGGCCTGTGGCTGCAGGGCTGGTTTGCATGAGCTACGCCGAGCTGCACTGCCTGTCCAACTTCAGCTTCCAGCGCGGCGCTTCCAGTGCGCTGGAACTGTTCGAGCGCGCCAAGCGCCAAGGCTACAGTGCCCTGGCGATCACCGACGAATGCACCTTGTCCGGCATCGTGCGCGCCTGGCAGGCGGCGAAGGCGGTGGAGCTGCCGTTGATCATCGGCAGCGAGGTGCGCCTCGACCACGGTCCGAAACTGGTGCTGCTGGTGGAAGACCTCAGCGGCTACCAGCACCTGTGCCGCTTGATCACCCTGGCCCGACGGCGTGCCGAAAAAGGCCGCTATCGTCTGCTGCGCGAGGACTTCGAGCAACCGCTGCCCGGCCTGCTGGCACTGTGGGTGGCCGAAGACAGCGACACCCAGGCTGACGTCCAATGGCTGTGCCGAACCTTCGCCGAACGCCTGTGGCTGGCGGTGCACCTGCATTGCGGCCAGGACGACGCGCGTCACCTGGAGCAACGCCTGAACCTGGCCGCCAGCCTGCACATCCCGGCAGTGGCTTGCGGTGATGTGCACATGCATGCGCGCGGCCGCCGCGCCCTGCAAGACACCATGACCGCCATCCGCCATCACGTACCGGTGGCCGAAGCCGGTACGCGGCTGCACCCCAATGGCGAGCGACACCTGCGCAGCCTGGAAGCGTTAAGCGCGCTGTATCCCGCGTCGTTGCTCGACGAAACCCAGGCCATCGCTCGCCGCTGCACCTTCGACCTCAGCCAATTGCGCTATCACTACCCGCGCGAACTGGTGCCTGCCGGCCACAATGCCAAATCCTGGCTGCGCGCCGTGACCGAAGAAGGCATCGCCAAACGTTGGCCGCAGGGTGTCGACGCCAAGACCTTGCAGCAGATCGACAGCGAGCTGGAGTTGATCAGCGAGTTGGGTTACGAAAGCTACTTCCTCACGGTGCACGACATTGTGCAGTTCGCCCGCAGCCACTCGATCCTGTGCCAGGGACGCGGCTCGGCGGCCAATTCGGCGGTGTGTTTTGCCTTGGGCATCACCGAGATCGACCCGAGCCTGACCAGTATGTTGTTCGAGCGTTTTCTCTCCAGGGAGCGCAATGAGCCGCCGGATATCGACGTGGACTTCGAGCACGAACGCCGCGAAGAAGTGCTGCAATACGTGTTCCAGCGTTACGGCCGCACCCGCGCGGCGCTGACGGCGGTGGTCAGCAGTTACCACGCGTCCGGCGCAGTGCGTGATGTGGCCAAGGCCTTGGGGTTGCCGCCCGATCAGATCAACGCCCTGGCCGACTGCTGCGGGCGCTGGAGTGACGAGGCGCCTCCGCTGGATCGCCTGCGCGAAGGTGGCTTCGACCCCGGCAGCCCGATCCTGCGCCGCGTGCTCACGCTGACCCAGCAATTGATCGGTTTCCCCCGGCACCTGTCCCAGCACCCTGGTGGCTTCGTGATTTCCGAATACCCGCTGGACACCCTGGTGCCGGTGGAAAATGCCGCCATGGCCGAGCGCACCATCATCCAGTGGGACAAGGACGACCTCGACGCCGTCGGCCTGCTCAAAGTGGATATCCTCGCCCTGGGCATGCTCAGCGCGATCCGCCGCTGCTTCGATCTGCTGCGCCGCCATCGCAACCGTGACATGAGCCTGGCGTCGGTGCCCAAGGAAGATCCGGCCACCTACGCCATGATCAGCAAGGCCGACACCATCGGCGTGTTCCAGATCGAATCGCGGGCGCAGATGTCGATGTTGCCCAGGCTCAAGCCGCAGACGTTCTATGACCTGGTGATCGAGGTCGCCATCGTACGGCCGGGACCGATCCAGGGCGGCATGGTGCACCCGTACTTGCGGCGGCGGAACAAGGAGGAGGCAACCACTTACCCTTCGCCGGAACTGGAAGTGGTGTTGAAGCGTACCCTGGGCATTCCGCTGTTCCAGGAACAGGTGATGCAGATCGCCATGGTCGCCGCCGACTACAGCCCCGGTGAAGCCGACCAGTTGCGCCGTTCCATGGCGGCCTGGAAACGCCACGGTGGCCTGGAACCGCACCAGGCGCGCCTGCGCACCGGCATGCTGAAAAACGGTTACACCGAGGCCTTTGCCGCGCAGATTTTCGAGCAGATCAAGGGCTTTGGCAGCTATGGCTTCCCCGAGTCCCACGCGGCCAGTTTCGCCTTGTTGACCTACGCCAGTTGCTGGCTCAAGTGCCATGAGCCGGCAGCGTTTGCCTGTGCGCTGATCAACAGCTGGCCCATGGGTTTCTACAGCCCGGACCAGATCCTGCAGGACGCGCGGCGCCATCGCTTGCAGATCCGCCCGGTGGATGTGCAGGCCAGCGACTGGGATTGCAGCCTGGAGCCGATTGACGGCGCACAGCCGGCGATCCGCATGGGCTTGCGCATGATCGCGGGGTTTCGCGAAGAAGATGCGCGGCGCATCGAAACCGCACGCCAGCGCCGGGCGTTCAGCGATATTGCCGACCTGGACGCGCGTGCCGGGCTGGATGCTCGCGCCCAGGCACTGCTGGCGGATGCCGGCGCCTTGCGTGCCTTGGCCGGCAACCGGCACACGGCGCGTTGGGAAGTGGCCGGCGTACACAAGCAACTCGGGCTGTTTGCCGGCCTGCCAAGCCCGGACGAAGATGTGGTGGAGTTACCGACGCCCACCGTGGGCGAGGACCTGCACGCCGACTACGCCACGCTCGGCACCACCCTGGGCCCGCATCCGTTGGCGTTGTTGCGGGCGGAACTGCGCAAGCGGCGCTGCCGCAGTTCCCAGGAGCTGATGGCGGTGGAGCATGGGCGCAATATCAGCGTCGCGGGGCTGGTCACCGGTCGTCAGCGTCCGGGCACGGCGAGCGGGGTGACCTTTGTCACCCTGGAAGATGAATTCGGCAACCTCAATGTGGTGGTCTGGCGTGACCTGGCTGAGCGTCAACGCCAGGCATTGGTCGGCTCGCGGTTGTTGAAAGTGGACGGCCGCTGGGAAGCGGTAGGCGAAGTGCGGCACCTGATCGCCGGGCGTCTCACCGACCTGACGCCGTTACTGGAAGGCATCACGGTGCGCAGCCGGGATTTTCACTGAGGCCAGTGCTTTCTGCTGTAATTAACGCCTACAGTAGATGAGTTGAAACCATCCAGGTTTACAGCGCTCCAAAACTTGCCGATGTTCTCTTTGCGCACAGAGCCAACCGATGCAATTTTTATCCAACCCCCACGGCTGTGAAGGTTGGGCCGGTGAAATGGCCCAGCGGATCCGCGCGTTCGATTGGGCAACCACCGACCTTGGCCCTATCGATCAATGGTCCACCAGCCTGACCTGCACGGTGCAGATGATGCTGGCGTCACCCGTGCCCATGGTGATGCTGTGGGGCCAATGGGGGTACATGATCTACAACGACAGCTACTCGGCCTTTGCCGGTGGCCGTCACCCGTACCTGCTGGGCACGCCGGTAGAACTGGGTTGGCCGGAAGTGGCCGAGTTCAATCGTCATGTGATGGACACTTGCCTGGCGGGTGGCACCCTGTCGTTCAACAACAAGGACCTGGTGCTGCTGCGCAATGGCCAGCCGGAAACCGTGTGGCTGGACCTGTATTACAGCCCGGTCGCCGGCGACAACCAACAACCCGCCGGGGTATTGGCGATTGTGGTGGAGACCACCGAACTGGTGAAGTCCGAACAGGTGCGCCAGGAACTCACGCATAATCTGGAACAACGGGTCGCCGCTGAAGTGCAGGCGCGCTCCGCTGCCGAAGACCAACTGCGCCAGTCGCAGAAACTCGAAGCCATCGGCGGCCTGACCGGCGGCGTGGCCCACGACTTCAATAACCTGCTGCAAGTGATCGCCGGCAACCTGCATTTGCTGGCCCGCCACGAACCGGACAACGCCCAGGTGCAGCGCCGTGTCGCCGCGGCCATTGCCGCGGTGGAGCGTGGGGCCAAGTTGTCGTCGCAATTGCTCGCGTTTGCGCGTCGCCAACCTTTGTCGCCGGCGGTGTACAACCCGCAACGCATCTACGCGGGGCTTGGCGAACTGCTGCAACGGGCGCTGGGGGAAACCATCCACATTGATGTGCAATTGCCCCAGGACTCCTGGTTTATCAACGTCGACCGCAACCAGCTGGAAAATGCGCTGCTCAACCTGGCGATCAACGCCCGGGACGCCATGCAGGGCGAGGGCGTGATCCGTATCACTGGCGAGAACATCATCCTCAACCCCGACGACTGCGCGGGCAAAAGCATCAAGCCCGGCGAATATGTGCGCCTGGCGGTCATCGACACCGGAGTGGGCATGTCCGAGTCCACGCTGAAACGGGCGTTCGAACCCTTTTTCACCACCAAGCGCGAAGGCCATGGCACCGGCCTGGGCCTGAGCATGGTGTTCGGCTTTGTGCGCCAGAGTGGCGGGCATGTGGAAATGTGGAGCGAGGAGGGCAAGGGTTCGGTGGTGCAGATGTATTTCCCTCACAGCCTGGAGCCGGAAAGCCTCGATGTGCATATCGACCAGATCCCGCAGAGTGGCGGCCAGGAAACCATCCTGGTGGTCGAGGACAACGAAGGCGTGCGCCTGACCGTCGTCGAGTTGCTCGAACAGTCCGGCTACACCGTGCTCACGGCCGATGACGGTGACCAGGCCATGCTCAAGCTGCAAGCCGGTTTGCAGCCGGAGCTGATCTTTACCGATGTGGTCATGCCCGGCCGCGTCAAAAGCACCGACCTGGCCGACTGGGCCCGTGTACAGGACCCGCCGGTGGCGGTGCTGTTCACCTCCGGCCATACCCGCGACATTCTCTCCAGCAATCATCTGCTGAGCGCCGACATTCATCTGCTGAGCAAACCCTACAGCCCCGAAGCCCTGACGCAACGGGTGCGCAGCGTGCTCACCGCCCGACAAGGTTGTCCATGACTTCACAGCGCAACATCCCTGCGATCACTGCCCAGCCAAGCGGTTTCGTCCGCGTGCGCGGCGCCCGCGAACACAACCTGCGTAACGTCGACGTGGATATTCCTCGGGATGCCCTGGTGGTGTTTACCGGCGTATCGGGCTCCGGCAAGTCGTCCCTGGCGTTTTCCACGGTGTATGCCGAGGCGCAACGGCGTTATTTCGAGTCGGTGGCGCCGTATGCGCGGCGGCTGATCGACCAGGTCGGCGTGCCGGACGTGGACAGCATCGAAGGCCTGCCGCCCGCCGTCGCCCTGCAACAGCAGCGCGGCACGCCGAGTGCGCGCTCGTCGGTGGGCAGCGTGACCACGTTGTCGAGCCTGATCCGCATGCTGTACTCCCGCGCCGGCAGCTATCCGCCGGGGCAACCGATGCTGTACGCCGAAGACTTCTCGCCCAACCTGCCCCAGGGCGCGTGCCCGCAATGCCATGGCCTGGGCCGCGTGTACGAGGTGACCGAAGCGCTGATGGTGCCGGACCCTTCGCTGACCATCCGCCAGCGTGCGGTGGCGTCCTGGCCATTGGCGTGGCAAGGCCAGAACCAGCGCGACATCCTGGTGACGTTGGGCTACGACGTGGATATCCCCTGGCGCGACCTGCCGAAAAAGCAGCGCGACTGGATCCTGTTCACCGAAGAAACCCCCACCGCACCGGTCTACGCCGGCTTCACGCCGGAACAGACCCGCGACGCGCTCAAGCGCAAACTGGAGCCGAGCTACCAAGGCACCTTCATGGGCGCCCGGCGCTACATCCTGCACACCTTTGCTCATACCCAGAGCGCGCTGATGAAGAAGCGCGTGTCGCAGTTCATGCAGGGCAGCGCCTGCCCGTTGTGCGAGGGCAAACGCCTGACCAAGGCGGCACTGTCGGTGAAGTTTGCCGGGGTGGACATCGGTGAGTTGTCGCAGTTGTCGTTGGCGCAATTGGCCGAGTTGCTGCGGCCGGTGGCGGCTGGGCAAGACAAGATGAAACTGTCGGTGGAAAAACGCCTGGCTGCCCAGCGGATTGCCCAGGATTTGCTGGAGCGGGTCAGCACGTTGACCGAGTTGGGCCTGGGTTATTTGTCTTTGGAACGCAGCACACCAACCCTGTCATCAGGGGAGTTGCAACGGTTGCGTTTGGCGACCCAGTTGGGTTCGCAGTTGTTCGGCGTGATCTATGTGCTGGATGAACCCTCGGCGGGCCTGCATCCGGCGGATGGCGAGGCGTTGTTCACCGCCCTGGAACGTTTGAAAGCCGCAGGCAATTCGTTGTTTGTGGTGGAACATGACCTGGAAACCATGCGCCGCGCCGATTGGTTGATCGATGTCGGCCCGGCCGCCGGCGAGCATGGCGGGCAGGTGCTGTACAGCGGCCCACCGGCAGGGTTGGCACAGGTGCAGGCGTCGCAGACTCGTGAGTATTTGTTTGCTGACCAGCGTGTATCGGAGCCCGCGCGCCGCGAGCCGACCGGCTGGCTGAAACTGCAAGGGGTGACGCGCAATAATCTCAAGGACCTGAACGTCGATTTCCCGCTGGGCTGCTTCACGGCGGTCACCGGGATTTCCGGGTCGGGCAAGTCCAGCCTGGTCAGCCAGGCGCTGCTGGAGCTGGTGGGCGCCGGTCTTGGTCGCGTGGTGGAAAACGACGAAGAACCGAGCCTGGAAGACGACGCGCCGCAAACCAGCGGCGGGCACATCAGCGCCGGGCTGGAGCATATCCGCCGCCTGGTGCAGGTGGACCAGAAGCCCATCGGCCGCACCCCGCGCTCCAACCTGGCGACCTATACCGGCCTGTTCGACAACGTGCGCAAGCTGTTCGCGGCCACTCCGGCGGCGAAGAAGCGTCACTACGATGCCGGGCAATTCTCGTTCAACGTCGCCAAGGGCCGTTGCCCGAACTGCGAAGGGGAAGGTTTTGTCAGTGTCGAGTTGCTGTTCATGCCCAGCGTGTACGCACCGTGCCCGACCTGTCATGGAGCGCGCTACAACCCCGAGACCCTGGCGGTGAAATGGCAAGGCTTGACCATCGCCCAAGTATTGGGGCTGACGGTGGAGCAGGCGGTGGACGTGTTTGCCGAGCAACCGAGTGTGCTGCGCTCGTTGCAGGTGCTGCGGGACATCGGCCTGGGTTATCTGCGCCTGGGCCAACCGGCGACTGAGCTGTCGGGCGGTGAAGCGCAGCGCATCAAGCTGGCGACCGAGCTGCAACGCAATGCGCGGGGCGCGACCCTGTATGTGCTGGATGAGCCGACTACCGGGCTGCATCCACGGGATGTGGACCGCTTGCTCAGTCAGTTGAATCATCTGGTGGACGCGGGGCATACGGTGGTTGTGGTGGAGCATGAGATGCGCGTGGTGGCGCAGAGTGATTGGGTGATTGATATCGGGCCGGGGGCGGGGGATTTGGGGGGGAAGGTGGTTGTCAGTGGTACGCCGCAAAGAGTTGCGAAAAGCAAGGTGAGCCGGACTGCGCCGTTTCTGGGTCGAGAGCTGGTCTAGCTGGGAATTTCGAGCAAATTTGAGGGTATTTGTGTTGGTGTACATATCCGTTGTTTAGGTAACGGCTACTTAGGGTTCCGCCCTTACGGCGGGTCACTTTGGAAAAGCCCCAAAGTAACCAAAGGGCTCTTGCCCCAACACTCGGTGCCTCGCCTAGGCTCGGCATGCCCTCACTCCGGCTTGAATCCGTGGGCCGCCGCGA
>NZ_JAFCUA010000020.1:0-35927 GCF_049896305.1 Pseudomonas sp. DWP3-1-3b3 | reverse complement strand
GGGAGGCGAATTCTACAGCGTTACACGCTGCTGTCAACACCTCTTTTTCAACTTCCTTCTGGCTTCGATGAACTGAAGCAACCTGCTGCCGAAATCTACATAACTCATTGTTTACCAAGGAGTTTTCCGTTTCGACTGCGCCGGAAGTGGGGCGAATTATAGGCTTCTGAAATCTGCCGTCAACCCTTGATTTGGTTTTTCTATCAAAGAAGCTGAAAACCTCGAGATTCGTCCGTTATAAGCCCTTACCAAGGATAATTGAGCAATATATTGCTCAACTTCAAACAGTTAAGCATCATAGCGCCCACGCTTCTCTTAATATGACTTCGGACGAACACTCCCAAATGACCACCTCCCCCCGCAGCCTGGCCTCGACATTGTTCCCAGTCGGCTTGCTGCTGATTGCCATGGCCTCCATCCAGTCCGGCGCCTCGCTGGCCAAGAGCATGTTCCCTATCGTCGGCGCACAAGGCACCACGGCACTGCGCCTGATTTTCGCCAGCGTGATCATGCTGCTTCTATTACGTCCATGGCGTGCCAAGTTGACGGCCAAATCCCTGCGCACCGTCATCGTTTATGGGATGGCCCTGGGCGGCATGAACTTCCTTTTCTATATGTCCTTGCGCAGCGTACCTCTGGGGATTGCGGTGGCCCTGGAGTTCACCGGCCCGCTTGCCGTGGCTATCTATGCCTCTCGGCGCGCGGTCGACTTCCTGTGGATTGCCCTGGCAATCATCGGCTTGCTCCTACTTATCCCGATGGGCGAAGCGAGCAGCGGTATCGATCTACTGGGTGCAGGCTACGCCTTGGGTGCCGGGGTCTGCTGGGCGCTCTACATTCTGTATGGCCAGAAAGCCGGTAATGACAACGGCGTGCAGACCGCCGCCCTCGGCGTAATGATCGCCGCCTTGTTTGTTGCCCCTATCGGCATCGTGCATGCGGGCAGCGCATTGCTGACGCCAGCCCTGATCCCGGTCGCCATCGGTGTCGCCATTCTGTCCACCGCCCTGCCCTACACCCTGGAAATGGTCGCACTGACACGCCTCCCCGCCCGTACCTTCGGCACGCTCATGAGCATCGAACCGGCGTTTGGCGCCCTCTCCGGCCTGCTGTTCCTGCACGAACACCTGTCACTCGCGCAATGGCTGGCGATCACGTGCATCATCCTGGCCTCCGTAGGCGCCACCGTGACAATGCGCAGCGAGTCAAAGCCGCTGGTTCCAGCGGATTGAAGGCTGTTTGAATGTAGCTCTGGCATTTGGCGCTCATTTAGGCCATGTTTAAGCCGTAAACGAATGTCATTCATGGAGAATTTCGACAAGGACAGCGCGAACGCTACACCCGAGAGCGAGTAGAGCCTGCCTCTAGCATTGCGAGGCGGCTATTAAGGATAGGAATGAAGCGAATTTTGATACTGTTAATGGTCATGGCGATTGCCGGTTGTGCCGCGACCACCAAGACAGAAGTGAAACGTGGCAAAAAAGGCCTGCATATCAACTGTTCCGGCCTGTCTTCTTCCTGGGACCAGTGCTACACCAGTGCAACAAACTCTTGCGGCGCCAAGGGCTATCGGGTTATCGCAAAGTCCGGTGACAATTCCGAGGAACCTGGGGACTACCCCTTCGGCCTCAACCCTGCCGGCTACACCAGTCGAAGCATGATCGTCATCTGCAAGTAATCGCTCGAGCAGTCATCCCCTGACTGCTCTCATTAAATTCCAGCAACAAAACCAGCCTTTTGCGGCGCTGCGACTAGACTCCTGCTCGACCATTGAGCCAAGGGAGTTCCCATGACGCACAACAAGAAAATCGTATTGGTAGTGGGTGCCGGTGATGCAACGGGCGGCGCCATTGCCAAGCGCTTTGCCCGCGAAGGCTACGTGGCGTGTGTCACCCGCCGCAGCGCCGATAAATTGCAGCCGCTGGTAGACAGCATCCACGCGGTAGGCGGTGAAGCCCATGGCTTTGCCTGCGATGCACGTAAAGAAGAAGACGTCATTGCGCTGATCGAGCAGATCGAAACCGAGCTGGGTCCGATTGAAGCCTTCGTGTTCAACATCGGCGCCAACGTGCCGTGCAGCATCCTGGAAGAAACCGCGCGCAAGTATTTCAAGATCTGGGAGATGGCTTGCTTCTCCGGCTTCCTGAATGCCCGCGAAGTGGCCAAACGCATGGTCACGCGCAATCGAGGCACCATTTTGTTCACGGGTGCCACCGCAGGATTGCGCGGCGCTGCAGGGTTTGCCGCCTTCGCCGGCGCCAAACACGGTATCCGGGCGCTCGCGCAAAGCATGGCCAGGGAACTCGGGCCCAGAAACATCCACGTCGCCCATGTGGTGGTCGACGGCGCCATCGACACCGACTTCATTCGCGACAATTTCCCGCACAAATACGCGCTCAAGGACCAGGACGGCATCCTCAACCCCGAGCATATCGCCGATAACTATTGGTACCTGCACAGCCAGCCACGCGACGCCTGGACGTTCGAACTGGACCTGCGCCCCTGGAATGAACCCTGGTAAGCACGCCCCCACAATAATAAGCAGCGAGCATCGACCATGAGTAAAACCCTGGAATTCTTCTTTGACCTCGGCAGCCCCGCCACCTACCTGGCCTACACCCAGCTCCCCGCACTGTGCGCCTCAACCGGTACGCAACTGATTTATAAGCCCATGCTGTTGGGCGGCGTGTTCAAGGCCACGGGCAACGCCTCTCCCATCACCGTGCCCGCCAAAGGTCGCTACATGTTCGATGACCTGGCGCGCTATGCACGTCGCTACAACGTACCGCTCACGTTCAACCCGCACTTTCCCATCAATACCCTGCTGTTGATGCGGGCCGTCACCGGCATTCAATTGCGCCAACCCGTGCGCTTCGATGACTTTGTGGATTGCCTGTTCCGCGCCCTCTGGGTGGAGGGCCGTCATTTGGGAGACCCCACTGTTGTTGCTGCCGTGCTGACCGAACACGGTTTTAGTCCCGAAGAGGTTCTGACCCTGGCCAACGACGAAGCGGTAAAGACCGCCCTCAAGGACAACACCGAACAAGCCGTTCTACGGGGCGTGTTCGGTGCGCCCAGCCTGTTTGTAGGCAACCAGCTGTTCTTTGGTCAGGACCGTCTGGATTTTGTGCGCGAAGCCCTGAGTTAGATCTCAATCGCCAAGCGCCCTTGCGCGCCGCTTGCGAGCAGATCGTAGGCGGCGTTCGCACTGTGTAAATCGAATGAACGCCCATCCATGGTCGGCTTGAGTTTACCTGCATCAATCAACCGCGCCGCCTCGGCTAGAATCTGCCCGTGGTGCTCACGCCCCTTGCCGGTCAGCAACGGCAATAAGGTAAACACGCCCGAGTAGGTTGCCCCACGAAACGACAGCGGTGCCAGGCTGTGTTGCCCCCAACCCAGGCAGCTCACTACATGACCGTGATAGGTCTTGGCGGCTCGAAAGGATGCATCCAGCGTTTCGCCGCCGACAGTGTCATACACAATGTCAAAGCCTTCGCCCGCGGTGTACTGCGCGACGTACTCCTCGACCGTCAGTTGCTGATAGTCGATAAACGTCGCGCCCAGCGCTTCGATCACCGCGCGATGCTTGGCGGATCCCGTGGCGTATACCTGCGCTCCGAGGGCAATCGCCAGTTGCACTGCGACATGCCCTACTCCGCCCGCGCCGCCTTGGATCAATACTTTGTGCCCGGAGCCTACATGCGCCCGGTCTACCAAGCCTTCCCACGCGGTGATCAGCACCAGCGGCAACACCGCCGCTTCACGCATGCTCAAGGCCTCGGGTTTCTTCGCCAGCAAACGGGCATCGACGGCTGCGTATTCGGCCAACGAGCCCTGTGCGCCACCGATGCCGGTCGCCAACCCATAGACCTCATCGCCTACGTGCCAATCACCGACCTCTGGGCCGACGGCTTCCACGGTGCCTGCCAGGTCCATGCCGAGCACCGCCGGTAATGGCTGCCGGGCATGGGCAGCCTGGCCGGCGCGGACTTTCCCGTCCAATGGATTAAGGCCACTGGCGCTGATTCTGACCAACACTTGGCCAGCGCCTGCTGCCGGTTTAGGAATTGTCGTCAGCCGGAACGGTGCATCCACGGCATCCACAATCAAAGCATGCATATCAGTCATGTTGGCGGTCTCGCGTCATCGAAGAATGAAGTCAATGATCTGCCAGCCAATTCATGCCGATAAGACACTAAAAGACTATAGTGCTTATGCGCAATAAGAATGAATTGGACGCCCCATGGACAAACTCAACGCAATGGCGATTTTCGTTCGCGTGATCGAACGCGGCAGCTTCTCCGCCGTCGCCCGGGAAATGCAGACTACCCAACCCACCATCAGCAAAGTCCTGCGCGCCCTGGAAACCGAACTGGGCGGCAAGCTGATTGCCCGCAGTACGCGCCAACTGTCCCTGACCGACGAAGGTCAGCGGTACTACAGCCACTGTCGCGAAATCCTCGCCGCCGTGGATGCTGCCGAACACAGCTTCCAGACGGGCAAAGAGGCGATCGCCGGCCCCCTGCGCGTGGGCTCATCGGTGAGTTTCGGCCGCCTGCAGATTGCTTCACGCTTGAGCGATTTCCTGCAGAAATACCCTGACGTACAGGTAGACCTGCAACTCAACGATCACCTGCAGGACATGGTCAGCGAAGGCCTGGACGTGACCCTGCGAATCGGTGAACTGCGCGACAGCGGCTTGATCGCCAGGCAGATCGGCACCACCCACCGCGTCACCCTGGCCAGCCCGGCCTACCTGGCCAACCATCCCACCCCGAAAACCCCGCAGGATCTCAGCCAGCACAACTGTCTGCTGTTCAACCTGCTCAGCAGCCAGAACCAGTGGGTTTACGAAAAGAATGGCACGCGACACAGCGTGCGCATTGCCGGCAACGCCCAGAGCAATAACTCAGAGGCGGTGCGGGAAATGGTGTTGACGGGGCTTGGCATTGCGCTGTCGCCCCTATGGTTGTTCCATGATGATCTGAAAGCCGGCCGCGTGATCGCGTTATTGCAGGACTACACCCCGCAATCACTGCCGATCCATGCGGTGTCGGCGCCCAACCGTCGGCAATCGGCCCGGGTCAAGGCATTCGTCGACTATATGGCCGACGCCCTGGCCCAGGCCCCTGAATTGCAGGCGATCAAATAGCCGCAGTGCGCACCTGCAACCAGTCAAGTGCGGCACCGGCGAGCAACGGACTCAGACGCTCACGCACCTCGGCATGGTAAGCGTTGAGCCACTCACGCTCGTCTACCGTGAGCAGCGACGGTTCCAGGCAACGCGTGTCGATCGGGCACAGGGTCAAGGTTTCGAACTTGAGGAACTCGCCGAACTCAGTCTTGCCGGCTTCGCGGTTCAGCACCAGGTTCTCGATACGCACGCCCCAGCGGCCCGGACGGTAAGTGCCCGGCTCGATGGAGGTGATCATCCCCGGCTGCATCGCCGTTTGCGGCGCAGTGGCCGCTTGATAGGCAATCACTTGCGGACCTTCATGCACATTGAGGAAATAGCCTACGCCGTGCCCGGTACCGTGGCCGTAGTCCACGCCCTCAGCCCAGATCGGCGCACGAGCAATGGCGTCCAGCAGCGGTGAAAGGATGCCTTTCGGGAAATGCGCACGGGACAAGGCAATCACGCCCTTGAGCACACGGGTGCAGTCGCGTTTCTGTTCCTCGCTCGGCGTACCGATTGGAACCATCCGCGTGATATCCGTGGTGCCGCCGAGGTACTGGCCGCCCGAATCGATCAGCAGCAGCCCATCGCCTTCGATCACTGCGTGCTCTTCTTCAGTGGCGTGGTAGTGCGGCATCGCACCATTGGCGTTATACGCCGCGATGGTGTTGAAGCTCAGCGACACATAACCGGGGCGACGGGTACGCGCAGCGGTCAGGTGTTCGTCGATGGTCAGTTCGGTGATACGTTCGCGCCCCAGCGCACTGTCCAGCCAGGCGAAGAATTCGCACAACGCCGCGCCGTCCTGCTCCATGGCCTGGCGGATGTGTTCCGCGTCGGCCAGGCTCTTGCGCGACTTGGCCAAGGTGGTCGGGTTGAGTCCTTCGACCAGCTTGACGCCGGCATCGAGGTTTTCCAGCAAGCCCGCGGTAACGCGCGCCGGGTCGACCTGCACACTGGCGCCCGCCGGCACGTTACGCAAGGCATTCGCCACTTCGCTGTAGTCGCGCAGCGTCACGCCATCCTGTTCCAACACCGCCCGCAGCTCTGCATCGACTTTGCTCAACGCTACGAACAACGTGGCCTGCTGTTGATTGATCAGCGCAAAGGACACAAACACCGGGTTGAACGACACATCACCGCCGCGCAGGTTGAACAGCCAGGCGATGTCGTCCAGGGTGGCGATGAAGTGCCAGTCGGCGCCCTTCTCCTTCAGGGCAGCGCGCAGCGAGGCGAGTTTCTCACCCCGGCTGACGGTGGCCTGAGGCGGCAGGTGCTGATAGATCGGCTGGTTTGGCAGTGTCGGACGGTCTTGCCAGACTTCATCCAACAGGTCGATATCGGTACGCAGTTGTGCACCGCGCTCCGCCAACTTGCTGCCCAGGGTCCGCGCCGAGGCCACGGCCATGACCGCACCGTCTACCGCGACAACGCCACCTTCCGGCGTTTGCTCGGCCAGCCACTCCAGCGGTCCGGGTTGGCCTGGCTGCAGTTTCACCAATTCGATGCCGCTGCCCTTGAGTTCCTTGGTCGCTTGTTCCCAGTAACGGCTATCGGCCCACACGCCGGCGAAATCCGCCGTGACAATCAGCGTTCCCACCGAACCATGAAACCCCGACAACCATTGCCGCCCCTGCCAGTAACCCGGCAGGTACTCGGACAAGTGCGGGTCGGCCGACGGCACCAGCAGGGCGTGAATGCCCTCGCGGCTCATCAGTTCACGGGTGTGCGCCAGGCGCTGGGGAACCGTTCCATGGGTCAAAGGCTGCGTACTCATTGTGTCTCCTGCTAACCACGAATAATTATTATGTGAATCAGACCGCCCAGAACGCCGGTGCACTGGCCAGGGCCGCCTTGATCAATTGCACCGCTTGGTCGATATCCTGCTCGGTGGTAAACCGGCCCAGGCTCAAGCGAATGGTACGGCCGGCGCTACGTGCATCATGGCCCAACGCCAGGAGCACATGGGACGGCGCGTTGCTCGCCGAATTGCAGGCCGAGGTCGCGGAAAACGCGATCCCCGCACTCAACGCAGCGGCGTTGAATTCGCCTTCGCCAAACGTGAGGCTCAGGGTATGTGGAATACGTTGTGTCGCGCTGCCATTGAGACGCACGCCGGCCACCGATTCCAACTGGTCCAGCAAGCGCTGACGCAAGGCGACGATCACCGCCTTTTCTTCAGCAAAAGACGCCGCCGCCAAGGCAAACGCGGTGCCCATGCCGGCAATCTGATGGGTCGCCAGGGTGCCGGAGCGCAGGCCGCCTTCGTGACCACCGCCGTGGATCTGCGCCAACACCTTCTGCTGCGCCCGAGGGCCGACATACAACGCGCCAATCCCTTTGGGGCCATACAGCTTGTGGGCCGAAAATGACATCAAGTCCACCGACCATTGCGCCAGATCGATTGCCACCTTGCCCGCGCCCTGCGCCGCATCCACATGCAACAACGCGCCGTGTTCACGCACTCGCGCGCCGATGGCGGGGATGTCGTTGAGGGTGCCCAGTTCGTTGTTCACCAGCATCAGCGAAACCAGGAACGTGTCTTCGCGCAAGGCTTCGCTGACGGCATCGGCACTGATCAGCCCATCGGCATCCGGCACCAGGTAGGTGACAGCCACGCCGGCTTCCTGCAGTTGCCGCGCGGTATCCAACGTGGCCTTGTGTTCGATCTGGCTGGTGATGATATGCCCACCCGCCACGCCTCGCGCCTGGGCCACGCCCTTGATCGCAAGGTTATTGGATTCGGTGGCGCCGGAGGTCCAGACGATTTGCTCAGGGTTGGCACCGACCAACTCGGCTACCTGGCGACGCGCCTGCTCGACCGTGTGCCGGGCCGCCTGGCCGAACGCATGGGAACTGGACGCGGGGTTACCGAAATTGGCATTGAAGCCCAGACACTCGACCATCACCTGGATGACCCGCTCATCCACCGGGGTGGTGGCGGCGTAGTCGAAATACAGCGGACGTTTATTCATGACGTTAAAAACTCGCAGAGCAGGTTCCCGAGAGCAGCGTCTCAGGGGCACGGACCGGGACAGAGGTTGTCAGGTTTAACCGATCGCATGCCATTAAAGAAGGACCACTTTATGAAAATGTGCGTAGGAACGCTCCTGAAATTCAGCTTAACAGGCTGAAGTCACACCATGGAAAACAAAAAGCCCGAGGTTCCTTAGGGGAATCCTCGGGCTTTTTGCCGCCAGGCGCGGGATCAACTGGGACGACCATGCAGGGTCACGCTGCGTTCGGCGTTCATTTCGCCCTGGCGATCAAACCCGAAAGGCTTCTGTGGCTGGCCGGTCAGTGCCGCGCGCTGCTGTTGGTATTCATCAAACGACAAACCACGACGGCTCAATGCTTCCAGGGCCAACTGCTTGGTTTCTTCCGCCGTGTAGGGGCGCAATTCAGGTGAAGGATGGGTCGCACATCCGGCAAGGACTGAGCTGACAATCAATAAGGAAACAGCGAGGAATCGGTTCATGGCGGCGGCCCTGCAAAGGAGGTTTCGAGTCAATGAACACAGGCTACTCCCGGGCCCGCACGGTGAAAAATCACCTGCCTCGATAGTCGCTATCAACCGCCAAGGCACCTGCGATAGCGGCATTCACATATTTCTTTATGATCTATAAATATGGGAATACGTTCATTTACGGAATAACTGCAACCCTCTATAACTGACGCTACATCGCGTTGGCACTGTTGCCCACGCAACTGTTGCTCGCGCAACAGCCAATCAACAAATCACCAGCCAGACAACAGCGACACTTTTCGGCAGTGAGCATGCAACCCGCGCCAATCAAGGCCTGCGCCCGTTGGTATAGCTCTTGCTCACCAGGTTGCACTCCACTGTTGAAAAAGGAACTGTTCATGACCCGTCCCCTGAATGTCGTTGCCCTCTCTGGCGGAACCTGGCGCCCGTCACGCACCCTCGTGCTGACCCAAGCAGTGCTCGCCGAACTGGCCACGTTGCTGCCGATCCAGACCACCCTGATCGAACTGGGCGAGATTGCCCGGCCGCTGGGGGGAGCACTGTCCCGTGACGAACTGCCGGCAGACGTCGAATCCCAACTGTTGGCCATCGAACAGGCCGACCTGCTGATCGTCGCCGCACCGGTCTATCGGGGCTCCTACCCCGGCCTGCTCAAGCACCTGTTCGACCTGGTCGGCCTCAACGCCTTGATCAACACGCCGGTACTGCTCGCCGCCACTGGCGGCAGCGAACGTCATGCGCTGGTACTCGATCACCAACTGCGTCCGCTGTTCAGCTTTTTCCAGGCATTGACCTTGCCGATCGGTGTGTACGCCACCGAAGCCGACTTCACCGACTACCAAATCACCAGTGAACTACTAAAAGCCCGTATTCAACTGGCGGCAGAACGCGCTGCGCCTTTGTTTGCAGCGCACTCCCCCTCTCTGCTGAAAATCGCTTAAGGATTGGTCATGGATGTTTTCTGGTTTCTGCCAACACATGGCGACGGGCATTACCTGGGCACCACCCAAGGTGCGCGGCCGGTCACCCTCAATTATCTGAAACAAGTCGCCCAAGCGGCTGACAGCCTGGGTTACCACGGCGTGCTGATTCCTACCGGGCGTTCGTGCGAAGACTCCTGGGTCATCGCCTCGGCACTGGTGCCACTGACCGAACGCCTGCGTTACCTGGTGGCGATTCGTCCGGGTATCATTTCGCCGACTGTTTCTGCACGCATGGCAGCAACGCTGGATCGCCTGTCCAACGGCCGCTTGCTGATCAACGTGGTGACCGGCGGCGACCCCGATGAAAACCGTGGCGACGGCAGCTTCCTCGACCACAGTGAACGTTACGAAGTCTCCGATGAATTCCTACAGATCTGGCGCCGCGTATTGCAGGGCGAATCGGTAGATTTTGAAGGCAAACACCTGCGCGTGCAGAACGCCAAGGCACTGTACCCACCAGTGCAGAAGCCTTATCCGCCGCTGTATTTTGGCGGGTCCTCCGACGCAGCCCACGACCTCGCCGCCGAACAGGTCGATGTGTACCTGACCTGGGGCGAACCGCCGGCCGCCGTCGCGGAAAAACTCGCGGATGTGCGTGAACGCGCCGCACGCCACGGGCGCACCGTGAAGTTCGGCATTCGCCTGCATGTGATCGTGCGTGAAACCGAAGAGGACGCCTGGAAAGCCGCCGACAAACTGATCGAACACATCAGCGACGAAACCATCGCCGCCGCGCAAAAATCCTTCTCGCGGTTTGACTCCGAAGGCCAGCGCCGCATGGCCGCCCTGCACGACGGGCGCCGCGACAACCTGGAAATCGCCCCCAACCTGTGGGCCGGCGTCGGCCTGGTGCGCGGCGGTGCCGGCACAGCACTGGTGGGCAACCCACAGCAAGTCGCCGAGCGCATCAAGGAATACGCCGATTTGGGGATCGAAAGTTTCATCTTCTCCGGCTACCCGCACTTGGAAGAGGCGTATCGCTTTGCCGAGCTGGTGTTCCCGCTGCTGCCGGAACCCTACGCCAGCCTGGCCGGGCGTGGTGTCACCAACCTCACTGGCCCGTTCGGCGAAATGATTGCCAACGATGTACTGCCAGCCAAGGCCTAGTAATGCTGGGATCTGCTTTATGTGGGAGCCGGGCTTGCCCGCGATGCAGGCACTTCGGAGTGTCAGGCATAGCAAGGTGATGCTATCGCAGGCAAGCCAGCTCCCACATTTGGCCTTGATTGCCAAATAGACATTGAGGAACACCGCGTGACAGCCAAACCCCACAGCGTCCTGCCCTCCCCTTTGCAGACCGCCAAACTGCTGGCCGCCGAATTCGCCCTTACCGCCGTCGAGCGCGACGAGCGCGGCGGCACGCCCAAAGCCGAACGTGACGCGCTGCGCCACAGCGGCCTGCTCGCCCTGAGCATTCCCACCCAATACGGCGGCCTTGGTGCACGCTGGAGCGAAACCCTGGGGATCGTCCGTGAATTCGCCAAGGTCGACAGTTCCATCGCCCACGTCTTCGGCTTCCACCACCTGATGCTCGCCACCGTGCGCCTGTTTTCGCGCCCGGACCAATGGCAACCCTGGTTCGAACAGACCGCACGCAAAAACTGGTTCTGGGGCAACGCCCTCAACCCGCTGGACACCCGCACCGTGGTCAAGGATTTCGGCGGCTGGCGCGAGTTCTCCGGCAAAAAGAGCTTCTGCTCCGGCGCCAGCGACTCGGAGATGCTGATCGCCTCGGCGGTGGATGAAACCGCCGGCGGCAAGCTGCTGATCGCCGCAATCCCGAGCGGGCGCAGCGGCATTACCTTGCACAACGACTGGAACAATATCGGCCAGCGCCAGACCGACAGTGGCAGCGCCAGCTTCGAACGCGTACGCGTCGAAGAGTCCGAATTGCTGCTCGATCCCGGCCCACTGAGCACGCCCTTCGCCTGCCTGCGCCCGCTGATTGCCCAGTTGACCTTCACGCATATGTTTCTCGGGATTGCCGAAGGCGCTTTCGAAGAAGCCCGCAATTACACCCTGACCGAAACGCGCGCCTGGCATAAGTCCTCGGCTGAAGACGTGCGCCAAGACCCTTACGTGCTGCATCACTACGGTGAGTTCTGGGTCGCCCTGGAAGGTATTCGCCTGCTGGTGGAACGCGCCGCCGAGTTGCTCGACCAAGCCTGGGCCAAGGGTGCGAACCTCAGTGAATCCGAGCGCGGCCAATTGGCTATCGCCATCGCCACCGCCAAAGTCGCCGCCACCCGCCAGGGCCTGGACCTGTGCAGCCGGTTGTTCGAAGTGACCGGCGCGCGCTCCACCCACGCCTCGCTGCGTCTGGACCGTCACTGGCGCAACCTGCGTACACAGACCCTGCACGATCCGGTGGACTACAAACTCCACGAACTGGGGGATTGGGCGTTGAACCAATCCCTGCCGATTCCTACGTTCTATTCCTAAGAGAGGTGCCCATGCAGCTGTTGACCCTACCGCCCTCGCCCGCCCTCGCGACGTCGATCCGCGCCACGGCCCAGGTCTTCGAAGACCCGAAATCCCAGGCGCTGCTCGACCATATCCAGCAAGTGGCGCCCAGCGAAGCCAGCGTGCTGATCATCGGCGAGACCGGCACCGGTAAAGAGCTGGTGGCGCGCCATATCCATAACCTCAGCGCGCGGCGCAACCGGCCTTTCGTGGCGGTGAATTGCGGGGCGTTCTCCGAATCCCTGGTGGAAGCCGAGCTGTTCGGCCATGAGAAAGGCGCCTTTACCGGTGCCCTCAGTGCCAAGGCCGGCTGGTTTGAAGAAGCCGACGGCGGCACCTTGTTCCTCGATGAGATCGGCGATCTGCCGATGGCAATCCAAGTGAAGCTGTTGCGCGTCCTACAGGAACGTGAGGTCGTGCGCCTGGGTTCGCGTAAGAGCATTCCGATTGATGTGCGTGTATTGGCCGCGACCAACGTGCAACTCGAAAAAGCCATCAACGCCGGGCATTTCCGGGAAGACCTCTACTACCGCCTTGACGTGGTCAGCCTGGAACTCAGCCCGTTGCGCGAGCGCCCCGGCGATATCCTGCCGCTGACCCGACACTTCATCGAAGCCTACAGCCAGCGCCTGGGCTACGGCCCGATCACCATCAGCCGCGAGGCCGAGCAAAAGCTCAAGAGCTACAGCTGGCCGGGCAATATCCGCGAGCTGGAGAACGTGATTCACCACACCCTGTTGATCTGCCGTAACGGCGTGATCGAACGGGACGACCTGCGCCTGTCAAACATGCGCATCGAACGCCAGGACGACAGCCCGCACGGCACCGACAACAGCGCCGAAGCCTTGCTCGCGCGCGCCTTCCAGAAGCTGTTCGAAGAACAGGCCGGCGCCCTGCATGAAAAGGTCGAGGATGCCCTGCTACGCGCCGCCTATCGTTTCAGCCATTACAACCAGGTGCACACCGCCAACCTGTTGGGCTTGAGCCGTAACGTCACACGTACGCGCCTGATCAAGATCGGCGAGCTGGCGGTGAACAAGCGCCGCCCTGGTGAAAACGTGCAAGGCGAGCGCATGCTGCATTTATCCATTTAGGCGGCAGTGCAACGCGTTGTCATGGCTGCGCTCGAAACTGCGCAGCACCTGGAACGAGCCGAAGGTCACCGCCGTGGCCTGATGGGCGCGAATCAGCGTCCAGAAATCTTCCTCGCCATGCTCAAAGCACTGGAACGCCGCCTCGCCGTCTTCACGCGAGCGCCATTGCAGGTAGTTGAGCACCCGCCGTCCGTCATCGCTGACCTGCACACTGGCATTGATAAAGCCGCCGTGGCCTTGGGCCAGGCGTTCGCTTTGGGTGGTCAAGGCCGCCACCAGGGCGACTTGCTGCTGGGGCTCGATCTGAAATTCGATCAATTGAGTGAAGCTGCGATTTTTCTCTGATACCTGCATGAACACTCCCCTTCCTCTGTAGGCAGAATCTTGCGATTCGATGCCACGCAGGGTAAAACCTCTAGTTAAGTCAAGGTCAAGCGTTGCCTGGGAGTTTTTTCATGCTCAACAAGGAACTCACGGTCGGCCAACTGGCCGCCCGCAGCGGTGTGGCGGTCACAGCCCTGCATTTCTATGAAACCAAGGGGTTGATCAAGAGCAATCGCAATGCCGGCAACCAGCGGCGTTATCCTCGCGATGTGTTGCGGCGCGTGGTGGTGATCAAGATCGCCCAGCGTTTGGGCATACCACTGGCAACGATCGGCGAGGCGTTGCAGGCCTTGCCGGATGGACGCACGCCCACGGCGCAGGATTGGGAGCGCTTGTCGGCGCTGTGGCGGGAAGACCTGGATGAGCGCATCAATAAGCTGGTGCTGCTGCGGGACAAGCTCAATGGCTGTATCGGTTGCGGGTGCCTGTCGATGGAGGCGTGCCCGTTGCGGAATCAGGATGACAAGCTCGGCGAGTGCGGACCAGGTGCACAGTTGTTGGAGCCCACTCCCAAATCCTGAAGTGACAATCCAATCAATGTGGGAGCTGGCTTGCCTGCGAAAGCGGTGTATCAGTAGCAGATGTGCAAGCTGACCCACCGCTTTCGCAGGCAAGCCAGCTCCCACAGTTGATCGGTGTTGGACTCAGAACCCAGGGGCAATCTGACCTTTGTAACGGGTCAGGATGAACTGACGCAGTTCATCGGAATTCAACGCCTTGGCCAGTTTCTGGATACGTGGGTCATTGATGTTATCCGGCCGCGCCACCAGGTACTCGACGTACAGCGACTTGCCCTTCTCCACGATCAACGCGCTATTGGTATCGATCCCCGCTTCCAGCGCGTAGTTGGCAAACACAAACGCCAAATCCACCTGGCTCACCGAGCGGGCCAACAAGGCGCCTTCCAGTTCGCGGATTTTCAAATGCTTGGGGTTTTCCGCGATATCGCGCGGTGTACTCAGGGTGTTGCTCGGGTCCTTGAGTTTGATCAGGCCCGCCTCATCCAGCAGCACCAGGGCACGGCCAGTGTTGACCGGGTCGTTGGGGATCGACACCGTGGCGCCGTCCTTGAGCTCCGAGATGTTTTTGATCTTGGTCGAGTAAGCGCCAAAAGGTTCGATATGCACGCCCACCACCGGCACCAGATCGGTGTGACGGGTCTTGTTGTAGTCGTCGAGGAACGGGCGGTACTGGTAATAGTTGGCGTCGATGTTCTTCAGCGACAGTTGTTGGTTGGGCTGGATAAAGTCGGTGAAGACTTTGATCTGCAGGTCCACGCCCTCCTTGGCCAGCACCGGTTTGACGAACTCGAGAATTTCCGCATGGGGCACAGGGGTCGCACCGACCACCAGCTTTTCATTGGCAAAGGCATTCAACGACAGGACAGCGGCCAAAATGGCCAGGGACTTTTTCATACAGGCTCCGAAAGCAGTTGTTATAGGAATCAACGGCGGCTGTAACGCGCCACCAAACGGTCACCGGTCATCTGCAGGGCCTGAACCAGCACCAACAGCAGCACCACGGTGACCACCATTACGTCGGTCTGAAAGCGCTGGTAGCCGTAGCGAATTGCCAGGTCACCCAGGCCGCCGCCACCGATCACGCCGGCCATGGCGGTGTAGTCCACCAGCACAATCGCGGTCACGGTCACTGCCGCCAGCAGCCCGCCCCGGGCCTCCGGCAACAGGGTGTGACGGATCACCTGCCAGGTGCTGGCGCCCATGGATTGGGTGGCCTCGACCACGCCGCGATCCACCTCGCGCAGCGCGGTTTCCACCAGCCGCGCAAAGAACGGCGTACAGCCCACCACCAGTGGCGGGATGGTGCCCGGCACACCGAGGGAGGTGCCCACCAGCAAGGTGGTGAGCGGGATCAACACGATCAGCAGGATGATGAACGGCAGCGAACGCAACACGTTGACCACCACCGACAGCAACCGATACACCACCAGCGCCTCATGCAACTGGCGCTTGCCGGTGAGAAACAGCAGCACGCCCAGGGGCAGCCCGAGCAGCACGGTAAAACCCAGCGCAGCGGCGAGCATGCTCAGGGTTTCCAGGCAGGCCTGGCCGATGTCGGCCCAATAGATGTTCTTGAACAGTTCAGCCATGGATCACGACCAGTCATGGCGCGGCGGCTTGGCGCCGTTGAGCAGCCAATTACCCACCGCGTGGTACTTCCAGCGCACCGGGTCGTGCAGGGTGTGGACCCGCGCGTTGCGCCAGTGGCGGTCGAAGTTGTGCTTCTTCAAGGTGGAACGGGTGCCCCCCAGTTCGAACAGCTTGTTACTGGCTTCGATGGCGATTTCAGTGGTCAGCACTTTTGCTCGCGCGACGGCGAGGGACGCGTGGGCGACGTTGTCTTCATCTGGGGCCGGGCGCGCGGCATCCAGGGCAAAGCCGGCGCGGTCGAGCAAGGCTTCGGCGGCTTCCAGGCGAATATCCAGGGCACCGACCTGAATGATGGTCAGTGGATCCTCACTGGCTTTCTCTACCCCGGCATCGATCCACGGCCGGGCGAATTGCTGGACGAACTGCACGGTGTCGCGCAGCGCGGCTCGGGCAATGCCCGCGTCGATGGCGGCAGTGGTCAATTGTGCGAAAGGTCCGGCCAACGTTGGGGAATCGTAGGATTTGTGCGTAGGAAACAAATTGAAGGCCGGCACCCGCAGATCCTGAGCCAGCACCGTCCCGCTGGAGGTAGTGCGCTGGCCCATGCTGTCCCAATCGTCGACCACCACCAGCCCTTCAGTGCCACGCGGTACAAAGGCCAACTGGGCATTTTGCTGTTCATCCAGCGCCAGCACCGCCAGCCAATGGGCGTACAGCGAACCGGTGCAATAGCCCTTGCGCCCGTTGATCACATAGCCGTCGCCTTCACGGCGAATAGTGGCCTGGATGTCCTGCACGTGCTTGCCGCCGGTTTCCGACAGCGCATTGGCAAAGCGATGACCCTGCAAGGCCAAGCCGAAGAAATGCGCCTGTTGCTCGGGCGTGCCCTGCAAGCGGATATCTTCCAGCAGGCAGTAGTGGTTCTGCGGGATCTGCCCCAATGACGGGTCGGCCGCCGAAATAATCGCGATCACCTGGGCCAGCACCGCGTAAGACACCTGCGCCCCGCCGAACGCGCGCGGCACACTGATGCCCCACAGGCCACTGTTGGAATACAGGTCCACCACCTCGGCGGGCACCTGGCGGCTGCGGTCGCGCTCGGCGTCCTGTTCCAGGAGAACGGCGGCGACGCGGTGGGCGACGGCAATCGCCTCGGCTGCATCGCGGATCAAGGCGGCATGGGGCGTGTGGATAGGGTAATCGGCAGACACAGGCAGTACAGACATACAACGCTCTCGGGCGAATGATTTGCCAGAGGTATTGCAGCTTCTGTGCCGAGCCCGGAAACCGGTGGTTTGGCCGTAAAAACGCGCCCCCTACCCGCTTATGGCGCAGCAAACTGCCTGTTCGCTGTTGCCTGGCGAACACCTCGTCGGTTGCCCGCAGGCCCCGGCGTACGTGGCCTATAGTGAAAAGGCCGTCCCTCCATAACCACCACTCAAGGAGAACGAAATGAGCGTTAAGCCTATTCCCGAGGGTTTCCACAGTGTCACGCCCTATCTGGGCGTCGAAAAAGCGGCCGAAGCCATCGAGTTCTACAAGAAAGCCTTTGGTGCCATCGAAGCCATGCGCCTGGACATGCCCGACGGCAGAGTCGGCCACGCCGAGCTGCGTATCGGTGACTCGCCGATCATGCTGGGCTCACCCTGCGATGAAAGTGCGTTTGGCAGCCCGCGTGATGGCCACACCAGCGTCGGTTTGCATGTGTATGTCAATGACGTCGACGCGCAGTACAAACAAGCCATCGCAGCCGGTGGCACACCGATCTCCGAACCCAAGGACCAGTTCTACGGCGATCGCTCCGGCACGCTGAAAGATCCATTCGGCCATGTGTGGTTCCTGGCCACCCACAAGGAAGACCTGACCGAGGCGCAGATCCGCGAACGAGCCCAGGCTATGTTCAAGCAAGGCTGATCAACGGGAGCCGGCCCGCCGGCTCCTACACACTTCATGAACAACCCCTCCACGTTTTCGCCCTTGCCCCGAACGCCGCGTGATTCCAGGATGCAGGCAATCATCACAAGGAGTCATTCCATGTTCGCCGGATTCCAAAAAGACAGCTGCCACGTCAACGGCGTGGACATCAGCTACCGCAAAGGCGGTACAGGTCCCGGCCTGCTCCTGCTGCACGGGCACCCGCAAACCCACGTCATCTGGCACAAAGTCGCCGAGCAATTGGCCGAGCACTTCACCGTGGTGGCGGCCGACCTGCGCGGTTATGGCGACAGCAGCAAACCGCCGGCCAATGACCATCACTCAAACTACTCAAAGCGCGAAATGGCCCGGGACGGCGTCGAACTCATGAAAGCCCTGGGCTTCGAACAGTTCTCGGTGCTGGCCCACGACCGTGGCGCCCGTGTGGCCCATCGCCTGGCGCTGGATCATCCCAACGCTGTGCAACGCATGGTGCTGCTGGACATCGCGCCGACCCTGACGATGTACGCACAGACCGACGAAGCCTTCGCCCGCGCCTACTGGCACTGGTTCTTCCTGATCCGTCCGGCGCCGTTGCCGGAAGCCTTGATCGAGAGCAACCCGGAGTTGTACCTGCGCAGCGTGATGGGCAGCCGCAGCGCCGGGCTCAAGCCGTTTACCGATGAGGCCTTCGCCGAATACCTGCGCTGCCTGAAACTGCCGGGCGCCGCCACCGGCATCTGCGAAGACTACCGGGCTGCTGCCGGTATCGACCTTGAGCACGACCAGGCGGATATCGACGCCGGCCATCACCTGAACCTGCCGTTGCTGGTGATGTGGGGCGCCGAAGGCACCGTCGGCCGCTGTTTCGAGCCGCTCAAGGAATGGCAGAAAGTCGCCACCGACGTGCGCGGCAAGGCCCTGCCGGCCGGCCATTACATTGCCGAAGAGGCTCCCGAGTTGTTGCTGGGCGAAGTCCTGACCTTCCTTCGCTGATCCCCTGATTCACTCCCCCACGCAGGCGCGCCAACACCTGCGACGGGGTCTGCTTGCCCAAAAAAGACTGCGAGATAATAACAATGACAATCAGAAAACTGCTGGGAACCCTGTATATCCAGGTACTCATCGCCATCGCGCTGGGCGTGTTGATCGGCCATCAATGGCCGCAGATCGGCATCGACCTCAAGCCCTTGGGCGACGGCTTCATCAAACTGATCAAGATGATCATCGGCCCGATTATCTTCTGCACGGTGGTGTCCGGCATCACCAGCATGCACGACGTAAAGCAGGTGGGCCGCGTTGGCGGCAAGGCGCTGCTGTACTTCGAAGTTGTCTCGACCATTGCCCTGTTGATCGGCATTCTCGCCGCGCACCTGTTGCACCCGGGCGTCGGTTTCAACATTGACGTGAAAACCCTCGACAGCTCGGCCATCGCCGGCTTTGTCGGCCAGGCCGAACACGGTGAAGGCATCGTCGGGTTTCTGCTGCATGTGATCCCCGCGACGTTTTTCGATGCGTTCTCCAAGGGTGAAATCCTGCCGGTGCTGTTCGTCTCGGTGCTGTTTGGCGTGGGCCTGGTGATGGTCGGTGAAAAAGGCCGGCCGTTGGTGGGTGTGATCAACCAGGCCAGCGAAGTGTTCTTCCGCATCGTCGGCATCATCAGCCGGGTCGCGCCAATCGGGGCGTTTGGTGCGATTGCGTTCACCATCGGCAAATACGGCGTGGGTTCGTTGCTGCCGTTGTTGAAGCTGGTGGGCACCTTCTATATCACCGCGTTTTTCTTCATTGCCGTGGTGCTGGGCAGCATCGCCCGCTACGCCGGCTTCAGCATTTTCAAGTTGATGGGTTACATCAAGTCGGAGCTGCTGATCGTGCTGGGCACCAGTTCGTCGGAATCGGCGCTGCCGCAATTGATCCAGAAACTTGAAAGCCTGGGCGCCTCCAAGGGCGTGGTGGGCATCGTGGTGCCGACCGGCTACACCTTCAATCTGGACGGCACCAACATCTATATGACCCTGGCAGTGTTGTTCCTGGCCCAGGCCACCAATATCCACTTGCCGCTGGAACAGCAGTTGACGCTGCTGGCGGTGGCCATGCTGACGTCCAAGGGCGCCGGGGCGGTGGTCGGCGCAGGGTTTGTCGCGCTGGCGGCGAGCCTGGCGGTGGTGCCGACCGTGCCGGTGGCAGCGATGGTGTTGATCCTCGGCGTAGACCGCTTCATGGCTGAATGCCGCTCACTGACCAATATCATCGGCAATGCGGTGGCCGCGCTGGTGGTGGCTGCCTGGGAAGGTGAGCTGGACCGTGAAAAAATGGCGCCTATCGCGCTCAGGCACGGCCGACATGCGCGGGCAGCCGCTCAAGCGAAGATCGCTGCCGAGTAACCCAAGACGGCCAGGTGTGCCGGAAGGCACACCGATCCGGTGCTATTCTGGCGGCTCATGCCGCCAGCCCTGTTTCTGATGACCAATAAGAAAGATACCGTGCCCCTACCCGAAGACCTGCGGGTGTTCCTGACCGTGATCCGCAAGGCCGGCTTCGCAGCGGCCGCCGATGAGCTGGGCTTGTCGCCGGCCTATGTCAGCAAGCGCATCCAGATCCTTGAAACCACCCTGGCCACCCGCTTGCTGCACCGCACCAGCCGACGCATCGCCCTGACTGAAGACGGCGAGCGGGTGCAGCGCTGGGCCGTGCGTATCCTGGAAGACTTCCAGCAACTCTCCGATGAACTCTCCGACGCCCATGACAGTCCCCGTGGCCGCCTGCACCTGTGCAGCAGCTTTGGTTTCGGCCGCAACCATGTGGCGCCCGCCCTGTCGCTGCTGGCGGAACAATACCCGGACCTGGAAATCCGCCTGGACCTGTTTGACCGCGTGGTGGACATCGTCAGCGAAGGCTTCGATTTGGAGATCCGCGTGGGCGACGATATCCCCGGCCAGCACATCGGCCGCCGGCTGGTGAGCAACCGCCGCGTACTGTGCGCGGCGCCGGCTTATCTGCAGCGCCGCGGCACACCGCAACAGCTGAGCGACCTGGAGCAGCACGACTGCCTGGTGCTCAAGGAGCGCGATAACGCGTTTGGCATCTGGAACCTGGAACACGACGGCGCCCAGGAAAGCGTGCGCGTGCGCGGGCCGTTGTCGTCGAATAATGGCGAGATTGTGTTGCAGTGGGCGTTGGATGGGCGCGGGGTGCTGCTGCGCTCGATGTGGGATGTGAAACCGCTATTGGAACAAGGCAAGCTGGTGCAGGTGCTGCACGGGTATACCCAGAGCGCCAACGTGTGGGCGGTGTACCCGACACGGTTGGCGTATTCCGGCAAGTTGCGCGCCTGCGTGGAGTTCTTGCAGGAGCATTTCAAAGGGTTGTCGATTTAGCTCAGCCAGGGATTGGCTGCCAGGTGCTGGCGTTCGAAAGCCTTGATCTCTTCACGGCGTTGCAAGGTGCTGCCGATGGCGTCCAGGCCCAATAGCAACGCAGTTTTACGCAGGGTATCGATCTGGAACGGGATCACCTCGCCGTCCGCCAAGCGAATCGCCTGGGCTTCAAGGTCGACGCTGATCTGCGCCTGGTCTGCCTGGCTGACGGTCTTACCCAACCGCTGCAACACCGCCTCGTCCAAGGTGATCAACAACACCCCGTTGCGCTGGCAGTTGTCATAGAAAATCCCGGCAAAGCTGCTGCCGATCAGGGCGCGGATGCCCATTTGCTTCAAGCCCCACACCGCATGTTCACGGCTGGAACCGCAGCCGAAGTTCGGCCCCACCACCATGAAACTCGCACCCTGCCAGGCCGGCTGGTTCAGCACGAAGTCGGGGTTGGGCTCGCCGGACGGCAAGAAGCGCAGGTCGAAGAACAGCCCGCGGTCCAGGCCGCTGCGGTCGATGCCCTTGAGGAATTGCTTGGGCATGATCACGTCGGTGTCGATGTTGGCCGCCAGCATCGGCGCGGCCTTGCCGGTGACCAGGGTGAAGGGTTGCAGGCTCATGAGCGTGCTCCAAAGTGGCGGATATCAGTGAGGCGGCCAGTAATGGCAGCGGCGGCGACCATCGCCGGGCTCATCAGGTGGGTGCGTGCGCCCGCGCCCTGGCGGCCTTCGAAGTTGCGGTTGGTGCTGGAGGCGCAGCGGTCGCCGGGGGCCAGCACGTCGTCGTTCATCGCCAGGCACATCGAGCAGCCCGACTGGCGCCATTCGAAGCCTGCCTCGATAAAAATCGCCGCCAGCCCTTCGGCCTCGGCCTGGTCACGGACTTCGGTGGAGCCGGGTACGATCATCGCACGGACGTGGCCCGCCACGTGTTTGCCGCGCACCACGCTGGCGGCGTCGCGCAGGTCTTCGATACGGGCGTTGGTGCAGGAGCCGATGAAGGCGTGACTGATGACAATCTCGCTCAGCGGCATGCCGGCTTCCAGGCCCATGTAGTTGAGGGCGCGGCGCATGTCCTGGCGCAGGATCAGGTCACTGACGTCCTGCGGGTCGGGCACGCGGGTGCCGATGGGCGCGGCCTGGTCAGGGCTGGTGCCCCAGGTGACCATGGGTTCCAGGGTGGAGGCGTCGAGTTGCACCTCCCGGTCGAACACCGCGCCGTCATCGGTGTGGAGTTTTCGCCACTCCAGCAGCGCCTTTTCCCACAGCTCGCCTTGCGGTGCGCGTGGTTTGCCCTTGAGGTAGGCGAAGACTTTCTCGTCCGGCGCCATGAAGGCGCCACGAGCGCCCGCTTCCACCGCCATGTTGCAGATGGTCATGCGCGCCTCGACGCTCAGCGCGTCGATAGTGGAGCCACGAAACTCAATGGCGTAGCCCGTTGCACCGGACGCGCCGATCTTGCCGATCAGCGCCATGATCACGTCTTTTGAGGTCAAGCCCGGCGCCAGGTCACCGTCTACGGTCACGCGCAGGGTTTTCAGACGTTTGTAGACCAGGGTCTGGGACGCCAGCAGGTGTTCGATTTCCGAGGTGCCGATGCCAAAACCAAAGGCACCAAGGGCGCCGTAGGTAGTGGTGTGGCTGTCACCGGCGGCAATCACCATGCCCGGCAGGATGAAACCCTGTTCCGGGGCGATTACGTGCTCGATGCCCTGGCGCTTGTCGAGGATGTCCAGCAGTTCGATGCCGAAGTCCCGGCAGTTCTCCGCCAGGTACGACACTTGCCGCGCACCGCCTGCATCCGGCATCGCCGCGATGCGCTTGGGCGTGGTGGGGTTCACATGGTCGACCACGGCCAACGCCGTGCCGGGACGCCACACCGTGCGCCCGGCTTCGCGCAAGCCGCTGAAGGCCTGGGGGCTGGTGTATTCGTTGATCACCTGGCGGTCGATATAAAGCAGGACATGGCCCTGGTCATCCAGGGAGCACACCGTGTGGGAGTCGATGTGTTTGTCGTAGAGGGTTCTGGCAGTCATTTCTTAGGCTCACTCAACGGTATGAGCCCATCCTACGCAGCGCCCGGGCCCCATCAATGCCACTTGGGTGATGGCTTGGAACATGTTTCGTGTTCGATCAAGGCGTTTAAGCGGCCTGAATGTGAACCTGAAACATTTTCTTTCATATCCGGGTTAGGGATTTCTCATTCTCATCCGTCTTAATTTAGATACAGCCTGTCGCGTCAGCAAAAGCTACGACTGGCCTTTTCCGGGCCTTCACTGCCCCCCTCCGATCAAGACCCTCATTCACATGTCGAAGAAGTCACGCTCCAAACTCTGGTTTCTCGTACATAGCTGGTTGGCCTTGCCCATCTGGTTCTTTGTACTGATCGTCTGCGTCACCGGCACCCTGGCGGTGGTCAGCCAGGAGATCGTCTGGCTGGCCAACCCGGATATCCGCGCGAGCAAGCCGACGGACGACGCCGAACCCCTGAGCTACGACCAGGTGATCGCTGCGATCAAGCGCGAAGAGCCCCAGGTGTTCGTCCAGTCGATCAGCCGACCCGACGAATCCCATTTCGCCCTCAGCGTCGACCTGAGCTACCCCGACGGGCGTTCCGTGGAGGTCTACGTCAACCCCTACACCGGCGCGATCCAGGGCATCAGCCCGTCGTTCAACTTCCAGGCCTTTACCCGCGCCCTGCACGGCTGGTGGCTGGTGCCGTTTACCAATGGCTACAGCTGGGGCTGGTACCTGGTCTCGGCACTGGGTATCCCGCTGCTGGCGTCGCTGGTCACCGGGCTGGTGGTGTACAAGAAGTTCTGGAAGGGCTTCCTGCGGCCTACCCTGCGTATTCGCCATGGCGCGCGGATCTTCTGGGGCGACTTCCACCGCTTGAGCGGTATCTGGTCGATCTGGTTCATCGCGGTGATTTCCGTCACCGGCATCTGGTTCCTGATCCGGGCGATCCTGGGCGATAACCAGATCTCGATTTCCACCGAGCCGGTCATCCCGGTGATTGCACGGGAAAAAGTACCGATGTCGGCACCCGGCGTGCCGGCCCCCATGATTCCCGTGGACGAGGCGATCAAGATCGCCACCCAGCGCATCCCTGGCCTGGAAGCGAGTTTCATCAGCCTGCCGCTCAATGCCTACAGCCACCTGCAGATCGGCGGGCGCGGCTGGTATCCGCTGATGTTCCAGACCGCGCAGATCAACCCTTATGACGGTGAAGTCGCGGCGGCGCACTTGCTGTCCGACCGCTCGAAGCTGGAGTTCGTCACCGAGTCCATGCGCCCGCTGCACACCGGCGACTTTGGTGGGATATGGGTCAAGCTGATCTGGGCGTTCTTTGGCCTGATCATGAGCATGATGGTGTTGAGCGGCCTGCTGATCTGGACCAAGCGCACCGCCCTGGCCACCCTCAATGCCCTCAAGCGCGAAGCCAAGACCCAACACAAGCCGGCGGCCATCCCCGCCAGACAGGCTGAAACCTCGGAGGTCACGCCATGAGCCAGGTCACTGCTGCTAAACCTTCGCCGCTGCGGGCCTTCTGGCTGAAATGGCGCTTCCACATCAATGTGCTGCTGTTGCTGATCCCCCTGGGCTTCATGCCCAAGTACTTCGCTGACGCCGCGCTGTTTCGTGGCGACACCGGCATCGGCGAGCGAGTGGCCGGTGAAGTGCAGGTCGGGCCCTGGAGCCTGACCCTCGCGGAGTTCCGCAATGAAGGCCCGCGTCCCGACCCGGCCGGCCCGATGAAGTTTTTCAACGCTGCCCTGTGTGACACCTGCGCCGACCAGGTCAAGGCCACCTACCTGCGCATCGGCAAGCCGCGCAGCCTGCGCGCCGCCGGGGTGATCTTCTTCGGCACGCCGTACCGCATGGGCGCCGGCCTGCCGATCCCGGAACGCACACCCGCCGACGCCGAACTGTGGGTCACCATGGAAGGCTGGGACGGCACGATGCACCAGGGACCCATCCCGTTGAGCCAGGCTTCGCCTGCCACTATTGCCTGGCTGAACAAGCAAGGAGTTAAACCATGACTTTGATGCGCATGACCCGCGCCTGTGGCGTCCTGCTGATGTGCGCCGGTTTCAGTACCGTCGCCCTGGCCCACAACCCGATGTGCGAGTGCAAGGAAATCCCCGGCGAGCAGATCCAGTGCAAAGGCGGCTTTTCCGATGGCAGCGGCGCGCCCGGCGTGACCCTCGATGTGATCGGCTACGACGAAACCATCCTGGTGCCCGGCAAGCTGGGTGAGGACTCGACCCTGACCTTCAAGAAGCCGTCGGCCGAGTTCTACGTGCTGTTTGATGCCGGCCCCGGCCACGTGGTGGAAATTGACCAAGCGGATATCCAGCCGCAATGACCACTACACAGGTTGTACGCCCCGCCGGTGCCGGTCACGAAACCCTCTACGTGCTGCTGTTGTGCCTGATCATCCTCGCGGTGGCCGGCTCGGTGATCGCGCTGCACGGTGAATCCCAGGAAGTAGCGGCCGTGCCCAGCCATCAATTGGACGCGCGCCGCGACCTGAGCGCCGCCGAGCAAGGTATCTATGCCGACCTGCGCGTTACCCTGGATGAGATCCAGCTGTTGCAGCAGGAGCAAAGCGCGCTGCCCAGCCCGGCGCAACTGGCCGAAGAAGGCTTTGCGCCCTTTGCCCAGGACGCCAGTTCGGTCAGCCGTGGCGATCACCGCTGGCAATTGCTGGAGCCTTCGGCCTACCTGGGCCTGAGCCAGGCACCGGCCACCAGCGGCTCGCTGCTGATGCGTGTGCACGGTGCCGAACCGGATATCTGGCTCAATCGCCAGGCCAACCTCGCCGCCCCTTCCGACCTTACTGACCAGGCGCTGATCGCGGCCGGCTGGCAGCAAGTGGTCGCGCAATTCGATGCCGGCGTCACCCGCCAGCACCGTCACTGAACGAGAAGACCGATTGCCCATGTCTATTTCATCTCCCCTGTTGCGCCTGTTGCTGGTTGGCCTGCTCAGCCTGATGCTGGCTCCCCTGGCTAATGCTGAGGCGGCCAAGCGCCTGCGTATCGGCATCACCCTGCACCCTTATTACAGCTACGTGGCGAATATCGTCGGCGACAAGGCCGAAGTGGTGCCGCTGATTCCGGCTGGCTTCAACCCCCACGCCTACGAGCCACGCGCCGAAGACATCAAGCGCATCGGCACCCTGGACGTGATCGTGCTCAACGGCGTCGGCCACGATGATTTCGCCGACCGCATGATCGCCACCAGCGAACGCCCGGACATCCCGGTGATCGAGGCCAACGCCAACGTGCCGCTGCTGGCCGCCACCGGTAACGCCGCGCGCGGTGCGGGCAAGGTGGTCAACCCGCATACGTTCTTGTCGATCAGTGCGTCGATTGCCCAGGTCAACAATATCGCCCGCGAACTGGGCAAGCTGGACCCGGACAACGCCAAGACCTACACCCAGAACGCCCGTGCCTACGGCAAGCGTCTGCGCCAGATGCGCGCCGATGCGCTCGCCAAGCTGACCAGCGCCCCCAACCCGGACCTGCGCGTAGCCACCGTGCACGCGGCCTATGACTACCTGCTGCGCGAATTCGGTCTGGAAGTCACTGCGGTGGTCGAACCGGCCCACGGCATCGAGCCAAGCCCGAGCCAGTTGAAGAAGACCATCGATGAACTGCGCGCCCTGGATGTGAAGGTGATCTTCTCGGAGATGGATTTCCCGTCCACCTACGTCGACACCATCCAGCGTGAGTCGGGCGTCAAGCTGTACCCGCTGTCGCATATTTCCTACGGCGAATACAGCGCCGAGAAGTACGAAGTGGAGATGACCGGCAACCTCAACACGGTGGTGCGAGCCATTCAGGAGTCGGGGGCATGACGGCGGCGGAACAGCTGAATGCGGTCAGCGTCGGCCCGACGCTTGAGTTCGATCAGGTTGCGCTGACGCTGGGACGCACGGTGATCCTGGATGACGTGAGCTTCCAGGTACAGCCGGGCAGTATCCATGCACTGGTTGGCCCCAACGGCGGCGGCAAAAGCTCGTTGATCAAGACACTGCTCGGGCAAACCCCTCACCAGGGACGCTTGAGCCTGCACTGGCCAGCCGCGCCCGGCACGATCGGTTATGTGCCACAGGCCCTGGAGTTCGATCGGGGCTTGCCGATGACCGTGGATGATTTCATGGCCGCCATGTGCCAGCGGCGTCCGGCGTTTCTCGGCCTGTCCAAGCATTACGCCGGTGCGATTGGCGATGCGCTGGAGCGCGTCGGCATGCAGGACAAACGCAAGCGACGCATGGGCGCGCTGTCCGGCGGTGAACGCCAGCGCGTGTTGCTGGCCCAGGGACTGATCCCGGCGCCACAGCTGTTGGTGCTGGATGAACCGATGTCAGCGCTGGATGAAGCCGGTATCCAGGTGTTCGAACGCCTGCTCAATGACTGGCGCCTGGCTGGGATCACCGTGTTGTGGATCGAGCATGACCTGGAGGCCGTGGGCCGCCTGGCCGACCGCGTCACCGGCCTGAACCGCCGCGTGCTGTTCGACGCCACGCCTAAAGAGGCGTTGACCCCGGATCGCCTGCTGACCCTGTTCTCCACCCACCCTCGGAGCCCGGCGCAATGAGTTATGAAGCTTTTCGCTTGATGGTCCAGGGCTGGGCCTCTTCCGGTTATCTGCCGGAAGCGCTGGCCTACGGTTTTGTGGTCAACGCCCTGCTCGCCGGTCTGCTGATCGGCCCGGTACTGGGCGGTTTGGGCACGCTGGTGGTGGTCAAGCGCTTCGCGTTTTTCTCTGAAGCGGTCGGCCACGCGGCGCTGACGGGCGTGGCGGTGGGCATCCTGCTCGGTGAACCCTACACCGGCCCGTATGGCGCATTGTTCGGCTACTGCCTGCTGTTCGGCATTTTGCTCAACTACCTGCGCAACCGCACCGGCCTGGCACCGGATACCTTGATCGGCGTGTTCCTGTCGGTGTCCCTGGCGCTGGGTGCGAGTCTGCTGCTGATCCTGGCGGGCAAGATCAACGTGCATATCCTTGAGAACGTGCTGTTTGGCTCGGTGTTGACGGTCAACGGCAACGACCTGCTGGTGCTGGCGGTGGTCGGCTCGTTGGTGATGGCCCTGGCGCTGCCACTGTACAACCGCATCATGTTGGCCAGCTTCAACCCGCAATTGGCAGCGGTGCGCGGCGTGGCGGTGAAGACCCTGGATTATCTGTTCGTGATCCTGGTGACGCTGATCACCGTCGCGGCGGTCAAGGTCATCGGCGCGATCCTGGTGGGGGCGCTGTTGGTCATTCCGGCCGCAGCGGCACGCCTGTTGAGCCAGTCGCTCAAGGGCTTCTTCTGGATCTCGGTCGCGATTGCCACCGTCAGCACCCTGTGCGGGATCCTGCTGCCGATCATCTTCGACCTGCCTGTGCCGTCCGGCGCCGCCATCATTCTGGTCGCCGGTATCGCCTTCGCCCTGGCCGCCATCGCGCGCGGCACGGTGCCCAGCCTTAAAGGGAATCTTGGATAATGCGCTCCGTTCTTTCTCCCCTGGCCCTGGCCATCGCCTGTTTGTTCACCACGCCGTTGATGGCGGCTGAAGCCGCCAAACCGGCTGCCCACGCGGCCAAACCGGTCAAAGTGCTGGCCTCGTTGCCGATCACCTACGGCCTGGCCGAAGTGCTGCTCAAAGGCACCGACGTGCAGCTCGAACGCGCCGCGCCGGCCAATCTGCCCGGTTCGCGACAAGTGTCTTATTTCACCGGCCGTGGCGCGCCCGCCCTGAGTAAATTGGCACTGGACGCCGACGCCGCCATCGGCCTGCGCTCGCTGTGGGCCGATGATCCGCTGTACCCGGTGGCGCGGCGCAGCAACATCCGCATCGTCGAAGTCGATGCTGCACGCCCGGTGGACGGCGGTCTGCCGGGCATCGCGGTGCAGCCGGGCGTCACCGATGGCCTGAACAGCCAGCCGTGGCAGTCGAGCAACAACATGGGACGCATGGCCGATGTGCTGGCCGCCGACCTGAGCCGCCTGGCGCCCAACGCCAAGCCGAAGATCGACGCCAACCTCGCCGCCCTCAAGCAGCGCCTGCTCAAGCTCACCGCCGACAGCGAGGCGCGACTGGCCAAGGCGGATAACCTGAGTGTGGTCAGCCTGAGTGATCACTTCGCCTACCTGGTCAGCAGTTTGAACCTGGAAGTGCTCAGCACCGATGCGCGACCCGACGCGGAGTGGACGCCTGAGGCCTTGCAGAAACTGAGTGCCGAGCTGAAGGACAACGAGGTGGCAGTGGTGCTGCATCATCGGCAGCCGAGTGACGCGGTGAAGGCGGCTATCACTGCCGGTGATTCAAAACTGTTGGTGTTGAATGTGGACGGTGCCGAGCCGGTGACAGAGCTGGAAACCAATGTGGATCAGGTGATCAAGGCGCTGACCCCATAACATCCACACCCACATGAATAGCATCATGCCGCCAGAACTCCAGGTCGCAGTCGATCAACCGCTGGTGCTGGTCATAATTGACCCGGGCGATCCGCAAGCCCGGGCTGCCCACCGACACGCGCAACGCGGCGGCGGCTTCCACCGGCAGTGAGGTCGGCACGATTTCAAAGCGCACGCGCCCGTAGTGCAGGTCGTACTTGCGCGCGTACAACTCCGTCATCGACTGATTCAAATCACATGCCAGGATCCCCGGAAAATACTGCGGGTTCAGGTAGTGCTCCACATACAGCACCAAGCGCCCATCAATCCGCCGTCCCCGGCAGATCTGGATCACACTGGACAGCGCGGGCAACTGCAACCACGCACACACCGCCGCCGAGGCCGGTTGCAGGCGTGCAGAGATGACTTCCGTAGAAGCAACCCGCCCCTGGTCGCTGACCATGGCGTGAAAGTGGCTGCGTTGCATCAGGTTGTACGCCAGCCGTGGCGGTGAGACAAACCAACCACGCCGCTCCTCGCGATAGATCTGGCCCTGCGCCTCAAGTTGTAACAAGGCTTCCCGCACCGTAATCCGGGTGGTACCAAACAACTCGCTGAGCTTGCGCTCGGCGGGCAGTTTGCTGGCAGGCGGCAACAAACCGTGGTCGATCTGCTCTTGCAGCGCCAGGCCAATGGATGTCACCGCCTTGATTGCCTCATCACGCATCAACGTTACCTATCTGGACTAGACCAGCACCGATCCGGTGCACAAACCGCTGGGTAAACCGGCCAGCACTCAAGCTTGCCAGCCTAGGCATTACAGATGACCGACAGATGACAGTCCGTATCCATCGCCCTTAGCACACCCTGCAATACATCGGCCAAGTCCAATCAATGCGGGCACTTGGGCATGGTCTACGCTAACTCTGCGACAAACGACATCAGCGATTTAAAAACGACATCGACATGAAACTGTCATCCATCGAGCCTAGATTGGCTCAGGTATTGCTGACCTAGACCAACACCACCGCAAACGTCGATAAAAACGCAGCGTTGAAAACGCCCAAAGGAGCTTCGGATGAAACAGCTTTTCCTGGCATCACTGTTAGGCTCGACCATTGCCATGTGCACCGCCGCCATGGCCGCTGATACCGATCTAAAAACCCTGGAAGCTGCCGCAAAGGCAGAAGGCGCCGTCAACAGCGTCGGCATGCCCGATGACTGGGCCAACTGGAAAGGCACCTGGGAAGACCTGGCCAAGACCTACGGCCTCAAGCACATCGACACCGACATGAGCTCGGCCCAGGAAATCGCCAAGTTCAAGGCTGAGAAAGACAACGCCAGCGCCGACATCGGTGACGTGGGCGCAGCGTTCGGTCCGATTGCGGTGAAGCAGGACGTCACCCAGCCGTACAAACCGTCAACCTGGGCCCAGGTTCCGGATTGGGCTAAAGACAAAGACGGCCACTGGGCCTTGGCGTACACCGGCACCATCGCGTTTATCGTCAACAAGAAGCTGCTGCACGGCTCTGAAGTGCCGACCAGCTGGGCTGAGCTGCAAAACGGCAAGTACAAGGTCTCCATCGGTGACGTGAGCACCGCAGCGCAAGCGGCCAACGGTGTACTGGCAGCCGCCATCGCCAATAAAGGCGACGAAAAGAACATCGCCCCCGGCCTGCAATTTTTCACCAAGATCGCCCAGCAAGGCCGCCTCTCGCTGTCCAACCCGACCATCGCCACCATGGAAAAAGGCGAAGTCGAAGTGGGCGTGGTCTGGGACTTCAACGGCCTGAGCTACAAGGCGAAGATGGCCAACCCGGATGACTACGTGGTGCTGATCCCATCGGACGGCTCGGTGAAATCCGGCTACACCACCATCATCAACAAATACGCCAAGCACCCGAACGCCGCGAAGCTGACCCGCGAATACATCTTCAGCGACGCCGGCCAACTCAACCTGGCGAAAGGCAATGCGCGTCCGATCCGCGCTGAAACCGACCTGAAACTGCCGGCCGATATCGCCAAGAACCTGATCCCGGGCGAGCAGTACACCAAAGCCAACCCGCAGCCGATCAAGGATGCGGATGCTTGGGAAGCGACTTCCAAAAAGCTGCCTCAGCTGTGGAATGAGCAAGTCATCGTAGAGATGAAGTAAGTCCGCCACCCGCATTGGAGCTCCACTGGAGATCCAATGTGGGAGCGGGCTTGCTCGCGAATGCGTTGGTTCAGTCAACTGATTCATCGCCTGACACACCGCTTTCGCGAGCAAGCCCGCTCCCACACTTTTGACCCCGCTCATCCAATGAAATTGAGTCAAACCTACTGTTGCGGAGCCCCAGCCCCCATGAAGCACAACGTCATCCTTGTCGTGCTCGACGGCCTGAACTTCGAGGTTGCGAGGCACGCCATGGGGCACTTGCAGGCCTATGTCGGCGCAGGACGCGCAGCCCTCTACAAACTGGCATGTGAACTGCCCGCGCTGTCCCGCCCGCTGTATGAGTGCATCCTCACCGGCGTGCCTCCGATCCAGAGCGGCATCGTGCACAACAACGTCTCGCGCCTGTCCAACCAGCGCAGCATTTTCCATTACGCCACCGACGCCGGCTTGACCACGGCAGCGGCGGCTTACCATTGGGTCAGCGAGTTGTACAACCGCACGCCCTTCCTCGCCGCCCGCGACCGTCATACCGACGACAAGTCACTGGCGATCCAGCACGGGCATTTCTACTGGAATGACCACTACCCGGATTCCCACCTGTTTGCCGACGCCGAAAGCCTGCGCCTCAAACACGCGCCGAACTTCCTGGTGGTGCACCCGATGAACATCGACGACGCCGGCCACAAGCACGGCCTCGACACCCCGCAATACCGCAACAGCGCACGCTCGGCCGACATTATCCTGGCCGATTACCTGCAAGCCTGGCTCGACGCCGGATACCAAGTGCTGGTGACCGCCGACCACGGCATGAACAACGACCGATCCCACAACGGCCTGTTGCCGGAAGAGCGCGAAGTGCCGCTGTTTGTCCTCGGCAATGCCTTCAGCCTGAACCCCAACGCCATGCCGAAACAGACCGACCTCTGCGGCACCGTCTGCGAGTTGCTGGGCGTGCCCCACGACAAACCTGTCTGCCAGGAGCTGTTGAAATGATCCGTGGCAAATGGCTGGCGCTGCTGTGCCTGGTGCCCTTCGCACTGTTCTTTATCGTGTTCGAAATCGCCCCGCTGGTTTGGGTGCTGATCAACAGCCTGCAGACCGAAGAGGCCGGTTGGGGCGTGGAAAACTTCGTACGTATCTTCAGCTCGAAGTTCTACCTGCAAGCCATCCAGTTCAGTTTGGAGATCAGCTTCTACTCCAGCATCTTCGGCATCATCATCGCCACGCTGGGCAGCTATTCGTTGCGCCGGGTGGATTCGCCGCTGCGCAATTTCGTCACTGCTTTCGCCAATATGACCAGCAACTTTGCCGGCGTGCCCTTGGCCTTCGCGTTCATCATTCTGCTGGGTTTCAACGGCAGCATCACGATCATGCTCAAGCAGGCAGGGATCATTCAGGACTTCAATCTGTATTCGAAGACCGGCTTGATCATCCTCTATACCTACTTCCAGATTCCCCTGGGCGTGTTGCTGCTGTACCCGGCCTTCGATGCGTTGCGCGAAGACTGGCGTGAGTCGGCTGCACTGCTCGGCGCGAATGGCTGGCAGTTCTGGCGGCATATCGGCCTGCCCGTGCTCACCCCGGCCCTGCTCGGTACGTTCGTGATTCTGCTGGCCAACGCCTTGGGCGCCTACGCCACGGTGTACGCCTTGACCACCGGTAACTTCAACGTGCTGCCGATCCGTATCGCCGGGCTGGTTTCCGGTGATGTATCCCTCGACCCGAACATGGCCAGCGCCCTGGCCGTGGTGCTGGTGGCGCTGATGACCGTGGTCACCGTGGTCCATCAACTGCTGCTCAAGAGGAGCTACCATGTCTCGCGCTGAAGCCGGCCCGGCCTCCCTCTACCATCGGGTGGTGGTGTGGCTGTTGTTTGCAATCCTGGTGCTGCCGTTGGTGGGCACCTTCGTCTACTCCATTGCCAGCAGTTGGTCAGCGACCATCCTGCCCGCCGGCTTCACGGTGAAGTGGTACGTGCAGCTATGGAGCGACCCGCGCTTTTTGATGGCCTTCGGGCAGTCGTTGCTGGTGTGTGTCGGCGCGCTGATCCTGTCGGTGGTGCTGATTTTGCCGCTGCTGTTTGTGGTGCACTACCACTTCCCCAAGCTCGATGCGCTGATGAACATCCTGATCCTGCTGCCCTTCGCGGTGCCACCGGTGGTGTCGTCGGTGGGTTTGCTGCAGCTGTATGGCTCCGGGCCGATGGCGATGGTCGGCACGCCGTGGATTTTGATCGGCTGCTACTTCACCGTCGCGCTGCCGTTCATGTACCGGGCGATCACCAACAACCTGCAAGCCATCAACCTGCGCGACTTGATGGACGCCTCGCAACTGCTCGGCGCCAGCACCTGGCAGGCGGCGATCCTGGTGGTGCTGCCGAACCTGCGCAAAGGCTTGATGGTGGCGTTGCTGCTGTCGTTCTCGTTCCTGTTCGGTGAGTTCGTGTTCGCCAACATCCTGGTGGGCACCCGCTACGAGACCCTGCAGGTGTACCTGAACAACATGCGCAACAGCAGCGGCCATTTCACCAGTGCCGTCGTGATTTCCTATTTCTTCTTTGTGCTGGTGCTGACCTGGGCCGCCAACATCTTGAACAAGGACAAAAGCCAATGAGCTTCGTCAGCGTCCAACACCTGCAAAAAGGCTACGCCGGCACTCCGGTGTTCAGTGATATCAACTGCGAGATCGCCAAGGGTGAGTTCGTCACCCTGCTCGGTCCGTCCGGTTGCGGCAAATCCACACTGCTGCGGTGCATCGCCGGCCTGACCTCGGTGGACAGTGGGAAAATTCTGCTGGATGGGCAGGACATCGTCCCATTGAGCCCGCAGAAACGTCACATCGGCATGGTGTTCCAGAGCTATGCACTGTTCCCCAACATGACCGTGGAGCAGAACGTCGCGTTCGGCCTGCGCATGCAAAAGGTCAACGCCGACGACAGCCACAAACGCGTGCAGGAAGTGCTGCAACTGGTAGAGCTCAAAGACCTCGCCGGTCGTTACCCGCACCAGATGTCCGGCGGCCAGTGCCAGCGCGTGGCCCTCGCCCGCTCCCTGGTCACCCGTCCACGTTTGTTGTTGCTGGATGAGCCGCTGTCTGCGCTGGATGCACGGATTCGCAAGCACCTGCGCGAGCAGATCCGCCAGATCCAGCGCGAGCTGGGGCTGACCACGATCTTCGTGACCCATGACCAGGAAGAAGCGCTGACCATGTCCGACCGGATCTTCCTGATGAACCAGGGCAAGATCGTGCAGAGCGGCGATGCCGAGACCCTCTACACCGCGCCGGTCGACGTGTTCGCCGCTGGCTTTATCGGCAACTACAATCTGTTGGACGCCGACAAGGCCAGCCAATTGCTGCAACGCCCGATCAACAGCCGCATTGCCATTCGCCCGGAGGCCATCGAACTGAGCCGCGATGGCGACCTGGACGCCCTGGTGCGCAGCCACAGCCTTTTGGGCAACGTGATTCGCTACCGCATCGAAGCGCGCGGCGTGGAGTTGGTGGTGGATGTGCTCAACCGTTCGGCTGACGATCTGTACCCCGAGGGGCAACGCCTGGCACTTTCCATCGACCCCAGCGCCCTGTGTGAAGTAGCCTGATGCAACGATTGATTGAGAGAGCGTGACCGATGGCATTGGTAATTTTTGATCTGGACGACACCCTCATCCACGGTGACTGCGCCACCCTGTGGAGCGAGCAGATGGGCCGCCTGGGTTGGGTCGACCCTGAGTCGTTCATGCGCAAGAACCACGAACTGATGGACGCCTACAGCCAGGGCCAACTGAAGATGGAAGACTTCATGGACTTCAGCCTGGAGCCGATGATTGGCCGCACGCCGGAGGAAATCGAACATCTGGTGGAGCCCTGGGTCGAGGACGTGATCGAGCCGCTGATCTACAGCGATGCCACCAAGACCATCGCCCGTCACCGCGCCAATGGCGACCGGATCCTGGTGATCTCGGCGTCGGGCACGCACTTGGTCACGCCGATTGCGGCGCGGATCGGGATTGATGAAGTGCTGGGGATCAACCTTGAAGTCAGCCATGGTGTGTACAGCGGGCGCACGGTCGGTGTACTGACCTATCGCGAAGGTAAGATCACGCGGCTGATGGAATGGCTGGAGCAGGAAGGCGAGTCGTTGGAGGGTGCGTATTTCTATTCGGATTCGCGCAATGACTTGCCGTTGTTGCTGAAGGTGGATCATCCGCAGGTGGTGAATCCGGATCCGGTGTTACGTGCCCACGCGGAACAGGCTGGGTGGCCGATCCATCACTGGGTCTGATTGCACGTTTTTGAATTGACAACCAGATCAAATGTGGGAGATTCTATGTTGCAGGGGAACCCTGCAACCTTAAATTCGGCTGGTATTCGCTCTGATTTTTCATAAGC
>NZ_JAFCUA010000019.1:57455-63725 GCF_049896305.1 Pseudomonas sp. DWP3-1-3b3 | reverse complement strand
GCGCTGGGCCAAGGATGGCCCATCGCGGCGGCCCACGGATTCAAGCCGGAGTGAGGGCATGCCGAGCCTAGGCGAGGCACCGAGTGTTGGGGCAAGAGCGTTTTGGTTACTTTTGCGCTTTTCAAAAGTGACCCGCTGTAAGAGCGGAACCAATAGTGGCCGTTACTCAAGTAACGGATATGTTCTCGATCAAAGGTCATCTATGCAAAAGCCAACGCTACGCAAACTAGGAATGCTCGCCACACTGGCCATCGCCATAGGCTTGATCATCTACACGGTCCAGTCCCCCGCCGACGCACCGCAATACCTCACCGCCACCGCCGAACGCGGCAACATCGAAAACGCCGTGCTCGCCACCGGCCTGCTCGAAGGCATCAAACAGGTCGACGTCGGCGCCCAAGTCTCTGGCCAACTGAAATCCCTCAAAGTCAAAGTCGGCGACAAGGTCAAAAAGGGCCAATGGCTAGCCGAAATCGACCCATTGATCCTGCAAAACACCCTGCGCAAAGCCCAGGTCGACGAAGAAAACCTCCAGGCCCAACGCCGCGCCACCGCCGCCCAGCTCAAGCAGGCCAAGTCCGTGTACGAACGCTACAAAGGCCTGCAGATTGACGAATCGGTCTCCCGTCAGGACTTCGAAGACGCCGAATCTACCTTCCAGGTGCAACAGGCCAACCTCTTGTCTCTGGACGCGCAAATCAAAAGCGCCCACATCCAGATCGACACCGCCAAAGTCAACCTGGCCTACACCCGCATCGTCGCGCCCATCGACGGTGATGTAGTGGGCATCGTCACCCAGGAAGGCCAGACCGTGATCGCCAACCAACTGGCGCCGGTACTGCTCAAGCTGGCGGACCTGGACACCATGACCGTCAAGGCCCAGGTCTCCGAGGCGGATGTGATTCACATCAGCCCCGGCCAGCAGGTGTACTTCACCATCCTCGGCGAGGCCGACAAGCGTTACTACGCCAAGCTGCGCGGCACGGAACCGGCGCCGCAGAACTTCCTGGAAACCCAGACAGCCGGCACGCCGAAGCAGAACACGGCGGTGTTCTACAACGCACTGTTCGACGTACCCAACCCCGACCACCGCCTGCGCATCGCCATGACCGCCCAGGTACGTATCGTGCTCGACACTGCCGAGGCCGCGCTGATGGTGCCGGTGGCGGCGCTGGGGGCGCGCAACAACGACGGCAGTTACTCGGTGCGGGTGCTGGACGCGAAGGGCAAGGCGGTGTCGCGGGAGGTGAAGACCGGGATCAATAACAATGTGAAGGTGCAGATCCTCGAAGGCATTGCCGAAGGCGACAACGTGGTGATCGGTGACGCCACGCCGGCTGTGGCGGGGAACTGACGGATGACTCAGCCACTGCTGGAACTCAAGGGCATCACCCGCAGCTTCATGGCCGGCGAGCGCGAATTTATCGCGCTCAAGGGCATCGACCTGACGATCCATGCCGGGGAAATGGTCGCGATCATTGGCGCTTCGGGCTCCGGTAAATCCACCCTGATGAACATCCTCGGCGGCCTGGATTACGCCACGGCCGGCAGCTACAAGATCAACGGCATCGAAACCCGTTCCCTCGGGGATGAGCAACTGGCCGAGCTGCGCCGCGATTACTTCGGTTTTATCTTCCAGCGCTACCACTTGCTGGCGCACCTGAGTGCCTTGCACAACGTGGAAATGCCAGCGATCTACGCCGGCACACCGGAAACCCAGCGGCACAGCCGTGCACGGGAGTTGCTCGCGCGGCTGGGCCTGTCCGGCCACACCAAACATCGCCCCAGCCAGCTCTCCGGTGGCCAACAGCAACGGGTGAGTATCGCCCGCGCGTTGATGAACGGCGGCGAAGTGATCCTCGCCGACGAACCCACTGGCGCCCTTGACACTCACAGCGGCAAAGAGGTGATGCGTATCCTCGCCGAGCTGCACGCGGCGGGGCACACGGTGATTATCGTCACCCACGACCCCAAGGTTGCGGCGAATGCGCAGCGTATCGTCGAGGTGAGCGATGGCGAGATTGTCAGCGATAAGGCCAATGACAGTGCTGGCCTGGAGTTGCCCAGCGACACACCTATCGAGCCAAAGCGCAGCGGCGCCCGGCGCTTGGTGGCGAGCCTGGGGTTGTTCAAGGAGGCCTTCAACATGGCCTGGGTCGCGCTGGTGTCTCACCGCATGCGCACCTTGTTGACCATGCTCGGTATCGTTATCGGTATCACTTCGGTGGTGTCGATCTCGGCCATCGGCGAAGGCGCCAAGCGTTATGTGCTCAAGGACATCCAGGCGATTGGCAGCAACACCATCGATATCTTTTCCGGCACCAGTTTTGGCGACAGTCGCGCCTCGGCCATCGAGACCTTGATGCCATCGGACGTGGACGCGTTGAACCAGCTGTATTACGTCGACAGCGCCACGCCGGTGGTGGGCCGCAACCTGTTGCTGCGCTTTGGCAATATCGACCTGGATGCGCAGGTGAATGGGGTGAGTGACCGCTACTTCAAAGTGAAGGGACTCAAGCTCGAAGCCGGTATCGCCTTCAGCGAAAGCGATGCGCGGCGCCAGGCCCAGGTGGTGGTGATCGACCACAACACCCGTCATCGATTGTTCGGCCCGAACGTTGACCCGCTGGGTCAGGTGATCCTGGTGGGCAACCTGCCGTGTACCGTGATCGGGGTTACCGCGGACAATAAGAACATGTTCGCCGCCAGCAAGGCGTTGAACGTGTGGGTGCCCTATGAAACAGCGGCGGGGCGCTTGCTCGGGCAGCGCCATCTGGACAGCATCACGGTGCGTATCAAGGACGGCCAGCCAAGTAAGGTGGTGGAAGACAACGTCAACAAGCTCATGCTGCAACGCCACGGCACCAAGGATTTTTTCACCAACAACCTCGACAGCATCATGCAGACGGTGCAGAAAACCAGTCGCTCCCTGGCGTTGCTGCTGTCGTTGATCGCGGTGATTTCGTTGCTGGTGGGGGGCATTGGCGTGATGAATATCATGCTGGTGTCCGTCACCGAGCGTACCCGCGAGATCGGCATTCGCATGGCGGTGGGGGCGCGGCAGTCGGATATCCGCCAGCAGTTCCTGGTGGAGGCGGTGATGGTGTGTTTGATCGGCGGGCTGATCGGGATCTCGCTGTCCTACGCCCTGGGCTTTCTGTTTTCGTTGTTTGTGAAGGAATGGGAGATGGTGTTTTCCCTGGGTTCGATCATCACGGCGTTTGCCTGTTCGACGTTGATCGGTATTGTGTTCGGCTTTGTGCCGGCCAGGAATGCGGCGCGCCTGGACCCGATCGAGGCGCTTGCCAGAGATTGAGCAACCCGCTGCAGGAGCCGGCAAGCCGGCTTCTGCAGTATTTTTTTACGAGAGCGTGTCCTCAGTGGCATACATCCACCGCAACAGCGAATGTCGCCCGCTGATCCCCAGCTTGATCGACGCGCGCTTGAGGTAGCTCTCGATGGTGTTGACCTTCAACGCCAACTGCTCCGCCAGCTCCGGCGCCGTGCGCCCGGCCAACAGGCCCACGCACACCTCAAGCTCACGGTTGGACAAGGTCAGTCCAGACTGCACCAAGCGTTCTTCAATGCGCCTGCGCAGGGTTTCGAGGCCCTGGTTTTCCGGCACCACCGGGTCGCTGTCCTGGCGGCACGGTTGGATCGCGGCGATGTGCTTTTCCACCATGGGCAGCAACAAGGTGGAGAAGTCCTGCAATATGCTGCGCTCCTGGGGCGAAAAGCTTTCGGACTGGTGCGAGCGATACACCGACAACACGTAGCGCACGTCATCCTTGCGGCGGGTGAGGTGCAATTGCGCGGCGGGTTGTTCGTCGCCCAACGCTTCCACCGAATCGGTGTAGACCGGGCTGATCTTGCGGCGGGTTTGCCCGTCGGCGCTGACCTGCAATTGCGTGATATGGGTGGCGTCCACTGCCAGTTGGGTGAGGATCAGGTCATGCAGCATGCGTGGGAAATGGCGGCTGCCGGTGCTGGCGATGACTTTGCCAATATGAGGGAACAGCTGTGAGTTCATCATTTCGTCCATGAGGCGTGCAGGTATTCGGCCTTATAGCGACGGGGATTAAGATGCAAGCCAATGCGAATAACCTACCGTGATAGTCCTTCCCGCCGGAACCTATGCTAGTACAGCCTGGCGACGGGAAGGGGATCCAATCTTAAAAAAACGGATTAAACACTTACAGGCTTAGAAGCACGCGTCACCGTACGTGTGCATTTGGCCAGTGCCTGCTGCACGTCCGCCAGCAGATCGGCCACGTCCTCAAGCCCGACCGACAAGCGCACCAACCCTTCGCTGATCCCGTGCGCCGCACGCTCCTGCGGGGTGTAGGTGGAATGGGTCATGCTCGCCGGGTGCTGGGCCAGTGACTCCGCGTCACCCAGGCTGACCGCACGGGTGAACAGCTTGAGTGCATTCATGAAACGCCGACCGGTTTCGATGCCGCCCTTGAGTTCGAAGGCAATCATGCCGCCTGGCAGTTTCATCTGCTGTGTCGCCAATTCGTATTGCGGGAAAGAACGCAACCCTGGGTATGTCACCCACTGCACGGCCGGGTGCGCCTGCAGGGCTTCGGCCACCGCCTGGGCGTTGCTGCAATGACGATCCATGCGCAGCGCCAGGGTCTTGAGGCCGCGCATCAACAGCGAGGCGTCCTGTGGCGACATCACTGCGCCGGTCAGGTCCTTGAGGCCTTGCAGGCGAATGCGCTGGGCCAGGGCCTGGCTGCTCACGGCGATGCCTGCGGTGATATCGCCGTGGCCGCTGAGGTACTTGGTGGCCGAGTGCACCACCACATCGGCGCCCAGGTCGAGGGGGCGTTGCAGGTAGGGTGTGCAGTAGGTGTTGTCGACGACCAGGGTGACATTTGGCTGCTGGTGGGCGAGGGCGGCTACGGCGGCGATGTCCACCAGTCGCAGGTTGGGATTGGCCGGGGTTTCACAATAGATCATGCGGGTGGCGGGGCTGAGAGCGGCTTGCAGGGCTTCGAGGTCGGTGAGGTCGACATGCCGCACTTTGATACCGAATTCACCGATGCCATGGTGCAGCAGGGCAAAGGTGCAGCCGTACAGGGTCTGGCTGACGATCACCTCATCACCGGGGCGCAGCAGGGTCCAGAACGTCGCGGCAATCGCACCCATGCCTGAGCTGAACGCCACGGCAGCTTCACCATTTTCCAAGGTGGCCATGCGTGATTCCAGCAGCGCCAGGGTCGGGTTGGAAATACGTGTATAGAAGTGGCCGCTCGCTTCGCCGGCAAAACAGGCGGCGCCGTATTCAGCGGTTGGGAACGCAAAGGTGGCTGACAGGTAAATCGGCGGGACGAGTGCGCCGTGGTGGTCTTTTGGGTCATAGCCGTGGTGGATGGCGCGGGTGGAAAAGCCGAATGCATTGTGTTTATTGTTCATGTCGGACGCTCCTTATTTCCTACAATGCTATGCTCATAACCAGAGATGAACTTTGCAATATTTGCTGCTGGTTCCTATGTTTTTGGATGAAAACCTCATAAAAATAATGAATAGAGGCACGTTATGCCTGTCAGTCTGGATCGCACCGATAAAGCACTTTTAAACGCGTTGCAGGGCAATGCCCGTCTCACGGTGGCTGAATTGGCCGACCGCGTTTCCTTGACGACCTCGCCGTGCTGGCGGCGTGTGCGCAACCTGGAAGAGAGCGGGGTGATCAGTGGGTATCAGGCGATTCTTTCGCCCAAGGCATTGGGGTATGGGGTGACGGCGTTTGTCAGCATCATGATGGAGAGTCACACCCAGGAAATTGCTCGAGCGTTTGAGCAGCGGTTGTTGGAGATTCCGGAGATTGTGGCGTGTCATAACGTGTCCGGGCGCTATGATTTTTTGTTGGAAGTGGTGGCGAAGGATCTGGAGTCGTTTGGGGAGTTTGCACGGGAGGTGTTGCAGACGTTGCCTTGCGTCAAGGAGATTTATTCGAGTTTTTCTTATAAGTCGGTTAGGGCGTTGAGGGTGATTCCGTTGTCGGGGTGATGGGGGATGGTGTGTTGTGTTGTTTTGTGTACATATCCGTTGCTTCGGTAACGGCTACCTATGGTTCCGCTCTTACAGCGGGTCACTTTTGGCAAACGCCCCAAAAGTAACCAAAAGGTCTTCGCCCCAACACTCGGTGCCTCGCCTAGGCTCGGCATGCCCTCACTCCGGCTTGAGTCCGTGGGCCGCCGCGATGGGCCATCCTTGGCCCAGCGCGGCTAACCCGGCGTCCTGCCGGGTTACCCACGGATTCAA
>NZ_JAFCUA010000019.1:0-57449 GCF_049896305.1 Pseudomonas sp. DWP3-1-3b3 | reverse complement strand
GTGCCTCGCCTAGGCTCGGCATGCCCTCACTCCGGCTTGAGTCCGTGGGCCGCCGCGATGGGCCATCCTTGGCCCAGCGCGGCTAACCCGGCGTCCTGCCGGGTTACCCACGGATTCAAGCCTGCGTTCGGCCAGCGTGTTTGACGGGGCGCCTCAGATCAAAAGCAAGAGCGACTCGCTTCGCATCGTGGATACGCAGTCCGCTGTAGGAGCCGGCTTGCCGGCGAAAAACGTGAGACCGCCGCGTTTTGTCTGATTCCCCGCGTCATCGTTGAAGACCATCGCAGGCAAGGACTAGGCGTCCCCCCAGCTCCTACAGAGACCGCGTTTGCTTTTGCCTTTGCTTCACACCACTCAAGCCGGCTGTCAGGCCGCTGTGCTTTTGATTTTGATCTTAGGCGCCCCGTTAAACACGCTGGCCGGAATTCGACAGGGATTTGGGGGGTAAACCGGCAGGGATGCCGGTTTAGCCGCCCCGCGCCATGGATGGCGCGTGGCGGCGGCCCCCCAAATCACTGTCGGATTACGGGCACACCGAGCCTAAGCGAGGTGCCGAGTGTTGGGGCAAGAGCCCTTTGGTTACTTTGGGGCTCTTTTCCAAAGTGACCCGCCGTAAGGGCGGAACCAATCTCAGCCGTTACCGCAGCAACGGATATGCCCTCAAAAACCCAATCTCAACCCCGCCCATTCCCAATCTGCCAAACAAACGGCGGCTCCACCCCATTAACCACCCAATCCCCCACAATCCGCGCCTTATAAATCACCGGATTATGCGACGACACCGTCCGCGCATTCCGCCAATGCCGATCCAGCGCCTTCCCCTGCCGCACATCCGAAGCCCCCAGCGCATTAAACAACTCACTGGTAGCCCGCTGAATCAACCCCGACACCACCACCTGCGCCGTAGCCGACTCAATCTCGGCCGCCACATTGGCCTCGCGCTCCACCGCATCATCCCCCCCAAACCGCGCCACATACGCCCGTTGCGCCGGCAGCGTCGCCTTCAACGCACTCGCCTCAGCGGCATACACCAGCGCAGCCACTTCCCCCACCACCTGTAGAACCTGCGCATCCTGGCTCACATGCGCCGCATTGCCATGACTGTAGATGCGCTTACGGCTGCGCACCTGATGCGCCACATCGCGCAAGGCCGCACGCCCAATCCCCGCCAAACTGGCGAGCAACACCAACTGATAGAACGCCGTCTGGTATTTAAACCGGCTGGCAAAGTCGATGACGTTTTCCGCGTCCACCACCGCGTCGGTAAAACGCGACGTACCACTGCCGGTAGTGCGCTGGCCAAAGCCGTCCCAATCATCACTGTGCACCACCCCCGGCTGGCGGGCGCGGGTCGCGGCGATCACATCGCCACCGGTGTCACTGCGCTGGGCATACACGTCGATCCAGTCGGCGAAGATGCTGCCAGTGCTGTAGAACTTCTCTCCGTTGAGCTTCCAGCGGTCGCCGTCAGGGCTGACCTGGGTGACCACATCGCCAATGGCCACATTGCCAATCTCGGTCCAGGCGCAGCCGACGATATCGCCGTCCACGAACCGCTTGAACCACAGATCCCGGCCAGCACTGGGCGGCGCGTTCAGGCGGTCTTCGGCAAATGCGAAGTGCCCGCGCAGGGCCTGGGGCACGTTGGAGTCGGCTTCGGCCAGTTCGATCAGCAGTTCGAACAATTGCGGCAGGGAAGCACCACCGCCGCGATATTCCACCGGCACGCGCACCGCGCCAAAACCGGCCTCCTTGAGCCACTGGATCGGTTCATGGGGCAGGATGCGGGACTGTTCGCGCTCTACGGCACCGTCGGCGATGCGTTGGAAAATCGGACGGAAGCGCGCAGCCAGTGTCGGGTAGTCGACACCGGTGGACAGGGGGTTGATGACGTGTTGTTCGGTCATGGGCAAGGTTCCTGGGCAGTGATCAATGCAAGGGGGATTGCACACTCCGTGCCGGGTATCGGCACCCGTATTCATGGGCTGAAGCGTTCAGCCACTGTTGCCCTGGCAACAGCGGATCGACAAACCCGCATGCTCTGCGACATCGACGCCGACCTACGGTCTTGCGTGCAACGCCCATGGCCCGTGCGTTTCCACGGCCTGGCACGCTTGCTGCTCAAGCCCTCAGTACATCCCTTTTGTGCGAGGTAACGCGAGATGAGCCAGCAAGCCGTGAAATTTGCCTACTGGGTGCCCAACGTCAGCGGTGGGTTGGTGGTCAGCAAGATCGAACAACGCACCCACTGGGGCATCGACTACAACCGCAAACTGGCGCAATTGGCGGAAGCCGCCGGCTTCGAATACGGCCTCACCCAGATCCGCTTCACCGCCGGCTACGGTGCCGAAAATCAGCATGAGTCCGTGGCGTTCAGCCATGCGCTGCTGGCCGCGACCACCACGCTCAAGGTGATCGCCGCGATCCTGCCAGGCCCCTGGCAACCGGCGTTGGCGGCCAAGCAACTGGCGACTATCGACCAGCTCACCAACGGCCGTATCGCAGTGAATATCGTCAGCGGCTGGTTCAAGGGCGAGTTCCAGGCCATCGGCGAACACTGGCTGGAGCACGATGAGCGTTATCGCCGTTCCGAAGAGTTCATCCGGGCCCTCAAAGGCATCTGGACCCAGGACGACTTCACCTTCAAGGGCGACTTTTACCGCTTCAATAACTACACCCTCAAGCCCAAGCCACTGGGCCAGCCGGAGGTGTTCCAGGGCGGTAGCTCGCGGGCCGCGCGGGATATGGCGGCGCGCGTGTCGGATTGGTACTTCACCAACGGCAACACCCCGGAAGGCATCAAGGCCCAGGTCGATGACATCCGCGCCAAGGCGGCGGCGAACAACCATTCGGTCAAAGTCGGCGTCAACGCCTTTGTGATCGCTCGCGACACCGAGGAAGAAGCCCGCGCCGTGCTGGCAGAGATCATTGACAAGGCCGATCCGGAGGCGGTGAACGCCTTTGGTGATGCGGCCAGGCAAGCGGGCAAGGCGTCACCGGAAGGCGAGGGCAACTGGGCCAAATCGAGCTTTGAAGACTTGGTGCAGTACAACGATGGCTTCAAGACCAACCTGATCGGTACGCCCCAGCAGATTGCCGAGCGCATCGTCGCGCTCAAGGCGGTGGGGGTGGACTTGGTGCTGGCGGGCTTTCTGCATTTTCAGGAAGAAGTCGAGTACTTCGGCAAACGTGTGTTGCCGCTGGTGCGAGAGTTGGAAGCCAAGGCGGGGATCAAACAGGTGGCGTGAGCAGTTTTTTTTCCAGGCGCAGTGCTGCGGTGTGGTCTTCGTAATAGGCGTCGATCAGGGCAAAGCGCCGATAACCGTTGCGCTCATAGAGGCTGAGAGCGCCAGGGTTGTCGGTGCGCACTTCCAGGCGTAGGCGATTGCAACCCTGTGCCACGGCGCTAGCTTCAACGCGGCTCAGCAACTGTCTACCCAACCCCATGCCACGCGCAGGTTCGGCAATGGCGACGGAATACAGACGCGCCAACGAAGTGCCACGGCGAAACAGCACCAGCGCATAACCGAGCAATTGCCCGTCATTTTCCGCCACCAGCAACTCGCCGTGGGCGCGGCTGATCATCCACTGGAAACTGCGCCGTGACAGCCTGTCGGTGATGAAGCAGTGCTGTTCCAAGGCCAGTAATTCAGACACATCCAAGAGGGTTGCAACGCGAAAGCAAAGAGCCATATGACCGCCGTAAAAGTTGCGTAACGAAACGGGACTTCTCTAAAAGATCGTGCTTAATAGAAAAGGTCGAGTTCTCTAAAGCGGATCAAATATTATGTCGGCGGTACAAGGTCATTGGCGTGAAGTATCCGAGCAAACTCTCGCGGCGACAATAACCAATAAAGGTTATTTTTCCGCACCACCGAAAGGCAACAGTCAAGTCGTGATCATTGTCGAGCGCAAGGAAGACTGGGCCTCCTACTTCCCCAGCGAAGACATCGTCACTGCCCAGGAATACCTGGAGCAGACCCGCGAAAACGAGACTGGCAAACGCGTACAGGTGATCAACCTGTGCCGCAGCTACAAGTACCTGGGGCACGGTTATTACTGCTCGCTGCTGGCTGAAGCCCGTGGGCACAAGGTGATTCCGTCGGTGCGCACCATCAGCGAACTGACGAAGAAGTCGTTGTACGGCCTGGCCCTGGACGACCTGGATAAAACCCTCGATAAAGCCTTGAGTCATCACCTTTACAGCAATACCGAAGGCTTCACCCTGACACTTTATTTTGGCCGGACCAATATAGAGCCGTTACAGGATTTGGCCCGTCAGTTGTTTGAGGCCTTTCCGTGTCCGATCCTGTTAGTGGAGTTCAAGAAGAATAACGGTTGGCATATAGAAGGCGTTAAATCCGGCGTATTGCATAAGTTACGCGACGATCAGGAAGACCAATTCGCCCACGCCCTGGATAACTTCAGCCGCAAGATCTGGCGCCAGCCACGTTCACGTCGCCTGGCCCGTTACGACCTGGCCATCTTGCACGACCCTCAAGAGCAATTGCCGCCGTCCAACGCCAAGGCCCTGGATAATTTCATCCGCGTCGGCAAGGGCCTGGGCATCGATGTGGAATTGATCGAACGCAAGGATTATTCACGCCTGGCCGAATACGACGCCTTGCTGATCCGCGAGACCACCAGCGTCGACAACCACACCTACCGATTCGCCAAGAAAGCCGAAAGCGAAGGCCTAGTGGTGATGGACGACCCGGCGTCGATCCTGCGCTGCACCAACAAGGTTTACCTTACCGACCTGCTCAACAGTCACCAACTGGGCATGCCCGCCACGGAGATTCTGTACAAGGAACGACCGGAAGACTTTGAACGGGTCGGCGAGCGCCTGGGGTTCCCGCTGGTGCTGAAGATCCCCGACGGCTGTTTTTCCCGTGGCGTGATCAAGGTCGAAAGCCAGGAAGCCTTGCTCAAGGCCACTGCCGAGTTGTTCGAGCATTCGGTGCTGTTGCTGGCCCAGGAGTTTTTCTACACCGAGTACGACTGGCGCATCGGCGTGCTCAACCGCAAGCCGATCTTTGCCTGCCAGTACTTTATGTCCAAAGGGCATTGGCAGATCTACAACCACAAGGCCATCGGCCAGGCCATCAACGGTGAATGCCGCACCCTGGCGGTCCACGAGGCGCCCAAGGCGGTGGTGGAACTGGCCGTGAAGACCGCCAACCTGATCGGCGATGGCCTCTACGGCGTCGACCTCAAGCAGTCCGGCGACAAGGTGGTGGTGATCGAAGTCAACGACAACCCCAACCTGGACGCGGGTATCGAAGATGCCTACTTGCAGGACGACTTATACGGTTTGGTGCTGGAGGAGTTCGTGAGGCGCCTGGAGTTGAAGCGTCAGGGCCAGGTCTGGTGACCCGGCGATGATCCAGCGTTTCGAACTGATCGATGGCAAGCTGCACAGTGGGGAGCGTGACGATGCCCCGATCCAGTTGTTCAACAACCCTGACCTGGCCGAGCGCGAGTGGCTGCGCGACCACCATAAGCTGGACGAACACGCCCTGGCCTCTGCGCTGGACCCCGACGAAGTCTCACGCATCGAGTTTCACCCGGACAATCTGTTCCTGATCTGGAAACGCCCGGAAAACTACTCCGGTGGCGGCAACCTGGTGTTCGAGGTGTCGTCCTGCGGCCTGCTGTTTTCACCCGGCCGCCTGCTGGTGATCGCCACCGACGAAACTCCGCTGACCGGCCTCGGCAAACGCCGCCCGCTGCACACGCCGCTGGATGTGTTGCTCGACTTGCTGCTCAATAACATCCATCACTACCTGGGCCACCTCAAGGTGATCAAGCTGGTCGCGCGGGAATTGCAGCAGCAGTTCAATGCGTCGATGAGCAACCACCACCTGATGCAGATGTTCAGCCTCAGCGAAAGCCTGATCTATTACATCAACGCGCTGCACAGCAACGGCGCGGTGCTGTCACGGCTGCGCAACCACGCGGAAAAGGAGCATTTCAGTTCGCAGATATTGGCGCTGATCGACGACCTGATCATCGAGAACCACCAGTGCTACAAACAGGCGGAGATCTATTCCAACGTGTTTTCCGGGTTGATCGACGCCCGCGGCAACCTGATGAACAACAGCATGAACAACCTGTTGCGCAAGCTCACCTTGATCAACGTGGTGTTCCTGCCGCTCAACCTGATTGCGAGCATCGGCGGCATGTCGGAGTTCAGCATGATGACGGCGGGGACGCCGTGGTGGGTGTCGTATCCATTGTTTCTGGCGGCGATGGGGCTTGGGGCTGCTTTGATGGTAGTGGGGCTGAAGCGGATAGCGGGCGGCGCCAATGTCGTTTAAACCCTGTAGGAAGGTTGCAGGGTCAGCACTTCAAACCCATCCGCCGTCACCGCCACGGTATGTTCCCACTGTGCCGACAGGCTGTTGTCCTTGGTCACCACTGTCCAGCCATCCTTCAGGCTGCGCACTTTCGAACTGCCCTGGTTGAGCATCGGCTCCACGGTAAACACCATGCCTTCGCGCAGTTCCAAGCCGGTGCCGGGGCGGCCGAAGTGCAGGATTTGCGGCTCTTCATGCATCTGCCGGCCGATACCGTGGCCGCAGTATTCGCGGACCACACTGTAGCCGTTGGACTGCGCATGGCTCTGGATCGCGTGGCCGATATCGCCCAACCGTGCGCCGGGCTTGACTTGGCGGATGCCGGCCCACATCGCTTCGAAGGTTTTCTCGACCAGGCGCTGGGCCTTGGGCGCGACGCTGCCGATCATGTACATCTTGCTGGAGTCGGCAATAAAGCCACCTTTTTCCAGGGTGATGTCGATGTTGATAATGTCGCCGTCCTTTAGGATGTCCTTGGCGCTGGGCATGCCATGGCACACCACCTCGTTGATCGAAGTGTTGATGGAGAAGGGGTAGTCGTACTGGCCCAGGCTGGCGGGGCGGGCCTTGAGGTCGTTGCGGATGAAGGCTTCGACGGCGGTGTCCAGCTCCAGGGTGGAACGGCCGGCGGCGACAAAGCCGTCGAGCATCGTGAACACCTGGGCCAGCAGGCGCCCGGCTTCACGCATCACGGCCAGTTGGGCGGCAGTCTTGATCATCAACTGCGCCCCCGGATCAGATCGGGCTTGTCCAGCAACAGCTTGTTGATCAGCTCGTTGTAGGGCAGGTGGGGATTGAGCTCGGCGAGCAGGCCGATCTTGATCCAGAACTCGGCCTGGGCGTTGATGGAACGGTCCATCGCGGCGCTGGCCAGGCGCAGTTGTTCGTGCAGTTGGTCGGTGATCTTGACGATGCCCATGGGGTTCACTGTGCAGGGTTGATATACAAAGCGTATACGTTTCGTATGCTTTGAGTAAACCTTTTGTTGACGAGTCCAGTCACGGGCGGTTAATTTCGTGACATGACCTTTCAAGCCTTTCGCAGCCAGCCAAGCATTATTACCGCCATTCCTCATTTGGCGGGATAGCGCACGGCTGTACCCAAACCCGCCCTAGAGGCGGGTTTTGTTTTTCCGTCTCCCGGGCCCCGAACAAGAAGCCAGGAGATACCCATGAGCACCTGTCCCCCTACCGCTGACACAGGCTTGCTTGAGCACTATGTAAAGAAGATCCTCGCCGCGCCGGTCTACGACCTGGCAGTGCGCACGCCGTTGCAGGCGGCACCGGCGCTGTCGGCATTGTTGGGCAATCAACTGCTGCTCAAGCGCGAAGACCTGCAACCGACGTTCTCTTTCAAGATCCGTGGCGCCTACAACAAACTGGTGCAGTTGAGCGACGAGCAAAAGGCGCGCGGCGTGGTCACCGCATCGGCGGGCAATCATGCCCAGGGCGTGGCGTTGGCGGCGCGGGAGTTGGGGATCCAGGCGCGGATCGTCATGCCCAGCACCACGCCCGAGTTGAAAGTGCTCGGCGTACGCTCCCGTGGCGCTGAAGCGGTCCTGCACGGCGCGAGCTTCCCCTTTGCCTTGGCCCACGCGTTGCAACTGGCCGAAACCTCAGGTTGCACCTTTGTCTCGCCCTTCGACGATCCGGAGGTGATCGCCGGACAAGGCACCGTGGCCATGGAAATCCTGCGCCAGCAACAAGGGCCCCTGGACGCGATCTTCGTGCCGGTGGGTGGGGGTGGCCTGATCGCCGGGATCGCTGCCTACGTCAAATACCTGCGGCCCGAGGTGCGCATCATTGGCGTCGAGCCTGAGGGCTCCAGTTGTCTACTGGCGGCGCTGCGGGCCGGTGAACGCGTGGTGCTGCCCAGCGTGGACGGGTTTGCCGACGGCACGGCGGTGGCGCAAGTCGGCGCCTACGGGTTTGAAATCTGCCGGGACTGGGTGGATGACGTCATCACTGTCAGCAACGATGAATTGTGCAGCGCGATCAAGCTGATCTACGACGATACCCGCTCGATCACCGAACCTTCCGGTGCCTTGGCGGTGGCGGGGGTTCGCAAGTATGTCGCCTGTCATCAGTTGCGCGGCAAGACGCTGGTGGCGATCAATTCAGGCGCGAACATCAACTTTGATAGTTTGCGACATGTTGCTGAAAGGGTGGCTGCGCAAGGCGCCGTTGCCGTTGAGGCCTAGAGTTAAACGTTTCATCGCAGCGGTTCGACGACGATTTAAACAAGGCTAATTTACATATATAACCCAGCCTTCGCCTTATGAGGAAAAGTTACAACGAAGGTTGATTTTGCCGAGTAGGCTTGGGTGTTGTAAGCGTCTTCCAGGGTCGGCAAGGCGCGACGAGCGAGCGCTCGTCGGACACATAAAAATCTGTTGGCAGTCTCAAGAAAGGAGAGGTTGACCATGCTTTCGGAATTAGAACTTCGCAGCATTATTGAAGGAAGTTTCCTGCCCAAACGGTGCGAATGCACCAAAGCCGAAGATGCTTCGTTGACGATCAAGGTCTACGACGACCGTGACCGTGACCGGGTGGATTTGGAAGTCAAAGGAATCAACGCGGACAAACTCGACAGCAGTCGAGCCATTTGCAACCTGATCACCGGGTTGCGTGAAGACCTCAAGCACAGCCATGCACCCGCCCTGCAAAGAGTGGGAGGGCGCGGCTACTACTAGGTAGATGCCTGGGGTTGGATGACCGAAGATCTGTGGGCCTGGATAAACGCCAGGCCCAATACGGTTTCCGTTGCCACTGCCAGCAGGATGCCGGGTCCGGCATTGCCGTTTATCCACTCACTGAACCCCAGTACCGCCAGCACCCAACAGCCAATGGCAAAACCGCTGGTCATGGCGCGTCGTGTGTCGGAAGGTGGGGCGTGGCGTGCGCGGAAGAACATCACGCCGATAGCCAGGAACAGTGCGGCGTTACGCCGAGCCACCAGGCCCGTGGCATTTGAATATTCCACGCTCCACAGCCATAGCATCCATTCGGGGCGCAGGCCCCATATCAGCGCCAGGGCAAAACAGAGCACGGCGGTAAAGAGGGCGAGCGTATGAAAGCGCAGCGGCATGGCGAATCCTTTCGGCACGGTTAACAGGTGCAAAAGGATACCGCGTGCTGACGCGTTACGCCGCCCTTAATCAACATCATGTTCAGTTCTGGAACAAACAGGCCTCGGATAACTTCTTGTAGCTCACGTGCTGCACTTCACCGGCCTTGTCCAAAAACTTGATCTCGGCCTTGATGACCTTGCATTCACGGGTATCAGGTTCGGTCATGGCAATCACTTTCTGGATGTCCATGGGCATGCCGTACCGATAGGGCACCGGCTTGGATTCAGCCTGGGCCATGGCCGATACGGTGGTGAGGGCGAGGGTGCAGCCGAGCAAGAATACGTTGCGCATTTTCATGAGGTTTCTCCGTCAGTGGTCCGGTTCATCAGCGTGATGAGTCGGCGGCCGCACCTTCAGCGATGGCCATGAAGGTGCGGTCGAAGCCACTGTTGGCTCCCAAGCTTAACCATTGATTAAATTGGGGTTTTTGAGAAAAGTCCTACATGTTTACGGGGTTGATTCCCGCTGTATCGTCTGACGGCTTACGGCTCAGTTCTGAAAGTCGCAGGCTTCCGACATTTTCCGATAGCTCACGTCCTCAACCTTGCCTGCCTTATCCAGGAACTTGATATCCGCCTTGATGACTTTGCATTCATCGGTGGGCGTTTCGTTCATGGCCAGGACCTTGTCGATGTTCATCGGCATGCCGTATTGGTAAGGCACGGGTTTGACAGCGGCGCCTTGGTCGTCGGCCTGGGCCAGGCCTGATACTGCGGCCAGCGCCAAGGCGCTGCCGAGTACGAGAGTGCGCAGTTTCATGGTGGTTCTCCGCAACAAGTGGGTACAACTTCACTGTCGGCGTGCGGGATTAACCATCGATTAATTTTTAGCTGGCTGACAAAACCTTCATCCAAGCTGCTCGCGATAGGGCAGGTCGGGGCCGGTCTTGGTGCAGGTCAGTGCGGCGGCGCGGATGGCGAAGCCGAGCATGGTGTCGATCTGCGCACGGGTGAGTTGTTGCAGGCCGTCCACTGAGTCCAACTGCTGCTCGGTCAACCAGGCAATCAACGCCGCCTGGAAGGTGTCGCCAGCCCCCACGGTATCGGCCATCACCACCTTGACTGCCGGTGCAGACCAGTGGCCATGTTGGCGGCTGAATACACTGGCGCCGTCGCCGCCACGGGTGAGGAACACCAATTGGCAACGGTGTTGCAGCCAGCCCTGCAGCACGCTTTCCGGCGACTGCTCGGGATAGAGCAGGTGCAGGTCTTCGTCGCTGACCTTGATCAGGTCGGCATGCTTGACCAGTTCTGCCACACGGTCGCGCCACCGCTGGATATCCGGCTGCGGGTTGAGCCGCACGTTGGGGTCCAGGCTGATCAGGCGCTTGCCGCTTTCGCGCTTGACCAGGTTCAGCAGGGTGTCGCCGATGGGTTGCACCACCAGGGAGAACGAGCCGATATGCAGGCCACGGATATCATCACTCAGCTCGGGCAGGTGAGCGACATCCAGCAGTCGGTCGGCGCAGCCTTCACCCCGGAAGTTGTACTGCGGTGAGCCATTGGCGCCCACGGCGACCATCGACAAGGTGGTCGGCGCGGCGAATTCCACCAGGAACTGCTCGCTCACGCCTTCATCCTTGAGCACCTGCAACAAGCGGCGGCCGAGGAAGTCGGTGGACAGCCCACCGAACAAGCCCGCCTCGACACCCAGGCGGCGCAAGCCGACCGCGACGTTGAACGGCGAACCACCGGCAATCGCCTTGTAATTGACCTTGGACGCCTGCCCGCTGGCATCTTCCTCGCTGAAAAAATCAAACAGCGCTTCACCACACACCAGATACATAGTCGTTCGCTCTTAAAGGGTTGCCACAAGTTGCTGATAGCGCTCGTAGGCGTGTTGATACGCGCTGACGCTGGCCGCCACCGGCAGCGTACGGCTGGCCGGGTCGACGCTCACACATTTGTCGCACAGGCTGGCCAGCGACTCGCCGGACTGGCTCCACGCCGCCTGGATCGCCGCGCCCAGGGCGGCGGCTTCACTTTGTTCGGTGCAGACCACTTCGGTGTTCATGATATCGGCGACCATCTGCCGCCAGACCGGGCTTTTCGAACCGCCGCCGATCAAGCGGATGCTCTGGCTTTGCAGGCCGGTCTGGCGCAGCAGGTCGAGGCCGTAGCGCAGGCCGAAGGTGGTGCCTTCGACCACCGCGCGGCACAGGTTGGCGCGGGTCAGGTTGGTCATGGTCAGGCCGTGCAGGCTGCCGGTAGCGTGGGGCAGGGCGGGCACACGTTCGCCGTTGAGGAACGGCAACATGCTCACGCCGTCCGCGCCAATCGGCGCTTGTTCGACCAGGGCGTTGAATGCGGCCAGGTCGAGGTCGAACAACTCGCGGATCACCCCGGTGGCGTTGGTCAGGTTCATGGTGCAGATCAACGGCAACCAGCCACCGCTGGACGAGCAAAACGTCGCGACCGACGCCTGCGGGCTCACATTGGGCTGGTCGGCAAACGCATACACAGTGCCCGACGAGCCCAGGCTCATGGTGATCACGCCAGGGGCAATGTTGCCGGTGCCGATGGCGCCCATCATGTTGTCGCCACCGCCACTGGAGACGATGGCGTTAGGGTTGATGCCCAGCCGTTCGGCAATCGCCGGAAGAACGGTGCCGACGCTCTGATCGGCCTCAATCAGCTGTGGCAGGGCCTTTTCAAGACGACCGCTCGGATCAATGTGCCTGAGCAGCGCCACATCCCACTCACGGCTGCGCACGTTGAAGTAGCCGGTGCCCGACGCATCGCCGTATTCCGCGACGGCGCGGCCGGTGAGCCAGTAGTTGAGGTAGTCGTGGGGCAGCAGGATATGCGCGATGCGCATAAAGATGTCCGGGTGCTGTTCGCGGGTCCACAGCAGCTTGGACACGGTGTAGCCCGGTGCAATGGCCACGCCGAGGCGTTCCAGGGAGCCGCTTTCGCCACCCAGGCGCTGCAAGAGTCGGTCGTTCTCGGGCGTGGTCTCGGTGTCGCACCACAGTTTGGCCGGGCGCAGTACCTGGCCCTGGTCATCCAGCAGCACCAAACCATGTTGCTGGCCGGACACGCCGATGCCGAGGATGTCCTGGCCGTCCACGCCGGCCTGTTGCAGGGCGCGGTGGGTGGCTTCGGTAAAGGCGTCCAGCCATTCCTGGGTGTGCTGCTCGCGCCGGCCATTGGCGCCGCTGATCAGCGTGTGCGCCGCAGCGCCCAGGCCCAGCACCTTGCCGCTCGTGGCGTCGAGGACGATGGCCTTGGTGCCTTGGGTGCCGCAGTCGATGCCGAGAAACAGGTTTTGCTGGGTCATGGGGAGGGCCTTCAATGGATGTTGGCGAGTAACCGTTCCAGGGTCCTGCTGACACCCACTTCCTGCAGGCTCCTGTAGCACCGCTCGAACGCTGACACAAACTCGGGCGAATTGGGAATAGCCTTGCCAAAAATCTCTTCCACCCCCAGCAAACGTTGGCTGATCAACGCATCATCACTCACCAGCCCCTGGCAAAACGCTGCACGCGGATCCGGGAGGGTGTAGCTCACCCCATTCTCGTCCACCCCCTTCAAGTACAGCGCCCACGCCGCCACGACCAACGCCGCGCGCTCGGTCTCGCGCCCATCGGCGATCAGGCGGTTGATGGTCGGCACGGTGAACTTGGGAAACTTCGACGAGCCATCCGAGCACACGCGTTCCAGCTGGTCGGCAATTGCCTGGTTGGAGAAGCGGTCCACCAGCGTCTGCTTGTAGTCCGTCAGGTCGATGCCCGGCACCGGCGCCAGGTTTGGCGTGACGTCCAGGTCCATGTAGGCGCGCATGTAGGCGACAAACACCGGGTCGTTCATGGTCTCGTGCACAAACCGATAACCCTTGAGAAACCCCAGGTAGGTCAGCGCCAGGTGGCTGCCGTTGAGCAGGCCGATCTTCATTTCTTCATAGGGCGTGACGTCGTCGGTGAACTGCACGCCGACCTGTTCCCAGGCCGGGCGACCGTTGACGAACTTGTCTTCCAGCACCCACTGCACAAAAGGTTCGCACACCACCGGCCAGGCATCGTCGATGCCGTGGTCATCATGCAGTTGCAGGCGGTGCGCGGTGCTGGTCATCGGCGTGATGCGGTCGACCATGGCATTTGGAAAGCTCACATTGGCCTTGATCCAATCGTGCAGCTCGGCGTTGTGCAACGCGGCAAACGCCAACAGGGCTTTACGCGTCACGGCGCCGTTGTGCGGCAGGTTATCGCAGGACATCACGGTAAACGCCGGGGTGCCGGCGGCGCGGCGTTGGGTCAGCGCGGCGCAGATGAAGCCGAACACGGTCTTCGGTGCGCTCGGGTGTGCCAGATCATGCTGGATCTGCGGCAGGTGGGCCATGAACTCGCCGTTGCTGTCGTCGATGCAGTAGCCGCCTTCGGTGATGGTCAGCGAGACGATACGGATCGCCGGGTCGGCCAGTTTGTCGATCAGCGCCTGGGCGCCGTCTTCGGCCAGCAGCATGTCACTGATCGAGCCGATCACGCGCACTTCGGTGTCGTCGGTATCGCCCAGCTCATACAGGGTGAACAGGTAGTCCTGGCCGGCCAGGTCGTCGCGGGCCTTGCGGTCTTCGGCACGGAGGCCGACACCGCAGATGCTCCAGTCCAGGCCAACGCCGGTGTTCATCAGCGCGTCGGTGTAATAGGCCTGATGCGCGCGATGGAAACCGCCGACGCCGATATGGGCGATGCCTTGCGTGGTGCTGGCAATCGCGTAGGCGGGCAGTTTCACGTGCGGCGCCAACTGGGTGAGGTTCTGTTTATTCAGTTTCATCAGCAAAGTCTCGCGAAATCAGGCGGCAGCGCGCAGTGGGCGGGCCACGGCAACACCGTCGGTGTCGAACAGATGGCAGTGCGCCGGGTCCAGGTGCAGGTGCAGTGTTTCGCCGTACTGGCTGGCCATGTCGCCACGGATCCGCATGGTCAGCGGCTCGCCGTTGGCGGTGTTGACGTGGCAGAAGGTATCGCTGCCCAGGCGCTCGCCGACGTCGGCGGTGACGGTCAGGGTGGTTTGGCCGGGCGCTGCGATTTCCAGGTGTTCCGGACGAATGCCCAGGGTCACCGCGCTGCCCACGCTCAAGGTGGCACCGCTCAGTGGCAGGGTGATCAGCGTGCCTGCATCCAACTGCACTTCGCAGCTTTGGCTTTCAACACGGGTAACGTTGCCCTTGAGGAAACCCATCTTCGGCGTGCCGAGGAAGCCTGCCACGAACAGGTTGGCCGGCTGGTGGTACAGCTCCAGCGGCGAGCCGACTTGCTCGATACGGCCGCTGTTCAGCACCACGACCTTGTCGGCCAGGGTCATCGCCTCCACCTGGTCGTGGGTCACGTAGATCATGGTCGCTTGCAGCTCTTTATGCAGGCGCGCCAGTTCCAGGCGCATCTGCACACGCAGGGCGGCGTCGAGGTTGGACAGCGGTTCGTCGAACAGGAAGATCTTCGGGTTACGCACTATCGCGCGGCCGATGGCCACACGCTGGCGCTGGCCGCCGGACAGCTGCTTGGGCTTGCGCTCCAGCAACGGGCCCAGCTCCAGGATGCGCGCCGCTTCGCTGACCTTGCTCTCCACCAGCTTCTTGTCGACACCGGCCAGGTCCAGGGCAAACGACATGTTCTTGCGCACGCTCATGTGTGGGTACAGCGCGTAGGTCTGGAACACCATCGCCAGGTCACGCTTGGCCGGGGTCACTTCGGTGATGTCGCGACCGTCCAGTTCGATAGTGCCTTCGCTGACTTCTTCCAGGCCCGCGATCAGGCGCAGCAGCGTGGATTTACCGCAGCCCGACGGGCCGACGAAGACCACGAATTCCTTGTCGTTCACTTCCAGGTCGATGCCCTTGATGATGGAAAAGCCTTCGAAGCCTTTTTGCAGATTCTTGATTTTCAGGTTGGCCATGATGGGCCTCCGCTAGGAATTATTATTTGACGGCGCCGAAGGACAAACCGCGCACCAGCTGTTTCTGGCTGATCCAGCCAAAGATCAGGATCGGCGCGCAGGCCAGGGTCGACACGGCGGACAATTTGGCCCAGAACAAGCCTTCGGGGCTGGAGTAGGAGGCGATCAGCGCAGTCAACGGCGCAGCGGCGGACGAGGTCAGGTTCAGCGACCAGAACGCCTCGTTCCAGCACAGGATCAGCGACAGCAACACGGTGGAGGCCAGGCCGCCCTTGGCAATCGGCAGCAGCACGCGGACCATTTCCTGCCAGAGGGTGGCGCCATCCAGGCGCGCGGCTTCGAGGATGTCCTTGGGGATGTCCTTGAAGTAGGTGTAAACCATCCACACCACAATCGGCAGGTTGATCAGGGTGTAGATGATGATCAACGCAATGCGCGTATCCAGCAGGCCAAAGCTCTTGGCCAACAGGTAGATCGGCATCAGCACGCCCACGGGCGGCAGCATCTTGGTGGACAGCATCCACAGCAGCGTGCCTTTGGTGCGCTGGGTTTCGTAGAAGGCCATGGAGTAGGCGGCCGGCACCGAAATCAGTAGGCACAGTGCCGTTGCGCTGAAGGAAATCAGCACCGAGTTCCACGCATAGCTGAAGTAATTGCTGCGCTCGTTGATGTGCAGGTAGTTCTCCAGCGTCGGCGTGAAGATGAACTGCGGCGGCGTGGCGAACGCATCGATTTCGGTCTTGAAGCTGGTCAGCACCATCCAGAAGATCGGGAAGAAGATCAGGATCGCGATGGCCCAGGCCAACGTGCCGAGCAACAGGCTTTGCAGGCGGCGGGATTGTTGAAGCGTCATGGCGCGGCCCTCAAGGCTTGTCAGTCAGGTTTTTGCCGATCATCCGCACCAGGATGATCGCCGCGATATTGGCGATGACCACGGCAATCAAGCCGCCGGCCGAGGCCATGCCCACATCGAACTGCACCAGCGCCTGGTTGTAGATCAGGTAGGCGAGGTTGGTCGAGGCGTAGCCGGGGCCACCGTTGGTGGTGGTGAAGATCTCGGCGAACACCGAGAGCAAAAAGATCGTCTCGATCATCACCACCACGGCAATCGGGCGGGCCAGGTGCGGCAGGGTCAGGTGCCAGAAGATCGCGATGGCGCCGGCACCGTCCAGGCGCGCGGCTTCCTTTTGTTCCTGGTCGAGGGACTGCATGGCGGTCATCAGCAGCAGGATCGCGAACGGCAGCCACTGCCACGACACAATGATGATGATCGACAGCAACGGGTAGTGCGCCAGCCAGTCCACGGGTTCCGCGCCGAAGAACTTCCACACGGCGGCCAGGATTCCTGACACCGGGTGGAAAATCAGGTTCTTCCAGATCAGCGCGCCGACGGTGGGCATGATGAAGAACGGCGAAATCAGCAGCACCCGCACCAGGCCGCGGCCGAAGAACTCACTGGCCTCCAGCAGGGCGCTGATCAGCACACCGAACACCACGCTGATCAGCAGCACACTGCCCACCAGCAACAAGGTATTGGTGGCGCCGGGCAGGAAGCCCGAATCGGTGATGAAATAGGTGAAGTTTTCCAGCCCGACGAATTGATTTTCGCCGGGGTAGAGCAAGTTGTAGCGGATCAGCGAAAAGTACAGGGTCATGCCCAGCGGCACGATCATCCACAGCAGCAGCAAGGCCACCGAGGGGCTGACAAGGAACCAGCCGGGGTTGGCCAGGCGGTTTTTGGGTGTCGTATTCATGGTATTCAAGGCCAGTACAGAGCGAGAATCGGAGTGCAGTCCATGTGGGAGCTGGCTTGCCTGCGATAACGGTGTGTCAGTACACAGATTCATCAACTGACAGTCCGACATCGCGGGCAAGCCCGGCTCCCACCTAAAGCGGGTTCCCACAATTACGGGGGTGAGTCAGGGTTATTTGGGATACCCGGCCCGCTTCATTTCACGCTCGGTGGTGGTCTGCGCGGCAGTCAGTGCGGCATCTACCGCCTGCTGACCGGTCAACGCACCCGAGAAGAACTTGCCGACCTGGGTGCCAATCGCCTGGAACTCAGGGATGGTCACCAACTGGATACCGACATACGGCACCGGCTTGAGCGTCGGCTTGGTCGGGTCCGCGACTTTCAGCGACTCCAGGGTCACCTTGGCAAACGGCGCGGCCTTCATGTACTCGTCGCTGTAGGTCGACTTGCGCGTGCCTGGCGGTACGTTGGCGATGCCGTCGGTCTTGGCGACCAATGCGCCGTATTCCTTGGAAGTCGCCCAGCTGGTGAACACCTTGGCAGCGTCCTTGGCCTTGGAACTGGTGGGGATCGCCAGGCTCCAGGAGTACAGCCACGAAGTACCCTTATCGGTCTTCTCGTGCGGGGCAAAGGTGAAGCCCACATGGTCAGCCACTTTGCTCTGGGTCTTGTCGGTGACGAACGAGCCGGCCACGCTGGCATCGACCCAAATCGCGCACTTGCCGCTGTTGAACAGCGCCAGGTTTTCGTTGAAACCGTTGCTGGAAGCACCCGGCGGGCCGGATTTCTTCATGTTATCGACGTAGAAATTCAGCGCGTCTTTCCACTCAGGCCCGTTGAATTCCGGTTGCCACTTTTCGTCGAACCAGCGCGCACCATAGCCATTGGCAAGGGTGGTGATCAGCGCCATGTTCTCGCCCCAACCGGCTTTGCCGCGCAGGCACAGGCCGTATTGCTCTTTGGTCTTGTCGGTGAGTTTGCTGGCGAATTCGCCGATCTGGGTCCAGGTCGGATGCTCGGGCATGGTCAGCCCGGCGTCCTTGAACAGGTCGGTGCGGTAGTAAGTGATCGAGCTTTCAGCGTAGAACGGCAGGGCGTACAGCGAGCCCTTGACGGACAAACCGTCACGCACCGAAGGGAACACATCATCGAGGTCGTAGGACGCCGGCAGGTCCTTCATCGGCTCCAGCCAGCCCTTGGCGCCCCACAGTGCAGCTTCGTACATGCCGATGGTCAACACGTCGAACTGCCCACCCTGGGTGGCGATGTCGGTGGTCAGGCGTTGGCGGAGGACGTTTTCTTCGAGCACCACCCAGTTCAGCTTGATCTCCGGATGCTCGGACTCGAAGGTTTTCGAGAGCTTTTGCATGCGGATCATGTCGCTGTTATTGACGGTGGCAATGGTCAGGGTTTGCGCGCCAAGGCTGACGGCGCTGAGGGTCATGCAGGTACAAGCAAGCAGTGCTTTTGCTGTGAACTTCATCGCGCACTCCATTTCCGCGCCCAGAGGGCTACAGAAGGACAGTTATTGTTGTTGTGTCTTCCACGACAGCTGGAAGAGTGTGCGGTTGATTACAGCCTTGAAATGGTGATGTGACAAATCCTTGGGAACACTGGGACTGATACTTTTTTGCACTCTGTCACACTGCGGCTGAAACCTTTAAGCCAGGTTCTGCTCCGTCAGGCGTTGCACGGCGAGGCGTCGGTAGTGAGAAGGGGTCATGCCCTTGAGTTGCTGAAAGCGCCGATTGAAGTTGGAAATATTGTTGAAGCCTGACTCAAAGCACACATCGGTCACGGCCTTGTCGCCATCGGCCAGCAGTTCGCAGGATTTACTGATGCGCAGGCGATTGACGAACTCGATAAAAGTGCGCCCGGTGGCCTGTTTGAACACGCGGGAGAAATAGGTCGGCTTCATGCCCAAGTAGTCCGCCACTTCTTCCAGGGACAGTTCCCGCGCGTAATGCGCAAAAATGTAGTCCACCGCGCGGTTGGTGCGGTCGATGCTGTGCTCGTCCGCCAACTGTGGCGTGGTTACCCCGGACAGCAGTTGGTAATCCTCGCAGGCACTCAGTACCTCCAGCAGGATAAAGAAATGCCCCAGGCGCGCCATGCCCTGGGCGTCCTCGATGCGCTGCATCAAAGTCATGGCCTGGGCGATGGTTTTTTTGCAGCGAAATTCGATGCCGTAGTGTGCACGCTCCAACAACGGCGCCAGGCTCTTGAGTTCAGCGAAAATGTGGCTGCCGTGCTCGAACAACTCATCGGTGAAGTTCACCAGCATGTCGCGCTTGGGCACCACCTCGTCTTCCTCCACCTGGCTGATCCAGTTGTGGGGCAGGTTGGGGCCGGTGAGGAACAGGCTTTCCGGGTAGAAGTTGCCGATGTAGTCGCCGATAAACACCTTGCCGGAACTGGCGACGATCAGGTGCAGCTCGTATTCCTTGTGGAAGTGCCAGCGCACCAGCGGGCAGGGAAAACCGTGCTGGCGATAGATGATGGACAGGCCGTTGTGGTCGTCCATCAACTCGTAGGAAGGGTCGGTGATACGCGTTGCTCGGGTCATGCTGCCGTCGCTTTATTGTGGTTGCTGCGTAGGATAATGCCCCGTCGCGCGCGACCTCGCCAGCACGGGTGTTTATATGATGCGGTTTTTCGCCTCGATCCACTGCGACATGTACTGCGTACTTTTATGCGCGTGATGGCGCAGCATGCTGCCGGTGAAGTTATCGCGTCGGTGGGCATTTAGCGTGCTGCGGCACTGTTCCAGGCAAGCCACCAGCGCAGGGCCATGGACGTTCTGGGCATAGCGGCGGGCCAACAGTTGGCGACCGTTTTCCTGGGCCTGGGTCCAGCGTTCGCGGTCCTGGTAGAGCGCCACCGCAGCGGCGGCCAGGGCCGGGGCGCTGTGTTCGATCACGCCCGGCCAAGTTTGCTCGTCGCCCATGGCCTCGGCGCCGATGGGCGTGGTGATATTCGGTGTGCCACAGAGCATCGCGTCCGCCAGCTTGCCCTTGATGCCGGCGCCGAACCGCAAGGGCGCCAGGCAGATACGCGCGGCGGTCATGACTTGCAGGGCATCTTCGGCCCAGTTCATCACATGAAAGCCCTGGGCCGGGTTGTGCAAGGCGGTGGCTTTGGGCGGCGTATAGGCGCCATAGATGTGCAACTGAGCGCCGGGCAATTGCTGGCGAATCAAGGGCCACAGGCTGTTTTTCATCCATAACACCGCATCCCAATTGGGTGCGTGCCGGAAGTTGCCGATGCTGAGGAAGTGCGCGCGGTCTTCAAACGGTGCGAACGGTTCGGTCGGTGGCTCCAGCATCAGCGGGCACCAGTGCAGCAGGGCGGCCGGCACCTTGAAGTGTTCGGTGAGCAGGCGGATTTCTACATCCGAGATCATCAGGCTGATATCGCAGCGGTAGATCGCCGCGATCTCGCGTTTGGCCAGGTCGGTCTCGGCCATCAGCTGGAACTCTGCCTGCAGCGCAGGGGAGAACAGTGCGCTGAAATCGTCGCTGTCGGGGTGCGCCTTCAGGTGATCCTTCAACCGTTGGTGACGGGCGTCACGCAGGCTTTGCAGGTCGGAGGTTTCCAGCACGCGCAGGGCGTTGGGGCAGCATTTCTCGACGCGCCAGCCGAACTGTTCCTCCATCATGAAACGGTCGAACAGCACGATGTCCGGGGCCAGTTCGCGGATAAAGTCGTCGAAGCTGCTGTTATTGAGTTCGATGGCGCATTCGGCGATGCCCAGCGCAGGCAAGTCGGCCTTGTGTTCGCCAATAGTGGCGGGGCTGCTGAAGGTGATGTCCCAACCTTGCGTAAGAAAACTCTCAAGGATTTGCATCATGTGCCCGCCTGCGGCCGAGGAACGGGGTTCCGGCCAGACGTATCCAATGACCAGGACTTTGGTGGCGGGGGCATTCATCGACATCGTTTTCCTTGAGGAGCAGGGCGCAAAGCGCACAATTAAACCATAACCCACGGCATGACAATTTATGTTTGGCGGTAGGTCGCCAACGTACTTTGTGGTTAACTTCGGCCTCTCGAATTCGTTAAACCCAAATCAGCATAAGGATTCCGTTCATGGCTCAAGTCACCCTTCGTGGTAACCCTGTCCAGGTTGAAGGCGAATTGCCGAAAACCGGCTCCACCGCTCCTGAGTTCAGCCTTGTGGCTGTCGACCTCTCGGAAGCGTCCCTGGAAACCTTCGCTGGCAAGCGCAAGGTTCTGAACATCTTCCCAAGCGTTGACACCCCGACCTGCGCCACTTCGGTACGCAAGTTCAACGCCCAGGCCAACGACCTGAGCAACACCGTGGTGCTGTGCATCTCCTCTGACCTGCCGTTTGCCCAGAAGCGTTTCTGCGGCACCGAAGGCCTGGACAACGTGCTGAGCCTGTCGGACTTCCGCAACGCCGACTTCGCAGTGGACTACGGTGTTTCGCTGGCCGACGGCCCTCTGCAAGGCCTGACCGCCCGCGCCGTAGTGGTGCTGGACGAGAACAACAACGTGCTGCACAGCGAACTGGTGCCAGAAATCGGCCAAGAGCCGAACTACGAAGCAGCCCTGGCTGTTTTGAAGTAACTGTTTCGGTACGTTACTGTCGTTTTGCAGTAACACGCTTGATGCATGATTGCGGCCTGGCCTAGTCCAGGCCGTTTTTATTTGTGGTTCAGATGCTTAGCGAAACGGTCGATGAACTAAGGTCAGAAGTTAAAAGTTGTAAGCCCAAGGTAAATAGCCGGTAAAGGCGCTTTTCTAAATGCGCCCCAGTGCTTATCTTTCAGCCTCCCAAAGAAGAAGCTCTCGCGCCCAATGGTTGATCACTCCATGCAATCCTCCCCCCGTAAGTCCCGCCGCTGGCTGTTCGCCCTGCTTGTGCTGGTGGTTGTCGCCGGCCTGTGCTGGAAATTCTGGCCCGGCAGCCACAAGGATGCTGCGCAGGCGCCAGCCGGACGCGCCGGCAAGTCGGGGATGATGCGCCCGGGCTTCGGTGGCTCCACCGGGCCGGTGCCAGTGCGGGTGGCGCCTGCGGTGCTGGGTGAGTTCCCGGTGTACTACAAGGCGCTGGGCACGGTGACCGCGCTCAACACCATCAATGTGCGCAGCCGGGTGGGCGGCGAACTGGTGAAGATCGCCTTCGAAGAAGGCCAGATGGTCAAGGCTGGCGACCTGCTCGCGGAAATCGACCCGCGCAGCTATCAGAACTCCTTGCTCCAGGCGCAGGGCACGCTGATGCAAAACCAGGCCCAGCTTAAAAATGCCCAGGTCGACGTGCAGCGTTACCGCGACCTGTACGCCCAGGACAGTATCGCCAAGCAGACCCTGGACACCGCTGAAGCGCTGGTCCTGCAATACCAGGGCACGGTCAAGACCAACCAGGGCGCGGTGGATGACGCCAAGCTCAACCTCGAATTCACCAAGATCCGTGCGCCTATCAGCGGCCGTGTCGGCCTGCGTCAGGTGGACGTGGGCAACCTGGTGGCCGCCAATGACACCACTTTCCTGGCCGTGATCACCCAGACCCAGCCGATCAGCGTGGCCTTCACCCTGTCGGAAAACACCCTGGAAACCGTGCTCACCCGCTACCACGCCGGCAACAAACTGCCCGTGGAAGCCTGGGACCGTGGCGATGTGAAGCAACAGGCCGTCGGCGTGCTGCAGAGCCTGGACAACCAGATCGACGTCACCACCGGCACCCTGAAGTTCAAGGCGCGTTTCGATAACAAGGACCAGGCGCTGTTCCCCAACCAGTTCGTCAATGTGCACCTGCTGGCCGACACCCTGCATAACGTGGTGCTGGCGCCGTCGGCGGCGATCCAGTTCGGCAACACCGGCACCTTTGTCTACGTGCTCGACGGCGACAAGAAGGTCAAGGTGCAGCCGCTGGTGGTCGGTGATACCGATGGCGACAACACCGTGATCAAGGAAGGCCTCAAGGCCGGCGACCGCGTGGTGCTGGAAGGCACCGACCGCTTGAAGGACGGCAGCGAAATCGAAGTGGTCAATGACAGCAGCGAAGTGCCGACCACGCCGACCGAACACCTGCAAGGCAAGCCAGCGGCGAAAGGGGAGACCGGCACCACCGCCGGCAAGGCGCAAAAGGTCGGTTCATGAACCTGTCGCGGCTGTTTATCCTTCGCCCGGTCGCCACCACGCTGAGCATGCTGGCCATTGTGTTGGCCGGCATCATCGCGTACCGCCTGTTGCCGGTGTCGGCGTTGCCCCAGGTGGATTACCCGACCATCCGCGTGATGACCCTGTACCCCGGCGCCAGCCCGGATGTAATGACCAGTGCGGTCACCGCGCCGCTGGAGCGCCAATTCGGGCAAATGCCCGGCCTTACGCAGATGGCCTCCACCAGTTCCGGCGGTGCGTCGGTGCTGACCTTGCGTTTCAATCTCGACATCAATATGGATGTCGCCGAGCAGCAGGTGCAGGCCGCGATCAACGCCGCGACCAACCTGTTGCCCAAGGATTTGCCGGCGCCGCCGGTGTACAACAAGGTCAACCCGGCGGATACCCCGGTGCTGACCCTGGCAATCACGTCCAAGACCATGCTGCTGCCCAAGCTCAATGACCTGGTCGACACGCGCATGGCGCAGAAAATCGCGCAGATCGGCGGTGTCGGCATGGTCAGCATCGCGGGCGGCCAGCGCCAGGCCGTGCGCATCAAGGTCAACCCCGAGGCCCTGGCGGCCAACGGCTTGAACCTGTCGGACGTACGTACCCTGATCGCCGCGTCCAACGTCAACCAGCCCAAGGGCAACTTCGACGGCCCCACCCGCGTGTCGATGCTCGACGCCAACGACCAGTTGGTCTCGCCCCAGCAATACGCCGAACTGATCCTCGCCTACAACAATGGCGCACCGCTGCGCCTCAAAGACGTGGCCCAGATCGTCGACGGCGCCGAAAACGAACGCCTTGCCGCCTGGGCCAACGAAAACCAGGCCGTGCTGCTGAACATCCAGCGCCAGCCAGGCGCCAACGTGATCGAGGTGGTGGACCGCATCAAGGCCTTGCTGCCAAGCATTACCGACAACCTGCCAGCCGGCCTCGACGTGACGGTACTCACCGACCGCACCCAGACCATCCGCGCCTCGGTCAAGGACGTGCAGCACGAATTGCTCATCGCCATTGCCCTGGTGGTGATGGTGACGTTCCTGTTCCTGCGTCGGGTCAGCGCCACGATCATTCCGTCCATCGCCGTGCCGCTGTCCCTGGTGGGCACGTTCGGCGTGATGTACCTGGCGGGGTTCTCCATCAACAATCTGACGCTGATGGCCCTGACCATCGCCACCGGGTTCGTGGTGGACGATGCCATCGTGATGCTGGAGAACATTTCCCGTTATATCGAAGAAGGCGAAACCCCGCTGGCCGCCGCGCTCAAGGGCGCCAAGCAGATCGGCTTCACCCTGATTTCCCTGACGCTGTCGCTGATCGCGGTACTGATTCCGCTGCTGTTCATGGCCGACGTGGTCGGGCGCCTGTTCCGGGAGTTCGCCATCACCCTGGCGGTGGCGATCCTGATTTCCCTGGTGGTGTCCCTGACCCTCACGCCCATGATGTGCGCGCGTTTGCTCAAGCGTGAGCCGAAGGAAGAGGAACAAAGCCGCTTTTACAAGGCCAGCGGCGCCTGGATCGATTGGTTGATCGCGCGTTACGGCAGCATGCTGCAGTGGGTACTCAAGCACCAGCCGCTGACCCTGCTGGTGGCCATCGCCACCTTGGGCCTCACCGTGTTCCTGTACCTGATCGTACCCAAGGGCTTCTTCCCGGTGCAGGACACCGGTGTGATCCAGGGTATTTCCGAAGCGCCGCAGTCGATCTCCTTCGCGGCCATGAGCCAGCGCCAGCAGGAATTGGCCAAGATCATCCTGGCCGATCCGGCGGTGGAAAGCCTGTCTTCCTACATTGGTGTGGACGGCGACAACGCCACCCTCAACAGCGGGCGTTTGCTGATCAACCTCAAGGCCCACGGCCAGCGTGACCTCAGCGCGGCCCAGGTGATCACCCGTTTGCAGCCGGAAATCGACAAGCTGGTGGGGATCCGCCTGTTTATGCAGCCGGTGCAGGACCTGACCATCGAAGACCGCGTGAGCCGCACCCAGTACCAGTTCAGCATGTCGTCGCCGGATGCCGAGTTGCTGGCGCTGTGGAGCGACAAACTGGTCCACGCGTTGAGCCAATTGCCCGAACTCACCGATGTCGCCAGCGACCTGCAGGACAAGGGCCTGCAGGTGTACCTGGTGATCGACCGCGACGCGGCGTCGCGCCTGGGCGTCAGTGTGTCGACCATCACTGACGCACTCTACGACGCCTTCGGCCAGCGGCAGATTTCCACTATCTACACTCAGGCCAGCCAGTACCGCGTGGTATTACAGGCCCAGTCCGGCGAAACCCTCGGCCCGGACGCGCTGAACCAGATCCACGTGAAAACCACCGACGGCGGGCAGGTGCGCTTGTCCAGCCTGGCCCGTGTGGAACAGCGCCAGGCGCAACTAGCGATTGCGCACATCGGCCAGTTCCCGGCGGTGATGATGTCGTTCAACCTGGCCCCCGGCGTGGCGCTGGGCAAAGGTGTGGAGCTGATCAACCAGACCCAGAAAGACATCGGCATGCCGGTGGGCGTGCAGACTCAGTTCCAGGGCGCGGCCCAGGCCTTCGAGGCCTCGTTGTCGAGTACCTTGCTGCTGATCCTGGCGGCGGTGGTCACCATGTACATCGTGCTGGGTGTGCTCTATGAGAGCTATATCCACCCGATCACCATTCTTTCGACCTTGCCGTCGGCAGCCGTCGGAGCGTTGTTGGCGTTGCTGCTCAGCGGCAATGACCTGGGCATGATCGCGATCATCGGCATCATCTTGCTGATCGGTATCGTCAAGAAGAACGCGATCATGATGATCGACTTCGCCCTCGACGCCGAACGCAACCAGGGCCTCGACCCGCAGACCGCGATCTACCAGGCGGCGCTGCTGCGCTTCCGGCCGATCCTGATGACCACCCTGGCCGCACTGTTCGGCGCGGTGCCGCTGATGCTGGCCACCGGTTCCGGCGCGGAACTGCGCCAACCCCTGGGCCTGGTGATGGTCGGTGGCCTGCTGGTGAGCCAGGTGTTGACCCTGTTCACCACGCCGGTCATCTACCTGTACTTCGATCGCCTGGGCCGCCGCTGGCGCAAAGAGCCGCAAAGCCTGGAGCCGGTTGAGTCATGAACCTGTCCGGACCTTTCATCCGTCGGCCAGTCGCGACCATGCTGCTGAGCCTGGCGATCCTGTTGCTCGGCGGCGTGAGTTTCAACCTGTTGCCGGTGTCGCCGCTGCCGCAGATCGACTTCCCGGTGATCGTGGTGTCGGCCAGCTTGCCCGGCGCCAGCCCTGAGGTGATGGCATCCACGGTGGCGACGCCGCTGGAGCGCTCGTTCGGCGCGATTGCCGGCATCACCACCATGAGCAGCTCGTCGAGCCAGGGCTCTACGCGGGTGATCCTGGCGTTTGACTCCGACCGCGATATCAACGGCGCGGCGCGGGAAGTGCAGGCGGCGATCAATGCCTCACGCAACCTGCTGCCCAGTGGTATGCGCAGCATGCCGACCTACAAGAAGATCAACCCGTCCCAGGCGCCGATCATGGTGCTGTCGCTGACCTCGGACGTCTTGCAGAAGGGCCAGCTGTACGATTTGGCCTCGACCATTCTGTCGCAGAGCCTGTCCCAGGTGCCCGGCGTCGGTGAAGTGCAGATCGGCGGCAGTTCCTTGCCCGCCGTGCGCATCGAGCTCGAACCCAAGGCCCTTGACCAGTACGGCGTGGCCCTCGACGATGTGCGCAACACCATCGCCAACGCCAATCAGCGTCGGCCCAAGGGTTCCCTGGAAGACAGCCAGCGCAACTGGCAGATCCAGGCCAACGATCAGTTGGAAAAAGCCAAGGACTACGAGCCGCTGCTGATCCGCTATCAGAACGGCGCGGCCCTGCGCCTGGGCGATGTGGCCAAGATCAGTGACGGCGTGGAAGACCGCTACAACAGCGGTTTCTTCAATAACGAACCCGCGGTGCTACTGGTGATCAACCGCCAGTCTGGCGCCAACATCATCGAGACGGTCCGGCAGATCAAGGCGCAGCTGCCGGCGTTGCAGGCGGTGCTGCCGTCCAGCGTCAAGCTGAGCCTGGCCATGGACCGCTCGCCGGTGATCACCGCCACGTTGCATGAAGCCGAGATGACCTTGTTGATTGCCGTAGGCCTGGTGATCCTGGTGGTGTACCTGTTCCTGGGTAACTTCCGCGCTTCACTCATTCCTACGCTGGCGGTGCCGGTGTCGCTGGTGGGCACCTTTGCGGTGATGTACCTGTATGGGTTCTCGCTGAACAACTTCTCGTTGATGGCGTTGATCCTGGCCACCGGCCTGGTGGTGGACGATGCCATCGTGGTGCTGGAGAACATTTCCCGGCATATCGACAAAGGCGTGCCGCCGATGAAGGCGGCGTACCTGGGGGCCAAGGAAGTCGGCTTTACCTTGCTGTCGATGAACGTGTCGCTGGTGGCGGTGTTCCTGTCGATCCTGTTCATGGGCGGGATCGTCACCAACCTGTTCCGCGAGTTTTCCATCACCTTGTCGGCGGCGATCATTGTGTCGCTGATCGTTTCGCTGACCCTGACTCCGATGCTCTGTGCGCGCTGGCTCAAGCCGCATGTGAAGGGCGAGATGACCGGGTTGCAGCGCTGGAGCCAGAAGGTCAACGACCGCATGGTCGCCGGCTACGCCACCAGCCTGGACTGGGTACTGCGCCATCGGCGCCTGACCTTGCTCAGCCTGTTGCTGACCATCGGCATGAACGTCGCGCTGTACGTGGTGGTGCCGAAGACCTTCATGCCCCAGCAAGACACCGGCCAGTTGATCGGTTTTGTACGCGGTGATGACGGCCTGTCGTTCAGCGTGATGCAGCCGAAAATGGAAACCTTCCGCAAGGCAGTACTCAAGGACCCTGCGGTACTCAGCGTGGCCGGCTTTATCGGCGGCAACAACGGCACCAACAATGCGGTGATGCTGGTGCGCCTTAAACCCATCAGCGAGCGCAAGATTTCCGCCCAGGCGGTGATCGAGCGCCTGCGCAAGGACGTGCCGCTGGTGCCCGGCGGGCGGTTGTTCCTGATGGCTGACCAGGACCTGCAATTCGGCGGCAGCCGCGACCAGACCAGCGCGCAGTATTCCTACATCCTGCAAAGCGGCGACCTGGCGGCCTTGCGCCTGTGGTACCCGAAAGTGGTGGCGGCCTTGCGCGAGCTGCCGGAACTCACCGCCATCGACGCCCGCGAAGGTCGGGGCGCGGCGCAGGTCACGCTGATTGTCGACCGCGACCAGGCCAAGCGCCTGGGTATCGACATGGACATGGTCACGGCGGTACTCAACAACGCCTACAGCCAGCGGCAGATTTCCACCATCTACGACAGCCTTAACCAGTACCAGGTGGTGATGGAGGTCAATCCCAAATACGCCCAGGACCCGATCACCCTCAACCAGATGCAGGTGATCACGGCCGATGGTGCGCGAGTGCCGTTGTCGACCATTGCCCATTATGAAAACAGCCTGGCCGACGACCGCGTCAGCCACGAAGGCCAGTTCGCCTCGGAAAACATCGCCTTCGACATGGCGCCCGGCGTGACGGTGGAGCAGGGCACGGCCGCCATCGAACGGGCGATTGCCAAGGTTGGCTTGCCGGAAGACGTGATCGCCAAGATGGCCGGTACTGCGGATGCCTTCGCCGCCACGCAGAAGGGACAGCCGTTCATGATCCTCGGCGCGCTGGTGGCGGTTTACTTGGTGCTGGGCATTCTGTATGAGAGCTACATTCACCCGCTGACTATCCTCTCGACCTTGCCGTCGGCCGGTGTCGGCGCGATGCTCGCGATCTACCTGACCGGGGGCGAGTTCAGCCTGATTTCCTTGCTGGGGCTGTTCCTGCTGATCGGCGTGGTGAAGAAAAACGCGATCCTGATGATCGACCTGGCCTTGCAGCTGGAACGCCACGATGGCCTGGGCCCGTTGGAATCGATCCGCAGCGCCTGCCTGTTGCGTTTGCGCCCGATCCTGATGACCACCCTGGCCGCCATTCTCGGCGCCTTGCCGTTGCTGCTGGGCGCGGGCGATGGTGCGGAAATGCGCCGTCCCTTGGGCTTGACGATTATCGGCGGCCTGGTGTTCAGCCAGGTCCTGACCCTTTACACCACCCCGGTGGTCTACCTCTATCTCGACCGCGCGCGCCATCGCTTCAACAAATGGCGCGGCGTGCGTACCGATGCTGCCCTGGACACTGCGCTATGACCGATTCAACCTTTGCCCGACTGGCCCTGTTTCGCGGCTCCCGTGTGGCGAGCCTGGTGCTGTGCGGCGTGCTGCTCAGCGCCTGCGCCGTCGGCCCCGACTACAAGCGCCCTGAAGTCATCGAACCGGCGCAATTCAAGGAAGCCCAGGGCTGGCGCCAGGCCACCCCCAGCGATTCCCTGGCCCGTGGCGCCTGGTGGGAGCTGTACGGCGACCGCCAGCTCAATGACCTGGTGGTGCGCCTGAACACGTCCAACCAAACCGTGGCCCAGGCCGAAGCGCGCTTTCGCCAGGCCCAGGCGCTGGTGCGCAGCTCCCGTGGCGCGTTTTACCCCACCGTTGACCTGAGCGCCGGAAAAACCCGCGCGAGCCAGGGCACCGGTAGCAGTAACGCCAGCCTGAGCAGTTCCAGCAGCGGTATTCGCGACACCCTCAATGCCCAGTTGGGCGTGAGTTGGGAAGCGGATATCTGGGGCAAATTGCGCCGGGGCCTCGAAGCCAACGAAGCCAGCGCTGAAGCCAGCTCGGCGGACCTGGCGGCGATGCGTCTGAGCCAGCAGTCCGAACTGGTGCAAAGTTACCTCCAGCTGCGCGTCATGGATGAACAGACGCGCTTGCTGCAAGCCACGCTGGAGACCTATCAGCGCTCCCTGCAAATGACCGAAAACCAGTACCGCGCCGGGGTTTCCGGCAAGGACGCGGTAGCCCAGGCACAAACCCAGCTCAAGACCACCCAGGCCAGCCTGATCGACCTCATCTGGCAGCGCGCCCAGCTGGAAAACGCGATTGCCGTGTTGATCGGCGAGGCGCCGGCCAACTTCAACCTGGCGGTGAGCAAGGACATCCCGGCATTGCCGCAGATTCCCGTGAGCCTGCCGTCGCAACTGCTGGAGCGCCGCCCGGACATCGCCTCGGCCGAACGCTCAGTGATCGCCGCCAACGCCAATATCGGCGTGGCCAAGGCCGCCTACTACCCGGACCTGAGCCTGAGCCTGGCCGGTGGTTACTCCAGCAGCACCTATGCCGACTGGATCAGCCTGCCGAACCGATTCTGGTCGGTGGGGCCAAAACTGGCCATGACCCTGTTTGACGGCGGCCAGCGTTCGGCGGAAGTCGACCGCACCGTGGCCAGCTACGACGAGACCGTCGCCAAGTACCGCCAGACCGTGCTGGATGGGTTCCGTGAAGTGGAAAACTACATGGTGCAGCTCAAAGTGCTGGAAGACGAGGCGGTGGTCAGCAATGAAGCACTCGACGCCGCCCGTGAGTCGTTGCGCCTGACCCAGAACCAGTACAAGGCGGGTCTGATCGCCTACCTGGATGTGGTCACCACGCAAGCGACCGCACTGAGCAACGAGCGCACGGTGTTGACCCTTTTGCAGACGCGCCTGGTGGCCAGTGTGCAATTGATCGCGGCATTGGGCGGTGGTTGGGACGGGCAGACACCGATTGCCGAGAAGGACTGATTTTGGCGGGGTGTGCAGCCAGTTGATTGACGTCAAAATGCCACTAATGGCCCTCTGATAATTAATCAACTGCTCAAGAATTATTCTCGCTACAATCGCCCGCTTTGCCACCTGGCACGGGCTTCTCAGGCCCGCTGCGCACGAGAAGTCCCATGCTCATCGGTAGTTATTCACCCTCGCTGGTCGTGATCTCGCTGTTTGTCGCGATCCTGGCTTCCTACACTGCACTGGATCTGTCCGGTCGCATCGCTACCGCCAAAGGCCGCGCCGTTTATTTATGGATCGCCGGCGGCGCCATGGCGATGGGCGTGGGGGTGTGGTCGATGCACTTCATCGGCATGCTGGCGCTGCGCTTGCCGTTTGCCCTGGGCTTCGATCTGGGCATCACGGCGTTTTCGTTATTGATCGCGGTGTTGTCCAGCGGCTTTGCCTTGTGGCTGATCAGCCAGCCGCGTTTGCCCGCCTGGCAACTGGGGTTTGGCGCGCTGGTCATGGGCACTGGCATCGCGTGCATGCATTACACCGGCATGGCCGCCATGCGTATGACCCCAGGCATCGACTATGACCCCACCTTGTTTGGCGCGTCGCTGCTGATCGCGGTGGTCGCGTCTGGCGCTGCGCTGTGGATCGCCCACAATCTGCGCCGTAACACACCGTACGTACGCCTTTTACGGGGTGGCGCGGCGGTGGTGATGGGCTTTGCCATCGTCGGCATGCATTACACCGGCATGGCCGCAGCACGTTTTGCCGATGAGAGTTTCTGCGGCGCCGCACTGAACGGCTTGAGCGGCAAGGGCCTGGATAACCTGGTATTGGTCACGACCCTGGCGGTACTTGCTATCGCCTTGCTCACCTCGTTGCTCGACGCACGCCTGGAAGCACGTACGGCGGTGCTGGCCGACTCCCTCACCCAAGCCAACCAGGAACTGACCCATCTGGCCCTGCATGACATGCTCACCGGCCTGCCCAACCGTACGTTGCTTGCGGACCGCATTCAGCAAGCCATGCAGGCCGTAAAAGAGCAGGGCGGCTGTTTCGCGCTGATGTTTATCGACCTCGATGGCTTCAAGCCCGTCAACGATGCGTTTGGTCACCATATGGGTGACCAATTGCTGCGCGAAGTCGGCCTGCGCCTGCGCGAAGACTTGCGCAGCCAGGACACCTTGGCGCGCATCGGCGGCGACGAGTTTGTGTTGCTGGTGCAACTGACCCAGCCGGACGATGCCCTGGGCCTTGCCGAACGCCAGGTGATCCTGATCAACCGCGCCTTCCAGGTGGCCGAGCATGAGCTGAAGATCTCCGCCAGTGTCGGCATTGCAATGTTCCCGGGGAATGGCAACAACCCTCAGGAACTGTTGATGAACGCCGACGCCGCGATGTACCACGCCAAGGGCATGGGCAAGAACGGCTACAGCTTCTTCGATGTGTCGATGAACACCAATGCGCGCAAGCAATTGCAGCTGCTGCAAGACTTGCGCAATGCGGTGGAGCAGGAGCAATTCCGGCTCTACTACCAACCCAAGTTCGACGCGGTCAGCGGTATTCCGGTCGGGGCCGAAGCCCTGCTGCGCTGGGAGCACCCCCAACAGGGGCTGTTGCTGCCGGCGACGTTTATCGAACTGGCGGAAAAAACCGGGTTGATCATTCCCATCGGCGAATGGGTACTCAACGAAGCCTGCCGCCAGATGAGCCTGTGGTACGTTCAGGGTTATGAAGACTGGCGCATTGCCGTGAACCTGTCGGCCTTGCAGTTCTGCCACGCCGGGCTGGTCAAGAGTGTGGCGGCGGCGCTGGAGCGGCACCAATTGCCGGCCAACAGCCTGACCCTGGAAATCACCGAAACCACGGCCATGAGCGACGCCGACGCGAGCATGACGGTGTTGCAGCAGCTGTCGGACATGGGCGTCGACTTGTCCATCGACGACTTCGGCACCGGCTACTCCAGCCTGATGTACCTCAAGCGCCTGCCGGCCAACGAGCTGAAGATCGACCGGGGCTTTGTGCGCGATCTGGAACACGACAGCGACGACGCAGCCATCGTCTCGGCCATCGTCGCCCTTGGCCAGGCCTTGGGATTACGGATCGTTGCCGAAGGTGTCGAGACGGATGTGCAGCAGAATTTCCTGACACGGCTTGGGTGCAATTCCCTCCAGGGTTACCTGCTGGGCCACCCGTTGCCGGCGGAGGGCTTCATGGCGGATATCCAACGCGCCGAAGAGGCCGTTGCGCCTGACAAAAGCCGTGCGTGACAGGTATTCTTGGATCCAACCCTAAACATCAGGTTGAATCAGGAGACCGCACGCATGGACAAAGTCGTCATCATCACCGGGGGCAGTCGTGGGATTGGCGCCGAGACGGCCTTGCTGGCTGCTCGCCAGGGCTATCGCATCTGCATCAACTACCAGTCCGACGAAGAGGCGGCCCACCGTGTGCTCGAACAGGTGCGTGCACTGGGCGCCCAGGCCATTGCCGTGCGGGCGGATGTGAGTATCGAGGACGAAGTGATCGCGCTGTTCCACCGGGTGGACGCCGAACTGGGTCGTGTCACCGCACTGGTCAACAATGCGGGCACGGTGGGGCACAAATCCCGCGTTGACGAGATGTCCGAATTCCGCATCCTGAAAATCATCAAGACCAACGTGCTCGGCCCGATCCTGTGTGCCAAGCATGCGGTGCTGCGCATGTCGCCCAAGCATGGCGGGCAGGGCGGCAGTATCGTCAATGTGTCGTCAGTGGCCGCGCGCCTGGGGTCGCCGGGTGAGTATGTCGACTATGCCGCGTCCAAAGGCGCACTCGACACCTTCACCATTGGGTTGTCGAAGGAGGTGGCGGGTGAAGGCATTCGCGTCAATGCGGTGCGCCCTGGCTATATTTTCACTGACTTCCATGCCTTGAGTGGCGATCCGGATCGCGTCAGTAAGCTCGAATCCGGTATTCCCATGGCCCGTGGCGGGCGCCCGGATGAGGTGGCAGAGGCGATTGTCTGGCTGCTGTCGGATAAGGCGTCGTACGCGACCGGGACGTTCCTCGATCTGGGCGGTGGGCGTTAAGCACTCGCTTTTCAGGTCCGTAGATGGCGCAGCACGTCGTACCCTTTGCGGGAAAATGCATGGAGCAGGCTGGCTTCCGAATTATCGAGGATGCTGTACCCATCACTGGCGACCCCGTCGACCTGTCCGTTACGGCTATGGCTGGCATTCAAGTGGCGGTCGTCCAGGTTGTCCAGAAAACGTAACACCTTGTTCAGGTCGTAGGCCGCATTGGCCCTGGCATCCGGTTCCGGGTTGGCGGTGGTCCAGTCACCGACCTGCATCTTCAGCTCATCCAGTAAGTGGTCATGATCGCGGTTATCGAGGAAGTGCTGCAGAACAGGGCTTTGCTCGATGATCCTGTCTGCCGATCGATGATCGCCAGCGGGACGGCCCATGGGGCGTGTCATCTCGCGCACCTGTTGCTGTTCGGCCACACGCATGTAGTGGGGTGGAACAGGTAGCTGTGTAGGAATAGAGACGGCGGGCATGTGCATGAGAACCTCCAGGCGGAATTCGGCAAGGCGCATGTCCAGGCGTGGTGCATGCGCTTTCTTGTGTGGTGCCTGGTGGAGTGGGGTTCCGGCTCAAAACGACCGAACAATGCGCCCCAATGTTTCCATGGCCTTTTCCGATGCCTCGGTCCACGGGCTGCCGTAGTTCAAGCGAATGCAGTTCCGAAAGCGCTGGGTGGCCGAGAAGATCGGCCCCGGCGCGATGCTGATGCCTTGCGCTAACGCCATCTGGAACAACTTCAACGAATCCGTCTGCTCCGGCAGTTCCAGCCACAGGAAATACCCACCGGCCGGTTGGCTGACCCGCGTCTGTGCCGGGAAATAGCGGGCGATAGCGGCCAGCATGGCGCTTTGCTGCTCTTCCAGGGCATAGCGCAATTTGCGCAGGTGCCGGTCATAGCCGCCGTGCTGCAAGTAATCGGCAATCGCCGCCTGGGCCGGCATTGACGGGCAGAGCGAGGTCATCAGCTTCAGGCGTTCAACCTTCTGCGCAAAACGTCCGGCCGCCACCCAACCCACGCGATAGCCGGGGGCCAGGCTTTTGGCGAAGGAGCCGCAATGCATCACCAGGCCTTCGGTATCGAACGCCTTGGCGGGTTTCGGTGCCTGTTGGCCGTAATACAGTTCGGCGTACACATCGTCTTCGATCAGCGGCACCTGATGGCCGCGCAACAGCTCCACCAGCGCCTGTTTCTTGGCTTCCGGCAGGGTCGCGCCCATGGGGTTCTGGAAGCTGGTCATGGTCCAGCAGGCCTTGATCGGGTAGCGCTCCAGGGTTTGCGCGAGGGCGTTGAGGTCGATGCCGTCGCGTGGGTGCACGGGGATTTCCACGGCCTTGAGTTTCAAGCGCTCCAGCACTTGCAGGCAGGCGTAGAACGCCGGGGCTTCGATGGCCACCAGGTCACCCGGTTCGGTGACGGCTTGCAGGCACAGGTTCAAGGCCTCCAAGGCGCCGTTGGTGATCAGCAGTTCTTCCATGGGCAGCATCAGGCCGCCGACCATGTAGCGCAGGGCGATCTGCCGGCGCAGTTGCGGGTTGCCCGGCGACATGTCGGTGACCACCAGGCGCGGGTCCATTTCGCGGCTGGCGCTGGCCAGGGAGCGGGCCAGGCGTGGCAGCGGGAACAGCATGGGGCTGGGGAACGCCGAGCCGAACGGTACGGTGTTCGGGTCTTTGATCGAGTCGAGTACCGAGAACACCAGTTCGCTCACGTCCACTTCGGTGGACTCGTGCACCTGCTCGCTCACCACCGGCTCGGAAAACGGACTGGGCGCATGGGTGTTGACGAAGTAACCCGAACGCGGCCGCGCGCGGATCAGGCCACGGCGCTCCAGCAGGTAGTAGGCCTGGAATACCGTGGACGGGCTGACGCCGTAGGTCTGGCTGGCATAGCGCACCGAGGGCACCCGCTGGCCGGGGCCGAGGACGCCGGAGCGGATCAGTTCTGCAATGTCGTCGGCGAATTTTTCGTAGCGTTTCATGGGGGCTCAGTCAGTGTGAGTGTTTTTATCGATTCAACGGCGCCACAAAGCGGCTGTCGGCAATGCTGTAGATCCCCGGCTCATCCACGTCCGAGACTTTGAAACGCAAGGTCTGCGAACTGCTCGCCGGTTTATCCGCCAGCAATGCCACCGACACCGGCACATCGCTGATTTCCCCCGGCGCAAGGCTGATCTCGGTCTTGCCTTGCAACTGGAAGCCGTCGGCGTCCACCAGTTCCAGGCGATAGTCCTGGCGTTGCTGGGTCTTGTTGATCACCTTGAGGCTGTAGATGTTTTCGATCAGACCCTGGGCGTTTTCACGGAACATGCCACGATCCTTGGTCACATCCAGCGACACCATCGGCCGTTCCACCAGCGCCACTACCAGCGCAGCAATCATCACCAGCAGCACGGCACTGTAGCCGATCAGGCGCGGCCTTAGCAGGTGCGTCTTGCCGCCTTGCAGTTGATGTTCGCTGGTGTAGCTCACCAGGCCACGCGGATAGCCCATTTTGTCCATGATCGAATCGCAGGCGTCGATGCACGCTGCGCAGCCGATGCACTCCATTTGCAGGCCGTTGCGGATGTCGATCCCGGTGGGGCAGACCTGCACGCACAGCTGGCAGTCGATGCAGTCGCCCAGGCCGACGTCGGCGGGTTTGACGTCACGTTTGCGCGGGCCACGGTTTTCGCCGCGGGCCACGTCGTAGGAAATGGTCAGGGTGTCCTTGTCGAACATCACGCTCTGGAACCGCGCATACGGGCACATGTGCATGCACACCGCTTCGCGCAGCCAGCCGGCGTTGATGTAGGTGGCGCCGGTAAAAAACAGCACCCAGAACAAACTGACGCCGCCCATCTGCCAGGTCAGCAGTTCAGCCGCCAAGGGGCGGATCGGCGTGAAATAGCCGACAAAGGTCAGTCCTGTCAGCACACTGATGCCCAGCCACAAGGTGTGCTTGGCCGAGCGTCGCGCCAGTTTGTTCAGGCTCCAGGGCGCCGCTTGCAGCTTGATACGCTGGTTGCGCTCGCCTTCGGTGACTTTTTCACACCACATGAACAGCCAGGTATACGAGCTTTGCGGACAGGTGTAGCCGCACCACACGCGGCCGGCAAACACCGTGATCGCAAACAGGCCGAAGGCGCAGATGATCAACAGCGCCGACAACAGGATGAAATCCTGCGGCCAGAAGGTCGCGCCAAAGATATGGAATTTGCTTTCAGCCAGGTCCCACAGCACGGCCTGCCGATCATCCCAGTTCAGCCACACCGTGCCGAAAAACGCCAGGAACAGGAAGGCTGCACCGCTCACGCGCAAGGTACGGAACAGGCCGGTGAAACTGCGGGTATGAATCAAGTTGTCGCTGGATTTGGCCTTCACCTTCTTTGGGTGTGTGGGCTCAAAAATTTCCACGGTTGGGATGTGTTCGCTCATGGTCGTTCGCTCATCAGCCTCCATCAGGCGGATGAACTATGCGCGTGGCGCTGTTTGCATAACAGACTCAGGTATGGCGATAAAAAGCGGATCAGATGGGCCGGTGAATGCCCGCTGCGACAATGTGCTGCACCCCATGGCGCCAGGGGTGCAGCGTTATTTCAAGGACGCTGACACAGATCAATTAAATCAGCGAACCAGGTTCTTCGGCCTTCACATGCTGGCGCCCATCGTGGGCACCGGCCACCGTCAGGGCGTCGGCCTCGGCCTCGGTGATATAGATCCGCTCGGCGGCCAACTCCACGTAGGACATCGACTTGTCGAGGTCGGTAACAATATTGACCCGGGTCGCTGGCACGCTCTGTTCCTGTCCGTTGTCATCGAGCATGAAGTAGCACAGTTGGTTTTCGATACGAATGGGCATGCGGTTCTCCTTATCTGTGGGCGATGTAAGGTTAGGGCCCAGCGATGTGTGGGGGTTCCAGGCAACTGACTGGCGGTCGCTGCTGTCCATCCATTACCAATAATGACAAAGGACAGCATCCATGGACGCGTGGTGGCATGAAGTGTGGCAAACCCTGCAAGCTGAATTCGCCGACATTGGCGACGCCAAGCAGCTCACCCAGATCACCGTGCGCCTGCTGATCGCCGCGATCCTGGGCGGCATTCTCGGCTTTGAGCGAGAGAGTAAGGGCAAGGCCGCCGGGGTGCGCACCCATATGCTGGTGGCGCTGGGCGCTGCCTTGTTTGTGATGGTGCCGCAAATGTCCGGTAATCAGGCGGACGCCATGAGCCGGGTGGTGCAGGGCGTGATTGCCGGGATCGGCTTCTTGGGCGCCGGTACGATTATCAAGGGCAAGGATGATGAAGAGGGTCACGTCAAAGGCCTGACCACCGCCGCCGGCTTGTGGATGACCGCTGCGATTGGGGTCTCGGCCGGGTTGGGCCGGGAATCGACAGCGGTGCTGAGTACCTTGCTGGCGCTGGCGGTGTTCAGCGTGATGCCAAAGATCGTCAAGCGTTTTGAGAAGGACTGACGATCACGGGCGGCATGGTCGTCGGCGGTTCTTCCACCGGTGGCGGCTCGTTTTCAGGTGGTTCTTTTTCCGGAATCGGTTCCGGTTCGGTCGGCGGCAGGGTGGGTTTGTCGATATTCGGGTCCGGCGTTTCCGCCGGGATCGGGATATTCATCGGTGTGGCCTCCTTTGTGCTTTGCTCTATCGGTGGACAGCCGCCGAGGCGAATTGATTCCCCGCCCGATGGCGGCACATCCAGCTGAACTTTTAACGGGGGCCCAGGCTCGGACCTATTACGGCCTCGCTCAGGGAGAGCCCGGTCGCCTCAGAATTCGGATCAAGCAAAGAGCGTCCACAGGGCGTAAGGGGAAGATGCTCGATGACTGCTGAAACAGACTCCTTGTTACCACTGTCCCAGGCACTGTTGCTGCCCAGGATCGCAATCGAAAGCACCACCCCCGTGATTGATGGCGGCGAATTTGCCGTCAAGGCCGTGGTCGGCCAACGGGTCAATGTCACCAGCAAAGTGTTTGCCGACGGCCATGACAAGCTCGCCGTGCTGATCCGCTGGCGCCCGCTGCAAGACGAAAGCTGGCACAGCGTGGTCATGACCGACGTGGGCAACAACGGCTGGGAAGGCGCGTTTAGCGTGGCCCAGCAAGGCCCTCACGAATACTGCATCGAAGCCTGGATCGATACCTTCGCCAGCTTTTGCTATGAGCTGCGCAAGAAGCATGAGGCGGGTGTGCCGGTCAGCCTGGAACTGCAGGAAGGCCGCAGCCTGGTGCTGCAGGCCGCCGAACGCAGTGACAATGAGCTGCGTGACCGCCTGATGCTGTTGCACCACGAACTCTCCGGCCTGCTGGAAACCGAGCAGGTTGCGCTGTTTTTGCACGAAGACAGTGCACACCTGATGACCCAGGCCGATCACCGCGCCTACCTGAGCATCAGCACCGTCTACCCGATTGATGTGGAGCGCGAGGCGGCGCTGTTTGCCAGTTGGTATGAGCTGTTCCCGCGCTCGATCACTGACGATCCGGCGCGTCACGGCACCTTTAATGACGTGCATTCACGCCTGTCGATGATCCATGACATGGGTTTTGACGTGCTGTACTTCCCGCCGATCCATCCCATCGGCCGCAGCCACCGCAAAGGCAAGAACAACTCCCTGAGCGCCGGCCCCGATGATCCGGGCAGCCCCTATGCCATCGGCAGCGAAGACGGCGGCCATGAGGCCATCCACCCGCAACTGGGCAGCCGCGATGATTTCCGCCGCCTGGTCCAGGCGGCTGCCGAGCATGGCCTGGAAATCGCCCTGGACTTCGCCATCCAATGTTCCCAGGACCATCCATGGCTCAAGGAGCATCCGGGCTGGTTCAACTGGCGCCCGGACGGCACGATCAAATACGCGGAGAACCCGCCGAAGAAGTACCAGGACATCGTCAACGTGGACTTCTATGCGGCGGACGCCATCCCCAGCCTGTGGACCGAGTTGCGCGACATCGTCGTGGGTTGGGTGGAAGAGGGCGTGAAGACCTTTCGCGTCGACAACCCCCACACCAAGCCGCTGCCGTTCTGGCAATGGCTGATCAGCGACGTGCGGTCCAAGTACCCGGACGTGATCTTCCTGGCTGAGGCCTTCACCACACCGGCAATGATGGCGCGCCTGGGCAAGGTCGGCTATTCCCAGAGCTACACCTATTTCACCTGGCGCAATACCAAGGCTGAGTTGAGCGAATACCTGACCCAGCTGAACGAGTCGCCGTGGCGCGAATGCTACCGGCCGAATTTCTTCGTCAATACACCGGACATCAACCCGGCCTTCCTGCACGACTCCGGCCGCCCTGGCTTCTTGATCCGTGCCGCGCTGGCCACCATGGGCTCGGGCCTGTGGGGCATGTATTCCGGCTTCGAACTCTGCGAGTCGGCGCCGGTGCCGGGCAAAGAGGAATACCTGGACTCGGAGAAATACGAGATCCGCCCACGGGACTTCACCGCCCCCGGCAACATCATTGCCGAGATCGCCCAGCTCAACCGCATCCGCCGGCAGAACCCGGCACTGCAAACACATCTAGGGCTCAAGCTGTACAACGCCTGGAACGACAACATCCTGTATTTCGGCAAGCGCAGCGAGGATGGCAGCAACTTCATTCTTGTGGCGGTGAACCTGGATCCTTATAACGCCCAGGAAGCCAACTTTGAGTTGCCACTGTGGGAATTGGGACTGCCGGACGATGCCCAGACCCAAGGTGAAGACCTGATGAACGGCCACCGCTGGACCTGGTACGGCAAGACCCAGTGGACACGGCTGGAGCCGCAGATGCCGTTTGGCATCTGGCGCATCACCCCATCGTCTTGAACCTTGCGATGCATTTTCCAGGAGTTTCCAATGGCGAAGAAACCCAACGCTGCCACCTTCATCAAGGACCCGCTCTGGTACAAGGACGCGGTGATCTACCAGGTTCACGTCAAATCCTATTTCGACTCCAACAACGACGGTATCGGTGATTTTCCCGGCCTGATCGCCAAGCTCGACTACATCGCGGACCTGGGCGTGAACACCATCTGGCTATTGCCGTTCTACCCCTCGCCACGTCGCGACGACGGCTATGACATTGCCGAATACCGTGGTGTGCACAGCGACTACGGGACCCTGGCCGACGCCAAGCGCTTTATTGCCGAGGCGCACAAGCGCGGGCTGCGGGTGATCACCGAGTTGGTGATCAACCACACCTCCGACCAGCACCCGTGGTTCCAGCGCGCCCGCAAGGCCAAGCCCGGCTCGGCGGCGCGGGACTTCTACGTATGGTCGGATGACGACCAGAAATACGACGGCACGCGCATCATCTTCCTCGATACCGAGAAGTCCAACTGGACCTGGGACCCGGTCGCCGGCCAATACTTCTGGCACCGTTTCTATTCCCACCAGCCCGACCTCAACTTCGACAACCCCCAGGTGATGAAAGCCGTGTTGTCGGTGATGCGCTACTGGCTGGACATGGGCATCGACGGCCTGCGCCTCGACGCCATCCCATACCTGATCGAGCGCGACGGCACCCACAACGAAAACCTGCCTGAAACCCACGACGTGCTCAAGCAGATCCGCGCCGAGATCGACGCGCATTACCCGGACCGCATGCTGTTGGCCGAAGCCAACCAGTGGCCGGAAGACACCCAACTCTACTTTGGTGACAAAAAGGGCGACGACGGCGATGAGTGCCACATGGCCTTTCACTTCCCGCTGATGCCGCGCATGTACATGGCCCTGGCCCAGGAAGACCGCTTCCCGATCACCGATATCCTACGGCAGACCCCGGAGATTCCGGCCAACTGCCAATGGGCGATCTTCCTGCGCAACCACGATGAACTGACCCTGGAAATGGTCACCGACAAGGAGCGCGACTACCTGTGGAACTACTACGCCGCTGACCGTCGCGCGCGGATCAACCTGGGCATTCGTCGCCGTCTTGCGCCGTTGATGGAGCGTGATCGTCGTCGTGTGGAGTTGCTCAACAGCCTGTTGCTGTCGATGCCGGGCACGCCGACCCTGTACTACGGCGATGAGATTGGCATGGGCGATAACATCTACCTCGGCGACCGCGATGGCGTGCGTACGCCGATGCAATGGTCCATCGACCGCAACGGCGGTTTTTCCCGCGCCGACCCGGCCAGCCTGGTACTGCCGCCGATCATGGACCCGCAATACGGCTACCAGTCGGTGAATGTCGAGACTCAGGCCCAAGACCCGCATTCGCTGCTGAACTGGACCCGGCGCATGCTGGCGGTGCGTAAGCAATCCAAGGCGTTCGGCCGTGGCAGCTTGAAAATGCTCTCGCCGAGCAACCGCCGCATCCTGGCTTATACCCGTGAATTCACCGGCGAAGATGGGCGCAACGAAATCATCCTCTGCGTGGCCAACGTGTCGCGCAGCGCCCAGGCGGCCGAGCTGGACCTGTCGGCGTTTGCGGGCATGGTGCCGGTGGAGATGCTCGGCGGTAATGCCTTCCCGCCCATCGGCCAGCTTAATTTCCTGCTGACCCTGGCGCCTTATGGCTTTTATTGGTTTGTGTTGGCGCCGGAAAATCAGATGCCGAGCTGGCACGTGGAACCGGCCCAGAGCATGCCGGACTTCACCACGTTGGTATTGAAAAAGCGCATGGAAGAATTGCTGGACGAGCCGTGCCGCGGTTCCCTGGAGCAGACGGTGCTTCCAGCCTGGCTGCCCAAGCGTCGCTGGTTTGCCGGCAAGGACACTGCCATCGACAGCGTGCGCATTGCCTACGGCGCACGCTTTGGCGATCCCCAGCATCCGGTGTTGCTCAGCGAGCTTGAAGTGACAGCGGGTGGTCAGGTCAGCCGGTATCAGCTGCCGTTGGGTTTTCTCGGTGAAGACCAGTTCACCAGTGCCTTGCCGCAACAGCTGGCGTTGGCCCGCGTCAGACGGGTGCGTCAGGTAGGCTTGGTGACCGATGCCTTCAGCCTCGAACACTTTATCCGCGCCGTCATCCAGGGTTTGCAGGCGGGCACCGTGCTCAACACCAACGAGGGCGAGCTGCGCTTTGCGGCCACACCGCACTTGGTCAAGCTGCAACTGACGGATGAGGCTGAGGTGCGCTACCTGTCCGCCGAGCAGTCCAACAGCTCGGTGGTGGTGGGTGAAAGCCTGGTGCTCAAACTGATCCGCAAAGTCGCTTCCGGCGTGCACCCGGAACTGGAAATGAGCGCCTACCTGACTGAAGCCGGCTACCCCAACATCTCGCCACTGCTGGGCTCGATGGTGCGCCACGACGCCGAAGGGCAGGACAACCTGCTGATGATTGCCCAGGGCTATCTGAGCAATCAGGGTGACGCCTGGAGCTGGACCCAGAACAACCTGGAACGGGCGATCCGCGACGAGCTGGCTGAAGCCATCTCCGAGCAGGAGCAGCATTACAACGCCCTTGGCGAGCTGGCGGACTTTGCCGGTCTGCTCGGCCAGCGCTTGGGCGAAATGCACTTGGTGCTCGGCGCCAAGACCACCAACAAAGACTTCAAGCCGGAGGTTACCAGCGCCAAGGACACCCAGGCCTGGGCCAAGGACGTCGGCGCGCAGCTGGACCGCGCATTGCAGTTGCTCAAACTTCATCAAAGCCAATTGAACCCGGCCGATCAAGCGCTGGTCAGTGATTTGCTGGCGCAGAAAAAAGCCATCGCCAGTCATGTACAGGCCTTGGCAAAAGCCACGGCGGGCGGGTTGCGCATTCGGGTGCATGGTGACTTGCATTTGGGCCAGGTGCTGGTGGTGAAAGGCGATGCCTACTTGATCGATTTTGAAGGCGAACCGGCGCGGCCCTTGCACGAACGACGGGGCAAGCACAGCCCGTATAAAGATGTGAGCGGCGTGTTGCGCTCGTTCGATTACGCGGCGGCCATGGCCTTGAATGTGCAAGGGGTGGATCACTCGCCCGAAGCGGCGGCATCCCGTAAACGTGTAACCGATCGTTATCTGAAAGAAGCACGCCAGGCATTTATCCAGGCTTATCAGTCAGCTACGTCTACACTGGCGCATGACTGGCAGGATGCCAAAGGCCAGGACGCTGCGCTGGCGTTGTTCAGCCTGGAGAAGGCCGCGTACGAAGTGGCCTACGAAGCAGAGAACCGTCCGACTTGGTTGCCGGTGCCCTTGCAAGGGTTGCACGGTTTACTGAGCGGGACTGCTTCTATCAAGGAAGCACCCATATCTAAAACTGCACGCGGTGGGGAGACGTCATGAGCTTTACACATAAAGAACCGCTGCAACCGAAATTGACTGCATTGCCGGCGTCCAAGGACGTCGAAGCGCTGGTACGCGCCGAACACCACGACCCGTTCTCGATTCTCGGACCACACGATGATGAACACGGCGGCCAGTTTATCCGTGCGTTCCTGCCCGAAGCCTTGAGCGTCCAGGTGCTGGCGCGCGACAGCGGAGAACAGATCGGCAGCCTCGACGCGACCCAGGTGCCGGGCCTGTTTGTCGGGCACTTCCAGACGCGCCAGGCGTACCTGCTGAAAATCCAGTGGGCCGGGGGCGAGCAGATCACCGAAGACCCCTACAGCTTCCAGCAACTGTTGCTGGGTGAAATGGACCTGTACCTGTTCGCCGAAGGCAATCACCGCGACCTCGGCAGCTGCTTGGGCGCCCAGGTGACCAGCGTCGACGGCGTGCAAGGTGTGCGCTTTGCCGTATGGGCACCGAATGCGCGACGCGTGTCGGTGGTGGGCGATTTCAATATCTGGGACGGGCGCCGGCATCCGATGCGCCTGCGCCATCCTTCCGGCGTGTGGGAGATCTTTATCCCACGCCTGCAGCCGGGTGCGGCCTACAAGTACGAAGTGCTCGGCGCCAATGGGATCCTGCCGCTCAAGGCCGACCCCGTGGCGCTGGCCACTCAATTGCCGCCCGACACGGCTTCGAAGGTTGCCGAACCCTTGCAGGTAGACTGGCAGGACCACGAATGGATGCAGTCGCGGGTCGAGAAGCAGAAGACCACCGCGCCGCTGTCGATCTATGAACTGCACGTGGGTTCCTGGCAGGCCGAGCTGGACGAGGCGGGCGAAGTGGCGCGTCAGTACAATTGGCGCGAACTGGCCGAGCGTCTGATTCCTTACGTGCAGCAGCTGGGTTTCACCCACATTGAACTGATGCCGATCATGGAACACCCGTTCGGCGGCTCGTGGGGCTATCAGGCCTTGTCACAATTCGCACCCACGGTACGCTTCGGTTCGCCGCAGGATTTTGCCTATTTCGTCAACGCGCTGCACCAGGCGGATATCGGCGTGATCCTCGACTGGGTGCCGGCGCATTTCCCCACCGACACCCACGGCCTGGCGCAATTCGACGGCACGGCGCTGTACGAGTACGCCAACCCGTTGGAAGGTTTCCATCAGGATTGGGACACGCTGATCTACAACCTGGGCCGCACCGAAGTGCATGGCTTCATGCTGGCCTCGGCCTTGCACTGGCTCAAACACTTCCACATCGACGGTCTGCGCGTGGATGCCGTGGCCTCGATGCTCTACCGCGACTATTCACGCAAGGCCGGCGAATGGGTGCCGAATCGCCATGGCGGCCGGGAAAACCTCGAAGCCATCGATTTCCTGCGTCACCTCAACGATGTGGTCGCCATCGAGGCGCCTGGCGCCTTGGTGATCGCCGAAGAATCCACCGCCTGGCCCGGCGTCAGCCAGCCGACCCAACAGGGCGGCCTGGGGTTCAACTACAAATGGAACATGGGCTGGATGCACGATTCCCTGCATTACATCCAGCAGGACCCGGTGTATCGCGCCCATCACCACAACGAGCTGAGTTTTGGCCTGGTCTACGCCTGGTCCGAGCGATTCATCCTGCCGATCTCCCACGATGAAGTGGTGCACGGCAAGCATTCTCTGATCGACAAGATGCCCGGAGACCGTTGGCAGAAGTTCGCCAACCTGCGGGCTTACCTGGCGTTCATGTGGATGCACCCCGGCAAAAAACTGTTGTTCATGGGCTGCGAATTCGGCCAATGGCGCGAGTGGAACCATGACCAGCAACTGGATTGGTACCTGCTGCAGTACGCTGAGCACAAAGGCGTGCAGAAGCTGGTGGGCGACCTCAATCGCTTGTATCGCGAAGAACCGGCCCTGCACGAACAGGATGACGCGCCCCAAGGCTTCCAGTGGTTGATCGGCGACGATGCGATCAACAGCGTCTACGCCTGGCTGCGCTGGAGCAAGGACGGCAAGCCGGTGCTGGTGGTGGCCAACTTCACCCCGGTGCCGCGCGAGGGCTATAAAGTCGGCGTGCCGTTCAGCGGGCGCTGGAGCGAGGTGATCAACAGTGACGCCGAGATGTACGCAGGCTCCAATTACGGTAATGGAGGCGAGGTATTTACCCAGGATGAGCCGCACCATGGGCAGGCGGTGTCGCTGTCGTTGAATCTGCCGCCGCTGGGCGTGCTGATTCTGCGCCCGGAACCGTTTTAAAGGCTCTACCGTGCTGGATTCTGTTGTCCGCACTACTGGCAGGGTGCCACAATGGCGCCTTTGTCGTGGCAGTCGAATCAGGCGAATTTCATGAATGGCCTTGGGCGTGGGCAGGACCAGGATTGCTTTATAGAGGAGCAGGTGCGAACCGACCGTTTGCACCAGCTGTTCCGGCAGTCATTTGCCGCGATTTTTGGCAGTTATCTGGCTGCGGTGATGCTCTGCTGGCTGTGCTGGGAGCGGTTTGACCATCAGGTCATCCTGGTCTGGCTGGTGGTATTGGCGGCGACTTCCCTGTTTCGCATCAAAATGTTCATGGAATGGTTTCGCTGTCCCAATGCCGAGCGCACGCCGGATCGTTGGGAGCGCCGCTACTGGGTCACATTGATGCTGTCTGCCGGAACCTGGGGAATCGGCGCGTTGGCGGTCATGCCCACCGATGACCGGCTTTCCCAGGTGCTGGTGATGCTGTTTACCGTGGGCATGTCAGTCAGCGCAGTCTCCTGTTACTCGGCTTATCGCTATATGACGCTGGCCTCCATGGCCGTGGTGCTGTTGCCGTGCACGCTGTGGCTGCTGTTCCAGCCGTCTTCGATGCAAGTGGGCGTGGCCATTGCGGTCCTGGTGTTTTCCACTTTTGTGGTGAGTGCCACGCGCAAGCTGTCGGATGCCTTGGAAAAGGCCTTCCGCCTGACTCGCCAGATGGAGCGTGCCCACAACATTTCCACCCGTGCCGCACAGACCGACGAACTCACCGGCCTGATGAACCGCCGCGCCTTCTTCGAACATGCCCAGGTGTTGTACGCACAATGCCGTCACAATCATCAGCCGTTGTGTGCGTTGATGATGGACATGGACCACTTCAAGGAAATCAACGACACCTACGGTCACCAGGCCGGTGACCAGGTGCTGCGCCAGATTGGTGGGGTGATCAGTGCCTCGTTCCGTCAGGCCGACGTGTATGGGCGCCTGGGCGGCGAGGAATTTGCGGTGTTGTTGCCCAATACGTCACTGGAAACCGCACGGGACATTGCCGAGCAGTTGATCAAAGCCATCTCGGGCCTGGCCTCCGAGCCGGTGCATGGCTTGACCGCCAGCCTCGGCGTGGCGTCCACCCATACTCAGGACCAAGACCTGCACGGCCTGATGAACACCGCTGACGAAGCGCTGTATCGCGCCAAGGCCCAGGGGCGTAATCAGGTGGCGGTGGCGGAGTAGGACTCAGGGCATCGCTCTGGCGAGTGCCCGTGCGACCTGGTCGGCGGAGTAGGGCTTGGGCAGGAACTCGAACCCTTCATAACCACTCTCGGCCAGTTCCTCGCTGTAGCCGGAGGTGAGCACCACCGGCAAATCCGGGCGCCGTTGGCGCAGCACCTTGGCCATGGCCACGCCGGTCATGCCGGGCATCACCACATCGGAAAACACCCCGTCAAACGCCAGGGCATCCGCGCCGGCCAATGCGAGCGCCTGTTCCGCATCGGTGGCCCAAGTGGTGCGGTAACCCAGGTCCTGCAAGATCTGGTTGGCGAAGCGGCCCACTTCAAGGTTGTCTTCCACGATCAGGATATGGCGCAGCGCTGTGTCCTGAACTGGCAAGGGATCTTGCAAGCTTTGTTCTTGGGCTATTACCGGCGCCGCCACCTCCGGCAGGTACAAGGTAAATACAGTTCCTTGTCCCAGTTCGCTCGCCACATCGACGTTGCCACCGGACTGCTTGGCAAAGCCGAACACCTGGGACAGCCCCAGCCCAGTCCCTTTGCCCACGGCCTTGGTGGTAAAGAACGGTTCGAAAATGCGTTCGACTGTGTCGCCGGGAATGCCGCTGCCGGTGTCGGCCAGGGCGATGCTCACAAAGGGCTGGCGGCTCTCTTCATCGCCCCGGATGCGCGGCAGGGTGTCCACCGTGGCCACGCGCAAGGTGAGGGTGCCTTGCCCGTCCATGGCGTCCCGAGCGTTCAGGGCGATATTGATCAACGCGGTTTCAAACTGGCTGGCGTCGACGCGCACATGGCAAGGTCGCTCAGGCAATTGCACCTGCACATGGATGCGCGCGCCGGTGACGCTTTCGAGCATTTCGCCGATGTTCTTGACCCGCAGGCCTGCATCGAAGACTTCCGGGTTGAGCGGTTGGCGTCGGGCGAAAGCAAGCAGTTGGCTGGTGAGTTTGCTGGCGCGCTCGACGGTGTCGGAAACGGCGCTCATATAGCGTTGGCGCCGCTCCTCGGACAACCCCGGTTGGCGCAGGAAGTCCACCGACGAGCGGATGATGGTCAACAGGTTGTTGAAGTCATGGGCCACGCCGCCGGTCAGTTGGCCGATGGCTTCGAGCTTCTGGGACTGGCGCAACGCCGCTTCCGTCTGGGTGAGGGCAAGAGTGCGCTCCTGCACCCGTTGTTCCAGGGTGGCATTCAGCTCGGTGAACGCCGCCAGGCCCTCGCGTACGGCAGCGTCAGCGCGGACTCGCTCGATGTGCGCCCAGGAGCGTTCGGTGACTTCCTTCACCAGCGCCAGGTCATAGGGCGACCAGACTCGCGCCGTCTTGTGGTGCACCGCCATCAACGCGGTCAAGCGGCCGTCCTTGATCAGCGGGAAGCACACGGTCGCCAGCGCGCCCAGGGCTTGGTAACTGGCGGCATCCTCCGGCGCGAACTCGGCGCGGTTGTCCTGCACCACCAGCGGTTCTCCGGCACGCAGCTGCTGCACGGCCCGCGCGCCGAACGACGCCAGGCTGTAGCGCCCGACGATGCTCGGTGAGCCCGGCGCCGCCCAGTTGCCGCGAATGGTAAAGCCGTCTTCGTCGGCGTCCATGTCGGCGTAGGCGCAATTGGACACTTGCAGATGCTCGGCCAGCAAGCGTGTGGTGGTGGACATGATGCTTTCGGCGTCGGTGGCATTGGCCACGGCGCTGCCCACCGCGTCCAACACCGCCAGGCGGCGGTTGAGGAACACGGTGGCGGTGGTTTCGGTGACGGTATCCAGCATCCCCACCACCTTGCCCAGAGGGTCGCGGATGGGGCTGTAGCAAAAGGTGAAGTACGCCTGTTCGAGACCGGCGCCGCGCTCGATCAACAGCGGGTAGTTCTCGATATAGGTGGCGTGCCCTTCAAAGGCGGCCTGGGCAATCGGGCTGACTTCGGCCCAGACCTCGCGCCACACCTCATTGAACGGACGGCCCAGCGCATAGGGTTTGTCCCCGAGAATAGGGATAAAGGCATCGTTGTACAGCATGGTCAGTTGCGGCCCCCAGGCAATGGACTGAGGGAAGCTTGAGGCAAAGCACAATGCGACGGTGGTCTTGAGCACATCCGGCCACTGTTCCAGCGGCCCCAGCGGCGTACTCGCCCAATCATGCTGGCGAACCTGCTCAGCCATGTCGCTGCTGCTTTGCAGCCAATTCATCATTGCGATAACACCTTGTTTGCCACGGTCTTTTCACTGCCTGGAAGGGACGGCCCAACAAGCAACAGACCGGAATGCCCGCTGGCAGTTCAGCGGGATTATCGCGGTGATAGCAATTTGATGCATCATCCGTTTGGATAGAACTGCAAAGAGCCTTATTGCGCGCCGAAAACCCCCGTCCAGTAAATCCCTGCATCGCTCTTCGGGTCCATGGCATACGCCGCGCCCAACTCACGAAATTGCGGGTTCATCAGGTTGGCGCAATGGCCGGGACTGGCGAGCCAACCGTCGACAACCTTGCGTGGCGTATCCAGCCCGGCGGCGATGTTTTCGCCGATGTTCTTCGCGATATACCCGGCCAGTTCGGCGCGATCCCCAGGGGTGCGGCCGTCGTGGTCGAGGTGATCAAAGAAGTTGCCGTTGGCCATGTTGCGCGTGTGGCTGTTGGCGGCGCCGGCCAGGTCGTCATTCCAGGACAAGGGCGTGGTGGCCGTGAACGCCTGGGTGCCGCACTGGCGCGGTTGTGAACGCGCGGTGTTGATCAGGTTGAGCAGTTGCTTGCCTTCGGTCTGCCAATCGCCCAGGCCACTGGTGAGCAGTGGTCGAGCGAGCACGATGCGCCAGTCCTGGCCGCTGTTACTCACGCCGATATCGACAAATTGCGGGTCCAGCACCACGCGGCAGAAACTTTCGCGCACGGCCTTCATGGCCGCCTGGGCATCCTTGGGCCCGGACAGGCTGATGGCCTGCACGTTGACCATCGGGTACGCAGCCCGCGCCAGCGCCTGCTGCAGGTCGCCAACGTTGGTGGCTGGCAGCACCAGCCGCGTATCGCTGGCCAATGGCGGCAGTTCCTGGGAACCCTGGTCGCCGCAGCGTTGCACCTGGCTGCGGTATTGGTTGATCTGTTGTACCAACTGACTTTCTTCATTCGCCATCGCGCTGGCGCAGAACACCGTAGTGGCGGCCAGCGTCGTAAGACCCATCATCAATGACAGAACGCGCATGGACGTTACCCTTGAGCTTGAAAGTGCCCATGATGCGCGATGTAACCCGGTCTGGTGCAACGCCTTTTTTGTTTTTTTGCCTCAATGGGTGTTCTGCAGAGGGTTGAAGGCGTTAAAGCGGCGCCATGCCATCACGCATGCCAGCAGGATCATGGCCAGTGCGACGCCGAACGTTGCATGCAGGCCAAAGGCAATGGATTGGGGGAGGGCACGGGTGACATCCGGGCTGGTCCAGGCAAATACCGCCCCCAATGCCCAGGCGCCGACAATCAGCCCGAGGTTGCGTGACAGGTTCAGCAGGCCCGAGACCGTGCCGCGCCGCGCGGGCTCTACATCAGTCATCACGGCGGTGTTGTTGGCGGCCTGGAACAGGCTGTAGCCGGTGGTCAGGATCACCAGTGCGCCCAGATAGGCGAACAGGCCTGAAGCGAAGGTCAGCAGCAGCGCGCCACAGGCCATCAGGCCCAGGCCGGACAGGGTCATGCGTTGGCTGCCGAGGCGGTCGGTGAGCCTGCCGGCCGGAACACCGCTGATGGCCGCGACGCAGGGCCCGACCGCCATGGCCAGGCCCATCCACTCGGGATCGAGCCCCAGGCCTCGGGACAAATAGAACGGCCCCACCACAAAAGTGGCCATGATCACGGCGGCCACCAGGGCACTCATGATCAGGCCGGTGCGCAATGACGCATCGTTTAGTGATGTCCAGGAACTCGAGTCGGCGGGGGATGCTACGTGGGGCCGATCTGCCGGCAAATAGCGGTAGGCAAGGGCGATGGCCATCCCTCCCAACGGCACGCCAATCAGGAAAATCGCGCGCCAGCCCCACACACTCAGCAATACACCGCCGACACTGGGGCCCATCGCGGTACCGACGGCCGACATCGTGCCCAGCAAACCCATCACGCGGCCGGTACGCTCTTTAGTGACGGTGTCACCGACCATGCCCAGGGCCATCGCCATCATCACGGCCGCACCCAATCCTTGCAGGACGCGTGCTGCAACCAGCCATGCCAGAGACGGCGCGATGCCGCACAGTCCGCACGCCACGGCGAACAACAGCAACCCGGCGAGCAACAACCGCCGCCGTCCGAACCGGTCGCCCAGGCGTCCTGCATTCACAATCACTGCCGTGATCGCCAACAGGTAAGCCAGTACCACCCACTGCACGGCGTGGAATGAGGCATCAAACGCCTGCGCCAGGCTGGGCAGGCTGACATTGGCGATGCTGGTGCCCAGCGAGGCGAGCAGCGTGGACAGGGACAGGCTGATGAGGCTGCCGCGTGAAGAGGTCGACATGGAAAATCCTTGAGTAAAGGCAACTGTCACAAATCTACGGCGTCGCCTAACATGGCGGAAGACGCATGAGTTGCAATTAATAGATGCATGCAACGCCTTATAAGGAGCGCGGATGCCCGATCTCAACCTGCTGATCACCCTGGATGTGCTGCTCGCCGAAGGCAGTGTCGCGGCGGCGGCCAAACGCCTGCGCCTGAGCCCTTCGGCCATGAGCCGTGCCCTGGCCCGCTTGCGCGAAACCACCGGCGATCCCTTGCTGGTGCGCGCCGGTCGCGGCCTGGTGCCCACGCCCAGGGCGGTGGCGTTGCGTGAGCAGGTCAGCCGATTGGTGCAGGAGGCCAATGCGGTGCTGCGCCCAGTGCAATCGTTGGACATGGCCCAGGTGGCGCGTACCTTCACCCTGCGCACCAGCGAAGAGTTCGTCGAAAACTTTGGCCCGGCGCTGCTGGCCCGCATCGCGGAGGACGCGCCTGGTGTGCGCTTGCGCTTCATCAACAAAACCGACAAGGACAGCACCTTGCTGCGTGAGGGCAGCGTCGACCTGGAAACCGGCGTGGTCGACCCCGCCGTCAGCCCGGAAGTGCTGACCCAGGCGCTGTTTCGCGATCGCCTGGTCGGCGTGGTGCGCAGTGGCCATCCTCTCAGCCTGGGTGACGTCAGCGTTGAACGTTACGCCGCAGGCCAGCACGTCTACGTTTCCCGGCGCGGCCAGGACCGGGGCCAGATCGATGACTTACTTCAAGCTCAGGGCCTCACGCGACAGATCAATACCGTAGTCGCCGGTTTCGCCACCGCCATCGCCTTGGCCCGCAATACCGACCTGATCGCCAGCGTGCCTGAACGCTACACGACCCACCAACGCGCGGGCCTGCACAGCTTTGCATTGCCGTTGGCATTGCCCACCTTCAGCGTGTCGATGCTCTGGCACCCCAGGCTGGATGCCGACCTGGCCCATCGCTGGTTGCGCGGATGTTTGCGTGAGGTGTGCGCACTGCAACAGGTACAATCGCCGCTGCCTTGACGCTAAACCCAGGAATTTGCATGTTCAGCCTTACCCGCTATACCACGCCGTGCCCCGAGCCCATCAATGCTCAGATCCTGCAGATGGTGGTCGACAACCTCACCGACATCAGCAGCGTGGCGCTGCCGCCGAGCAACCTGCTGTACAACATCTATCAGTACGCCATTGGCTTTGAGGTGCACCTGTACCTGGAGGCGCTGAATGGTGCCAAGGGCATTGCCGTCGAGTTGGTGGTGGCGATGGAAGAGGACAAGCTGATCGGCTTTTGCCTGTACCTGCCGGTGAAGGACGATCCCGAAGCCTGCGGTATCGCGTTCATGGCGGTGCAGGTCGGCTACCGGCGCCAGGGTGTGGCTCGCGCAATGATGGGTGACGTACTGAGTCGTTATCCCCATGCGGAGTTGGCGTGTTCAATTGAGAAAGTGCCGGCGTTCGAAGGCATGGGCTTCCAAGTGCGCGGCGCGCGCGGCACCCAGGTCCTGATGAATACGCGGGACTACGGAACGGAGGGTTTGATGGGCGTGCTGGATGTGGCGGCGATCTACCGCTCATTGGAGGTGCGGCAGATTCATACCTACCTGCTGCAAAAACACGGCAAGCGCGCCATGGTGGATGCCGAGAAGCAACGGGATCGGCATCTTGATCAACTGGCGCGCAAAGTGCAGTTGTTCATACAGAAACGGGGCTGAACGACAGCCCCGCACTGATCTTATGGCTTGGCCAGGTTCCAGTTACCGCCAACGCCGTCACCGGTGATGTCGCCCGGCTTGCTGTCCTTGACCCAGGTGTACAGCGCCTGGCCCTTGTAGGCCCATTGCTTGCTGCCGTCGTCGCGGGTGATCACGGTGTAGCCGTCCGCATCCTTCGCTGCCGCCGAGGCGGTGAACGCCGGCCAGTTGGCCAGGCACTGGCCGTTGCACACGGATTTGCCGGCGCTGTCTTTGGCGAAGGTGTAGAGGGTCATGCCTTTGCTGTCCACCAGCACTTTACCCTTGGCGCTGTCGGCCACTTTGGCCGGGGCGGCGAAGGCCATGGAGGAGGCGCAGGCGATGACGACGGCAGCCGCGAGGGAGAATTTTTTCAGCATGACGAACTCCTGGTATTTATAGGTTTGAGTACTGGCGTTGTGCTGTATTCACTCGCCGTACTCAGGTAAACACCCGCCGCGCCGGTTTATTCCTCACCCGTCAGAAATTATTTAAACGCGGCCGCGATTGACCATCGCCAGGATGGTCGCCAGCAACTCCTGCTGTGCCTCTTCGCGACTGATCTCGCCACTGGCTGCGGCCTGGGACAGTGCCTCCGCCGCCCCCAGCATGCCGCGCAGTCCCGCCTGGGATATGCGGCCAAAGGGCGACAGCGCGTCACGGCATTTGTCGAGGAAGATCGCCTCGTACTGGCGCTTGAGGGCTTCCAGCTCCGGCGAACTGCTGAGGGCTGCAATCACCCCCGGGATTTCCCGACCCTGCAACAGCACGCAATCCACATAGGAAGAGGCGATCACCCAGGCCCGGTCGTCAAGGGTTGCGCTGCTGGCCGCGATGGCGCTGGCAAAGACCTGGTCTTGACGCGCATCGAAGTCCTCATACAACGCGGCCAGCAACCCGGCGCGGGTGACGAAATGGTCATACACCACCGGCTTGGTCACGCCCGCCAACTCCGCCAGGCGGCCGAGGGTCAGGGCTTCGGTGCCTTCATCGCGCACCAGTTGCCAGGCCACGTCCAGCAGTTGGCGCAGGCGGTCTTCGCGGGACAGGCGACGACGAGGAGCAGGGGACGCTGTGCTTGACATGCTTATATACCAAAAGTAACTTACTAATCGTAACTTAAGCCCAGCGTAACCTCTCAGGGAGTCAATGTCATGCACGCACTCATCGTTGTTGCTCATCACGACCCACAATCCCTCACCCACAGCGTGGCCGCCCAGGTCGCCGCCGGCCTCGCTGCGTCGGGCCACACCTTCGAAATCGCCGACCTCGCCGCCGAAGAGTTCGACCCGCGCTACAACGCCGCCGACCATCGGGTACACCGCACGCGCGCCACGCCGCCAGCCGACGTACTGGCTGAACAGGCCCGTATCGACCGTGCCGACGCGCTGGTGCTGGCATTCCCGATCTACTGGTGGTCCATGCCCGGCCTGCTCAAAGGCTGGATCGACCGCGTGTTCATCAACGGCTGGGCCATCGATTACGGCCCCGATACCCCGGTGGTGAAGAAATTGCGCCACTTGCAGGTCCATCTGCTGGCGCTGGGCGCTGCCGATGACGACGCGTTTGATCGACACGGTTATGCCAAGGCCATGCGTACGCAAATTGACTACGGAATCTTCGATTACTGCGGCGCACAGGTGGTCACGTCAGCGCTGTTGCTGGATTCGGAAAGCGGCGGGGCGCAGGCGCATCTGGAAAAGGCCAGGGCCTTGGGCGAGGGACTGTTCGAAACGCAAACAGTCGCCGGTTGATTCAACCTTCGCGAAACAAATCGTGGGCGTCCAACAGGCGGTAAGCGATTTCCGGCTGATTCTCCAGGCCTCGACGGATCGCGGCCGGGATCGATTGGCGGGTCTTGCGACACAGGCCCGGCAGCTCGTCGATGACGATCTGGATGCCGCGCATGCTCTTGACCTCGGTGTGACCCGGCGCGATGTGCACGCGGATGCCCAATTGCTGGTACATCAGCTGTTGCATGCGCTCCAGGTCTTGCAGGCTCTTGAGGTGTTCAAGGCGGTCGAGCAGTTTCTTTTCTTCTTGCCGCGTGAGGTTGAGGATACGCAGGTCGGCGCCCGGCGCTTGCAGCAGTTGTTCGCGGTCGCAGACGCAGGCGCCGGGTGGGCAGGGTTGGCGGATGGTCATGTGCTTTGCCTCCCCATTCCGACGCCGAGCCCTCAGTAGCTCAACTGAACCCCAAGACTGCCCAGGGCCTTCCAGTAGTCAGGATAGGTCTTGGCCACGCAGTCCGGGTCCTGGATGCGTATCCCCGAGACTTTCAGCCCGGCCAGGGCAAAGCACATGGCGATGCGGTGGTCGGCGTGGGTGTCGATCAGCGCGTTGCAGGTGGTGCCGGCCAGGGCCGGGTCGCTGGCCACCAGCAGGTCGTCGCCTTCGATGGTCGCCAGGCCAGGGCGGATCTCGTTGAGGCCGTCGTGCAGGGCCTGTACGCGGTCACATTCCTTGACCCGCAGGTTGGCCAGTTCGGTGAAACGCACCGGGGTGTTGTTGAACGCCGCGAGCACCGCCAGGGTCGGGATGGCGTCCTGCATCTGCGAGCCGACCACCGTGGCCTGCATGTTCGGGAATTGCGCGATCACGGCCTGGGCCTTGGCGTCCGGCTGGGTGAAGTCCTGCGCGGCCACGCCGATGTCGATGCGGCCACCGGTCAACACCTCCGCGGCCCACAGGTAGGTGGCGGCGGAGGCGTCGGGTTCGATCAGGTAGTCGTGGGCGGTGTAGCCGGTGGGGGCCACGCGCCAGGTGGTGTCGTCGACCGCTTCAACCTGGGCACCGAAGGCGCGCATGCAGTCCAGGGTCAGGTCCACGTAGCCACGGGCACCGATGTCCTTGCCGGTCAGCGCCACTTCAATCGGCGCTTCGCCGCAGGCGGCGAGCATCAACAGGGCCGATACGTATTGGCTGGACAGGCCGCCGTCGATTTCGAAACGCTTGGCCTTGATCTTGCCGACGCCGTGTACGGTCACGGGTGGGCAACCGGTGGGGCTGTCGACCGGGATGCCATTCTGGCCGAGGGTTGCCAGCAGCGGGCCGATTGGGCGTTTTTGCATGTAGTCGTCGCCGTCCAGCACCACGGTGCCTTCGACGGTGGCGACGGCAGCGGTGAGGAAACGCATGGCGGTGCCGGCGTTGCCGAGGAACAGTGGCTGTGGCGGCAGTTGCAGTTTGCCTTGGCCGGTGACGACGAAGGTGGTGTCGTCGGGTTCGTCGATGGTCACGCCCATCTGGCGCAGGGCCACGGACATGTGACGGGTGTCGTCGCTCTTGAGCGCGCCGCTGAGGCGGCTGGTGCCCTTGGCCAGGGCGGCGAGCAGGAGGGCGCGGTTGGTAATGGATTTGGAGCCGGGGGGCGCGACCTTGCCATTGAGGGGGACGTTGGGCGGGGTGACGGTCACGGTTTTCTGCGAACTCAAGGTACAGGGCTCCTGATTCATGGCACGGGCGGCGGGCGGAGTTGAATAATCGGGTATAGATGTGGTGCTTGTCGAGCTTGGGGGCACGGCCGCTTATATTTACTGGGTGTATATCGTTCCAACTGTGGGAGATTCTATGTTGCAGGGGAACCCTGCAACCTTAAATTCGGCTGGTATTCGCTCTGATTTTTCATAAGC
>NZ_JAFCUA010000018.1:0-68960 GCF_049896305.1 Pseudomonas sp. DWP3-1-3b3 | reverse complement strand
GGCCCCCCAAATCACTGTCGGATTACGGGCACACCGAGCCTAGGCGAGGTGCCGAGTGTTGGGGCAAGAGCGTTTTGGTTACTTTGCCGCTTTTGCAAAGTGACCCGCCGTAAGGGCGGAACCAATTTCAGCCGTTACCGCAGAAACGGATATGTACCCAACCCCATCATTGACCATCCCCCAAGCACTGCGTAGCCTTGCACCCTCGAGGTTCTTCAGCCCCAGGCCGAAGCTAAGAAGGGAACGCGGTCCAAGCCGCGGCTGCCCCCGCAACTGTAAAGGGTTAAGCTGACTGCCACGCCACTGCCAAACCGGCGGGAAGGCGCAGCCAGCGCCGGTCGCAAGACCCGCACGCCCCAAGCCAGGAGACCTGCCTCGCAACCGATTTTCTACTTCAACCGGGCGGGGTGATCCGGTGACGAAATCCGCTGCTGCGCACCGTCGCAGGGCCTATCGTCCCGTATGCCCGCCCCCAAGGGCATCCGATGAAAACACTGGCCAAACTCCCCGTCACCATCGTCACCGGCTTCCTCGGCTCGGGCAAGACCACTTTGCTGCGCCACATGCTCGACAACGCCCAGGGCCGCCGCATTGCGGTGATCGTCAACGAATTCGGCGAACTGGGCATCGACGGTGAAATCCTCAAGCAATGCTCCATCGGCTGCACCGAAGAAGAAGCCAACGGCCGCGTCTACGAGCTGGCCAACGGCTGCCTGTGCTGCACCGTGCAGGAAGAGTTCTTCCCGGTGATGCGCGAATTGGTGGCCCGTCGCGGTGACCTCGACCATATCCTCATCGAAACCTCCGGCCTGGCCCTGCCAAAACCGCTGGTTCAAGCCTTCCAGTGGCCGGAAATCCGCAGTGCCTGCACCGTTGATGCGGTGATCACCGTGGTCGACAGCCCCGCCGTGGCCGCCGGCACCTTCGCTGCGTTCCCGGACCAAGTGGATGCCCAGCGCAAGCTCGACCCGAACCTGGACCACGAATCGCCGCTGCATGAACTGTTCGCCGACCAACTGGCCAGCGCCGACCTCGTTATCCTGAACAAATCCGACCTGATCAGCCCTGAAGACCTGGCCCGTGTGCGCCTGGAAGTCGCGGAAGAGCTGCCGCCAGCGGTGAAGATCATTGAGGCCAGCAGCGGTCGCCTGCCCCTGGATGTGCTGATCGGCCTGGGTGCGGGTTCCGAAGAGCACATCGACGGTCGCCACAGCCATCACGATCATCATCACGAAGGTGAAGACGATCACGATCATGATGCCTTCGATTCCATCTCCATCGACCTGCCGCAAGCCGATGAAGCCCTGCTGCTCGACGCCCTGACCCAGTTGGTGGTGCAACACGGCATCCTGCGCGTCAAAGGCTTCGCCGCGATCCCGAACAAGCCGATGCGCTTGCTGATCCAGGGCGTGGGTACGCGTTTCGACAAGCACTTCGACCGTGCCTGGGGCGCTGACGAAGCGCGCATCACGCGTCTGGTGCTGATCGGTCAGGACCTTGACGCCGCTGGCCTCGAAGCGCAACTGCGCGCCGCCCTCAGCGTTTAACCCATGCATCTGCTCAGGACCCAGCCCGGTGGTTTCGTCTCGGACGACAATATTGCCGACCTCGGACAAACCCCCGCTGACCTGGTGATCCTGTGCAGCGGCGATTCCAGCCTGGCGCTGCTGGCCGAAGCGGCGCAGCAGTTGCCGGACGACTACCCCAGCTTTCGCCTGGCCAACCCGATGCAGGTGCAGAACCATGCCTCGGTCGACCTGTATGTCGATGAGGTACTGCGCCACGCCAAGGTCATCCTGATTTCGTTGCATGGCGGCATCGGTTATTGGCGTTACGGCATCGAGCGGCTGGTGGAACTGGCGGAGCGCGGTGTGCAGCTGATCCTGGTGCCGGGGGATGATCGCCCGGACCCGGAACTCAGTGGCCTGAGCACCGTCGGCGCCGACGCGCGTGATCGCCTCTGGCACTTTCTGCGCCAGGGTGGCCTGAGCAATGCACTGGATTTTTATCGCTGCCTGGCCAGCGCCTACCTGGGCCGTGACTACGCCTGGGCCGAGCCGCAAAGCCTGCCGCGCACGGCGATTTATCATCCGCGCCACGCCAACGCCCGGCTGAATGATTGGCAGGCGGATTGGAATACCGAGTTTCCGGTGGCGGCGGTGCTGTTCTACCGCTCCCATTTGCAGGCGGCGAATACCGGGTTTATCGATGTGTTCTGCCAGCGTTTGCAGGCCGCGGGCCTCAATCCGTTGCCGATGGCGGTGGCCAGCTTGAAAGAACCCGGCTGCCTGGCGGTGGTCGAGGACCTGCTGGACGAGGTGGGCGCGGCGGTGATCCTCAACACCACCGGTTTCGCCCAGTCCAGTCCGGAAGCGCCGCATTTGCGCCCGTTTCGCCGCAATATCCCGGTGATCCAGGCCATTTGCGCCCAGGACAACAAGCCCGGCTGGGAAGCCAGCGAGCAAGGCCTCGGCCCCCGGGACCTGGCGATGCACATCGCCTTGCCGGAGCTGGACGGGCGCATCATCAGCCGGCCGATCAGCTTCAAGGATTTGGCCTGGCGCAGCGAGCGCAGTCAGTCGGACGTGGTGTGCTACCGCGCAGCGCCCGAGCGCATGGATTTTGTCGCTGAATTGGCGCGACGCTGGGTCGAACTGGCGCGAGTGCCTAATGCCGACAAACGCATCGCGCTGATCCTCGCCAACTACCCGACCCGCGATGGCCGTATCGGCAATGGTGTTGGCCTGGATACGCCGGCAGCGGCGCTGAATATCCTGCGCGCCCTGCAAGCCGAAGGTTATCCCGTGCCGGATGCGCTGCCGGAAAGCGGCACTGATCTGATCCACGATTTGCTCGGTGGTGTCACCAACGACCTCGACAGCCTCGACCTGCGCCCCTGCCATCAAAGCCTGGGCATGGATGACTACGAAGCGATGTTCAGTCGCTTGCCCGAGGCCAATCGCCAGGCCGTGCTGGAGCGCTGGGGCACGCCCCATAACGATCCGATGTTCCGCGATGGCCGCATGATGATCGCCGGCCTGCGCCTGGGCCTGACCTTTGTCGGTATCCAACCGGCGCGGGGTTATCAGGTGGACGCCAGCGCGGTTTACCATGATCCGGACCTGGTGCCGCCCCACGGATACCTGGCGTTTTATTTCTGGCTGCGCCACACCTACGGTGCCCATGGTGTGATCCATGTGGGCAAGCACGGCAATCTTGAATGGTTGCCGGGCAAGGGCGTCGGCCTGTCGGAACACTGCTGGCCTGATGCGCTGCTGGGGCCGTTGCCGAATATCTACCCCTTTATCGTCAACGATCCGGGCGAGGGCGCTCAGGCCAAGCGCCGCACCCAGGCGGTGATCATCGATCACCTGATGCCGCCGCTGACCCGTGCCGAAACCTACGGCCCGTTGCGTAACCTTGAGCTGTTGGCCGACGAATATTACGAAGCGCAACTGCTCGATCCACGACGCGCCCTGGAGTTGCAGAAAGACATCCTCAAGCTGGTGCGCGAAACCCGCATCGACCAGGAACTTGAGCTGGGGAGCGACGCCGACGCTGCCGTGTGGCTGCCGCGCCTGGACACCTATTTGTGCGACCTGAAGGAATCGCAGATTCGCGATGGCCTGCACATCTTTGGTGAGTCGCCCACAGGGCGCTTGCGTATCGACACCTTGCTGGCCTTGCTGCGCATCCCGCGTGGCGATGGCCGTGGCCCGCAATCAAGCCTGCTGCGCGTGCTGGCCAAGGCCTTTGAGTTGGGGTTCGACCCGCTGGACTGTGCTTTGGCCGAGCCTTGGACTGGGCGTCGACCGCTGGTGTTGCAGAAGATCGATCCGCAGTTGTGGCGCACCGCTGGCGATACCCGCGAACGCCTGGAGCTTTATGCGGCGCGATTGATCGAGCAAGCATTGGAAGGGCCGATTGAGCAGTTGGAAGAACCCGGTTGGGAAGAGGTGAAGGCGGTTATTGAAAGCCTGCGCATCGTGGTTGCACCGCGTCTGGACGCTTGTGGCCCTGCGGAAATGCGCGGATTGCTGGATGCCCTTAGCGGCCGTTTCGTGCCGGCAGGCCCGAGTGGCGCACCGAGTCGCGGGCGTTTGGACGTACTGCCAACGGGGCGCAACTTTTTCACCGTCGACGTGCGCAACCTGCCGACCACCACGGCCTGGCGCATCGGCTTCCAGTCCGCCAACCTGATTCTTGAGCGGCATTTGCAGGACCACGGCGACCACCTGCGCCAGCTCGGCCTGTCGGTATGGGGCACCGCCACCATGCGCACCGGCGGCGACGATATCGCCCAGGCCATGGCCCTGATGGGCGTGCGCCCGGTGTGGGCGACCGGCAGTCAGCGGGTGGATGATTTTGAGATCCTGCCGATCAGCCTGTTGGACCGCCCGCGCGTTGACGTGACCTTGCGGGTGTCGGGCTTTTTCCGCGATGCGTTCGCCAACCTGATCCGCCTGTTCGACGCCGCGGTGCAGGCCGTGGCGGCGCTGGATGAACCGGATGATATGAACCCGCTGGCGGCCAAGGTGCGCAGTGAGCGTGAGGCGCTGCTCGAGTCTGGCCTGGACGCAGAAGCGGCGGCGAAACAGGCCGGTTGGCGCATCTTCGGCGCCAAGCCCGGTGCCTACGGCGCGGGCGTGCAGGGCGCGGTGGATGGTCGTCTGTGGCAAAGCCGTGAAGATCTGGCCGAGGTTTACCTGAACTGGGGCGGCTATGCCTATGGCGGATCCGACGAAGGCACCGCCGCCCGCGCGCAATTTGCCCAGCGTTTGAGCCAGGTGCAGGCGGTGTTGCAGAACCAGGACAACCGCGAGCACGACTTGCTCGACTCCAACGATTACTACCAATTCCAGGGCGGCATGCTCGCTGCCGTGGAAACGCTCAGTGGCGACAAGGCTGCCAGCTATCATGGCGACCACAGCCAGCCCGACCTGCCGAAGATCCGCACCCTGAAGGAGGAGCTGAACCGGGTGATCCGTTCCCGTGCTGCCAACCCCAAGTGGATCGAGGGCGTGAAGCGCCATGGCTATAAAGGTGCCTTCGAGATGGCGGCGACCGTGGACAACCTGTTCGCCTTTGACGCCACCACGGCGCTGATTGACGATCACCAATACGCCCTGTTGGCCGACGCTTACTTGCTCGACCCCGACACCCGCGCGTTTGTGCAGCAACACAACCCTGATGCGCTGCGGGATATGACCGAGCGCATGCTCGAAGCGCAACAGCGTGGCATGTGGCAGGAGCCGGGGGCTTACCGCGAGGCGTTGGAAAACCTGTTGCTCGATATAGAAGAAGACAGCTGATGACCGATATTCCCCATTTCCCGCTGTCCGCCGTAGTCGGCGCCGATGACTTGAAGCTGGCGCTGTGCCTGACCGCCATCGACCCGAAGATCGGCGGTGTGCTGATCGAAGGCCCGCGCGGCATGGCCAAGTCGACCTTGGCGCGCGGTTTGGCGGACCTGCTGGCCAGCGGTCAGTTCGTGACCTTGCCCCTGGGCGCGACTGAAGAGCGCCTTGTCGGCACGTTGGACCTGGACGCTGCATTGGGCGAGGGCCGTGCGCAGTTTTCTCCCGGCGTATTGGCGAAGGCGGATGGCGGCGTGTTGTACGTCGATGAAGTCAACCTGCTGCCCGATCACCTGGTGGACCTGCTGCTGGACGTGGCCGCCAGTGGCACCAACCTGATCGAGCGCGACGGTATTTCCCATCGCCATTCGGCGCGCTTTGTGTTGATCGGCACCATGAACCCGGAGGAGGGCGAGTTGCGCCCGCAACTGCTCGACCGTTTCGGCTTCAACGTGGCGTTGAGCGGGCAGACCTTGCCAACCGAGCGCGGGCAGATCATCCGTCGCCGCCTGGATTTCGACAGCGACCCGGCGGCGTTCTGCGCGCAATGGGAAACATCGCAGTCGGCCTTGCGCGAACGCTGCACCCACGCGCGCGCGCGGCTCGACACGATTGCGCTGGATGATGAGGCGCTGGCTCAGATCACCGAGCGGTGTTTTGCTGCGGGCGTCGATGGTTTGCGTGCGGACCTTGTCTGGTTGCGGGGTGCCAGGGCCCATGCTGCTTGGCGGGGCGCCAGCGCGATAGCCGACGAAGATATCGACGCGGTTGCCGAGTTTGCTTTGCGCCACCGCCGTCAGGAGCAGGCGCCGCCGGCCAGTCCTCCGAACGAAGGGCAGTCGCCCAAACCCTCCGACACTTCGCCCGGCCAAGGCCAATGGGGCGACATGCCCGCTCCGGCCCTGCCCACGGGGGCGCGCCGGGAAGTCCCCACCTGGCCAAAAAAGCCCTAGGCATTCGCCCCCGACCTGACACGGGGGCGGATGCCCGCCCCAAGGCCGGGCGACTGGACAGCGGCAGGCACGGCAAGGCGCGCAGCGCGAAACAAGGCTCGATCAATTGGCCGGGCACCTTGCTCGGTGGTCGGCCCCAATCCCGTGAAGACTTGCTGTTTCACCTGCGCAGCCGTTCGGCTCATGAGCTCTGGCTGGTGATTGTGGATGCCTCGGCGTCCACCCGACGGCACAGGGCGCTCACCGACGCCAAGGGTTTGTTGGCGAAACTGTTTGATGATGCTTACCGTCAACGGGCGCGGATGGCGTTGTTGACTGCCAGCGGGCACTCGCCCAAATGGCAGGTCCAGGGATTGAAGGCGGCGAAGGGCTTGGCGGGTTGGCTGGATCAGTTGGGCGCGGGCGGTGGTACGCCGTTGCTTGCAGCGTTGACCGAGGCCGGGGCGTGGCTGGCGCATCGGCGCAAGCGGTATCCGGCTGAACAACAGCGGTTGCTGGTGATTACGGATGGGCGACTCAAGGACATCGCCGGGCTACCGCTGCTCGAGTGTCCGGGGTTGTTGGTGGATATCGAGCGTGGGCCGATCAGGATGGGCAGAGCACAAGCGTTGGCGGCCGGGTTGCAGTTGGATTATCACCATATCGATAAGGTGTAGTGCCTGTACTGCCATCTTCGCGGGCAAGCCCGCTCCCACAAGGGAAACGCATTTCAACTGTGGGAGCGGGCTTGCCCGCGAAGGCGTCTTCAAACGCACTGCGAAAACCTCAGCCTGCCCCCGGCACATTCGGCCAAAGATCCGCCACCAGAAACAACCGCTCGGCTTCCTCCCAATCCTCGTCCACTTGAACCATGCGCACCAACAACTGCGCCGGCGCCATCGGATCCAGCTCCGCCAGCCAGCCGCGCATCTGTTCTTCACTCCAGACGTGATCCGCCGTGTAATGCGCTGGCGCCAACCACGCATGCCGGGGCAGGGGTTGCCAAAGGCCGGGTTGGCTGCGGCTGACAAACGCTTGCCAATCGCGCTGGTGCAACCAGCGCCCACGCAAATGGTGCGGATGGGCGCCAGTGGGGGCTTGGGCCTCGCCAGGCCAGGGATACAGCAGATAACCGCCGAGCCACAAATGCGCATCGAACTGCTGGATATCCAACGCCGCCAACGCCTCGCGACTTTCCGCCCGCGCTGAGATGGGCAGTTGGTGCTGGGCCAGATGCGCCAGTTTTCGGTCCAGCCGGTCATGGCAGCCAGGTCCCAACCACTGCGCCGTATCCTGGCCATTGCCGTCCTGCGGCCCGAGATAGAGTTTGATCGCCAGTTCCAGGTGATGCACGCCGTCGCGGTCACGCAGCAGCATGTCCAACTCGCCCAGGGTATGTCCGGCACGCCGGATTGGCAGGTTGGCCGCCAGCAACTCAACCCCCGGCGCATGCTGCACGGCGAACTGCCACAAGCGTTCGTAATACAGGCCCAGGCGCCGGGTGCGCGACTGGCTCAACCACTGCTGCAAGGTGCTGCTGTCTTGGTCGAGTTGGCGCAACCACTGCTCCAGTAAATGCGGGGCCTGCACCCAATCGCTGCCGGCCAGCGGATGGCGTTGCGGCCAGGGTGTCTGCGCCAGCATGGGCGGGGCGAGCATCACCCACGCCAGGTCGCGCACTTCGGGGTGGCGCAGCTGGCGGGGCAGGTTGTGCAGATCCGGGAACACAGTCATGGTCCGAGCATAGCCGTTTACAGGGGGCATGGGTGGCTGAGAACCATTGTCATCAAGGCGTCACGGCGACAAAGGATTTTGCCTGGGACGGCCTTTCGCCCATAATCCTTCTTTTTGCCACACCCCAAATTCCGCAGGAGCCCCATGGAGCAATTTCGCAATATCGGCATTATCGGTCGCCTGGGCAGTACCCAGGTGCTGGACACCGTCCGCCGGCTGAAAAAATTCCTGCTGGAACGCCACCTGCATGTGATCCTCGAAGACACCATCGCTGAAATTCTCCCCGGCCACGGCCTGCAGACCTCGTCACGCAAGATGCTCGGCGAAGTCTGTGACATGGTGATTGTGGTCGGCGGCGACGGCAGCCTGTTGGGGGCCGCCCGTGCCTTGGCGCGGCATAACGTGCCGGTGCTGGGGATCAACCGGGGCAGCCTGGGTTTCCTGACCGATATCCGTCCTGATGAGCTGGAAGTCGAAGTGGCCAAGGTGCTTGATGGCCATTACCTGGTGGAGAACCGCTTCCTGCTGCAAGCCGAAGTGCGCCGCCACGGCGAGGCGATCGGCCAGGGCGATGCCTTGAATGACGTGGTGCTGCACCCCGGCAAGTCCACGCGGATGATCGAGTTCGAACTCTATATAGACGGCCAGTTCGTGTGCAGCCAGAAGGCTGACGGCCTGATCGTGGCCACGCCCACCGGTTCCACCGCCTACGCGTTGTCGGCGGGTGGCCCGATCATGCATCCCAAGCTGGATGCCATTGTGATCGTGCCGATGTACCCCCATATGTTGTCGAGCAGGCCGATTGTGGTCGACGGCAACAGTGAGCTGAAAATCGTGGTGTCCAAAGACATGCAGATCTACCCGCAGGTGTCGTGTGACGGGCAGAACCATTTCACCTGCGCCCCCGGTGACACCATCACCGTGAGCAAGAAGGCACAGAAGTTGCGGTTGATCCACCCGCTGGACCACAACTATTACGAAGTGTGCCGCACCAAGCTGGGCTGGGGCAGCCGCTTGGGGGGTGGAGGCGACTGATGCTCGATCCCGCGCGTAGCTACGACCTGATTGGTGACGTGCACGGTTGCGCCCACACCCTTGAGCATCTGCTCGACCGGTTGGGCTACCACAAGCAGGGCGGCACCTGGCGCCATCCGTCGCGCATGGCGGTGTTCCTCGGCGATATCATCGACCGGGGGCCGCGTATCCGCGAGGCGCTGCACATCGTCCACGACATGGCCGAGGCCGGCCAGGCGCTGTGCATCATGGGCAACCATGAATTCAACGCCCTGGGTTGGACCACACCGGCGCCGCCGGGCAGTGGCAAGCAGTTCGTGCGCGAGCACAACCCACGGCATGCGCGGTTGATCCACGAGACCCTGACCCAGTTCGAACACCACCCGGCCGACTGGCACGACTTCCTCGGCTGGTTCTACGACATGCCGCTGTTTGTCGATGCCGGGCGCTTTCGCGTGGTGCATGCGTGCTGGGATGACGGCTTTATCGATCCGCTGCGCGCAACCTTCCCGGATGGCTGCATCGACCAGCATTTCTTGCAGGCCGCCGCCGTGCCGGGCAGTTTTGCCTGCAACGCTTTCGACCGGCTGCTGCGCGGCACCGACATGCGCCTGCCGGATGGCCTTACGCTGACCGGCGGCGATGGCCTGACGCGCTCGTTCTTTCGCACCAAGTTCTGGGAAGACGACCCCAAGACCTACGGCGACATTGTGTTCCAGCCCGACGCGTTGCCGGAGCCGGTGGCGCGCACGCCGTTGTCGTCCACCGAAAAGAATTCCCTGCTGCGCTACGGCGTCGACGAACCCTTGTTGTTCGTCGGTCACTACTGGCGCAGCGGCAAACCGGCGCCGATCCGCGAGAACCTGGCTTGCCTGGACTACAGCGCCGTGCTGTACGGCAAGCTGGTCGCCTATCGCTTGGACCAGGAAACCCGCCTCGACCCGCGCAAGTTCGTCTGGGTCGATGTCGAGCGGCCGGAGGTGCTCACATGAGCCCCTGCGCGCTGCACATGCACTTTTGAGGAACCTCCATGGATGATTCGACGTTCGACCAACTGGAGGCTGCGCTGGCCGCGGCCCCCGGTAACGTCGCGCTGCTGACCGTGCTGCTGGGCGCCAGTGTTGAGCGCGGCGAGCACGCACGCGGGCTGAAGCTGTTGCCCGACGACCTTGAACAATGGCCTGACGCGCCCGCGTTGAAGTTCGCGGCGGCGCAGTTGTTGCTGGCCGACGGTCAAGCGCAAAGGGCGCTGCCTTTGATCGACGGTGGAGACCCGGCCGCGCGACTGCTCAAGGCCCGTGCCCTGGCGGCACTGGAGCGTCTCAAGGATGCCCAAGTGGAATACCGCGCAGCGGTGGACGCCAATCCGGCCCTGGAAGACATGGCGCTGTGGCGCCGCTTGAACGTGTCGGTGGTGGATTTCCCTGGCGCCGAGGGTCGTCCGCGCCTGCGCGTGATCTCCAATGACGACACTGACCAGAGTGAAGTCGTGCGCCTGCTGGTACCGGAAAACGAAACCCTGACCTTCGATGATATCGGCGGCCTGGATGAGCTGAAAAAGACCATCCACAAAAAGATCATCCTGCCGTACCAGAAACCGGGCCTGTTCCAACGCTTTCGCAAGAAAGTCGGCGGCGGCGTGCTGCTTTACGGTCCACCGGGTTGCGGCAAGACGATGCTGGCCCGCGCCACGGCGGGGGAGTGCAAGGCGACGTTTTTCAACGTGGCGATTTCCGATGTGCTGGACATGTACATCGGCGAATCCGAGCGCAAGTTGCACGCGTTGTTCGAACAGGCGCGGGCCCAGGCGCCGGCGGTGATGTTTTTCGACGAGGTCGAGGCGCTGGGTGGCAAACGTGCCAATACCCGCGAGTCGACATCGTCCAAGCTGGTGAGCCAGTTCCTCTCTGAGATGGACGGTTTTACCAACGACAACCACGGCGTATTGATCCTGGCCGCGACCAACGTGCCGTGGTCGGTGGACTCGGCGTTCCGTCGCCCCGGCCGGTTTGACCGTGTGCTGTTTGTACCGCCACCGGATCGCCCGGCGCGGGAGGCCATGCTCAAGGCGATGATGAAAGGTCGGCCGATGGCGGACGACATCGACTTCGCCTTCCTGGCCAAGAACACCTCGGGCTTCTCCGGTGCCGACCTCAGCGAGCTGGTGGAAACCGCTGCTGATGAGGCGATTGAAGCCTCCATCGACAGTGGCACCGAGCAATCGATTTGCGACCGGCATTTCAAGCAAGCCTTGAAAGAGGTGCGCGCCACCACCCTGGAATGGCTGACCACCGCGCGCAATTACGCGCGCTATGCCAACGAAGGTAACCAGTACGACGAAGTGCTGGCCTTCCTCGACAAGCACGGGAAGGGTCGCTGATGGCGCAGTACGGAGGTTATCGCATTGAGGATGAACCGCGTCCCGGCGCCTTGGCCAAGTGGGCGGTCTCGCCGTTCTGGCCGCTGCTCGGCCTGATGCTCGGCGGCGCGTGGCTGGGCCTGCCGTGGTTTGTGTTCAACTCCATCGCCGTCGGCAGCCCAACGCGGGTGCGCGAATGGGTGTTGGCCGGCGTGGCGCTAGTGGGCAGCATCGTGATCGGTTTTGCCTTGTTGCAGCTGGTGGGTGCGGGATATCTGCAGACTCAAGCGCAGATCCAGTACGCCTTGCTGGTGCTGGTGGTGTGGAAACTGACCCTGGGCTACCTGTTGTATATGCAGCAAAGCGCGACCATCGAAATTTACCAGTACTACGGCGGCGAGTTGAGCCGCTTTGGTTTTCCCTTGGCGTTGATTGGCGGCTTCGTGCTTAAAGGCATGGTCGTCAAGTGGCTGCCGTACACCTTGTGGTACCTGGTGGTGAGCTGATGAATACCGACTATCTGCTGCAACTGGCCTACCAGCGCCTGCAGGCCGACCACAACGACGGCGCAATCGATGCCCTGCGCCAACTGCTGGCCAGCGACCCGGATTCCGCCGAGGCCCACGCCTTGCTGGCGATCTGCTTGATGAACATGCGTCGCGTGCACGCCGCCAAGCGCGAAGTGCAACTGGCCCTGGCCGCCGATGCGCAACTGCCGCTGTCCCACTATGCCGCCGCGCAGGTAGCGATTGCCCTGCGCAAGTTCACGTTGGCCCAGGAACACGTGACCCAGTTGTTGGACATGGAGCCGCTGAACCCGGCGTACTACCGTTGCCAGGCCGAGTTGTACCAACTTACCGGCCGCCTGGCGCAGAGCCGCGAGCCGTTGCAGAAAGCCCTGGAATTGGGGCCGGACGATCCGGCGAACCTGGTCGCCATGGCGCAATTTCACCGCGATAGCAGCCAGTGGGACCAGGCATATCAATTCGCGCGCCAGGCGTTGCAAGCCGACCCTGCGAATGCGGCGGCCGTGGTGGTGCTCGGCCATCTGTTGCTGCGTAAAGGGGACATCAACGGTGCTCGCGATCACGCGATCTGGGCCCTGCAACAAAACGCCACCAACGTTGCGGCGCTGCACCTGCTCACGGCCGTCAAGGCCCGCAGCAACGTGTTCCTCGGCACCTGGTGGCGCTTCAACAGCTGGATGAACGAGCGCAGCGCGACCCGCGCCATCATTCTGCTGCTGTGCATGTTTGTGGTCTACCGTGTCGTGGTGATCACGTTGACCGACCAGGGCTACCCGCAAGTGGCCGAAATGGTCAATTGGTTGTGGCTGGCGTTTGCCGCCTACACCTTCACGGCGCCGCAGATATTCCGGCGCCTGCTGGACAAGGAGCTTGTGCAGGTCAAGCTCTCCAAGGAATTCTGACGGGCCAGAGGCCCCGTCACCCATGTACTCGCTGAACCTCAGAGGTTGTTCACATGTCGTCTTTTGCTGAAATGATCGAAAACATCACCCCGGACATCTACGAGAGCCTCAAGCTCGCCGTGGAAATCGGCAAGTGGTCCGATGGCCGCAAGCTCTCCGCCGAACAGCGCGAGCTGTCGTTGCAGGCCATGATCGCCTGGGAAATCCAGAACCTGCCGGAAGAGCAGCGCACCGGCTACATGGGCCCGCAGGAATGTGCGTCCAAGTCGGCTCCGGTGCCGAATATCCTGTTCAAGTCGGATGCGATCCATTGATTGAAATTGGTCGCGGTGCAGTCAGCAAAATGTCGGCGCAACTCGGTGAGCCGACCGTTCAATACGCGTTTCGCCTGGGCGATGTCGAAGTGCCGGTCAACCCGTTGATCGGTACCCACGTACGCCTGGAATACCTGGGTGCCATCCATTGCAGCCATTGCGGCCGCAAGACCAAGACCAGCTTCAGCCAGGGTTACTGCTACCCGTGCATGACCAAGCTGGCCCAGTGTGACCTGTGCATCATGAGCCCCGAACGTTGCCATTACGACGCCGGCACCTGCCGCGATCCGGGCTGGGGCGAAAAATTCTGCATGACCGACCACGTGGTGTACCTGGCGAATTCGTCAGGGATCAAGGTCGGCATCACCCGCGCCACCCAGTTGCCGACACGCTGGCTGGACCAGGGTGCGAGCCAGGCGCTGCCGATCATGCGCGTGGCGACTCGCCAGCAGTCCGGTTTTGTCGAAGACCTGTTCCGCAGCCAGGTAGCCGATAAAACCAACTGGCGTGCGCTGCTCAAAGGCGACGCCCAAGCCGTCGACCTCAAGCAGGCGCGCGATGAGCTGTTCGCCTCCTGCGCCGAAGGCTTGCTCGGTTTGCAGGAACGCTTTGGCCTGCAGGCTATCCAAGCGGTAACCGACATCGAGCCGATCGAAATCCGCTACCCGGTCGAGCAGTATCCGGCCAAGATCGTCAGCTTCAACCTGGACAAGAACCCGATTGCCGAAGGCACGCTGCTGGGGATCAAGGGCCAATACCTGATCTTCGACACCGGCGTTATCAACATTCGTAAGTACACGGCCTACCAGCTCGCCGTGCATCAGTAGAAGGATGGCACCCATGCGCACCGAACAACCGAAGATGATCTACCTGAAGGACTATCAGGCGCCGGACTACCTGATCGAAGAGACGCACCTGACCTTCGAGTTGTTCGAGGACCACAGCCTGGTCCACGCGCAACTGGTGATGCGCCGCAACCCTGAGCGCGGCGCCGGTTTGCCGCCATTGGTGCTGGACGGCCAGCAGCTTGAGCTGTTGAGTGTCAACCTGGCTGATCAGGAATTGACGGCAGATGACTACCAACTGACCGACAGCCACCTGACGGTACAGCCGAAGAGTGCGACCTTTACTCTGGATACCACGGTAAAAATCCACCCGGAAACCAACACCGCCCTGGAAGGCCTGTACAAGTCCGGCAGCATGTTCTGCACCCAGTGCGAAGCTGAAGGCTTCCGCAAGATCACCTATTACCTCGACCGTCCGGACGTGATGAGCACCTTCACCACCACGGTGATCGCCGAGCAGCATCGCTACCCGATCCTGCTGTCCAACGGCAACCCGATTGCCAGTGGCCCCGGTGAAGATGGCCGCCACTGGGCGACCTGGGAAGACCCGTTCAAGAAGCCGGCGTACCTGTTTGCCCTGGTGGCCGGTGATTTGTGGTGTGTCGAAGATACCTTCACCACCATGACGGATCGTGAAGTGGCACTGCGCATCTACGTCGAGCCGGAAAACATCGACAAGTGCCAGCACGCCATGACCAGCCTGAAAAAATCCATGCGCTGGGACGAAGAAACCTACGGTCGCGAGTACGACCTCGACATCTTCATGATCGTGGCGGTAAACGACTTCAACATGGGCGCCATGGAAAACAAGGGCCTGAACATCTTCAACTCCAGTGCCGTGCTGGCCCGCGCCGAAACCGCTACCGACGCCGCGCACCAGCGGGTCGAGGCGATCGTTGCCCACGAATACTTCCACAACTGGTCGGGTAACCGCGTGACCTGCCGCGACTGGTTCCAGCTGTCGCTCAAGGAAGGCTTCACCGTTTACCGTGACTCGCAGTTCTCCGCCGACATGAACTCGGCGACCGTCAAGCGCATCCAGGACGTGGCGTACCTGCGTACCCACCAGTTCGCCGAAGATGCCGGCCCGATGGCCCACGCGGTGCGTCCGGACAGCTTTATCGAAATCTCCAACTTCTACACCCTGACCGTGTACGAAAAGGGCTCGGAAGTCGTGGGCATGATTCACACGTTGCTCGGTGCCGAAGGCTTCCGCAAAGGCAGCGACCTGTACTTCGAACGCCATGACGGTCAGGCCGTGACCTGTGATGATTTCATCAAGGCCATGGAAGACGCCAACGGCGCCGACCTGACCCAGTTCAAGCGCTGGTACAGCCAGGCCGGTACGCCGCGATTGGCGGTGAGCGAGTCCTACGACGCCACGGCAAAAACCTACAGCCTGACCTTCCGCCAGAGCTGCCCGGAAACCCCGGACAAAGTGGAAAAACTGCCGTTCGTGATCCCGGTAGAACTGGGCTTGCTGGACGGGAAGGGCGCCGGTATCGCCCTGCGCCTGGCCGGGGAAGCGGTGGCTGGCGCGACATCCCGCGTGATTTCGGTGACCGAGGCCGAACAGACCTTCACCTTCGTTGATATCCCTGAGCAGCCATTGCCTTCGCTGCTGCGCGGTTTCTCGGCGCCGGTGAAGCTGAGCTTCCCGTACAACCGCGATCAACTGATGTTCCTGATGCAGCATGACAGCGACGGCTTCAACCGCTGGGATGCCGGCCAGCAGTTGTCGGTGCAGGTATTGCAGGAACTGATCGCTCAGCATCAGCAGGGCCAGGCGTTGCACATGGATCAGCGTTTGATCACCGCGCTGCGCAGTGTGTTGAGCGACGAAAGTCTGGACCAGGCCATGGTGGCGGAGATGCTGTCGTTGCCGGGTGAAGCCTATCTTACGGAAATCAGCGAGGTTGCGGATGTGGATGCGATCCACACCGCCCGTGAGTTTGCTCGCAAACAACTGTCGGAGAATCTGCACGAAGCACTGTGGTTGCGCTACCAGGCCAATCGCGAGCTGTCCAAGCAAACGCCGTATGTGGCCGCGGCCGAGCACTTTGCCCGTCGCGCCTTGCAGAACATTGCGTTGTCGTACCTGATGCTCAGTGGCAAACCGGAAGTGTTGGGGGCGACTCTCGAACAGTTCGACACCGCCGACAACATGACCGAGCGCCTGACCGCGCTGGCGGTGCTGGTGAACTCGCCGTTCGAAGCCGAGAAGGCCCAGGCCCTGGCAGTGTTTGCCGAAAATTTCAAGGACAACCCGCTGGTCATGGACCAGTGGTTCAGCGTACAAGCCGGAAGCACCTTGCCGGGAGGGTTGGAGCGCGTGAAGGCGTTGATGGAGCATCCCGCGTTCACGCTGAAGAACCCGAACAAGGTGCGTGCATTGATTGGCGCGTTTGCCGGGCAGAACCTGATCAACTTCAACGCGGCGGACGGTTCAGGCTATCGCTTCCTGGCAGACCTGGTGATCGAGTTGAATGGCTTCAACCCGCAGATCGCGTCGCGCCAGTTGGCGCCGTTGACCCGCTGGCGCAAATACGACAGCGCGCGCCAGGCGCTGATGAAGGCGGAGCTGGAGCGCATTCGGGCTTCAGGTGAGCTGTCGAGCGATGTGTTTGAGGTGGTCAGCAAGAGCCTGGCTTAAGCGGGATCGCTGAATAAAAAAACGGCCTGTTCGACAGGCCGTTTTTTTTCGCCTCAGATAACGGGTGGGCGAGGAGTGTCCAGGCCATGATCGATGGGGAAACGCTCGGCGATGATGCCGTGCGGTACACCTAGAGGTATAGCGCTGGCGTTGTCGAGACGGGTGACTTGCTCGGCTGACAGTTGCACAGTCAGCGCGCCCAAGGTGCTGTCCAGTTGGGCGCGAGTGCGTGAACCCAGGATCGGGATCAGTGCGGTGGTGGAGCGGCGCGCCTTTTCTCGCAGCCAGGCGATGGCAACGTGGGTTGGCGAGGCGTCCACTTCGGCGGCGACTGCCAGCAGGTTATCCAACACAGCGGTTTCACGGGCACTGTGTTCGGCATGCACCAGGATCCCGAGTTTGTTGGCGCGGTTGTCGTCCTGGGTGTTGCGGTACTTGCCGGTCAGGAAGCCACCGCCGAGGGGCGACCACAGTGTGGCAGCCAGGCCCAGCGCTTCGGCCATCGGCAGCAGTTCGCGGTCGGCAGTGCGCTCGACCAGGCTGTATTCCACCTGAATGCCGATGATCGGCGCGAAGTTGCGCACTTCGGCCAGCAGGTCGGCGCGGGCAATGCGCCAGGCCGGGAAGTTGGAAAGGCCGGCGTAGTGGATCTTGCCGGCACGGACGAGGTCATCGAGGCCACGCAGGATCTCTTCCATGGGCGTGACGTTGTCGCTCATGTGCGCCCAGAGCAGGTCGATGCGGTCGGTGTTCAGGCGCTTGAGGCTTTCTTCCACCGAGCGAACCAGGTTCTTGCGGTTGTTGCCGAGCTTGATCGTGCCTTCATCCGACGGCTGGGTGCGCAGGGTGTACTTGGTGGCCACTACCAGGTTGTCGCGCTCGGTGGCGATAAATTCACCCAGCAGTTTTTCAGCCTGGCCAAACTGGTAGCCGTTGGCGGTATCGAGGAAGTTGCCGCCGGCTTCCAAGTAGCCGTCGAAAATCTGTTTGGCTTCATCGCGCTCGGCGCCATGGCCCCAGCCTGTACCGAAATTACCGGTGCCCAAGGCCAGTTCAGATACCTGCAGACCGCTGCGGCGGCCAAAGACTTTATTGCGCATACAAGGACTCCTGAGGCAGTGATGTTTCATACATGTCTAGCAACATGTATTTAATATGATCGCTATAATCTATTCGGTCAAGGGCCTTTTTCACTGCTGACGTTTTCTGACAGGGGGCTCTGCTAAGCTGCGGCACTTTTGTTTTTTGGCGGGGCTTTCCGTGTCGCGTACCACTCGTCTACTGACTTTGCTCCAGGCTTTGCGTGGTAAGAAACGCCCGGTGACGGCTGCCGTGTTGGCGGCGCAGCTGGAGGTGTCCGAGCGCACGCTTTACCGTGATATCGCGGAATTAACGGCGCTGGGAGCGCCGATTTTCGGCGAGGCGGGGGTGGGTTATGTGTTGCGCAGCGGGTTGTTTCTGCCGCCCTTGATGCTGAACGCCGAGGAAACCGAGGCTATCGTGCTGGGCTTGCGCTACGTGGACCAGCGTGGCGATGAGGTACTCAGCCGTGCCGCCGCCAACGCCTTGGCAAAAATCGCCGATGTGCTCGACCCCGCCGCCCAGGAAGCCTTGCGCAACCCGACGGTGTTGCCCGGCCCGCCTGGGTTCGGTTACCCGGAAAACCGCGTGCCGCTGAATGTATTTCGCGAGGCCATCCGCAACCAGGCCAAGCTGCATATCGATTACGCGGACGCCAGTCAGACCCAGAGCCAGCGCCTGATCTGGCCCCTGGCCCTGGGTTTCTTGAATGAAGTGCGGGTGATCGTAGCCTGGTGTGAGTTGCGTGGCGCGTATCGCACCTTTCGTACCGACCGCGTGGCGAGCGCGCAAGCCCATGGCGAGCGTTATCCGGGGCGGCGCAGTGACTGGCTGCGCGGCTGGCGCAAGCTGATGGAACAGAATGAGTCCGGGCCGTTTACTCCTGACAAAAACTGACACAACCCTGGCTTAGCATGGCTTCACAAATCATCAAGAAAGGAGCTGTGCCATGTCTATTCCTGAGTTGGCACCGGCCATTGTGGCCTACCTCGAAGCCGCCAATGCCCGTGACACTTCGGCGGTCGCCCGCTGTTTTGCCGACGACGCCAACGTGTTCGACGAGGGGCAGCATCAAGTTGGCACTGCTGCCATCGCGCGCTGGATGGAAGACACCGCGCGCCGTTACCAGCCAAGGGTCGAAGTGCTCAAGGTGCAACACCGTACGGGCAAAGTATTGGTTAGCAACGTGGTGTCCGGCAATTTTCCCGGCAGCCCCTTGGAGCTGCGCTACACCTTTCGCTTGAACGAACAGGGCAAGATTTCGCGACTGGATATTTCCCTGTAGGTCATACTGGCGGGCATGACTTTCGACTCGCCCCTTGCGGCCTACCAACACGCCATCGCTCAACAGGGCTTCGTGGCTGACGACGCCCAGCGCCGCGCGGTGGATGCGCTGCAAACCTGCCATGAGGCCTTGCATCAAGGCCGTACGCCGATCACAGGCGTTTACCTGTGGGGGCCGGTGGGCCGTGGCAAGACCTGGCTGATGGATCAGTTCTACCAAAGCCTACGGGTGCCCGCACGGCGCCAGCATTTTCACCACTTCATGGGCTGGGTGCATCAACGCCTGTTTCAGCTGACCGGTACGCAGGATCCTTTGCAGGCGCTTGCTCGGGAATTGAGCCGTGAGGTGCGGGTGCTGTGCTTTGACGAACTGTTCGTCAATGACATCGGGGACGCGATTATCTTGGGGCGCCTGTTTCAGGTGATGTTCGAGGAAGGCGTGGTGATGGTCTGCACCTCCAACCAACCGCCCGACCAGCTGTATGTCGATGGTTTTAACCGCGAGCGGTTCTTGCCGGGAATTGCGGCCATACAACAGCACCTGCAGGTGGTCGCAGTGGATGGGGGAGAGGATCACCGGTTGCATCCGGGGGTGGGCCTTCAACGCTATTGGGTCAATCAGCCCGAGGCGCTGGCCGGCGTGTTCAAGCAATTGGCCGAAGGCCAGCCGACCCGCAGCGGGCCGGTTGCTGTGGGGCATCGCTCCATCGTTGCGGTGCAATCGAGCGACACTGTGCTGTGGTGCCGTTATGCCGATCTGTGCGAGCAACCCTTGGCCGCCATGGATTTCATGCTGATCTGCGATCGTTTCAAGGCGATCCTGCTGGGCGAAGTGCCTAACCTTAGCGCGCAAAAACGACCTGGCCGGATCGCCCGTGGTACCGAAGATGGTGCGCAGCGAGTGGTCGCAGGTGATCGCGAATTGCCCGAGCTGTCGGTGCACGACGACAGCGTACGGCGGTTTATCGCCTTGGTGGACGAGTGCTACGACCGTAAAGTGCCGCTGTACATTGAGGCGCAGGTGCCGCTCGAACAGCTCTATACCGAGGGTTACCTGGAGTTTCCCTTCCGCCGCACCTTGAGCCGCCTGCAAGAAATGCAATTGCAGCGTTTTGCCTGAGGCCTGTGCGAAGAAACCCGTGGAGCGGGCACTGCCGACCTTTTTAGGGCGATAACCTTGGCGTTTTCAAACGCCTATTTGTAGTTTATCTCCTTCAGTTAACGGCGCTTCCACGCTTACAATCATGCCTCTCAAAGGGAGCCGAATCCCTTGTTGCCGTTATCGAGGAAGGAAATGGACACCCCTGACATCCTGGTGCTGCAAGCCAGCTACACCAATGCCGTGCATGCCGAAGCCATCGCTTTGGTGCTCAACCATTACGCCGAAGACCCCATGGGGGGAGGGCACAGCCTGGACCCGGATTTGCTGGCGCAGTTGCCGGCAGAATTGGCCAAGCGTGCGCACGCGTTCAGCGTATTGGCATTTGTGAACGGAGAGCCGGCCGGGCTGGTGAATTGTTTTGAAGGGTTCTCGACCTTCGCCTGCCGCCCATTGGTCAACGTGCACGACGTGGTGGTGATGGATCAATTTCGTGGCTTGGGCTTGAGTCAGAAAATGCTGCAAAAGGTCGAGGAAATCGCCCGTCAACGCGGCTGCTGCAAGATCACCCTGGAAGTCCTAGAGGGTAATGAAGTGGCGAAGTCGGCTTATCGCAAGTTCGGGTTTGATGGTGCCAAGTTTGATCCGGCTTATGGTGCGATGTTGTTTTGGAATAAGCCTTTATAAATTATTGGATTTAACCAGAAATAAAAAAAGGCGCCACTGAGTGGCGCCAAATTAACCCTTGTCAACGGAGCGGAATGACAAAGGTGTTAACGTTTCCTTAACTTTTTGGTTGCGCTGTATCATTCGCGTTTGGCTGCTTTACATCACTGGAGGCTGTTTGTTCCGCTGTGCCGTGCGCCTTGTCTTGCATGAACTTGAAGTTGGCATAAAACTCTTTGGAGCGCTCTGCGCCGCCCTCGGCGAAGGCGGCAGCGGAGGTCAGGGTCATCAAGCCAGCAAGCATCAGAGTTGAGAGTTTCATCGTCGGTAGTCCCATAAAGTGTGATCGGTGTCTGTTCTCTTAGATCAGACTCGTGGGGCCGATTATGTGCAGGGTCGATTAAGCGAAGCTTAACTGGATAGCCTCCAACCTTAACGATTTCGTTAAGGTTGGAGTGCGCGCGGAGTATGTTTTAAAGCTTCCAATCCAGTGCAAGCGTTACAGTACGCGGGTCGCCCCAATAAACGCCGTTATAAAAGCCGACGCGTTCGTAATATTTTTTATCAAATAGATTATTGACGTTGATCGACGCAGAAACCTGTTCGTCAAACTGGTAGCGCGACATCAGGTTGACCACGGTGTAGGCCTGTTGCGTGATTTTCGCGCGTTCGGTCACCAGCCTGTTACCGATGCGTTGCCCTGTAGGCCGGTTGCTGAATTCGTAGATATCGCTCTGCCAGTTGACCGCGCCGCCCACCGTCAGGTTGCGCCATGCTCCTGGCAACCGGTAGGCGCTGGAAACCTTCACCAGGTTGAGCGGCTGGCCGGTGTTGTTGCGTTTGTCCGTGCCATTCACCGAGTGGGTGTAGGTGTAGCCTGCCGTCAGGTTCCAGTCCGGCATTACTTCGCCGGCAACCTCCAGTTCAAAGCCGTTGACCTTGTTACCTTTGCCGCCGGACTTGTAGTACTCCTCACCGGTGGTTGGGTTGGGTGGCACCGAATAATCCCGTTCGGCAACGTTGTCCTGTTTGCTCCAGAAATACGCGGCCGCGACGTTCAGGCGCTCATTCAACAGACTCCCCTTGAGACCGACCTCATAGTTGCTGCCCACCACCGGCTCCAGGTATTTGTTGCTGACGTCCTTGAGGCTCTGCGGCTTGAAAATGTCGGTGTAGCTCGCGTAAACGGTGTACTCCGGCGTGATGTCGTAGAGCAAGCCGGCATAGGGCGTCCACATATCGTTGTGGGTCTGGCGGGTCTTGTTGGCCCTGAGTAGCTGATCATTGTCATCGTATTCGGGGTGCCGCGCTTTCCAGTTCCCAGCTGCCATAGCGGCTTCCGAGTACCGCATGCAGGCGGTCAGTCAGGCTCAGGCGCGTAGCCAGGTAGCCGGCTTTCTGTTGCTTGCTGCTGTGCTCGCCCTTGAGGTCGGTGACGGTGTCGCCGAACTTGCCGATCCCGCCCATGTATTTCCAGTCTTCGATCGTGTAGTAGCCGTCAGGAATGTTGCTGCGCATCACCGGGGACACGTCGCGTTGTGTCGCCTCGCCATACCCCATCATCAGTGCATGTTCGCGGCCCAACAGGGCGTAGCTGCCGGCGAGGTTGAGGTCGACCGCTTCCATTCTCGAGGTGCCGCGCATGTGGCTGGCCCAGGCGGTCATGCCGCTGCGGTCGTCATTGGGGAAACCCGCGCCGCCGTAGTACACCTTGCCATCCGTGTCGCTTTGGCGATGGGTATAGGCGGCTTTCAAATGCCAGTCACCGCCGAGCCGATGATCGAGGGTGGCGAAGGTGGTCTTGTCCGTGAGTGGCCAGGAACTCCAGTGCGCCGCCATATTGGTGGAGCGGGACAGCCCGGCCTTGCCACCCTGGCTGTTCCAGTAGGGGACGGTGCCCCAGGAGGTGCCTTGGACCTGCTTGTTCTGGTAATCAAAGCCTACGGCCAAGACCGTATCGTCTGAGAGGTCGCCTTCAAGGATGCCGTAGCCGACCGCCCGTTGTAGCCCGTAGTTGTCGCGGAACGATTGGGCGTCGCGGTAGGCCAGTACCGTCCGCCCGCGCAGCTTGCCGTCAAATGCCAGCGGACCGCCCACGTCTACGTAGCTGTAGTAGTTGTCATAGCTGCCGGCCTTGACCCCGGTTTGGGCCTGCCATTGGGCTGTCGGGCGTTTGCGCACCATATTGACTGTGGCGGAAGGGTCTCCGGCGCCGGTGGTCAAGCCCGTGGCGCCCCGTACCACTTCGATGTGGTCATAAATAATGGTGTCGGAGTCGGACTTCATGTAGCCAAACGTGTTGAGCATCCCGTCAATCTGGAAGTTGCTGATGCCATAGCCGCGCGATGAATAGGACACACGGTCCGAGTCATTGTGCTGGACGTTGACCCCTGTGGTCTGGCGCAACACCTCGGTCAAGGTATTGAGATTGAAATCATCCATCTGCTGGCGCGTGATCACCGAGATCGATTGCGGGGTTTCCTTGACGGACAGGTTGAGGCGGGTGGCGGTACTCATGGAGCCGGTGGTGTAGGCTCCGGTGTGTTCGGTGGTGGCGCCCAGGCCTTCGGCAGTGATGCGGGTGGCGCCCAGCTCCAGGGCTTTGTTTTCGGGGTCGGTTTCAGCCAACAGAGCAGGGCTGGTGGCCACACTGAAGAGGCCGAGGGTGAGGGTCATGGAACGGGTGAGAGGCGCGAACATCGCGGAAGACTCCTTGTCGTCTTTGCGGCCTTTCCGGTCGGAAAAGGCCATGGTTCAAAGACGAAAGGAGGGGAGGAACTTTAGGCTTAAACGAGAATGATTGTTATCTTTCTGTTACAGCGCCGGTTTTTCCTGAAGCACAACGTCGGTTGGATTGACCTTTTTCGGCTTGATCAGGCTGAAGTCGATCAGTGGTTTCTGCTGACGCAGGTAGGGGTTGCCGATCATTTGTGGGCGGGCCGTGAAGCTGTCGCTCACCAGGCTTTTCGTGCGGTCCAGCTCTTTGAAGCTCAGCCCGGCAAGGTCCGCCCAGGTGTGAATCAACTGCGAACTGCTGTAGGGCCGCTGTAAATCACCGGCGAAGCTCCAGTCGTGGGTTTCCCGCCATTTTGGCGAGGCATACGCCATGAAGGGAATGGTGTACATCGGCGCCGTCGGCTTGGCTTCGTTACGCCCCAGGGTCGCGTGGCCCGCCGAGTCGAACACGTCTTCGCCGTGGTCCGACAGGTACAGCAGGAAGCCATTGGGGTCGGTCTTGGCGTAGTCCTTGATCAGGCTCGAGACCACAAAGTCGTTGTACAGCACCGCATTGTCGTAGCTGTTGTAGGTAGGCAGTTGATCGTCGGTCACGCCTGCCGGTACGCCCTGGCGGTCGGTGAATTTGTCGAAGGTCGGCGGGTAGCGGTACTGATAGCTCATGTGGGTGCCCAGCAAGTGGACCACAATGAATTTACGCTCCGCAGGATCCGCCAACGCCTTGGAAAACGGTGCCAGCACATCGCCGTCGTATTGGCGGGCGTTCTGGTTGCGGTTGTTGTTGAGGTACACCTGTTCATCGGCCTGTTCGGAAAAGGTCGTGAGCATGGTGTTGCGCTTGGTCATGGTTTGCTGGTTGGTGATCCAGTAGGTCTTGTAGCCCGCCTGTTTCATCACGCTGACAATCGACGGCGTCTTGAGGTACAGGTCCGGGTTTTCTTCGTCGGCGAAGGTCAGTACCTGTTGCAACGCCTCGATGGTGTAGGGGCGCGGCGTGATGACGTTGTCGAACACCGCCAGTTGGTCGCGCAGTTTGTCCAATTCCGGCGTGGTGTTGCGCGGGTAGCCGTAGAGGCTCATGCGCTGACGGTTGGTCGACTCACCGATGACCAGCACCAACGTGGACGGCTGGCCGGCCATGGTGTCTTTCAGGTTGGTCAAGGGCGGAATCTGGCTCGCGCTGTCGAGCATGCCTTGCATGTTGTCCAACTGCTCGGTGTAGCGGCGGTAGGCGACGATCATCTGCCACGGCACGGCGGGTTCGATGCGTGATTCAAAGCGGTCGATGGCATCGTCGAGGGTGTCGCTGCGGGCAATCTGCTTGACCAACGGGTAACCGACGATGCCCACCAGGATTGCCGTCGCCGCTATCAGTGCCTGGCCGCGTGGCAGATAAACCGGCCGCACGCGTGTCCATAGGAAAATAGCCACGGCGGTGTGGGCAATGAACGCCAGTACGATCCACCAGGCGAAATACTGGGTTGCGTATTCGCCGGCTTCAGAGATGTTCGACTCGAACATGATGAAGATGACGCTTTGGGAAAATTCCTGCTGGTAGATGAAGAAATAACCCAGGCTGGCCATGGAACAGGCCCACAGTACTACGCCGATCAAGGCGGCCAGCAAACGCGTGCGGCGGGGGAATATCAGCAGTGGCGCCAGCCAGATCGCACTCATGAAGAAGGCCTGGCGGAAACCACTGAAGCCGGAGGTGCCACTGAGCTGAATCAGCAGTTGGGTAATACCCGAGAAGTACCAGAAAAACACGAATAGCCAGCCAAGGCCGGCCCAATCAAAGCCTTTCGCAGACTTCGTGCTGCGTTCGAACATCGCCATCCAGCGCTCCAACCCGATAATTTTTCAGTCGACACGCAGGGCTGCGCGCAACAGAGGCCACCCTTGCATGGGGTGGCCCTTCGGGCGGGAGTATCGGGAGAGGCGTGTGAAAACTTTGTGAGATTTTCGTAGGCGTAATCTTACAAAGCGATGACAGGGCTTAGCACAGCAGTGGCTGGGCGCCGGAAGGCTGGTCCAACTGGGCTTGGATGATGTGCGAGCGCAGGCGCAAGACTTCTTGCTGCAACTGTTCGCGTTCGTCTTTCAACTGGCGCAACTCGTCGCGTCGAATGGTGACGTAGAGGGTCTGTGGCGGACGATTCATCTGTGCAGTGCTCATTGCTTACCTCGCAAATAGCCGGTGTGTCGCGGTGTGCCAGAACGCTTGAGTCGAGGTTCTCGGCAGCAGTCAGGGCAATTCTGAATTCTTTTTCCGGGCAATGGAACTTTTTTATTTTTGATGGTCGTGTGACTTTTTGTGTCGTGATGGTGAAATGGTGGCAGCTTTTTTCTATGAAACTACATCGATATCCGCCTGACTAACCCTCATTGGCCTCATTGCGCTATAAACTATGCACACATTTTTTTAGTAGTTAGGAGCATCAGCACATGCAACTGGGGATTATCGGACTAGGCCGCATGGGCGGGAATATTGCACGGCGCCTGATGCTCAATGGGCATACCACCGTTGTTTACGACCGTAACGAAGCCTTTGTAAAAGGCCTGAGCGAAGAGGGCGCCACCGGCGTTGCCGACCTCAAGGCACTGGTGGCCGGGCTGCAAAAGCCTCGCACCGTTTGGGTGATGCTGCCTGCCGGCGCACCCACCGAAGACACCATCAATGAATTGAGCACGCTGCTGGAAGACGGTGACGCCATCATCGACGGTGGCAACACCAACTATAAGGACGACGTCCGCCGCGCCAAGGCGCTGGCCGAAAAAGGCCTGCACTATGTTGACGTCGGCACGTCCGGCGGCGTCTGGGGTCTGGAACGTGGCTACTGCATGATGATCGGTGGCGACGCCGAGACCGTGCAGCGCCTCGATCCGATCTTCAAGAGCCTCGCCCCAGGCCTGGGTAATATCCCGCGCACCAAGGATCGCTCAGACAGCGCTGACTCGCGCGCCGAGCAAGGCTACATCCACGCCGGCCCAGCGGGTTCCGGGCACTTCGTCAAGATGATCCACAACGGCATCGAGTACGGGATGATGCAGGCGTTTGCCGAAGGTTTTGACATCCTCAAGACCAAGAACTCGGAAAACCTGCCCGAAGACCAGCGCTTCGACCTGAACGTGGCCGATATCGCTGAAGTCTGGCGCCGTGGCAGCGTGGTTTCGTCCTGGTTGCTGGACCTGACCGCCGACGCCCTGGCCACCGACCCGAAACTCGACGGTTACTCCGGCTCCGTGGCCGACAGTGGCGAAGGCCGCTGGACCATCGAAGCCGCCATGGAACAAGCCGTGCCGGTGCCGGTGCTGTCCACTTCGTTGTTCGCACGTTTCCGTTCGCGTCAGCAGAGCACTTACGGTGACAAAATGCTGTCTGCCATGCGCTTCGGCTTTGGCGGCCACGTGGAGACTTCCAAAAAATGACCGCCAACGGCAAGAAACCCAAGGCCGAACCTGCTCCGCCCACCACACTGTTTCTGTTTGGTGCCCATGGTGATCTTGTCAAGCGCCTGCTCATGCCGGCGCTGTACAACCTCAGCCGCGATGGGCTGCTGGGCGATGGCCTGCGCATCGTTGGCGTTGATCACAACGCCATCAGCGACGCCGATTTCGCCAAGAAACTCGAAGACTTCATTCGCACCGAAGCGGCGAGCAAGGTCAGGGGTAATGGCGAAAACGCCCTGGACCCTGAGCTGTGGGCGCAACTGGCCAAGGGCATCAGCTACGTCGAGGGTGATTTCCTCGACGACAGCACCTACGCCGACATCGGCAAGAAGATCGCTGACAGCGGCACGGGCAACGCGGTGTTCTACCTGGCCACCGCACCGCGCTTCTTCAGTGACGTGGTGCAGCGCCTGGGCAGTACCGGCCTGCTGACGGAAACTGACGACAGCTTCCGTCGCGTGGTGATCGAGAAGCCCTTCGGCTCCGACCTGGCCACCGCCGAAGCACTGAACGCCAGCCTGCTCAAGGTGATGAGCGAGAAGCAGATCTATCGCATCGACCATTACCTGGGCAAGGAAACGGTGCAGAACATCCTGATCAGCCGTTTCTCCAACGTGCTGTTCGAAGCGTTCTGGAACAACCATTACATTGACCACGTGCAAATCACCGCTGCCGAAACTGTCGGCGTTGAAACCCGTGGCAACTTCTTCGAGAAGACCGGCACCCTGCGCGACATGGTGCCCAACCATCTGTTCCAGTTGCTGGCGATGGTGGCCATGGAACCGCCCGCAGCCTTTGGCGCCGACGCCGTGCGCGGTGAAAAGGCCAAGGTGATCGGTGCGGTACGTCCTTGGTCCTTGGAAGATGCACGGGCCAACTCGGTACGCGGTCAGTACACCGCCGGAGAGATTGGCGGCAAACAACTGCCGGGTTACCGCGAAGAAGCCAACGTTGCCCCGGACAGCAGCACCGAGACGTTCGTCGCCCTCAAGGTGATGATCGACAACTGGCGTTGGGTCGGCGTGCCGTTCTACCTGCGCACCGGCAAACGCATGAGTGTGCGTGACACTGAGATCGTCATCTGCTTCAAGCCTGCGCCGTACGCGCAGTTCCGTGATACCGAGGTGGATGAACTCAAGCCCACCTACCTGAAAATCCAGATCCAGCCCAATGAAGGCATGTGGTTCGACCTGCTGGCGAAAAAGCCTGGGCCGACCCTGGACATGGCCAATATCCAGCTGGGTTTTGCCTACAAGGACTTCTTCGAGATGCAGCCGTCGACGGGGTACGAAACCCTGATCTACGACTGCATGACCGGCGACCAGACCTTGTTCCAGCGCGCGGACAACATCGAGAACGGCTGGCGTGCGGTGCAGCCATTCCTCGATGCATGGAAGGAAGACGACGGGATCCAGGCCTACAAGGCCGGTGAAGATGGCCCGGCCGCCGCCGATGCACTGCTGGCCCGTGATGGTCGCACCTGGCATAGCCTCGGATGAGTGATGCCGCGATCCATCCCATCCGTTTTATCCTGAGTGACGTGGACGGCACCTTGCTGCATCCCGATCACCGTCTCAGCCAACGCACCGCCGATGCGGTGCGGGCCTTGCGTGACAGCGGAGTGTTTTTCAGCCTGGCCAGCGGGCGCCCGCCCAAGGCCATGCTGCATCTGATCGAAACCTTTGGTATCGATGTGCCCGTGGCCGGTTTTAACGGCGGCACGCTGATCAACCCGGATGGCAGCATCCTGGTTGCCCACCATCTGCCGGCGGAGGCGGCGCTGGTGACCCTGGCGCTGTTCTCGGCTGAGCCGGACGTGGAAGTCTGGGTGTTTGCCGATGGCGACTGGCTGCGCCGCGACCCGCCAGGGCCGATGGTGCAGCGCGAGGCCGATGGCCTGGGCTACGGGCCGATTGTGGTAGAGAGTTTTGAGCCTTACCTGGACCGAGTGGATAAAATCGTCGCGGCCAGCAACAACACGCAATTGCTGGTGGAACTGGAGGCGCAGTTGCAGCCCAAGGTGCAGGGGCTGGCTCAGGTGTCGCGTTCACAGCCGGTGTACCTGGATGTGACGGCGATGCTGGCCAACAAGGGCGAAGCCTTGAAAACCTTGGCGGCGTACCTTGGCGTTCCCATGGAGCAAACAGCGGCTATCGGTGACGGCGGCAACGACCCGGCCATGTTTCATGTCGCCGGGTTGTCAATTGCCATGGGCCAGGCGGAAGAAACCGTCAAGCGCCAAGCCAACGTAGTCACCGGTAGTAATGTCGATGACGGCGCGGCAGAAGCAATCGAGCGGTTTATTCTGGCCGCTCAATAAGCGTTACGCGTACTAACACGGCAACTTGCGCCTGTCTAAACCGATAAGCGCAAGTTGCCGTGTTGGATTACTTCGGCATTGCCCAGGATTGCAACTGGTAGCCACTTTTATCGAGTTCGGCGCGGGCCTGCAACAGCAGGTCTTCCAGTTGTGCCGGGTCGGTATAAGCGCTCGAAGACAGTTGTTTGCTGCCGATACGGTTGTTGGTGCGGTCGATGACGCTCAGGCTCAGGGCGCCATTGCCGTCATGCCAGGCCACGCACTGAAAGGGCTGGAAGGCACGGTCTGCGATCAAAAGAGCTTCGTTGATGCGGAGCGGGGCGTTCATGTGGGGTTCTCTCTCATTGCCCATTCAAGTGAGTGCCGGCGGTTGGGCTGACCGTGCGGCGGGTTACTTGTACTGATGCACGATGGCGGGGTACGGGTCACATGTTAGAGCAACTATTTTCAACTTTTAGTGATTAACGTCATGTAAGCGGCTGTTTTGAAAGCTGAATGAAAGTTTCGGTGTGGCCTGGAGTTTTTGCCAGGATACGCGGAAGTAGGTTTTTGCCGGGACTTATAGCGAAACGGTACAAGGTACGCGTCAAGACCTTGCTAGTGTTAGCGCCAGGCGTTACAAACCGTTGTTTCTAAATAACTTTAACAATTTTGACGCCAAGGAATAGTCATGGTTGTTACACCTGTGCAGCGTCGCTTGCTCGTGGTCGACCCCTGTGACGACTGCCATGGGCTATTGCCCGGTTTGCGCACCGCCGGGTGGGAAGTGGACAGCTGTACCCTGGAGGCCGTGGGCGACCGGTCCTGCGATGTCGGCCTGCTGCGCCTGCAGCCCTATCACCTGGAGCGTCCGGAAGCGGTCAAAGAGTTGATCGGCCGCAGCGGCACCGAGTGGATCGCCGTACTCAGTCAAGACGTATTGCGCCTGCAGAACGTGGGTGACTTCGTCTGTGAGTGGTTTTTCGATTTCCATACCTTGCCTTTCGACGTTGCCCGCGTGCAGGTTACGCTAGGGCGCGCCTTTGGCATGGCACGTCTGCGCGGCAAGGGCCATATGCCGGTCGACGAACCTGAGCATGAGTTGCTGGGTGACAGTCGACCGATCCGCGAACTGCGCAAGTTATTGTCCAAGCTTGCACCCACCGAATCTCCGGTGCTGATCCGTGGCGACAGCGGCACCGGTAAAGAGCTGGTGGCCAAGACCCTGCATCGCCAGTCCCAGCGCCACGCCAAGCCATTTGTGGCGATCAACTGCGGGGCGATTCCTGAACATTTGATCCAATCCGAATTGTTCGGTCATGAGAAGGGCGCGTTTACCGGCGCCCATCAGCGCAAGGTCGGGCGTATCGAAGCGGCCAACGGCGGCACACTGTTTCTCGATGAAATCGGCGATCTACCGATGGAGTTGCAGGCCAACCTGCTGCGGTTTCTGCAGGAAAAACAGATTGAGCGCGTCGGCGGCAGCCAGCCGATTCCCGTGGATGTGCGGGTATTGGCCGCGACTCACGTCGACCTGGAAGCCGCCGTGGAGAAGGGCACCTTCCGCGAAGATTTGTATTACCGCCTCAATGTCCTGCAAGTTGTCACCGCGCCTTTGCGTGATCGGCATGGCGACGTGGCGATGCTGGCCAACCACTTTTCCCGCTTTTACAGTCAGGAAACCGGCCGCCGCCCGCGTAGTTTCAGTGATGATGCGCTGGTTGCCATGGGCGAGCACGCTTGGCCGGGCAACGTCCGCGAGCTGGCCAACCGCGTCCGTCGCGGCCTGGTACTGGCCGAAGGGCGCCAGATAGAAGCCGTTGATCTGGGATTACACGGCCAACAGGCAATTTCGCCGCCGATGGCTACACTGGAAGACTATAAGCACCGCGCCGAACGCCAGGCGCTGTGCGACGTGCTCAACCGGCACAGCGACAACCTGAGTGTGGCAGCCCGTGTACTGGGGGTTTCCCGACCCACGTTCTACCGGTTGCTGCACAAACACCAGATCCGCTAGGGCGGGTAAACCGAAAAGCCCCGCAACGACCCTTATCGTTGCGGGGCTTTTCCTTGTGTGAGGGTTAGAAGTAGTAGGGGAATTTCAGGCTAAACGTAAAGTCCGGCGCATCATCCGTCATCCCGATAGCCAGGTTCGGCACGATCGTCAGGTTATCCGATGCCGCAATCGTCATGCCCACGTTGAAGTAACCGGCGTTGGCATCGCTGGACACCACCGACTGCCAATCCCCGCCATTGGGCTTGAGCTTGCTTTTACGCTGGATCAGGTCGGACACCGAGAACGACATACTCATCTTCTCGTTGAGTGCGAAGGCAACACCGACGCCCAGTTGGAAGCTGTCGCCCAGGCTGACCTTGCCGCCGACTTTCTGGTTGACGTCACTGCTGATGTCATCGAACGACTCTTCGAAGTTGTGGGTGTAGGAGAACGAACCAAACAGCACGGCCGGGTCGAACGTCTTGACCAGCGAGATTCCCGGCGTGATCGACCAGACACCGTTACCGGTCGGCAGGTTTTCCGGTACATACAAGTTGTCGTTGGCGGTTGAGCGTACCAACTTGATGCCGAACGGTTCCTTACCGGTAGGCGCCTTGACGCGTAGTGACACCACCGCATCCGGCAGGGTGGGGGTTTCATCCAGGAATTTGTACGCCACACCGAAGTTGACGTCGCCGATGGTCGGGTCGCGGCTCACCGACTCTTCCGAGGTGGCATTGGCATTGTTGCCCGCACCGCCGGACTGATAGGTCGATTCGCGGTACACCACCGGCACGTTTACATCGAACTGCCAGCGGTTATCGAGGTTGTAGCGACCGGTCAGGTCCAGCGTCCAGTTATCCGCCTTGATCCTGTCCAAGTTGATATTACCGAGGAAGATCGAGTCCAGTGCCAGGAAACCGTTGAGCGTGAGCTGGCGTGCATCGTAGCGCGCGTAGGTAATACCGGTTTCAAAGCTGAACTTGCCGTTGCCGAAGAAACCGCTGGCTTCGTTGTAGAGGTTGCTCACGCTTTGCGCGGGTGCCGAGTCGTCCTTGAGCGACTGCCCATAAGAACTGCCACCGCCACCGGCCCCGCCGGATGCGGCCGCAGCGCCTGTGCCTGCCACGGTCGCGCCGCCACTGGCTTTCTGGAAGTCTGCCGGGGATTTGGCCAAGCGTTTGGGCGCGGGCGTCGCCGGTTGGTCCTCGACTTGGCGAACCCGTTGTTCCAATACCGCCAAGGCTTTTTGCTGCACTTCGTACCGCTGCTTGAGTTCCAGAAGTTCCTGTTTGAGGGTCTCGATATCGGCGTCTGGCGCGGCATACAACAGGGATGCGGGCAAGAGCGTACTTAAACAGACCACCGCACGTAGCGATAACGATCGATGCATGAAATAAGCCGTCCTTTTCTAATGCGTAAGTGTCGAGGGTCAGCGTAGTTCAATAACCGAGAGTGCGTAGGCCTTTGAGTTGATCCAGGTTGCAGTTCAGCGCCGGGTTGTTCAGGCCGTTGTTCATCACCACATTGAGCTGGGTCATGTTGGAGACGAAGTTTCTATCGCCGGTCAACACGGTGCCTTGCAGCACTTGGCCACCGCCAATCTGCTGGAGGCTACTGCCTTGGTTGTGGTTGCCCTGGATCGCCATCTGCAAGCCGCCATTGTTGGCCGACACACTCACGCGACCTGCTGCGCTGTCACCGGTGACGGTGCCGCCGGCGACCAGTACCTGGCCGGATTGCACGATGTTGGACGGGGCGAAGCCGTTCTCGGTGACGTTGATCCCGACATTGTTGTACGCGGTGTTGCCGTCACCGGCTGCGCGCACGCTTTGGGTCACGCCTGTGCCGGTGCCCAGGCCGGCGCCGCCGCTGACGTTACCGGTGCCCGTATTTGGATTGGTGCCGGTACCGGAAGAGCCCGTGGTCTGTACGTAGAATTGTGGCGTGATGGTGGAGGAATCGACTTGCATGCTGGCCTTGCCAGTAATGGTGTCGCCCACGGCATTGGTCCAGGTGCTGCTCATGACAATACCGAAGCTGATAATCCGCCCTGGCATCACATAACGACCGCGCAGCTCGGCCATTTCCGAGTCCTTGAGTTCGATCGGCTTGAACCCCGACGAAGCATAAGCGGGCATTGAGGCTGCCAGACACAAGACCGTCAGCCAACGGGAAGTGTTCATCTTCTGCTCCTGGAGCGTCCTGCCCCTTATTGCGCTTCTTAGAAGAAGTCGCTCTGGATGAAACCGAAGTCCATCAGCTCGGCATCGCCTACGGGCCTGAACTCATTCAACTGGTTCTTGGCGGTCAGTGGCGTGGGCGGGTCGAGCAAGGCGTTGGCCTTGTCGTAACCTTCACCCAGCACGGCGAATACAATGCCATTCCAACCTTTGACGAAGTCATCGTGTGAATAGCGCTTGTGGCCCAGCACCGGGTCGCCGATATACACCCAGTCCTTGTCCGCGCGCTGCAACACCACGAAGTGCTTGTAGCCACGAATCTCCAGCAGTACCACTACAGGGATCTTCACGGTCACCAGGGTATCTGGCCCGATCTTGTAGCCCCGGGCACGCATGCCGATGCTTTCGAGGTAGCGCTTCATGTCCAGCATGGAAAAACCCTGGGTACGTACCAGGTCCTGGTCTGCGTTGACCAGCATGCCTTTGATGATGTGGTCTTCGTCTACGTCGAGCCAATAGCCCTGGCGCAGGATGGTGGCGAGTGCCGCAGCACCGCAGCTGAAATCGGTTTTCTGTTCCACCAGGTTGGCGAACTTGCGTTCACGGATACTCTCGACCTTCTTGTAGATGACTGCACCGCCAGGCATGGCGGAGATCGCCATGGTGCCTGCCCAGGTCGGGCCGGTGAGCAGCATCAAGAGGGTGAGGGTCGCGAGGCGCATGATCGAATGACCTGATGGACACTGGAATAAAAAAGGGCCTTGTTGCCAAGGCCCCGTTGGATCAGAAGCGCACGCCGCTGCTGCAGACGCTGCAACCTTGGCCTACAGAGAGGCTGTTGCTGGCTTGGTTGCCGGCACCGGATTGCAGGTTCACACCGATGTTGCCGGAGTTGTTGTTGATCGAGTTGTCGGCACTGGCGTTGTTCGAAACGTATTGAGGTTTGCCGCCATGATGGCCGTACCCGGTGGCAGCGGTATTGAGGTAGTTGTTGGCGAGCGAGTTCTGCTCGGTGTTGGCCGCCGCTGCGATGTTTTTGCCATCAGCCGTGGTGATTGCCAGGTTGTTTTTGCCTTGGTTGCCTTGACCGGCCTGGCCGTTGTAACCCACGTTGCCGGAGTTACGGTTAACGGAGTTATCCAGGGAAGCGTTGTTTTGCGTGCCTTTGTTGACGAAGTTGTTCAGGCCGCTGTTCTGGTTCACATCAACGACGGCGAATACGGTAGCAAAGTCGCCTTTGGCGCTGGAGATGGCGCCAGAGTTGTCGGCTTGGTTACCACTGCCGGCTTGAATGTTGACGCCGGTGTTACCGCTGTTGTAGGTGACCGAACCATCGGCCGAGGCGTTGTTTTCAGTTTTGGTGTCGTCATATTTGTTGCCGATGCTGTTTTGTACATCGGTAACCACCGAGGCAACCACGCCGGTAGGTTGAGGCGCAGGGTGCCAGCCACCTGCTTGAGCAGCAGCAGCCATGAGTGCGGCGAGAGCGAAAACCATTGGTTTCAGAGCCATTTGAGGTTTCATGGTGTTTCTCCTTGCTTCTAATTAGTTGGTTAAGTGTTGGTACGGTCTAACTCGTGCTACCAAGCCGTTACTTGATAGTGATGCCCAGGGTGTTAGCCACTCGGTTCCCCACCCCAGCACTCTGGTTCACCTGAATCACTCCTCGGCTGCCGGTGAAGGCCTGGTCGCTTGTCACGACCTGGCGGCTGCCAGTGGTGGGGGTGAGCCCTGAGTCGGTTGCCAGCGTCGTCGTGTTCTGTTGCAACAGGACGCTGTCGTCGATGCTTTGCGGGCCAGGGTTGACGCTGATCCGCACCGCATTGACTAATTGGTTATTGGCCCCGGCGGACTGGTTGATGCCCAATATGCCGTTGCCATTGCTGAAAGAAGTGCCCTCGATCGCCGCCTTGGCGTTCAGGGAAGGGTCGACCTTGCCGTCCATTCTCTGGATATTGCTGGTGGTCGCCTGGCCACCCAGCGCGACGGCGCGGTTGTTGGCGGTTTGCTGCTGGTTGCCTGCGGCCTGGTTGATCATCAGGTTGCCGCGGTAGTCTTTACCGCTGTTATTGATCACGGCGGTGTTGTCGGCCATGGCCGAAGCGCTGGTGAGAAGGGCGAGAAGGAACAGGGAGCGGTTCATTGTTTGCCCCCCATCATGCTGCCGATGTTATTCAGGGGTGCCAGGCCACGCTGGATCGAATCGCTGATCTGCCCCCCCATGCTGCCACTGCCCCCGGAGCGGCTGGCGGCTGCACCGGCACCCAATGTGGACATGCCGTTTTGGGTGGCACTCAAGCCGGAGAGGTTGCCGTTGGGCTGGATGGCGCGGGTGATGCTCAAGCCGCTGCTGACGGCGCCGAAGTCACGGTCGCTCAGTTCGCCCGATAGGGCGCCGAGGATGTCTCGGCTTGGATTGGCATTGGCAGTCTGGGGGTAAGGATCAGGACCAAACGAAGACCGACCGTACATATGTCCCTGTACGTCGCGCCCGGTGACGATCACGCCGTCACCCGCATGGCTCGGAACCACGATGCTGGCGCTGAGTACACAGCTGATCAGCAGTACGTTCATCGAACCTTGAGTGAGTGTATTCACGGCGGCATTCCTTATTCTTCGCGCTGACCCTAAACAGCGCTGTAAGGGATAGAGCAGAAGCCGTGCCGCTTTTTATTTTGTGTGATTATTCAAGGGGTTGAAGATATTGATGGGCAAAGTGATGGCAGCGCTGTTTCAGGAGTGAAACAGTGCGCCCTTCATTTGCTGCTACCCAGCCACTGCGCAAACGCTTCACCCGGCTGTATCACCGCCTTAACACCGTGCGTGACAAAACGATGAACGCGCTCACGGTGGGCGCTTCAGGGCAAGGGCGTGTTAAAAAAACGGACACTTCAGGCATGACAAAGCCCACAACTGTGGGGCAGAGGCTCAGCTTTTCGGCGTTTTACGCGGGATGGCGTTGAGTACGGGGTTGCCGTCCTGGTTCTGGGTCAGATAGACCGGCAAAACCTTGGGCAGGGAGGCAATGAGGTGGTTGACCTCACTGATGTTGTAGATGCCACCGATGCGGATCGCCCCGGTGTTCGCGTCGGCCAGCATCACCGGTTTGGTGAGGTAGCGGTTGATCAGCGGCAACGCGTCGGCCAACGCCAGGTTGTCGAGGATCAGTTTGCCCTGGCGCCAGGCCAGGGCGGTGTCATCAGGGCTGATCGTCCGCACGCGGGGCGTGGCATCACCCTGTTGGTAACTGGCCTGCATGCCGGGCGTCAGCGGCACGCTGCCGTGGACCTGGTCGCTGGCAATCTGCACCGAGCCTTCCAGCAGCATCACCCGTACCTGGTCTTCGTATTTCCAGACGTTGAACTGGGTACCCGTCACCCGAACCTGGCCTGCGCCAGCGTGCACAATAAAGGGATGGGCACTGTCATGGCTGACTTTGAAAAACGCTTCGCCCTTTTTCAGCGTGACCCGACGCTGATCCTTGTAGTTGCTGTAGACCAACTCGGTGCCCAGGTTGAGTTCCACCTGGCTGCCATCACCCAGGGTGACCTGGCGCAAACCATTGGCAGCCTCGAAGCGCTCGTAGGAACTGGGCAGCCAACCGGCTTCCCAACCTGTAAAGGCTGCCAGGGGCAGGGCGACCAGGCAGATCGCCGCCGCCACGGCGTAGGTGCGCACGCGACTGCGGGGTTTGAGCGGCACCACCACCGGCGTGGGTTCGTGGCGGGGGAGGTGGTCGGCAACGTCCCAGATCTCCAGCATCGCCGCGTATTCAAAGGCATGCAGTGGGTGGGAGTCGTGCCACTGTTCAAAAGCCTGACGCTCACTCGTCGTGCAATCACCCGCGTGCAGGCGCATGCACCAATGCGCGGCGGCGTCGGTGATGGCGTCATATTCGGCTTCTGAAAGGGACTTTTCGCTCATTAACTCATCCTGATTTCGCACATTCTAACCTCCTGGGGTAGGTGGCGAGAACAGCCATCATGGCGATTGCACATCAATTGGAACTTATTCTCGTTTGGAAATACCTAAAAGATTCAGGACATTCCCACAATGGAGAACGAAAATGCTGAAGAAAACCTTAATCGCCCTGTGTGCAACTTCCGCACTGCTCAGTGCCGGTGCCGCCCTGGCCGATAAACCGGGGGCGGGCTGGATCACCATCGAGAAGGCGATTGAAGTCGCCAAGACCAAGGCCGGTTATGTCGAGGTGTATGCCGCCGAGGCTGATGACAACGGCTATTGGGAAGTCAAAGGGCGCAAGTCCGACGGCACGGTGTATGAAGCGCGTATCGATGGTGCGTCGGGCAACATCCTGCGCGACCAGAAAGACTGATACCCCCTCGGGGGCCTGTTCAGGCCCCCGGATCCAACTGCCGGCCCAGATGGGTAATCAAAAAGGTCACTGAGTCGGCATTGGCCAGGATGATGTCCAGTCGACGGTCGGCATTGCTCATGAACGTTTGCCTGGCCTCGTTCAACGTGCTGGCGCCGGTGAGGCGCAGTATCTTGTTACGAGTTTCGGCCTCTTGGGTTTGGCCTAAATCCTCCCACGCGCCAGTGAGTTCGTTCTTGATCTTGAACAGCATGGTTGCAGGTGTGAGTACCGAGAGTGCGGTGGTCTGCAGGGTATGTTGGCTTGTGTAAAAGCTCTTGCCTTGGGCAGTCGTGCGATTGATCAGGTCCGCGAACGGGAGCATGGAATTCAAGTAGGCAATGTCTTCCGTGCGCGAAACAATGTGGCTGATCTCATGAATCAGAGTGGCTGCTCGTGCGTGATCTTCAAGGTCAAACGGTACATCAATGTATGGCTGGTAGACCAACGTACCCGTCTTGAAAAAAGGTTCCATCAAATAGATTTTTTTCTCTGCGTCGTCGTCAAGCGTGAATGCGACTGCGCCATCTCTGCTTGAGCGCGCTTTTCCGTAGACGAATCGGCTTGAGTCCATTTTTATCAGGTCTGGCTGGAGCAACCCGTCCATGATCTCTTTGATTCGATCTTGTATTTTTGTGACTTGCGTCGGGTTGAAGTTGAACACGCCAAACATCTCGGTCAGAAAACGGCCGACCCTCGAGTTGGGATCGCGTTGCAGGGCAAACAATGTCAAGTTGCGTTGGCAGGTGTTGGTGTAATACAGCGCAGCGGTGAGCGCCCGGTCAATGGCAAGCCCTTTGTCAAAGCTCAGGCCACGAATGGCTGGCATGCCTACTGCTTCAATATTGATGGAGTCGCGCTCGGCTCTCCGGGTCTTCATGCGCGACCACGCCGGGCCAAAGCGTGGGTGACCCTTGGACAGATCCAACACCCATTGGCCTTGGGCGTTACGCTCGACAAAAGGCCCCAACTCCGTTGGAAGGCTTACGCGCCAGTATTCACCACTGCGTGCAACCGGGTAGACCCGGCCCGCCACTGGCACATAGCTGCGATGGGCGACGGGTTGGGTATACACATGGCTGCTTGAATCCAAACGCAAGTCTTTGAGTGCCACCGCCACGTTTTCAAAACGTCGCATCCACGTGCGCAGGGGGTCCGTGACGTCCAGGGTTGCAATGGTGGTGGCGGGTTCAGGGCCCTTTGCTGTGTCGGGGTCTGCAGGCGTGCTGGCGGATGGCAGCAGCTCGTCTAAAGGGTGGCGCAACGATGCCAGCGTCGCCACGCCCTGGATAAACGTGCGCAAGCCTTCGCCAAAATGCTGATCTTGCAAAGCGTTGGCTGAAGCCCAGAACAGCTTGAAGCTTTTCCATATCACCATCGGGTATTTAAGTTTGCCTGCAACAAATTGCTGTGCCATGGGAAGGCCTTTACGCAACAGGTTGGTGACGGCACTCCACTGTTCCTTGCCGTTACGTTCGAACTGGCAGGCGAGCATTTTCAGTAGTTGGTCGGCATTGTCCTGGAACATATGCAGCAGGATATTGCCCCGAGTTGGATTCGAAGCCAGCGTGACTTCTTTCGGTTTTTCTTTTTTTTGTTCCTCGCCCGCCGATTGTTTGAACAGATCGCGGTACGTCGCCTGCTGCGGTCCGCCCAGTTGTTGGAGGATCCACTCCTGCAGCGGGCCTGGGGTGTAGATGTCCGCCAGCAGTTTTTCCTCGCTGCCATACTCCTTCAGTATGTTGAATGGCGCATACGGTGCGTAAAGCACCAACGGGCCGGTGGCGTTAGCCGCAGGGCCTATCACGTGCACGCCGAGTGCCTTTGCGGGGGTCGCTCCTGGCTTGGCGATCAGTTCCAGGGGGCGGATCATTGCGGTTGCGCCGCTGACGGCATCCCGCGCCACGGCGTCCGGCATATCGAAAATCTGCTGGATAAAGCCCCAGGCCGACGCGCTCAGGCGCCCGTCAAGTTTCTCTTCGTGGGCGTGGCGCAGCACTTGCCAGGGCAGTTGACTGCAGAACAGATCGCGACGTTTTCGGGCATCGTCGGTGTCGGCGGTGAGGTGGGTGGTGAGCAGGTTGCGGAAGATTTTGCCAATGTCCAACTGGCGCACAATATTGACAATCGCACTGCCGTCCAGTGACTTCGGTAATGGGGTGGTGCCGCGTGCGCTGGGGGTGAGGTTGGCAGGCAGCAGGTCAGGCAAGTGGCGTAAGGCGAAGTCGGTCAGGCTTTGGGTATGCCCATTGAGCACCACCCGTGCGGGGATCAGGATGTTTTCCGGGTCTAGCACGTCGTTCGGGAAATGGGCCTTGAGCAGGGGTTTCAAGGCCTCAGCGACATGTTCGCGCAAGGTCGGCAGGCCGTGCAGGTAATCCTGGTTGTCAGGGGCGCTGACGCGGTATTGCTCAAGCAACTCGGCATGCAGCAGTTGGTCTGCGGCCGAGGCCATGCCCAGCCACGCAGGCAGGCTTTGCTGTTGAATGATGGCATTGGCGATCGCCTTGGCCCTGCCGATGTTTGACGGTGCCGTCTGGCCCATTTCTTCGTCCAGGCGGTCCTGCAATTGCGTCGGTCCCAGCGGCATGGCGAGCCAGTTATCGATAGCGTCCAGGTGGTTGTCCAGGTTGCTGTACTGGCGATTGAGCAGCAAATGACTGTCGATACGGCGCAGGGGCCCCAGTTGGTAGCGCTGATGGGGAGGGCGAAGGCTGATAGGCAGGTTATGCAACAACCCAGCGCGCCGGGTGGATTGCTTCAGGCGCTGTGTAAGTGTCGCGCGCAGGGCGGTCAGCGAGTCGAAGGGTTCATGGCCGTATTGAGGCGTCCACAAGACCACCTTGCCCGAGAGCTGCGGGTCAAGGCCGCCGCGTTCCGTCAACACGAAGCAGTTAGCCAGGGCCTTAGGGGTGTCGTGGTCATTGATGGTCACCGTCACTTCAAACGCGTCCGGCAAGAACCCTTGCAGTCCATGGCGGTTGTCGCGGGTCATGCTGTCGGCGCGTAATACTGTATCAAGGATCGCATAGTGGGCCGGGCTCAGGGTGTGGTTGAGCAACCGAAGGTCTGCCTCGCTACGCAACCCGAGCATCAAGCCTTTGACCATCTCGTCAGCGTGGGTTTTGAGGAAACGGCGGGGCAGCGTTCGGACATTGTGTCCCAGGAACTTGGATGTGATTTGCGTGATGATGTCATTGAAGATGCGGCTGTTAAGGGCGTTCCAGCTCAATGCCGCGCCTTCGCGACGGGCGCTGTAGAAACCGATGCGTGGCGTACTGCCTATTAGTCCGGCGGTGTTGGCGAGGCGTTGGATAAAGTGCTCGACCATATTCACCGATGACTCCGGCAGGCGCTCCTCCCTGTCCTGCGCTTCGGTAGCATAGGTATTGACATACACGTCGCTGGCATCCAGGCCCAAATAACGTTTTTTCATCTCGTCATTCAGAGCCTTCGTGGCCAGGCTGCGCAGGGTCGGGTGCTTGGCCCGATGCTTGAGCAAGGTTTTTTCCTGGGCTTGCAGGGCCTGCAGTTGCAGTTTGGCGCGCTCGGCCTGCACGGTCGAAGGCCGGCCATTGTCACTGCTGATCGGATGCAGGCTCCAGCGCCCTTGGGCGTCGAGGTCCAGCAGGCGACTGTCCAGCATAGGGCGTATATCCAGCGAGCTGTCGAGCAATGCGGTCAAATCCACGGTGCCATTGCTGCGGCGAAACACCGTGAGTGCGTGCTCCAGGTTGCTCAAGAGCTTGTCGTAAATCCCCTTGACCATGTCTTCAAATATACCGCCTTCCACCGCTTGCCCACGGACCTGCGCATCGCGCATGGTGAGATACGCGCTGCGCTCCTCCATGGACAGGAAGTTCGACAACTCGTCCTTATGCCCGGCGGCCTTGAGCATGCTCAGCAGGGTGTCGTTCAGATCGACAACGTCCTTGAACACTTGCAAGCCCTGTGACTGGCTGTACAGGTAGGCATGTTTGTCAGTGACCAGTAGGGTGGCGGCGAGCTCCACATAATGCTGGTAGGGCGCGTAAAACCTGATCTTTTCGAAGCGCAAGCTTTTGTCCCAAGCGCTTCGTGCCGCCTGGTCTGGAAGAAACACGGCGAGCAGACGGTGAGCCTCCTCCGAGGACAGCGCGTGACTTCCAGCCTGGCGCATAAACAGCATTTGTGCGCGTAGTTTGTCGCTCATTACCTGAGTGAACAGCTCCATGCGCGATTGTTGCGCACCCGAAGGACCTTTATCGATGGGTGTGTTCCACCAGGTATTGAGCTGCGCGCCGAGTAATTTAGACAGGAGACTGGCGCCTAGCTGAACCAACTTCTCCCAGTTAGCCAGGTCTTTTTTACGCTGGGCTGCGGTAAAACCGCTGGTGTCATGCTTGGGGGTGACGAAAGTGCGTGTACGATCTGCGGGCCATGCGTTCTTGGCGTAATACTCAAGAAAGGTTTCAAAAAGGCTGGCCGAGCCTATCCAGCGGGGCACGCCGTTATCGTTGTCCGGCGTTGATGGCATGAAGCTGTTGACCCGAGTGTCTTCAAGATTGAGGCCGCGAATACCGGGGATCGTCATACCCATGGAGCCAAGCGCTACGCCGAGCATTTCGGGTAGCTTAGGGAGGGTGCGTAACTCTTTTAGCACGCGCTGTAGATCCATGGCCTGATTGGCCCTGATGGCTTGTTCCTGGGCTTCGAATACAGCGTATTTGATCGTGGCAGTGGTGAGGGTAAAGGGGGTGTCATGGGTAAGTTCATTGCGTTGCTCGATTGATAAAAAATGTTTTAAATCAATGCATAACAACGGATTTCTCAAGCGTCGCGTGATCTCTGCCAGGCAACCGTCACGCTGGTCGAAAACCTCGATTCCGGCGTAAGGGGTGTACAGCACGGTTTTTTTGCCCTCAGGGCTTGCGCTCATCATGAGCGCTCCGGCCAGTGCAATGTCGGGCTTGCGGGGTCTTTGCAATAGAAGCGTTTCCACGATCATTGGCGTGTCGCGGTCCTGGTGCGCACTATCGCTGGGGACAAAGAGGGTTCCCAGCCAGTTGACATCCTTGAGGGTCAAGCCGAGTAAACGCTCTCGGTCGGTGGGCTGCGTTCTTGTAGTCGAGCCTAGGTACTCATCGAAAAAATAGGGGGGGCTTACGTGTGTCATGGGCTGCTCTCTGCTTGCACCGGGGGCTGGCGCGGAAATGAGCATCACGTTAAGCGGCGGCGAGGCTGTGGTTGCGGTAGATAGCTGGTGCAAAAACGAGCGGTCCGGCAAAGTCGATTGACAGCATGCCGAGGCCGCGTTGTTTAATCACAGGCTTAGTTTCTCGTCTTGTCGCCCCTTCCAATCATAATTCGGAGCTTCAGATGTCTACGCCGTCCAAGGTCAGTGAAGGTTCCAGTGTCTCTATAGGCTTCAGTACGCTGGTAGCCTTGCTGCAACAAGTGTTCGTGCGCCATGGCACCTCGCCGGAGGTGGCGGCCATCCTTGCCAATAACTGCGCCAGCGCCGAGCGTGACGGCGCCCACAGCCACGGCATTTTCCGTATTCCTGGCTATATCAGCACGCTGGCCAGTGGCTGGGTCAATGGCTGCGCCGTCCCCCAGGTCACGGATGTTGCGTCAGGGTTCCTGCGGGTGGATGCCGGTAATGGCTTTGCCCAGCCGGCGCTGGAAGCTGCCCGACCATTGTTGGTGGAAAAAGCCCGTAGCGCCGGTATTGCGCTGTTGGCGATCCACAACTCCCATCACTTTGCGGCCTTGTGGCCAGACGTCGAGCCCTTCGCTGAACAAGGGTTGGTGGCGTTGAGCGTGGTCAACAGCATGACCTGCGTGGTGCCCCATGGCGCCGACCGTCCGTTGTTTGGCACTAACCCGATTGCCTTCGCCGCACCCCGCGCCGACGGCTTGCCCATTGTGTTCGACCTGGCCACCAGTGCCATCGCCCATGGCGACGTGCAGATTGCCGCACGCAAGGGCGAGCGTCTTCCGCCGGGCATGGGCGTGGATGGCTTGGGCCAGCCGACGCAAGACCCCAAGGCCATTCTCGAGGGTGGCGCGCTGTTGCCATTTGGCGGGCACAAGGGCTCGGCGTTGTCGATGATGGTCGAATTACTGGCAGCGGCACTGACGGGAGGCAACTTCTCGTTTGAGTTCAATTGGGCCGATCATCCGGGGGCGCGTACGCCTTGGACTGGCCAACTGCTGATCGTCATCGACCCCAGCAAAACCAGCGGTCAGGTGTTTGCCGAGCGCAGCCAGGAGCTGGTGCGGCAGATGCATGCGGCGGGGTTGCGGCGGTTACCGGGGGATCGTCGGCATCGCGCCAGGGCGAGGGCCGAGCAGGAAGGGATAGTGGTGAACGCTGACGAATTACAGCACTTGCGCGACCTGGCAAACGCCTAAAAAAGGGCTGCGCACTGGGCGCAGCCTTTTGTACTCAGTTGCGACGACCCAGCAACAGGCCGACCACCAGGCCAAAACCAGCGGAAATCGCCACGGTCTGCCAAGGGTGGCCACCGATATAGGTTTCGGTGGCATCCACCACCGGCTTGCTGCGTTCGCGTACGCTGGAGACCGAGTCCAGGGCTTGCTTGAGTTTGATAGCGACCTGTTCGCGCAGGGTTTCGCCTTCTTCGCCCACCAGGGAGGCGCTGCTTTTGAGCAATTTGTCCGATTCTTCGATCAACGCCGTCAGTTCACTGAACGCTTGATCCTTGATTTGATCTTCGACGGCTTGGGCGGCAGATTTGCGGGCCATTGTGTGACTCCTTGCAGGTGAATGTGACAGTGAACAATGGAGTGTCGGGCCTCGGCAAAAGTTGCAGTTTTTTTGCCGGCCGGCGCTTTTGCGCAAAATCCGAATCAGGAATTTTCGACCTACAGTGTAAGATGTCGCCTATTTGTGCAGCAGGTAATTCAACATGAGCTTCAATCTGGCCAACAAAACCCTCGCCGAACGCGCCGAGCTGGAAGATGAAAAGTCCCGCCTCTACGACCTGTGGCAAACCAACCTGGGCAAGGCCAAGGGCGAAGCGGCACGCTTGTTCGGCGAGCGCGCCAAGCGCAAGGGCAAATGGGCTGAATGGGTACGTGCAGAACTCGACGGCATGTCGCCGCCGGAGTTTTCCAACATGGTGCGCAGTGAAGTCAACAAGTTGATGGTCGCCGCTAAATAAAACTCGCCACAATCGCTTCACGCACCTTGAGCAACAGTGGGTCCAATTGCGCCTGGGTGCGCCAGCCCAGCTCCACCGGGTAGCGCGGTAGCGCCAGCGGGCAGGGCAGTACCCGCAGGCCCGTCATTTCGGCGATAGCCAAGGCCGCATGCCCGGGAATGGTCGCCACGGCCTGGCTGCCCTTGAGCAGAAAGGGCAGCGCGGCGAAGTGGCTGGTGGAGGCGCAGACCTGGCGGCTCAACCCTTGCGCCGCCAAACCTTCGTCGGTAATCCCGATAAACCCACCGGACGACACCAGCACATGCTCGCGTGTGACGAACTCGGCCAGGCTGATGCTGGCCTGGTCCGAGTCCACCAGGCAGCGATAATCGCCTGCTCCCAGCACATGGCGGCTCAGTCGGCCGTGGGCAAAACCTCCGGCGGTGATCGCCAGGTCCAGGGTGCGGTCGAGCAGGGCGCCTGCGACGATCTGGCTGTGGGTCTGACGGAAGATCACCCGCAGTTTCGGCGCACGTTGAGCGATGGCCTCGATCAGCCGGCGACCGTAGGCAATTTCGAAATCATCCGACAGCCCCAGCACTACGGAGCGCCCCTGATAGTGCTGATTGTTCGGGTCGACCATGGCCAGGCTCTGCCGACAGCGATCCAGTGCCTCACTGATCAGCGGTTTCAATTGGTTGGCCCGCAAGGTCGGCGCCAGGCCGCGCCCGGTGCGCACGAACAATTGATCGCCATACACCTCGCGCAAGCGCCGCAACCCCGCGCTGATGGCCGATTGCGTCACGCCCAGGCGCAAGGCGGCCCGGCTGGCGCTGGACTCGTCATGTAAAGCTTCGAAGGTTTTCAGCAGGTTGAGATCGACCTGGGCGATATTGATTTGGCTCATATCATTCAGCACTGAAGTGGGCTTTATTCATGATCGAGGCTGGCGGGAGAATGGGCAACCCCTGACTTTGGAGTAATCCTGATGCCTGTTTCCACTGTGGCCGCGTTGCAAATCGGTTCCTTGTCTGGCGGCAAGGCTGAAACCCTGGCGCAAATACTGGGTTATGAAGACGAAATTGCCCGTAGCGGTGCGCAATTGGTGGTCATGCCGGAGGCGTTGCTCGGTGGCTATCCCAAGGGCGAAGGGTTCGGCACGCAGCTGGGTTATCGCCTGCCGGAAGGGCGTGAAGCCTTTGCCCGCTATTTTGCCAATGCTATCGATGTGCCAGGCCCCGAAACGCAGGCGCTGGCCGGGTTGTCGGCGCGCACCGGCGCCAGCCTGGTTCTGGGTGTGATCGAGCGCAGCGGTAGCACGCTGTATTGCACGGTCCTTTATTTCGAGCCGGCGGGCGGGCTGGTGACCAAGCACCGCAAATTGATGCCCACCGGCACCGAACGGCTGATCTGGGGCAAGGGCGACGGTTCAACCCTGCCGGTGATCGATACGGCTGTGGGGCGTGTCGGCGGCGCCGTGTGCTGGGAAAACATGATGCCGTTGCTGCGCACCGCGATGTACGCCAAGGGCGTCGAGGTGTGGTGCGCGCCGACGGTGGACGAGCGCGAAATGTGGCAGGTGAGCATGCGCCATGTGGCCCATGAAGGACGTTGCTTTGTGGTGAGTGCGTGCCAGGTGCAGGCGTCGCCCGAGGCGCTGGGCGTGGAAGTGGCTAATTGGCCGGCGCAAAGGCCGTTGATTGCCGGTGGCAGTGTGATTATCGGGCCGATGGGCGATGTATTGGCCGGGCCGTTGCTGGGCGAGGCGGGGTTGTTGACCGCGCAGATCGATACCGACGAGTTGGTGCGGGCGCGGTATGACTATGACGTGGTGGGGCACTACGCCCGGCCGGATGTATTTGAATTGGTCGTAGACGAACGCGAAAAGCCCGGAGTCCGCTTCATCACTGACTGAAGCAGGGATTAAAAATGTGGGAGCTGGCTTGTCGGGCCGCCGCATCGCTGCGATAGCGGAGCATCAGCCTCGGATGTGCAAGCTGACACACTGCTATCGCAGGCAAGCCAGCTCCCACATTGGTTTTCATCGGCTGGGAGATTTGGATTTCAGCCACTCTGCACGTGTCATTTCCCAAATGTCCCGTGGGAAGGTGCCTTCAACAAACTCGCCTTCATCCGTCCTGATCAACCGCATCCCCTCACGCTCGGAAATCCTCCGCGACCCCAGATTGGGCGCCGCCTTGGGCACCCGCAACACCCGCCGCTCCAGCACGCCAAACCAATAGTCAGTCACCGCCGCACTGGCCTCGCGCATCAAGCCTTGCCCCTGCCACTGCGGGCCAAGCCAGAACCCGCGGTTGTTATCCAGTTCATCCATCAAGCTGACATTACCGATCAACTGCTCGGGCGCGCGTTTCAGGCGGATCGACCAGTGCCATTCCTCGCCTCGCGCCATGGCCGGCAGAGCGACGTGTTGCAAGTAGTCAAGGGCGCCGTCTGCCGGGTAGGGCCAGGGTACCAGGGCGTTGAGGTAACGCACCACATCCCAATGGGGGAACTGCTGCTGGATGCCCTCGGCGTCATCCAGGGTCAGTGGGCGCAGGATCAGGCGTTCGGTGAACAAGGTGGGTTGCATGGCGTTTACCAGGTGGCGGTTTTCGGCAGGTCCAGTGTGCCACGGTCGACAAAGCGCATCGTGCCAAACAGCCCACCCGCCAATTTGCCGCGCAACACGTAGGGCAGGTTGTTCAAACTCTGGGTCTGGCTCAGGCCCAGGGTCTGACGCAACACGGAAAATGCCGAAACGCTGACGGGAACCATCAGGACAGTCTCGGAAAAGCGCGGGATGCTCCCGGCCTGATCACTCACTCCCGACGCCAACGGGCGGCCATTGACCTCCAGGTCCAGGGCCACGCCGTTGTAGTCGATCGCCGTTTCATTGGGATTCTGCACCCGCAGTTTCACGGCGAAGCGCACTTCCAGGTCCTGGCTTTGCAGGGGCTCGATGCCCACCACGTTGATGTTTACCGGGTCGCGGTTGGGGAACAGCGCGCAGGCGCTCAGGGTCAGCAGCAGTAACGATAGAACCATGAGCTTGCGCATAAAAAGTGTCCCTTATTTCGTGACGTCCGGGTCCTGCATCACTTTGAGGGTCGAGGACTCCGGATCAAATTCATCTTCTTCCAGCTCTATGAACTCTTCCGGCAGGAAAATGTTCAGCAGGATTGCACAGAAAGCCCCCACAGTGATCGGCGACTCGAAGATGTTGTGCAACGCCTTGGGCAGGTCGCGCAGTACTTCCGGCACGGCGACGACGCCCAGGCCCATGCCCAGGGAGATCGCCACGATCAGCACGTTGCGGCGGTGCAGTCCGGCTTCGGTAAGGATCTTGATACCCGCCACGGCCACGGTGCCGAACATGATCAGGGTCGCGCCGCCCAGTACCGGTTTGGGCATCAGTTGCAACACCGCGCCGATCATCGGGAACAGCCCCAGCAGCACCAGCAGGCCGGCGATGAAGTACGCCACGTAGCGGCTGGCCACGCCGGTCAACTGGATCACGCCGTTGTTCTGGGCAAAGGTCACCATCGGCAGGCTGTTGAAAGTGGCCGCCATTGCCGAGTTGAGACCGTCGGCCAAGAGGCCCGACTTGATGCGCTTGATATACAGCGGGCCCTTGACCGGCTGCTGGGAAATCATCGAGTTGGCGGTCAAGTCACCGGCCGCTTCCAACGGCGAAATCAGGAAGATCACCGCCACCGGGATAAACGCCACCCAGTCGAACGAAAACCCGTATTTGAACGGCACCGGCACACTGATCAAGGGCACCTGGGGCAATGCGGCCATGTCCACGCGACCCATCAGCCAAGCCACCACGAAGCCAAGGGACAGGCCGATGACGATGGAGCCCAGGCGCAGGAACGGGTTGCTGAAGCGGTTGAGGACGACGATGGTCAGCAGCACCAAGGCCGCCAGGCCCATGTTGGCGGCCGCGCCGAGGTCCTGAGCGCCATAGCCGCCGGCCATGTCGGTGACCGCGACCTTGATCAGTGACAAGCCCATCAGGGTAATGATGGTGCCGGTGACCACCGGGGTGATCAGCATGCGCAGCTTGCCGATGAACTGGCTCAGCACCACCTCGATAAACGCGGCGAAAAAGCAGATACCAAAGATCGTCGAGAGAATCTCATCGGTGCCGCCACCACGCGCCTTGACCATGAAACCCGCACTGAGAATCACGCTGATAAAGGAAAAGCTGGTGCCCTGCAGGCACAGCAGCCCTGACCCGATCGGGCCGAACTTGCGCGCCTGCACAAAGGTGCCGAGCCCCGACACAAACAGCGCCATGCTCACCAGATACGGCACTTCGCTTTCCAGGCCCAGCACGCCGCCGACGATCAGCGTGGGCGTGATGATCCCGACAAAACTCGCCAGCACATGCTGCAGCGCGGCAAAAATCGCGGCGGTGAAGTGGGGGCGGTCTTCCAGGCCGTAGATCAGGTCGGATTTATAGCGCGGGCGGGGGGCTTGAGCGTCAGACAAAATACGGGCTCGGGTCAGAAAATGGAGGCGCAGGATGCCAGAAACTGCCGGTCGTCAGAAGTGTAAAAAAATATTTATGGAGGACCTGTGGGAAACCCCAGGCCCTGCCGATATCGAGGATAGGCCCACATACCAACGATAACAGTGGTGACCAAAGGTCAGAACGGCGCGTTGACGCCGACTGATCGTTTCGCGGCAGGGACGCTCGCAAACACTACTTCTGAGAGCTCCCCCTATGTCCCTCCGTCAACTGAATATTGCCCCACGAGCGTTTCTCGGTTTCGCGTTCATTGCATTGTTAGTGATTCTATTGGGGGTGTTTGCGGTCAACCGCATGACGCAGATCCGGCAGTCTTCGGTGGACATGAGTGCCAACCAGGTGCCCAGCGTGACGTCGCTGGGCGTTATCACGGAAAACGTACTGCGCCTGCGTATCCTGTCGTTCCGTGTGTTGATCAACCGTGAGCCTGCCAGCCTGCAAGAAGCCGAGACGCGCATGGGCGTGCTCGCCGACAAGGTCAAGACGGCACAGGCCACGTACGCTGCGCTGCCTGCCGGCCCGGAGGAGACTGCGCTTTACAAGACGTTTGTGGTCACCCTGGATAACTACTTCAAGGCCCAGGCCGACATGCTGGCACTGTCCAGGCAGGGCAACCTCGATGACATGCGTGCCTTGATCAACACGCGCATCAAGGACGGCACTGACCAGATGGGTGAGCAGTTGAATAAGCTCATCGCCATCAACGCGGCGGATGCCAAGACCGCCGACGCTGAAGCCGGGCAAAGTTACGACGGCGCCATCACGGGCGTGATTGCGGTCTCTGTCGCTGCCGCGCTGCTGACCGTGCTGTTGGCCTGGTTGTTGACGCGCAGCATCGTCACGCCGCTGCGCAAAGCCGTGGACGTCGCGCAAACCATCGCCAGCGGTAACCTGAGCAAAACCATCGAAGACGACGGCAAGGACGAACCCGCCCGCCTGCTCGGCGCCCTGGCCGCGATGCAGGCCAACCTGCGCCAGACCATCCAGCACATTGCCGGCTCTGCGACGCAGCTGGCTTCAGCGGCGGAAGAGTTGAGCGCGGTCACCGAAGAGGCCTCCAAAGGCCTGCAACAACAGAACAACGAAATCGACCAGGCCGCCACTGCGGTCAACGAGATGACGGCGGCGGTGGAAGAAGTGGCGCGCAATGCGGTCTCCACCTCTGAGGCCTCGACCCAGTCCAACCAGGCCGCCCGTGAAGGCCGTGACCGCGTGGTGGAAACCGTCGGTGCGATCCAGACCATGACCCAGGACGTACAAAACACCGCCGCGATGATCGAAGGCCTGGCCACCCAAGGCCGCGATATCGGCAAAGTGCTGGATGTGATCCGCGCGATTGCCGAGCAGACCAACCTGCTGGCGCTCAACGCCGCCATCGAGGCGGCGCGTGCCGGTGAAGCCGGGCGAGGTTTTGCGGTGGTGGCCGACGAAGTGCGCGCACTGGCCCATCGCACCGCGCAGTCGACCCAGGAGATCGAGAAAATGGTCGCCGGCATCCAGAACGGCACCGGTGAAGCCGTGCAATCGATGCAGCAGAGCAACCAGCGCACCCAGGACACCCTGGAAATGGCCCGCGCCGCCGGTGTGGCCCTGGAGCAGATCACCCAATCCATCAGCCTGATCAACGAACGCAACCTGGTGATCGCCAGTGCGTCGGAAGAACAGGCCCAGGTCTCCCGCGAAGTGGACCGCAACCTGGTCAACATCCGCGACCTGGCGACCCAGTCGGCGGCGGGGGCCAACCAGACCAGCGCGGCCAGTCATGAACTGTCGCGCCTGGCGGTGGATTTGAATGGGATGGTGGCGCGGTTTGTGATCTGAATGCGTCAGGAACCTGCTCTTTGTAGTGAGCGGGCTTGCCCCGCGCGAGGCAAGCTCGCTCACTACAGTAGGATCAGTGTTTCCACGCTGCTGCATTCACAAGGTTCTTTGGCCTTTCCCCGGCCAACGCCTGCAACAGATTATCCACCGCGCATTTGGCCATGGCCTCCCGCGTCTCGTGGGTGGCCGAGCCGATATGCGGCGTCGCCACCACATTGTTCAAACGCAACAATGGCGAGTCGTGATTCAGCGGCTCACGCTCAAACACATCCAACCCCGCCGCCCGAATGGTGCGCTGTTGCAGCGCCTCCACCAGCGCTGCTTCATCCACCACTTTGCCCCGCGAAATGTTGATGAAGATCGTCTCCGGGCCCATCAGCGCGAACTGTTCGGCGCCGATCAGCTTTTCCGTCTCGGCCGTCAGTGGCAGGGTCAGGCAAACAAAGTCGGCCTGTTGCAGCAAGTCATTCAAACTGCGGTACTGCGCGCCGAAACGCGCCTCCACCGCCGGCTTGGGCGAATGGCTGTGGTAGATCACCGGCATACCAAAACCAAAATGCCCACGCTGGGCCAAGGCCTCGCCGATGCGGCCCATACCGATGATGCCCAGGGTCTTGCCATGCACGTCGCTGCCGAAATGCGCCGGGCCGATGTTTTTGTGCCACTGGCCGGCGCGCACCATGTCGGCCAGTTCGACCACACGCCGGGCGGTGGCCAGGATCAGCGCAAAACCGGTGTCGGCGGTGGTTTCGGTGAGCACGTCGGGGGTGTTGCTGAGCAGGATGCCGCGCGCGGTCAGGTAGTCGATGTCGTAGTTGTCGACGCCGACCGACACGCTGGCCACGGCTTGCAACTGCGGCGCCAGGTCGAGGAGCTTGGCGTCCAAGCGCAGGCTGGCGCCCAGCAGGCCGTGAGCGTCGGGCAGGGCGTCGCGCAGTTTGGCCAGGCCAGTGTCATCCAGCGCTTCGATCAGCGTGACCTCGGCCTGTTCATGCAGGCGGGCCATCAGTGGCGCGGAGAGTTTCTTGTACAACACGACAGACTTTTTCATGCGGTCTTTACCTTCAAATCCAGGTGGGGCACCGGCGTGCGATCACTTGCGCCGGGCTTGAGAAAAATCGTCAGCACCACCGACAGCAGCAACGCGCCGCTCATCAGCAAGTACGAGGCGCCGGGCGAACCGGTGCTGCTATTGAGGTAGCCCACCAGGTACGAGCCGCCGAATGAACCCAGGGCGCCCATGCTGTTGATCAGCGCCATGGCACCCCCGGCGACGTTGGCCGGCAGGATCTCCGGGACAATCGCAAAAAACGGACCGTAGGGCGCATACATGCAGGCCCCGGCGATCACCAGCAAGGTGTAGGACCACCAGAAGTGTTCGGCACCGAGCATGTAGGACGCATAGAAAGCAATCGAGGCAATCAGCAACGGTGGCCACACGAAACGTTTGCGCTTTTGCAGCTTGTCCGAGCCCCAGGACACCACCAGCATGCCAATCACCGCCGCCAGGTAGGGCAGCGCCGACAGCCAGCCGGCCTCGACCATGTCCATCTGCAAGCCTTGCTTGAGGATCGACGGCAGCCACAGCACAAAGCCGTACACGCCGATGCTCCAGCAAAAGAACTGCAGGGCCAGGATGATCACCTTGGGTGAGCGGAAGGCTTCAGCGTAGTTCTTTACCGCCTTGATCCCGACTTGCTCGGCGGCCAGCGCGGTTTCGAGGTCCTGTTTCTCGGTATCGCTCAGCCACTTGGCATCTTTTGGACGCTCATCGGCCAGCTTCCACCAGATAAACGCCCACAGCACCGCCGGCAGGCCTTCGATGATAAACATCCAACGCCAGCTGAAATGCTGCACCAGGTAGCCCGACACCACCGACATCCACAGCATGGTCACCGGGTTGCCGAGGATCAGGAAGGTATTGGCGCGCGAGCGTTCGGCACGGGTGAACCAGTGGCACAGGTACACCAGCATCGCCGGCATCACGGCGGCCTCGACCACGCCGAGCATGAAGCGGATCACGATCAGCATGTAGGCGTTGGACACCACGCCGGTCAGGGTGGCGAGGCCGCCCCACAGGATCAGGCTGACGAAGATCAGCTTCTTGACGCTGCGCTTTTGCGCGTAGATCGCCCCCGGTACCTGGAAGAAAAAGTAACCAAGGAAAAACAGCGCGCCCAGCAAGGACGACATGCCGGGGGTGATCATCAGGTCTTCGGCCATCCCGGAGGCGGCGGCGAAGCCGTAGTTGGCGCGGTCCAGGTACGCCAGGCTGTAGGTGATAAAAACGATGGGCATGATGTACCACCAACGGCGGGTGGCGAGTTTCACGGTGTCCATGGGGTTGCTCCTGAGCTTGTTGTAGTTGTGGCAACAGGTAGTGGGTTAGGCAACGGATCGAATGGGTAACTCTGAGCGGGCGGGCAAGCCTTCCATGTCGCCACGGCTTTGCACGGCGCGGCTGCCGATCCAGTTGCCGCGCTGTACCGCCTCGGGAAAGCTGAGGTTTTCCAGCAGGGCGCTGATCATGCCCACGGCAAAACCGTCACCGGCTCCGACCGTGTCCACGACTTTGTCCACGCGCACGGCGGCGACAAAGCCCTGGTCCATGTGGGTGCGGTAGTAGGCGCCGTCCGGGCCGAGCTTGATGGCCACGGCTTCGGCGCCCTGGTCCAGATAGAACGCGGCAATATCGGCCGGGTCATCGAAACCGGTGAGCAGACGGCCTTCGCCCAGGCCCGGCAGAACCCAATCGGCGAGCCCTGCGAGGGCGTTGATTTCGCGGATCATTGTTTGTTGGTTGGCCCATAACGACGGGCGCAGGTTGGGGTCGAACGACACGCTGCGCCCGGCCTTGCGCATCTGCGTCATCAGCTCGACGGACAACTCGCGTGTCGCCTCGGACAAGGCGGGCGGAATCCCGGTGGCATGCAGATGGCGGGCCTGCAGCAACGCAGGACTGATGGCCGCGATGGACAAGTGACTGGCCGCCGAGCCCTTGCGGAAGTACTCCACCTGGGGATCATCACCGGCTTCTTCGCGGGACTTGAATTGAAAACCGGTGGGGTGCAGCGGATCGACCGCCACATGCCGGCAATCCAGGCCTTGCTGGGTCAGCGTGTCGACCACAAAACGCCCGAGGGAATCGCTGCCCACCCGACTCAACCACGCCACGTTGAAGCCCAGGCGCGACAGGCCGATGGCGACATTACTGTCGGCGCCCGCGATGCGTTTATGGAACTGAGCCACCTGGGCCAAGTCGCCCGTTTGCTCGGCGACAAACATCGCCATGGTTTCACCAAACGACAGGATATCGATCTCAGACATGAGCATGCTCCGCACGGGGTTGGCCCAGCAGGGCGAGGGCGGCGACTTGCTGTGCAGTGATTGCGACCAGGTCATCGCCTTGCAACGGAAATTCCACGGCCCGGCTAATACCTGGAGTCATGTGCTTGAGCAGTTGTTCCCACAGATGCAGGTCGGTGGCGCCAGGCGGCAGGGCGACCAGCTTGCCGTCGGCGCGCCGGGCCACGGCCTTGCAGTGCAGGTAATCGACATGCCGGCCCAGCAGGCGTGCGGCGGTGAGAGCGGATTGGTCCTGCCACTGCCAGTTGCCGATGTCGAAGGTCATCTTGACCGGCAGGCCCAGGCGTTCGACTTCGGTGAAGAAACGCTGCATGGGTTCGATGCGGCCGCCGTGCAGGGTCTGGTCGTTCTCGACCAACAGCTGAACCGAGTGGCGGTTGAGCAGGGCGTGCAGGCTTTCCAGGTCGTTGGTGTCGGTGAAGTACCCGAGGGAGACTTTCAGCCAGCGTGAACCGAACGCCTGCGCCCGATCCAGGGTGGCCGCGAGTTCGGCATTCGCTTGGGCTCGGCCGGCGACCCACAGTTCCAGGGGCGATGAGAACACCGATTCCAGGTCTTGTTGCGCCGCGGCCTGGGCCAGTTCGGTGGGCTGTTCGCCCGTTAAAAGTTCTTCGCGCCATTCGATGCGCTGTGCGCCGGCGGCGGCGAGGACCTCGACAAAACTCAATTGGCCCTGCTGGCGTACCAGGTCGGCGCCGTAGCTGGAAAGGCTGATGGAGACGGGGTATTTATGCATTGTTGTTTACCTCTGAAACCGGTTTCATTTTTAAGCGAAAATCAAAGCTGTGGGAGGTGTGTTGAGCCTCGGATAATCAGTTGGGGCAAGAAATCCAGGGTACGTGTCGGCTCGGTGTCGCCGCGCAAGCGCTTGAGCAGGCAGTCGAACGCCGAGGCGCCAATGGCGTCGGTGGGTTGGGCGAGGGCGGTGATGCCGGTGCCCACCAATGGATACCAATCCAGGTCATCCAGGGCGATCAGGCCTACGTCATCGAACAGGTTGCTGCCCAGATTCTTCAGCGCACGGGTGCAGGCCAGCGCTGCGACGCCGTTGGCACAGAACAGCGCCTTGGGGCCAGGTTTTGCGAGAAAGGTTTGCAGGTGGTGTTGCAGCGCGTCATCCAGCTCCAGCACGGCACCGGTCAATGCCGGGCGGTTGGCAATCTCAGCCTTGAAGCTGTCCAGGCGCTCCAAGCGCGAACTGGTGCCATCGGTGGCTTCGCTCACTAGCAGCACATCGCGATAACCCTGTTGCTCCAGATGTTCCACCGCCATGCGCACAGCCGCTGGGTTGTCCAGGCCGACCAGGTCGCTGTGCAGTGGCTCGACCTTGCGGTCCACCAGCACCAGGGGCATTTCCCGTTGCAGTTCCAGCAGTTGGTCGAGGTGATGGCCAAGGGTGTTCACGATCAACCCTTCGATGTTGTACGAACGCAGGGCCGCCAGGTGCTGGCGCTCTTGCTCGTCATCGCGGTCGGTGTTGCACACCACCAGGCTGTAGCCGTGCTGGCGGCAGGCGGTTTCGACACCGTGCATCACGGCAATGGAATAGGGGTTGCGGATATCGGCCACCAGCATGCCGATCAGGCGCGTGCGGCCACGTTTGAGACCACGGGCCATCTGGTTGGGGCGGTAGCCGAGTTGTTCGATGGCTTGCTCGATGCGCAAGGCAATGGCATCGGAGAGCAGGGCGCGGTCGTCGCCGATAAAACGCGACACGCTGGCCTTGGACACACCGGCGCGCTCGGCCACATCAAGCATGGTCACGCGGCTGCGCTGGGCGGCAGAAAAGTTGTTCACGGTCATCGACCTTCTGTTTTTATTGGAATGACTGAAACCGGTTTCAGGAAACCATCAAATGAGGAAAGTCGTCAAGCGGTTGTAGGACAAAGTCAGATGGCCGGTGCGTCAAATCACCACACTCAGCCAGGTCGCCACCAGCAGCAACAGTGCCATGCCCCGGTTGAAGCGCTGCATCGCCCTGGCCGAACGAAGCAGCCGTGCCGACCCTACGCCCAGCAGCGCCCACGTGCCCAGGCAGGGCAGTGATATCAGGAAAAATACCAGGGACAGCTGTACCACGTGGCTCTGGCGCTCAGCGCCGTTGCCGGCAAATACGCTGACCACCGCCAGGGCCATCATCCAGGTTTTCGGGTTGATCAACTGCAGGCCGGCAGCGCCGATCAGGCCAAGGGGCTTTTCGCTGACGTGCACGTCGATGGCTTGGGCGGGTGCGCTGAAGATCTGCCAGGCCAGGTAACTCAACCAGGCGACGCCGATCCATTGCATGGCCGTTTGCACCTTGGGCAACTGCACCAACGATTGGCCAACGCCGCTGCCCACTAATAACACCAGGCCCGCCGCGCCTGCGCAGGCGCCGAGAATGATCGGCAAGGCCGCCTTGAAACCATGACGTGCGCTGTTACTCAGCACCAGGATGTTAGTGGGGCCGGGGGTAATAGAGGCTACAAAGGCGAACAACATAAACGGCAACATGACAGGCGACTCCAGTAGACCAATCGATGGAGTCATCTTCACAAGCGCGCTGGCTACCTGTCTGGAAGATTTGAGCAGCGCTTGCGGTACGCCGCCGGTGTCAGGCCGTAGGCGCGTACGAACCAACGCCCCAGGTGGCTCTGGTCGGCGAAGCCCAGGGCAATCGCGACGTCCGCCGGTTGTTCGCCCCTGGCCAGCAAGTGCCGGGCGCGGGCCAGGCGCAGTTGCACCAGATAGGCGTGGGGAGGCAGGCCAAACGCGCTCTTGAACGCACGGGTCAGGCGGAAGCGGTCGACGCCACACGCGAGCGCCAGTTCGTCCATGCCCACATCAATGTGCAAGTGGGCATGCAGGTATTCCCGTGCCTTGTGTGCCACCAAGGGCAATCGAGGGTCGTCGCGGTAGCGGGTGCGCCAGTAGAGCAGGCCGGTGAGGTGCTCCAGCAACTGGTCCATGGCGCGCTGGCGCACGATGCGCAGTTCGCCGCTGTGCAGGGTCTGGAAGGCTTGGCTGGTGGCCAGGGCCAGGCGCGGGTCGCTGGTCAAGGTGCTGGCGAAGCTCAACTGGCTGTCCAGCGGCGCCTCTTCGAACACCGCACTGACTTCCCGCGCCAACCAGTGCGGATCGAGGTAGAGCATGTGGTAGGTGAAACCGTCCGCCGTGGGCGCGTCGCCGTCATGCAGCTCGCCGGGTTCCACCAGGAACACCTGGCCCGGCACGCTGTGGTGGCGGGTGCGGCGGCAGTTGAATTGCTGCACGCCTTGTTCGGTGACGCCGATCAGGTAGCTGTCGTGCCAGTGAGGGTCGTAGGCGTGGCCTTCAAAGTGCGCGCGCAGGGTCTCGATGCCGGTGTCGGCGTCCTGGGACAGGTCGATCCAGTTGTGCGCGGCCATAAAACACCGAGGCGGACTAAGTAAGGCCATTAGCGCCCAGCGTGTGCCGGGCGTCTAGAAGGTTTGTGCAGCGTCAACCGAACAGCCCGGCGGCGATATTGATCGAGAATCCCAGGATCGCTGTGTTGAACAGAAAGCCGATCAACGATTGCCCCAGCACCACTTTGCGCATGCCACGGGTGGCGACGCCCACGTCGGAGGTCTGCACTGCTACGCCGATGGTGAAGGAAAAGTACAGGAAGTCCCAGTAATTGGGGGTGGTCAGGCCCTCGGCAAAGCGCAACGCCGGTTCCTTGCCGTCCCAGGTGTAATACAGGCGGGCGTAGTGCACGCTGAAAATCACCCCGATCAGCAGCCAAGAACCGATCACGGTCAGCCCGGTGAAACCGTAGTGCAGCAGGCGTTCCGAGGTCGCCAGGTCTTTGCTGCCCACCAGTTCGAAGGTGATGGTCGCCAAACTGGCAATGGCGGCGATGCACACCGTGAATAGCACCAACCCGGCGTTTTCATCTTCGATCTCGGCGATGCGTTTGACGTCTTCGGCTTTGGCGCGGCGGGTCAGCCACAGCATCAGCACCAGGTAGGTCCAGACGCCGGCGTTCCAGCCGATGAGGATTTTGCTGACGAGGGTGTCGGCCGGCACCAGGATGCCCACGGCAATCCCTAACACGGCGGCGGCGGAGAGGCGGGGGTGGGTGCGGGCTAGAAACGACATAGGTGCTCACAACGCAGGCGGTTGTGAGCACCATAGCATCACTCGGTCTTGTGGCGCTTGCGCACCAGCTTCATGACCACTACGAAGAACACCGGCACAAACACCACCGCCAGCGTTGCGGTGATCATCCCGCCGATCACCCCTGTACCAATCGCCTGCTGGCTGGCCGAGCTGGCACCGGTGGCAATCGCCAGCGGCACCACGCCAAGGATGAACGCCAGGGACGTCATGATGATCGGCCGCAGGCGCAACCGTGCGGCTTTCAAGGTGGCGGTGACCAGGTCTTCGCCCTGGTCATACAGGTCCTTGGCGAACTCGATGATCAGGATCGCGTTCTTCGCCGACAAGCCGATGATGGTAATCAGGCCAACCTTGAAGAACACATCGTTGGGCATGCCGCGCAAGCTCACCGCGATGACCGCGCCGAGTACACCGAGCGGCACCACCAGCAACACCGAGGTCGGGATCGACCAGCTTTCGTACAACGCCGCCAGGCACAGGAACACGATCAGCAGCGACAAGCCCAGCAGCAAGGGCGCCTGGGAGCCGGACAAGCGTTCCTGCAACGACAGACCGGTCCATTCCTGGCCAAGACCTGCCGGCAACTGGCTGACCAGGCGCTGGATCTCGTCCATCGCTTCACCGGTACTGTGGCCCGGTGCCGCTTCGCCGGAAATCGCGATGGCCGGGTAGCCGTTGTAACGGGTCAGTTGGGTCGGGCCCTGGGTCCATTTGGCTTCGACAAACGACGACAGCGGCACCATCTTCCCGGCATTGTTGCGCACGTTGATTTTCATCAAGTCTGCGACCTGGCTGCGCTGGTCGCCTTCAGCCTGCACCACCACCCGCTGCATGCGGCCCTGGTTGGGGAAGTCGTTGATGTAGGCCGACCCGATGGCCGAGGACAACACATTGCCTACGTCCGCAAACGATACGCCCAGCGCGTTGGCCTGCTTGCGGTCCACTTCCAGTTGCACTTGCGGGGCTTCGGCCAGGGCGCTTTCACGCACGTTGGCCAGGATCGGGCTTTTCTCGGCAGCGGCCAGCAATTCGGTACGCGCCGCCATCAGCGCGGCATGGCCGACGCCACCGCGGTCCTGCAGGCGGAACTCGAAACCACTGGAGGTGCCCAGGCCATCCACCGGTGGCGGCAGCACCGCGTAGGCAATTGCATCCTTGAGCTCGCTGAAGGCCATGTTGGCGCGGTCGGCAATCGACGAAGCCGAATCATCGCTGCTGCGCTCGGACCAATCCTTGAGCGTGGTAAACGCCAGCGCGGCGTTCTGCCCGGAACCGGAGAAGCTGAAGCCCATGATCATGGTGGTGTCGCCCACCCCAGGTTCCTCGGCGTTGTGCGCTTCGATCTGCTCGGCCACCTGCACCGTGCGGTTCTTGCTCGCGCCGGGCGGCAGCTGGATGTCAGTGATGGTGTAACCCTGGTCTTCCACCGGCAGGAAGGAGGAGGGCAGACGGCTGAACATCCAGCCCAGGCCGACCAGCAGCACCAGGTAGATCAGCAGGTAGCGGCCGCTGCGCTTGAGGGCATAGGCCACCCAGCCTTCATAGCGGTCGGTGAGCTGTTCAAAGCGCGTGTTGAACCAACCGAAGAAACCGCCCTTGGCATGGTGTTCGCCCTTGGCGATCGGCTTGAGCAAGGTAGCGCACAGAGCCGGGGTCAAGGTCAGGGCGAGGAATGCCGAGAACAGGATTGAGGTCGCCATCGACAACGAGAACTGTTGGTAGATCACCCCCACCGAACCGGCCATGAACGCCATCGGCAGGAACACCGCGACCAGCACCAGGGTAATGCCGATGATGGCCCCGGTGATCTGGCCCATGGCCTTTTTCGTCGCCTCCTTGGGCGACAGTCCTTCGGTGGCCATGATGCGCTCGACGTTCTCCACCACCACAATGGCGTCGTCCACCAGAATGCCGATGGCCAGCACCATGCCGAACATGGTCAGTACGTTGATCGAGAAGCCCAGCAACAACATGGTGGCGAAGGTGCCCATCAGGGCAATCGGCACCACCAGCGTCGGGATCAAGGTGTAGCGCACGTTCTGCAGGAACAGGAACATCACCGCAAACACCAGCGCCATCGCTTCGAGCAGGGTGTAGACCACCTTGGTGATCGAGACCTTGACGAACGGCGAGGTGTCGTACGGGATCTTGTATTCCACATTGGCCGGGAAGTAGCGCGACAGCTCGTCCATCTTCGCCCGCACCAGCGTCGCGGTGTTCAGCGCGTTGGCGCCCGGCGACAGCTGCACGCTGACAGCCGTGGAGGGCTTGCCGTTCAGGCGGGTGGAGAACTGATATTCCTGGCTGCCGACCTCCACCCGCGCCACATCGCCGATGCGCACGGTGGAGCCGTCCGGGTTGGCCTTGAGCACGATGTCGGCAAATTCCGCAGGCGTCGAAAGCTGGCCCTTGACCAGGATCGCGGCGGTGATTTCCTGGGTGTTGGTGCCCGGCAGATCACCGATGCTGCCGGCCGAAACCTGGGCGTTCTGCGCGCTGATCGCGGCGTTCACGTCGGCCGGCGTCAGGTTGAAACCGATCAGTTTCTGCGGGTCGATCCAGATGCGCATGGCGCGCTCGGCACCATACAGCTGGGCCTTGCCCACACCGTCGAGACGCTTGAGTTCGTTCATCACGTTGCGCGCCAGGTAATCACTCAGCGCCACGTCATTGAGCTTGCCGTCGCTGGAGGTGAGGGTCACCAGCAGCAGGAAGCCGGCGGAGACTTTCTCCACCTGCAAGCCCTGCTGGGTCACCGCCTGGGGCAGGCGCGGCTCCACCGCTTTGAGGCGGTTCTGCACGTCCACCTGGGCCATTTCCGGGTTGGTGCCGGGCTGGAAGGTGGCGGTGATGGTGGCCGAGCCGAGGCTGCTCTGGGACTCGAAATACAGCAAGTGATCGGCGCCGTTGAGCTCCTGCTCGATCAGGCTCACCACGCTTTCATCCAGGGTCTGCGCCGACGCACCGGGGTACACCGCGTAGATCTCGACTTTCGGCGGCGCGACGTTGGGGTACTGCGCCACCGGCAGTTGCGGGATTGCCAACAGACCGGCCAGCAGGATAAACAGGGCGACCACCCAGGCGAAGATCGGGCGGTCAATAAAGAACTGCGGCATGGCGGGTTATTCCTTTACGAGCGGGCTGTCGTCCACTTCAACTTTTTCACCGGGGCGCGCGTGTTGCAGGCCTTCGACGATGATGCGGTCACCGGGCTTGAGGCCGCTGCTGACGATCCAGCGATCATTGATCACCGCGCCCAGCTCTACCGGCTGCTGGCTCACGGTCTGCTCGGCGTCCAGCAGCAACACCATCGGGATACCGGCGCTGTCACGGGTGATGGCGCGTTGCGGCACGCTGATGCCTTGTTTGTCGACGGCCTGTTCCAGGCGCACGCGCACAAAGCTGCCGGGTAGCAGGTCAAGGTCCGGGTTGGGGAACTCGCTGCGCAGGATGATTTGCCCGGTGCCGGGGTCGACGCTGATCTCGGCGAACAGCAACTTGCCCGGCAACGGGTAGAGGCTGCCGTCGTCCTCGATCAGCGTGGCCTTGGCCTGGTCCTGGCCGACCTGCTTCAAGCTGCCGGCGCGGAAGGCGCGGCGCAGGTCATTCAGCTCGCGGGTGGACTGGGTGAGGTCGGCGTGGATCGGGTCCAGTTGCTGGATGAGTGCCAGCGGCGTGGCCTCGTTCTGGCCGACCAGCGCACCTTCGGTGACCAGCGCACGGCCGATGCGCCCGGAAATCGGCGCGGTCACGGTGGCGTAGCCCAGGTTCAAGCGGGCGCGTTCGACGGCGGCCTTGTTGGCGGCGACTTCGGCGGCGGTCTGGCGCACGGCGGCGCGGGCGTTGTCGTAGTCCTGGCCGCTGATGGCATTGCCTTCCACCAATTGGCTGTAGCGCTGCTCCTGCAGGCGTGCCTTGAAGGCGTCGGCCTCGGCCTTGCTCAGGTTGGCCTGGGCGCTGTCGAGGTCGGCCTTGAACGGCGCGGGATCGATGCGAAACAGCACGTCGCCCTGTTTCACGTCATGGCCTTCCTTGAACACCCGTTGCATCACCACGCCTGCGACCCGTGCGCGCACTTCGGCGATACGCGGCGCGGCAATTCGCCCGCTGAGTTCGCTGGTGATGGCCAAGGGTTTGGCTTCAAGGGTTTCGACGCGCACTTTGGCCAGGGGCATTTGCGGTGCTTCGGCGGCGGAGTCGCCACACGCGCTCAAGGCCAGGGTGAGGGCCAGCAGGCAAAATGGCGCAAACAGATTCTTCGACATGCTCTTATCCCAATATTGACTGGCGCATCCTAAAGTCACCTGCGCCTTGGTGCTGTGAAGCTGTGTAGCTCGTCTGTGAAGAAATGTAAGGTGCGACGCGCGGGGCGCCGGGGGCGTATATCCTTGCACAATCCTGCAACACACCAACAAACCGCATTATTTGGAAACACCATGCCCAACATCCTCCTGGTGGAAGACGACGCCGCACTCTCCGAGCTGATTGCCAGCTACCTGGAGCGCAATGGCTACCACGTCAGCGTGCTCAGCCGTGGCGACCATGTCCGTGAACGCGCGCGCCTGAACCCGCCGGACCTGGTGATCCTCGACCTGATGTTGCCCGGCCTCGATGGCCTGCAAGTCTGCCGCCTGTTGCGCGCCGACTCGGCAGGCCTGCCGATCCTGATGCTCACCGCCCGTGATGACAGCCACGACCAGGTGTTGGGCCTGGAAATGGGCGCCGACGACTACGTGACCAAGCCCTGCGAGCCGCGTGTATTGCTGGCGCGGGTACGCACCTTGTTAAGGCGCAGCAGTTTGTCCGAACCCCAGGTGGCCAACGATCAGATCATCATGGGCAACCTGTGCATCGACCTGTCGGAGCGCACCGTGACCTGGCGCGAGCAGCCGGTGGAGTTGTCCAGCGGCGAATATAACCTGTTGGTGGTGCTGGCGCGGCATGCGGGAGAGGTATTGAGCCGCGACCAGATCCTGCAACGCCTGCGCGGCATCGAGTTCAATGGCACCGACCGTTCGGTGGACGTGGCCATCTCCAAGCTGCGCCGCAAGTTCGACGACAACGCCGGCGAAGCGCGCAAAATCAAGACGGTGTGGGGCAAGGGTTACCTGTTCAGTCGTTCCGAGTGGGAATGCTGAGCCATGTTCCGAGTACTGCTGCGGCTTTACCTGATCACCATCGTCACCTACAGCATGGCGATCTACCTGATCCCCTCGCTGGTGATCCAGCTGTTCGAACACCGCTACATGAACTACAACATCGAGCAGACCCGCGGCCAGCAGAAGCTGATCGTCAAGCAATACCTGCGGGCGCCGGTGGAGCGCTGGTCACAGGTGACCGAGCAACTGGGCCGCGACTTTGCGCCGCTGAAAGTGCAATTGCTGCTGCGCCAGGACGCCAGCTACACCCCGGCCGAAGAACAACTGCTGGAGCAGGGCAAGTCCGTCGTGCGCCTGGGGGAGTGGGGCTGGATGACCGAAATCAGCTCGCCGATCAACGAGCAGTTCGCGGTCAAACTGACCATACCGCCCGACCCACTGGACATGAACGTGCTGTACTGGGCGATCAATGTGTTGATCGTCGCCGCATTGCTGGCCTGCCTGCTGATGTGGCTGCGCCCCCACTGGCGCGACCTGGAGCGCCTGAAAAGCACGGCCGCCCAATTGGGCCGGGGCAATCTGAGCGAGCGCACACACATTCCCCCAAGCTCCAACATCGGCAGCCTGGCCACGGTGTTCGACACCATGGCCGACGACATCGAACACCTGCTCAACCAGCAGCGCGACCTGCTCAATGCGGTGTCCCACGAACTGCGCACGCCGCTCACGCGCCTGGATTTCGGCCTGGCCCTGGCGTTGTCAGAAGACCTGCCCGAAGCCAGCCGCGAGCGCCTGCAAAGTCTGGTCGCGCATATCCGCGAGCTGGATGAGCTGGTGCTGGAGTTGCTGTCCTACAGCCGCCTGCAAAACCCGGCGCAGTTGCCGGAGCGGGTCGAGGTGGTCCTCGATGAGTTCATCGACAGCGTGCTGGGCAGTGTCGATGACGAACTGGAAAACCCCGAGATCGTCATCGATGTGGCACTCGACTGCGCCGTGGAGCGCTTCAGCCTCGACCCGCGTCTGACTGCCCGTGCCTTGCAGAACCTGTTGCGCAATGCCACGCGTTACTGCGACAAGCGCATCCAGGTCGGTGTGAAGGTGTGCGCCGAGGGCTGTGAAATCTGGGTGGACGACGACGGTATCGGCATCCCTGTGGACCAGCGCGAGCGCATCTTCGAGCCGTTCTACCGCCTGGACCGCAGCCGCGACCGCGCCACCGGCGGTTTTGGCCTGGGCCTGGCCATCAGCCGACGCGCCCTGGAAGCCCAGGGCGGCAGCTTGACGACGTTGGCTTCGCCGCTGGGCGGTGCGCGGTTTCGCGTGTGGTTGCCCACCGTCGCCTGATCAGAGCACCTTGACCGCGCGGCCGATTGCCTGGATCGGCCCAGTGGGTTTGCCGGTCGGCGAGCCGCGCGGGTCTTCCAGGGTCAGCTCGAACAGCTGGTTCTGGGTGAGCGGCGGCAGCTTGTCCAACGGCACCGAGAGCGTCTGCCCCGGTTTGACCAGGCCCAGGGACACCGGCCCCTGCCAGCCGTCGCCTTTGGTCCAGAACTGCAGGGCCTTGTCGGACGGCACTTCCATCACCCCCAAGGGAATCAACTGAATCTGCTGGTCATTGCGCGCCTGGATCACCCAACCCGGAGCCTGGCTTTGCGGCGCCACCAGCACCACCAGAAAGGTCGGGTCGGCAGTGGGTGGGCGGGTCAGCAGCAGCGCGGCCAGCACCAGCGTGGTCAAAAGCCCTGCACCGGCCAGGCCGCGCCATACGGCCAGCAGGTCCCACCAGTGCGTGCGGGCACTGGCGATGTTACGTTCGATACGCCGCCACAGCTCAGAGGAGGGTGGCACGGGTTCCGCTAAGGCGGTCAGTGGCAACAGGCGCTGCTCCCAGGCGTCCACTGCGGCGCGTAGTTCGGCGTCGTGTTTCAGGCGTTGTTCGACGTCGGCGCGTTGTTCGCCGGGCAGGGTGCCCAGCACGTATTCGCTGGCCAGTTCGTCCAGTGGGTTGCTCATGCCATGCACTCCCGCAGCGCGGCGAGGCTACGTTTGATCCAGGCCTTGACGGTCCCCAGCGGGGTGTCGAGTTTCTGGGCGATTTCGCTGTGGGAATAACCGTCGACATAAGCATGCAGGATGCACGTGCGACGGGCCGGGTCGAGTTGCTCCAGGCAGGTGTGGACTTGCCCGGAGCGTGCGCTGAATTCAAAGGTTTCGGTTGCAGCGACTTGTTCGTGCTCGTCGCCCAACGGGATTTCGCGGTAATGGTTACGTACGATATTGAGCGCCAGGTGCCGGGTCACGCTAAACACCCAGCCACGGGCCGAGCCGCGACTGGGGTCAAAACTGCCGGCACCGCGCCAGATCTTGATAAACGCATCATGCACGATGTCTTCGGCCAGGGATTTGTCCCTGGCGATGCGCATCGCCACGCCGAGCAAATGGCTGCTTTCCTGCTCATACAACTGGCGCAAGGCGCGTTGATCGCCACGGGCGCAGGCCTGCAGACAGGCTTCGTAATCAAACACGGATGGCTACCCCCCAATGATCGGCATGGGGGGCAGCGTAGCCGACTTTACTCAGTTGGCTGCCCAGAAGATGTAATCCGCCTGGTACTTCACCACTTCCTGCTTGCCTTTGTTGGCCGCCGTGCACTCGCTGCTCGGCGCTACGCCGCCCTTGAGGGCCACGCGCTGGATGTAGCTCACGCCGCTCATCGCGCCCTTGCCTTCAGCGGGGTTGGCCTTGACCAACTGATACGGCAGGTTGCCCGCGCCCGACGGCGCTACGGCCAGTTGGGTGCCGGTGACTTTCGAACCGTCCTTGGCCTGCCAGGTTGCCGGCGGGCCGAAGTAGGTGCCGACTTGCTTGCCGCTGCGGTCATTCAACACCGCCTTGGGCCCGACGAAAGTCCACTCGGTCTGGCCGGCGGCGTTGGCTTTGTCGCGGCACTCGTAGGTGATTTCGCCGACGCCAGTGGTTTCCATCGCCACCTTATGGCCGTCCGGCACCTTGATGCTGTCCGGCAAGCCGGTCTGGGCGAAAGCTGCGGGGGCGGCGGCGAGCAGGGCAGTGAGGCAGAACAGTGCTTTAGCGTTCATGGGTACTTCTCCATTTCAGTCAAACAGCGGGGGTTCTGAAAGGACTACCCAGGGCCTGCGCGATTGGATGCAGCGATTAGAAAATAAAAGTGAGAGGGCGCACACTGTTCCCCCGCTTTACCCGAGGAGAGATTGGCAATGACTGGTGTTCACACGTCTGCTCAACAGGGTTTCTCGACCCAGGCCGTCACCTACGCCCAAGGCCGGCCGGATTATCCAAGACAACTCACGGGCTGGCTCGCCGACACACTGCACATTGACGCGCATGCCAGTGTGATTGACCTGGGCGCCGGCACTGGCAAATTCACCCGCTTGCTCAGCGCCCTGGCGCCGACCTTGATTGCCGTCGAGCCGGTGGCGGCGATGGGCGCGCAGTTGACCAAGCTGCTGCCCGATGTGCGCCTGGTCAATGGCACGGCTGAATCCATCCCACTGCCGACTGCCAGCGCCGACGCGGTGGTGTGCGCCCAGGCGTTCCACTGGTTTTCCACCGAGGCCGCGCTGGCGGAAATCCATCGCGTGCTCAAGCCCGAGGGTCGACTGGGCCTGGTGTGGAATGTGCGGGATGAGTCGGTGGACTGGGTCGCTGCCATCACCGCCATCATTACCCCGTACGAGGGCGACACGCCGCGTTTTCATACGGGACGTTGGCGTGAGGCCTTCACTGGCGAGTATTTTTCCGAGCCTGAAATGACCTGTTTTCCCTACAGTCATGTGGGCAGCCCTCAAGAAGTGATCATGGACCGCTTCCTCTCTGTGAGCTTTATCGCCGCACTGCCGGATGCGGCCAAGGCGGTCGTGACCGCGCAACTCCAGGTGTTGATTGACACGCATCCGGCATTGAAGGGGCGTGACACGGTTGCCTTTCCGTATCAGACCCAGGCGTATGCCTGTCATCGACTGAGTTAAAAGGCATAAAGTCAGATCATATTGATATAAGTCGTTATAAGAAAAATCGCTATCCTGCGGCCAGAAATTTATAAGGCCGCAGGTAGCTGGAATGGATGTGGGTAATTTTGGTTTTGTGGTAGCTGGCCTGATCGTTGGTTTTATCGTGGGCATGACCGGTGTGGGTGGCGGCTCGTTGATGACGCCGATCCTGTTGTGGTTTGGTATCAATCCGGCTACCGCCGTGGGCACTGACCTGTTGTATGCCGCCATTACCAAGTCGGGTGGGGTGTTGGTACACAGCAAGAACAAGAATATCGATTGGACCATTACCGGCTGGCTGACCCTGGGCAGCGTGCCGGCGGTGCTGTTGACCTTGTGGTTTCTGGCCAGTTTGCATACTGACCCTAGCGTGATGAATGCGGTGATCAAGCAGGCGCTCGGGGTGGTGTTGCTGTTGACGGCCCTGGCGATTCTGTTCAAGAAGAGCCTGTTGGCGTTTGCCCAGCGGCATGCGGGTGATAGCTATCACATGAGTCCGCGTAATTTGAATGCGTTGACGGTGGTGACTGGGGCGATCCTTGGCACCATGGTGGCGCTGACGTCCATCGGTGCTGGGGCCTTGGGTACGGTGGCGTTGTTTATTTTGTATCCGTTTCTGGCGACGCGGCGGTTGGTGGGGACTGAGATTGCGCATGCCGTGCCGTTGACGCTGGTGGCGGGGTTGGGGCATGCCAGCATGGGGAATATGGATTGGCATTTGTTGGGGTTTTTGTTGATGGGGTCGTTGCCGGGGATCTATGTGGGTAGCCATATGACGGGCAAGTTGCCTGATGGCGTGTTGCGGCCTTGCTTGGCGGTTATGTTGATGGCCATTGGTTATAAGTTGGCGTTTTGATTTGGGGGCATATCCGTTATTTGGGTGATGGCGGGTATTGGTTCCGCCCTTACGGCGGGTCACTTTCGAAAAGCGCGAAAGTAACCAAAGCGCTCTTGCCCCAACACTCGGCACCTCGCTTAGGCTCGGTGTGCCCTCACTCCGGCTTGAATCCGTGGGCCGCCGCGATGGGCCA
>NZ_JAFCUA010000017.1:0-88805 GCF_049896305.1 Pseudomonas sp. DWP3-1-3b3 | reverse complement strand
GGCACAACTACCGAGTTCTTCTGGCAGGGCGACAAACTCATCGCCGAACACCACGCGGATCGCCACCGCAGCTACCTCTATGAGCCTGACAGCTTCCGGCCATTGGCGCTGCTGGAAGGCTTTGGACCAAAGGAAACCAAGGCTTACCACTACCAACTCGACCACCTCGGTACGCCGCAGGAACTAACCGCCCCGGATGGCGAAATCGTCTGGTCCGCGCACTATCGCGCCTACGGCGAAATCAGCCGCCTCGACATAGGAAAAATCGACAACCCGCTGCGTTTCCAGGGCCAATACTTTGACCGGGAAAGCGGGCTGCACTACAACCGTCATCGCTACTACAATCCGGATACTGGTCGCTACCTGACGCCGGATCCGGTGAAATTGGCGGGGGGGATCAATGCGTACCAATACGTGCCTAACCCCACAGGCTGGATAGACCCATTAGGGTTAGCTTGCGTCTCAGGGAATTGCCCGCAACAACGTGACAAAGCAGTAACAAAAAATCATGGACAAACACCTCCCGAGGTTAGCCGCTCTTACCGGTCATCTACCTACGAACAAGCATCGAACAAAGCTCTGGAATGGTTGTTTGAGAATGACTTCCGAGCAGAGAAACCAACAATGGGAAGGTTTGGCCCGCGTAAAGGAGAGCCCGTAGGAATGCAGACGGCCGATGGAAAAACTGGTTACCGTGTTGAGTACGACGATAGAAGTGGTGCCCACATAAATGTCTGGTCTGGCAAGAAAAAGGGACCACACTACCAATTTGATGCCAGCCCGAAAACAGTGCTGCAGTTGACCAAAAGGTTTGCAAAAAAATGAGTTATTTTGACGAAGAGCTAACTGCTGACCTGAAGGCTTTCGATATCAGCTTTGACATTCTATCGGAAAGTGAACACGCCTTAATGGTCAGCGAAATCAATGGAAAGCTACCATTCTCCGGCAGCAAAATCTTTTGGAATACTTTAGAAAAAAGTATTAACTTCGGACTTGCATCTTCAAATTTAGCGATATCACAGCTGGCCGAGCAAATTAAAAAATACACTGACGACGACCTTGTTTTTATCAGTGACTCTGCCTGCGACGAGGCGTACGCAATAGACCCAAAGCACGTTTGCCAGGCACTCAAAATTTTTTCTGAATTCCCCCAGCATACTTACATTGTATCCAAGTCATTGAACTGGATTGCATGCATTTCATTTGAAGGCGACTTAGACTTCGTAAAGCTTTCATGAAGATACTAATAACTGAAATATTTGAAAGCCAGAGTGAACTGCTCGTAAAGTTTCACTCAGAGATAGGCAATGGCATTGCCTTGTGGAATGGGGTGAAGCCAAAAACAGGGGATATTCTGGATGTGGAGCTGGACACAAATGAAGTTTTTTCTTGGCAAAAGAACATTGAGTATTCGTCTACAGAAGCGTCACTGATCACTGCTATCAACAGCACAGTCCAGATAACCGCCAAATTAATCCATGGCGCTAACGACAATTGCGTAGCATTAAAACTCGGTGATTCAATAATCCTTATTGAGATTGAAGAATCACTCCCTCAAAAGTCGTGCTTCGTCCAAATAACCACAACCAAACTTCACCTCTACCCCACAAACACTTAAGCATCACTCACCCCCACGCCACCACCAACAACCCCACCCCCAACACCAGGCACAACGGCGAATAAAAATACGTATCCAACCGCGCAAACCGCGAACCACCGACCTTCTTGAAAAACCCCACCAACTCCGAATCCCCAATCGCCCTGGCAAACATCACCACCGCAATCGCGCTGATCCCCCACTGCAAGGCCCCGTGGGACACCGCCGAGAAATACAGCCCCGCCCGCAGACACACCATCAATGCAATCCCCACCAACCCCATGGCAACCAGAAACGTAGCCAGCGCGGAGGGCTTGAACGCCGGTTTCGGCCCCCGGGCGAATTCGCCGGGCAATTGGGGAATGGCGGCCTGGAAGCCGAGTTTGCCTCCGGCAGCCCAGTACAAATGCACCATGCTGATGAAGGTGAAAATGCCGACAATCCATCGTGCGACAACAAAGCTCATGGCTGGCTCTCCCTTAAAAGGTGCGAAAGAGGATAGTCGCCTGGAGATTTTTTGCAGGCATTTCGTCGGCGGCTGATGGTAAAGTGCCGCCCCATGAAAATCGCTCGTGCCGACCGCTCGCTCATTGCCTGGATGCTCTATTGCTGCGTCCTGTTCAATGTGTTCGCCTGCAGTATCGGTCATGGGCAGATGGTCGGGATGCAGCTCAATGGCATCGGCGGTCAGTTCTGTACGGTAGACCCGCGCACCCAGGCGCCCAAGCCGTCCAACTCCACTGAAGAGAACCTGCCGACGCTGTCCAAGGCGTTTGGTTGCCCGCTGTGTTCTACCGGCGGCATGGGCCCGGCGCTGAGTTCCAGCTTGAATGTGGCAGTACTGCCACAGCCCCATGCACCGCCGCCGGCCATTGTCCTGGCTGCCGACATTCCTGCCCGCTTTACCTGGCCTGCGGCTAATCCGCGCGCACCGCCTGCTTTCGCCTGATCCCTTCGCTTTCCAATCTGCACTGACCACCGTTTCCGCGAGGACGTACGGGCGGCTGTGCGTTGTTTTCAAGCCAAGTTTTTCAGGATTCAACCATGAAACATCTTCCCCTGTTGGCGGGCCTGCTCGGCTGCCTGCCTGTCTGCGCCTGGGCCCTTGAGTTGGCCCCGACCACCATTGATGGCGAACAAACCGCCGAGCCTGGCCTGGCCCTGGATCAATCCAGTGGCATGGCCTCGCGCTTGGGCTTGAGCGTGCGCGAAACTCCAGCATCGGTGGCTATCGCCAACCGCAATGACATCGAGCGCCACGGCGCCAAGACTTTCCGTGATGCCGCCAACACCTTGCCTGGCGTGAATGCCAGCGCCCCGCCAGGATTTGGCGGGTTTGTCTCCTACCGTGGTTTTACCAGCAGCCAGATCACGCAGATGTTCAACGGGATCAATGTCGCCACCGGCCTGGCCCGGCCAGTGGATGCCTGGATCTATGATCGGGTGGAGTTGGTAGGCGGCCCCTCCTCCTTGATCAACGGCGCCGGCTCCGTGGGCGGTTCGCTCAACTACGTGACCAAGCTGGCCACCCGTGAGGAACAGGCCGCCGAAGGTCAGCTTACCTATGGCAGCTATGACACTGCGGGCATGGCGTTTGGCGTCAATCACGCCCTGACCGAACCCAGCGCGGATGTGCAGCACTACGCGCGCCTGGATGTAAGCCGCAACACCAATCACAGCTACATCGACCGTGACCAGCGCGAGGCCTGGAGCCTGGCGTTTTCCCTGCTCAGCGACCTCACGCCCAACCTGTCTCACACCCTGGCGCTGGAATACCAGGATGAGCATGAAGACAGCCCTTACTGGGGTACGCCGGTGCTCAATCCCAAAGTGGGTGAGCTTAAGATCGACAAGCACAACCGCTTCAACAACTACAACGTTGCTGACGGGCGCTATGAACAGCGCACGATCTGGGCGCGCTCGATCATCGACTACCGCCTCAACGACAACACCACCCTGAAAAACACCCTCTATCACCTGGACAGCCAGCGTGATTATCGCAACCTGGAAACCTACCAATACAACGCCGATAACAGCGCGGTGAACCGCTCGACGGCCTATCAGGTACGCCACCAGGGCGAACAGAACGGCAACCAGTTCGAGCTGCGCCACGATGACAGTATTTTCGGCTTGTCGACCACTTGGTCCGGGGGCTTCGAATACAAGGTCAACAGCACCACCAACACCCCACTGAATGTGCCGGGCAACAGCAGCGTGGATCCGAACAACTACAACCCTGGACACTTCTACGACATCCCGCGAACCCGTGAAAAGTTCGGCAAGGACAAGACCAACGAGGTCACCACCAAGGCGCTGTTCGTGGAGAACCGCCTGGGGCTCACCGATAAACTCTCGCTGCTCACCGGCCTGCGTTACGACGCCATCGACCTGGACGTCACCAACCATCGCGCGATCACCGCCACCAATCCCCGCCACTTCAAGCGCAGCTGGGAACCGGTGACCGGTCGCGTCGGCCTGACTTACCAGTTCATCCCGTCGGCCAATGTGTATGTGCAATACAGCACCGCCGCCGAGCAGCCGAACACCACCACGCAAGTGTTTGATGTCTCGACGGGCAAACAGTGGGAAGTGGGCAGCAAGTTCGATTACCTGGACGGCCGTGGCTCGGCCACCGTGGCCGCGTACAAGATCGAGCGCAAAGATTTTGCCGTGACCGACCCGCAGGACCCGACCAACAGCATTCCGATCGGCGCGCAGTCATCCAAGGGCATCGAGTTGGCCAGTTCGTTGCGCATCACGCCAAGGTTGCTGGCGGAGGGCAACTTCGCCTGGGTCGACGCGGAATACGATGACTTCAACGAAAAAATCGCCAGTGGCGCAGTGGTCTCGCGTAAAGGTAATACGCCAACCAACGTGCCCAAGCGCGTGGGTAACCTGTGGCTGACGTATGATTTTGCCGAAGATTGGCAAGGGGGCGTGGATGCGCGATACGTAGCCGAGGTGTACGCCGATAACGCCAACACCCAGACGGTGCCGGCCTACACGCTGTTCGGCACGTTCCTGCGCTATAAGGTCGACTCACACACCTCGGTGACGGGCCGGGTGCGCAATTTGACGAATGAGGTGTATGCCGAGTTTGCGCATGTGTCGCCGGCGTATTACCTGGGCTCGCCGAGGACATTTGAGCTGGCGGTGCAAACCAAGTTCTAGCCTTGGAAAAACAGGCCAATGTGGGAGCTGGCTTGCCTGCGATAGCGCTGTGTCAGTTGATACATCTGTGACTTATACACCGCGATCGCAGGCAAGCCAGCTCCCACAATTTGATCTTTACCTGGCAGTTAGATCCGGGATCATTTCAGGCTTGCCTGAACCTTCTGCGCCACATCCTCGGTCAACCAGGCCTTCCAAACTTCTGGGTGTTCCTTTAAAAACGCCTGGGCCACTTCCCGTGGCGCCGTGTGATTTTCACTCATGGTCGCCAAGGCTTTGTTCAGCGGCTCAATCGGAAACTCGACCTTCTCGAAGAACTGCGCAATCTGCGGATGCTCTTTCTGGAACGGCGTCGACACCCCGATACTCAACTTGGATGCCAACGAGCGCGTGGGCTGCGGATCAGGATTGTCCGCATCCGTCAGCGTCTTCCACGCCTCGGCATCAAACGGCGGCTCTTCCAGTTGGATCAACTTGTAGCGCCCCATCAACGGCGTTGGCGACCAGTAATAGAACAGCACCGGCTTGCCCCGGCGAATCGATGAGGCAATCTCGGCATCCAGTGCCGCGCCCGAGCCACTGCGGAAGTTCACATAGCTGTCGTCCAGACCGTAGGCCTTGAGCTTCTGTTTGTTGACCACTTCGGAGGTCCAGCCGATGGGACTGTTGAGAAAGCGCCCCTTGCCGGGGGATTCCGGGTCCTTGAACACGTCTTTGTAACGCGCCAGGTCCTTCACGCTCTTGAGCTCCGGCGCCAGGGGCTTGATGCCTTTGGCGGGGTCACCCTTGACCACGTATTCCGGCACCCACCAGCCTTCGGTCGCGCCTTTGACCGTGTCGCCCAACCCAACCACTTTGCCTTCGGCTTCGGCCTTGACCCACACCGGGCTGCGGCCCGCCCATTCTTCGCCAATCACCTGGATGTCATTCTTCGCCAGGGCGGTTTCCAAGGTGATGGTGGTGCCCGGCAAGGTGTCGGTGGGCAAGTCATAGCCCTTCTCGACGATCACTCGCAGCACTTCGGTAATCAGGCTGCCGCTTTCCCAGTTCAAATCGGCAAAGTGCACTGGCTTCTCGGCGGCCGAAACCGGCAGTGCGGTCATTGACAGACTCAAGGTCGCCACGGACGCCGCCAACAGTGTTCTCAATCCTTTCATGCCCTTGCACCTCGCGATATCGCAGCAGACAGCGGACGGCTTTGCTACGTAAGCGCGAAGCCTCTGAATAGTTAAGTCAACTCAACTGTAGTAGAGGTTCCGGGAGATAACGGGTGTTCGAGGAATTTGATGGTTATTCGCTGGCCTTGAACGTGACCAATTCACCCTTGCGCCATTTGGCGGCCTTGCCGGTCACGGCCTTCAGGGTCTTGGTCAGGCCTTCCTGCAGTTGTTCGTTGGCGGCAAATACCAGCATCACGCTGTGGCCTTCCTTGAACACGATGCCCTGGCCTTCGGCCGAGGACACAAAGGCGTAGTCGCCCAGGCCGTAGACGGTCAACTTGATGTCGCGGAACTTCAATTCGAACTTGCCACCTTCACGGCTGGGCAATACCGCTGCGCGGAAATGATCGCCGACTTTGAGTTCCAGGCGCGGCTTGTCATCTACAACCATCGCCGCCTCGGTGTCGATTTCGGCGATGTAGATGCCTTCCGGCGTCTGCTCGGTGATGTAAACAAAACGGGATTGAAACTGCTTGACCAACTTTGCGCGCAAATCACCCAGCACGAACAACGCGTGCATATCCAGATTACTGACTGCCAAGGAAACGCCCCCACATCGAAAAGAGCGCCGTCCGCCAGAGCGGGCAGCACAAAAAAAACGGCCATTACGGCACGATCACATCATTCATTCTTTGAAAAAAAACTGAAGAAGACCCCACTGCCGCGCCGTAAGACTAGTACAGACGTGCGCGATGGACCTTGTGCAAGGTCATCAGGCATCACAGGAGATCACAGGTTCAACAGCCCGAGAATACGGGCCGACCAACTTCAGAAAATAACCTAATTAAAAATGCGGTTTTCCGACATGCAAACACAAATAAACACGCTGTCATGGAACCGGGCGCTGGCCGCCGACGACAATACTAAAACAGCAGCACCGATCAAAACCACCCAAAACGTTGCAATCAAGTCAACCGGATCGATCGAAAGGAGCAGGCCATGCAACGATCAACCTACAATGCTATGTCTTCGCACACCCGTTCATCATGCCAAGGCGAGGCTCAATACTACCGCTTGGGCGGCTTCGAGGGGTACTCGGATCCGGTTCTTTACCAGGTTGTACCTGCCGGTAAAAACTTCTTCCACATCCGTGAAGTGCTCAGCGGCCAAATAAAAGGCTTTCGCAGCGGCCATGTCAAGGCTTGTGAACTGGCCAAGAAACTAGAAGCCCAGTTGCAAGCACACCATGGAGCGGTCGTTTCGTCCGCCTGATAACTTAACTGCGCCGCCGACCCGCAACAACTGCCATACTGGCCCGTCCACTGAAGTTTGTGCCCTGCGGGCCAGGTTTCTCCAGTGCAGTTATCTCCAAGGGAAGGCTCTACGTGACGGAATTTGATATCGGCGAATTTTTCATCCATGGCGACGCAAGAGAAGTAGACGGTGAATTCCAAGCAGTGATCATCATGCGGGCCAAGCCTCCGCTGACCACTGTGACTACACACCAGGTGGAAAAAGACCGTTGGTTCAAAACCGTTGATGCTGCTGCCATCGCAGCCAAGGAATCCGCCAAGGCCTTGAAAGCTGCTGTGGATGCCGGGGCGTTGAATTCCTGACAATCCGATAGAACTCTGCTGCGCCAAGACCCTCCCATGCATAACGACCCCCTGCATGGAGAACGATATGGACGCGCCAATCCCTACCCTCGAAACCCTCTTCGAACAATTGGGTCTGGACTCAACCCCAGACGCCATCGACGCGTTTATCGTCGCGCACCCTTTGTCTGAAGACGTAAAGCTGATCGATGCGCCGTTCTGGTCTGAACAGCAAGCAGCCTTTCTGAAAGAAGAGCTGCGCGAGGATGCTGAATGGGCGATTCCCGTGGATGAGCTGAATCAACGCCTGCATCAATCGCAATAAACCCGTCTCAATGCAGGCTGTCCGACTGCTCCAGGCGCAGCAGCGCCTGCCAGGCAGCCCTGCACTCCTCCGCTTCATCGCGACTGGCGAACGCCGTACCACGTTGCTCACCGTTGAGCAACACCACCCAGCAGGCCCTCTGGCCCAGCGCACGCAGGGTTTGGGGTACGCCACTGCCAATCATCACGGCGACATCGACTTTGTTTTGCATGGAGCTTCTCCGCAGCATTAGTTAGCTGGCTAACAATGTTGGCCATGCTACGGTTTTCTTCCAGTTGGAAAAAGCTATCCCTGGAATAGCTCCATTGCATAAACAGCAATAATCCCTAGCGTCCGCCCTTCACCGCTTCGGGTTTATAGCCAAGGCGCAAGCCGCCCCAATGCCGGCCCTTGACCATGATCGGAACCGACAAGTCGTGCATCAGCTCTCCGGTGTCGCGGGTATAGGTTTGCAGCAAGACGGCCTGCTGGTGGCTGCCGCAACGGATTCCGGTGCGGTCTTCGAACTTGCGTTTGGTGCGATTCTGCACCGCATCCACCTGCGCATCGCCGGTCAGCGCGTGGGAAAACGCCTTGTTATGCGTCGGCACATAGCCCTGCGGCGTGCAGGCAATGGCAAAGACCAAGCCTTCATGGCGTGGCAGCAGCGCTTCTTGGATCGCCGGCAACACCTGGTCGGTGTAGCCGTCAAAGCGGGTGTGGTACTTACTCGGGCGGGTGTTGGCAATCGGCGTGTAGCTGCGGTCGAACAGGTCATCCAGGCTGATCCGGTTCTGCTGCACGTCGGCTTCGAATTGCTCAGCTATCCGGCTCGCCCCCTCGCGCGCCAGGTCGTAGATGCGCTGGTGATAGTCATCCAGCCCAACTTCCGCCAAGCGCTCGCTGATGGTTTCGGCCTGCCCTTCCATCTGCACCGCAGCGTCGGCCAACTGTCGGGTTTGCTGATCGCTGACAGCCAGGTCGCTGCGCATCTGTTCCACGGCATGGAACAGGCTGTCGAGCTGGATGCGGTTGGTGTCGGTGCCCTGGGCGATCTCATTGACCTGGCCTTCCACATCCGCCGCCAGGCTGGCGATACTCTGCAACTGCTCACCGGCGTGCTCCACCTGCTCCACGCCGGTATGCAGGTCCGCCGAGAGCTGGCGAATCTGCTCCACCACCTGGGCCGTGCGTTGCTGGATATCCGCGACCATCACCCCGACTTCATCGGTGGCCGTGGCCGTACGCCCCGCCAACCCACGCACTTCATCCGCAACTACCGCAAACCCACGCCCATGCTCACCGGCCCGCGCCGCTTCAATGGCCGCGTTGAGTGCCAGTAAATTGGTCTGGCTGGCAATGGATTGGATCACCAGGGTCACCCGCTGGATTTCCTCGCTGCGCAGGCTCAAGGCTTCGATCAGTTCACGGCTGGCATTCGCACGCTGGCTGAGCTGGTGCATGCGGGTGATCGACTGGGCCAGTACTTCGCGGCCCTCGGTGCTGCGTTGATGGGCCTGGCTGGCGGCACCCAGTGCTTCGCGGCTGAGTTGGGAGGTGACCTTTTCGGTGCCGATCATCACCTCGGCACTGCTGACAATCTGCTTGGCCGCGCCCAGCTGCGACTGCACGCGCGCGGCCAGTTGCTTGACCGAATAGGCCACACCGGCGGCGGACAACGCGTTATGACTGGTGGTGTAGGAGAGGTCGCGCGTCAATTCGCCGATGGCATCGACGGCATCGGAAGATGCGATAACAGGTGTGCGACTTTTCAATCGAGGCAGCCAGATCACCAGCAGAGCCAGTGCCAGGCAAAGGTAGAGTGGCAGGCTGGCGAGCGCCAACCCAAGCAGGACCAACACCAGGGCGGTGCTCTGCAACAGTGGCGTCAGCCAGCCGGGCAGCCCGCGCGCCACCGTTTGCGGTGACACTGCTGCGCCCATCAGAGATCCGTCTCCAGCCATCTTCGTTACCCCACTGCTTGTCATTATTGTCGCTGCATTAAACGCCACTATCGGGCCATTATCCATGGGCCTTTAGTGGGGTAGCTTGCAACAGATCAATAGACCGGGTGTAACGGATCTTTCCCTGGGAAACCGCAGGACGGTCCCCCAGCTTCACCGCATCAGGCTTGGCGCTGATGCTTGTCGATCTGCTCGTGGCGCTCTTGCGCTTCGATGCAGTACTTGGTGGTCGGGCTGATCAGCAGGCGCTTGAGGCCGATAGGCTCGCCGCTGTCATCGCACCAGCCGAAGGAATCTTCCTTGATACGCTCCAGTGCACGCTCCAGCTGCGGCAGCATGCGCTGGTCGCGGTCAATGGCGTTGACCAGCCAGGTGCGCTCTTCTTCAACGGAAGCAGCGTCAGCCGGGTCGGCCGGGGTGTCCAGGCTTTCAATGGCGATACGGTTCTGTTCAATGCGCTCGTGGTGTTCCACTTTCATGTCTTGCAGCAACTGCTCGAAAAAAGCGTGCTGTTCGGCATTCATGTAGTCATCCGCCGGCATGGCCAGCAACTTTTCCTTTGTCATTGATTTCTCTATAAAAAATACGTGCATTAAGGCGAATAAGGGAGCGTTCCGGCCGACCTCTGCAGGTCTCGGAAGGGCGCCATCCATTTCAAGCGCCACCCGGCACTCAATTTACGAGGGGCGGCAGTCTAAGGCCGACTTGAGGGCGCAGCAACTGAAAAGACAGGCAATTTTTCCGAGATAACCCCCAAAAGCACCAGGACGGGCTCGGCGAATGGTCATAGGAGTGCGTTTATAGCAAGAAATTCAGTGTTGTGGAGCTATATAGAAGACAAACGGTTGAAACTGATCGGCGATGAGCCCCTGTGGGAGCGGGCTTGCTCGCGAATGCGGTCTTCCAGTCAACAGACCTGTGACTGATACACCGCTTTCGCGAGCAAGCCCGCTCCCACATTTTTAGATTGAGTCAGCGCTTGAGTTTGCGCTTGTTGCGATACTGGTCGATCACCACCGCCACCACAATGATCAGGCCCTTGATGATGTCCTGGATATACGCATCCACCCCGACGAAGGTAAACCCGCTGGCCATCACCCCAAGGATCAGCGCACCGATCACAGTGCCGGTGATGCGCCCTACTCCGCCCGCCAGGCTGGTGCCGCCGATCACCGCCGCCGCAATCGCATCCAGCTCATAGGACATGCCCATGCCGGCCTGGCCGGTCGCTGCACGTGCCGAGGCCACCACACCCGCCAGGCCTGCCAGGAGACCGGCGATACTGTACACGATGATCAAGTGGCGCTTGACATTGATGCCCGAGGTACGCGCCGCCTGCATGTTGCCGCCAATCGCGTAGGTGTACTTGCCGTACTTGGTGTAACGCAGGGCGATATGGAAGATCACCGCTACCACCAGGAAGATGATCACCGGCATCGCGCCATGGCCGATAGCCGTGTACGAATCCGAGAGCATGCTCACCGGCTGGCCTTCGGTGTAGTAACGCGCCAGGCCACGGGCCGAGACCATCATGCCCAGGGTCGCGATGAACGGCGGGATGCCGGTAACGGCAATGATGCTGCCGTTGATCGCCCCCGCCAGCAGCCCCACGCCCAGCCCCATCGCCACCGGGATCCATACCGGCAAGTCGGTCAGGCTCGGGAACACCGCACGGGAAAAATCGGAAGTCTGGGCCAAACTCGCGGCGATCATCGCCGACAGCGCCAGCACCGAGCCGGAGGACAGATCAATCCCTGTGGTGATGATCACCTGGGTCACGCCGATCGCCAGCAGGCCGATGATCGACACTTGCAGGATCATCAGCACCAGGCGCTGGGAGTTCATCAGGAAACTCTGGTCCCGCACGATCCAGCCGAACAGCTCGAAGACCAGGCCGATGCCGATCAGCACCAGGAAGATGCTCAGCTCGGTGGGCATGCGTCGACGACTTTTAGTGGGCACCGTCGCAGGTTTGTTGTCCGTTATTGCGTTCATAGCCAATCACCTTCTTATTCTGTACGTCAGTGGACTGCCGTCATCCCGGAGGCCAACTGCATGACTTTTTCCTGGGTCGCTTCGCTGCGGTCCAAGGTGCCCATCAATTCGCCTTCGTGCATCACCATGACCCGGTCACTCATGCCCAGCACTTCGGGCAACTCGGAGGAAATCATGATCACCGCCATGCCTTCGCTGGCGAGGAATGAAATCAATCGGTAGATCTCCGCCTTGGCGCCCACGTCGATGCCACGGGTGGGTTCATCGAGGATCAGCAGGCGCGGGTTGGTCATCAGCCAGCGCGCCAGCAAGGCCTTCTGCTGATTACCGCCGGACAAGGTGTCGATGCACTGCTCAAGGGACGGGGTTTTCACCCGCAGCTTCTTGCACATGTCTTCGCACAGCGCGCGCAGGGCTTTCTGCTGGATGAAGCCGTTGCCGGTGTAGTGCGGCAATACGGCCATTTCCATGTTTTCCAGTACCGACAGGCACGGGAACAGGCCACTGAGCTTGCGATCCTCGGTCAACAGGGCGAAGCCTTTTTCGATGGCCATGTGCGGGTCGGTAATGCGCACCGCCTTGCCATCCAGGGTGATCTGGCCGCTGCTGCTGGGCGTGATGCCAAAAATGGTTTCTGCCACGTTGGTACGGCCCGAGCCCATCAGGCCGGCGATACCGAGGATTTCGCCGGCGTGCAGGTCGAACGACACGTCCTTGAACACGCCGTCCAGCGTCAGGTCGCGCACCGTCAGCAACAGGTCGCCGATGGGCGTCTCGCGCACCGGGAACAACTGGCTCAGCTCACGGCCGACCATCATCGAGATCAGGCTGTCGCTGTTCATGCTGTCGGCGCGTTGCAGGCCGATGTAGTGGCCGTCGCGGAACACCGCCACTTCATCGGCGATGGCGAACACTTCGTTCATTTTGTGGGTGATGTAGACGATGCCTTTGCCCTGGGACTTGAGGTCGGCAATGATCGAAAACAGGTGGGCCACTTCCTTGTCGGTAATGGCCGATGTCGGTTCATCCATGATCAGGATGTCGGAGTCGTAGGACACCGCCTTGGCAATCTCGACCATCTGCCGCTCGGCGATGCTCAGGTTGCCCACGTGTTCCTCGGGGTCCAGGTTGATGCGCAGGCGCGCCAGCAATTCGGCGGTGCAGCGGTGCATTTCGCGGTGGTTGACCATGTGCAGGCTGTTGAGCTGCTCGCGGCCGATCCAGATGTTCTCGGCGATGCTCATGTGCGGCATCAGGTTGAGTTCCTGGTGGATCATCGCGATCCCGGCCTTCTGGGCCGCCAGGGGCGTTTCAAACACGATCGGCTTGCCACGCAGGCGGATTTCCCCGGCGTCGGGCTGGTAGATGCCGGCGATGATTTTCATCAGCGTCGACTTGCCCGCACCGTTCTCGCCCATCAGCGCCAGCACCGAACCGGGGCGCACCCGCAGTTGCACATCCGCCAGGGCTACAACGCCGGGAAAGCCTTTGCTGATATTGGTGATTTCCAACAGGTAGGGTTCTTCCAACCCGACGGGCTGGATACCGGGAGGCTGCGAGACAGTCGCTTGAGCGAGCATAGGAACGTACTCCATCTGCAGGGCGGCCAAGGCCGCCCTGCCGGCTTATTGTTGTTATTTGAAGTCTTTGACGTTTTCCGGCGTGATCAGCTGGAACGGGATGATCTGGTTCTGCTCGACCGCCTCTTTCTTGGCCATCTTGCGCGCCGCTTCCACTGAACCCACCGCCTGGCCATTGGCATCCTGGAACGCCGACGCCGCCAAATCACCCTTGGTGATCGCGTTCAAACCATCCGGCGTACCATCCACACCGGCGATCAATACCGTGCCAGGCTTGGTGCCTGCCGACTTCAAGGCCATGGACGCGCCGATGGCCATTTCATCGTTATTGGCCAGAACCGCATTGAACTCACGGCCCTGGGTCAGCCAGTCGTTAACCAGGGTCATGCCCTTGTCACGCAGCCAGATACCGGTCTGTTCCTGCTCAATCTTGATGTCCGGGTACTTGGCCAGCACTTCCTTCACCCCCTTGGTGCGGTTGGTGGTGGAGTTGTTCGCCAGGTCACCCAGCAGAATCACGATCTTGCCCTTGCCACCGAGCTTTTCGGCGATGTACTGCATTTGCAGCTTGCCGGCCTCGACGTCGTCGGATGTCACTGCTACTACGTCCTTGGGCAGGTCCTTCTGATCAGGACGACGGTTGACGAACACCAGCGGAATGCCGGCCTTGGTGGCGGCATTAATGATGTTCTTGGTCGACGCGGTATCCACCGGGTTGACGATGATCGCGTCGACTTTCTGACTGATAAAGTTCTCGACCTGGCTCAGCTGCTTGACCACGTCGGCACGCGCGTCCTCGAACTGCAACTGCACGCCATCGCCCTTGGGATAGGACTTGGCCTGCTTGTCCATGTCTTCGCGCAGGTAGGTCAGGAAGGTGTCATCGAAGGCGGACATGCTCACGCCTATCTTCAGATCAGCAGCCGAGGCAACACCGCTGGCGAGCAGCATGGACAAGGCCAGGGCGGTAAAACGGATCGGGGTCTTCATGAACGGTCTGTCTCCACTTTCTTGTTGGTTTTCTGGACGTTGCGTTTATCAGAGCTCGGCAGGCAGCCGGACGACGGGTGCACCGGGAATGCAGCACACCAGCGCGCCTTTGTTTTCGACGCACAGCACATTAAGGAAGGAGAAGTAGAACGGCCGGGCGCGGGGCAGACCGCGTGGCGCTTTGGCAGGGCGTAAAACTCGCAGTACAGCGTTGAAGATTTTCATCTGACGGTACCTGGTTGTTTTTGATCTTGTTTTTGTTGAGTCGCCCGGATCGAGTCCAAACGTACTTTATGCAACCTGGAAAAGACTTTATTGGAAAATAATTTCCATATCAACCTGTTTTAGAATTTTATTCTATTTTTGTTGAAACCACCTGCTGGCGCTCTGCGCTGAGGCGTGCGGCGTCCAATATACGGGTGGTTTCCAGGGCGTCATAGGCGTCCACTGGCAAGGGTCCCTGCCCTTGTACCGCCAGTTGCAACTGCCGATAGAACTGGGTCCAGCAGCCCTTTTCCGAAGGGACTCGCTCACGCTCTGACCCTTGTTCGAACCAGCCCCAGCGTCGATGCTCTTCGGCGCCCCAGTGCTCGCCTTCGGTTTTCGGCGACTTGCCGGCCATTAGCGCCTCTTCCTGACCGTCCAGGCCTTCGACGGTGTAACAGCCTGCGCTGCCACTGACGCGAAAACGCGGTGCCTGGCTGTTTTGCAAGGCGTTGCCCCACAGGTGAGAGATCACACCATTGGCATGGGTCAGAGAGACAAAGAAACCGTGATCCACCGTGGAGTGTTCGGCGGTGTAATGCAGCTGGGCAAACACCCGATCCACCGGACCGAACAGTTGCAACGCCTGGTCGACCAAATGGCTGCCCAGGTCGCGCAGCCAGCCGCCACCGCTGGCGTTGCCCACGGCGTGCGGGCTGTAGCGTTCCACGCGGGATTCAAAGCGGGTGATCTTGCCCAGGGCGCCGGCATCGATGAGCTTGCGCAGGGTCAGGTAGTCCGAATCCCAACGCCGGTTCTGGTACACGCTGAGCAGCGTGCCCTGGCGCTCGGCGGCGGTGATCAGCGCCTGGGCCTGTTCGGCGTTGGCGGCGAAGGGTTTGTCGCTGACCACGGTGACACCGTGTTCGATGGCCTCCAGCACCAGGGCCGGGCGGCCTTTGAGGGTGGTGGAGATGACCAGGGCGTCTACACCGGCCTCGACGATCTGGCCGATGGAGTCGAAGGCCTTTACACCGGGAAGGTCCGTGTTCAATTGCTGTCGGCGCTCGGGTGAACGTGTCACCACGCCAACAAACGTGGCGCCGGGCAGTGTTGCAATCAGCGGCGCATGAAAGAAGCGCCCTCCGTGGCCGTAGCCGACCAGTCCAATTCGCATACATACACTCCTCAATTGAAGTGGAAACCCAATTCAACTGTGGGAGCGGGCTTGCTCGCGAAAGCGGCATGTCAGACAAGAATCTTCATCTAACACACCGCTTTCGCGAGCAAGCCCGCTCCCACACTGATTGCATTCCACCTGTGCGATGGTGATCAGCCGTAGAAGTGCGGACGGTCCGGCAGGCTCACCTTCACAATCTGCTCACTGTTCTGCGCCTCGATGCACGCATCCGCCGCCACTGCCGCCGCAAAGCCATCCCACGCCGACGGCCCGCCGACCTGGCCGGCACGTACACTGTCGATAAACGCCTGCAACTCCACGTCATAGGCGCCGATAAACCGGTCCTTCCAATCCATCAGGATCGCGTTGGACAGCTTCGCGCCACTGCGCAGTTGCACTTGTGACGGCTCCGGCAGCTTGGCGATGCCGGTCTCCCCCACTACTTCGCACTGGATGTCGTAGCCGTACTGACAGTTCACGAAGACTTCCACATCAATGCGCGTGCCCTTGGCGGTTTCCAGCAGCACGATCTGCGGGTCGCGCAGGTGGGCCAGGGCCTTGCTGGATTTGCGCGGGAACACCACTTGCACCGACACGTAGTCGTCGTTGAGCAGCCAGCGCAACACATCCAGTTCGTGGATCAGCGTGTCGGTGATCGCCATGTCGGTCTTGTAGTTCTCGCCCACCGTCGGGTTACGGTGCGCGCAGTGCAGCATCAGCGGCTCGCCGATCTGGCCGCTGTCGATCACGGCTTTGAGGGCGCGATAGCCTTCGTCGTACGGGCGCATGAAGCCGACTTGCACCAGGCGCTTGCCGAAGGCCACTTCGGCATCGACGATCTTGCGGCAGCCTTCGGCGGTGACCGCCAGGGGTTTTTCGCAGAACACCGGTTTACCGGCGGCGATGGCGGCCAGCACGAACTCTTCGTGGCTCGGCCCCCAGGAGGTGACGAGTACCGCTTCGACTTCCGGGGAATTGATCAGCGCATGGCCGTCGGCGTATACCTCGGCACTGATATTCAAGTCAGCCACCACCTTGGCGGCCTGCTCCAGGTTGATGTCGGTCACCGCTACTACCTGGCTGTTGAGCAAGGTCTGGCTGCAACGACGGATATGGTCCCGGCCGATAGCGCCTGTACCGATGACACCAAGCTTCAAAGACATACAAACACTCCTCTTTTTATTAGTACTGCCGGGCCTTCGCCAGGTGTTCATTGAGTTGTTTTGCGGCGGCATTTGTGCGCTCGCTGGTGGAAACCTGCGCCACGCCCACCCGCCACCACGACAGGTAGCCGTGGATCATGGTCTTGGGCAGCACCTTGATATCGATCAACGTGGATACGGTTTGCGTACGCGCATCGGCCAGCGCGGCTTGCAGCTGTTCCACGCTGCTGACCTTGTAGGTCTTGCAGCCATAGGCCGCTGCGCTCATGGCGAAGTCCACCGGCACCAGGCCACCGTCGAGCTTGCCGCTCTCGGGGTTGCGGTAGCGGAACTCGGTGCCAAAGCTGTCCATGCCGTTGCCGATCTGCAGGTTGTTGATGCAGCCGAAGGCCATGTTGTCGAGCAGCACCACGTTGATCTTGCGGCGCTCCTGGATCGAGGTAGCCAGCTCCGAGTGCAGCATCATGTAGGAGCCGTCACCGACCAGGGCGTAGACCTCTTTGCTCGGCTCGGCGAGTTTCACGCCCAAGGCGGCGTTGATCTCGTAGCCCATGCACGAATAGCCGTACTCGACGTGGTAGGTGTTCACGCCCTTGCTGCGCCAGGCGCGTTGCAAATCACCGGGCAGGCTGCCGGCGGCGGCGACGATGATGGCGTCGTCGGCCAGGGTTTCATTCAGCACGCCCAGCACGCGGCTTTGGGTCAGGCACGAGCCGGTCAGCTCGATAAATTCACGCAGCACCGCGCGGTCCAGGTGGTCGTCGACCTCAGGCACAAAACCGTCGCCGGCATATTCGACCTGATGCACCCGGTCCACTTCGGCGTCCAACTGCGCCTTGGCCTCGCTGATCTGCCCGCCCCAGCCGGAATGGTAATCGCCCAGGGCATCCGCCAGTGCTTCCAGGGCGACTTGGGCGTCGGCCAACACCTGCACGCCGTCCAGTTTCAAGGCATCGCAGGGGCTGATGTTGAGGTTGAGAAACTTGACGTCGGCATGCTTGAACAACGACTTGGATGAGGTGGTGAAATCGGTGTAGCGCGTGCCGATACCAATGATCAGGTCAGCCTCGGGCGCCAGCAGGTTCGCCGCCAGGCAGCCGGTTTCACCAATCCCGCCGACATTCAGCGGATGGCTGGACACCACGGCGCTCTTGCCCGCCTGGGTTTCCGCGAAGGGAATCTCAAAGCGTTCGGCAAAGGCTTGCAGCGCGGCATTGGCGCCGGAGTACTTCACCCCGCCACCGCAGATGATCAGCGGCTTGCGCTTGCCGCGGAACGCCGCCAGTGCATCACTGATCATCGCGGCGGTCGCCGGGCGACGGTCGATGCGGTGCACGCGTTTCTGCAGGAAATAATCCGGATAATCCCAGGCCTCGGCCTGCACGTCCTGGGGCAACGCCAGGGTCACCGCGCCGGTCTCGGCCGGGTCGGTCAGCACGCGCATGGCGTGGATGGCGGCGGTCATCAACTGCTCGGGGCGGTTGATGCGGTCCCAGTACTTGCTCACCGAGCGGAAGGCATCGTTGGTGCTGATGCTCAAGTCGTGGAACTGCTCGATCTGTTGCAGCACCGGGTCAGGCTGGCGGCTGGCGTACACATCGCCGGGCAACAGCAACAACGGGATGCGGTTGGCCGTGGCGGTCGCGGCGGCGGTGAGCATATTGGCGGCGCCTGGGCCGACAGAGGCCGTGCACGCGTAGATCTTGCGGCGCAGGTGCTGCTTGGCGAAACCGATGGCGGCATGGGCCATGCCCTGCTCGTTGCGGCCCTGGTGCACCACCAGATCGCCGGCATCCTGCTCCAGAGCCTGCCCCAGCCCCAACACGTTGCCGTGGCCGAAAATCGTGAACACACCGGCGACGAACTTGCTCTGCACGCCGTCGACTTCGATGTATTGGTTATCCAGGAACTTCACCAGGGCCTGGGCCATGGTCAATCGTGTGGTGGTCATCTCGCGCCCCTTATCGTTTCTGCAGGTGGGCGATGCTTGCCCCCAACGCCTGCTGGATATCCGCCAATGCATGCACGCTCTCGGCAAACGGCTCGAACGACAGGTAGCCGCTGTAGCCGGTGCTGAGCAAGGTGTCGATCTGCGCGGCGTTGCCCAGGATGTCGCCCTCGCCCACCAACACGCGGTGGCCGTCGCGAATCGAATTCAGCGGCGCCTCGCTATCGTCCACGCCGGAGATATGCACCAGCCCGGTCAGTTCCGGGAAGAACTCGTGCTCGCTGGCCAGGTGATGATGGAAGGTGTCATGCACCAGGCGGAACACATCCAGGCCGCCGATGGACTTGATCGCCTCCACCGCCACGCGTTTGCGCCGCAGGGCGCATTCTTCAAAACCCAGGGGCTCGATAAAGCCGAGAATCCCGTAGTCGCGCAGGATCGGCGCCAGCTCGCTCAAGGCCGTGCGCAAACCGGCGGCACGCTGGGCTTCGTTGCGCGTGTCGCCCGGCTCATTGAGCGGGCACATCACCAGGCCCTGTGCCCCGCATTCACGGGCGTAGGTCGCCAGTTTGATCGCCTGGGCCCGGCGTTCGTCGTTCCACACATCAAAGGGGTACAGCGCGTTGATCGACAGCACGGTGATGCCCTGCACCGCGCACAGTTCACGCACGCGGCTGGCCGGGGTGCCGAACTCGATCTGCTTGTCGGCCAGGTCATTGCGGATCTCGATGGCATCGCACTTGAGCGTTGCGGCCAACTGGATGAAATCCGGCAGGGACAGGTGGGGAGCGACCATGCGGTTAAGGGCGAAACGTAGAGGCGACTTCATTTATTGTTGTTCTCCGTCCAAACCGCTGATTAGAGGTCCAGCAGCCAGCTGTGCTGCGGGTCGTTGTGGAAATGCCAGGCACGCTTGGGGCCGGCCATCACGTTCAGGTAATAGGACTCGTAGCCATAGGGCACGCTGACCGGGTGGTAGCCCTTGGGCACCACCACCAGGTCACTGTTTTCCACGGCCATGGCCTGGTCGATGCTGCGGTCGTCGGTGTAGACGCGCTGGAACACGAAGCCCTGGGGCGGGTTGATCTGGTGGTAGTAGGTTTCTTCCAGGAAGCTCTGGTGCGGCAGGTCGTCGGTGTCGTGCTTGTGCGGCGGGTAGCTCGATGAGTGCCCGGACGGCGTACGCACTTCCACCACCAGCAGCGAGTGGGCCGGCTCGCTGTCGGGCAGGATGTCGCACACGTAGCGGGTGTTGGCGCCCTTGCCGCGTACGCTGCGCTTGCAGTTTTCGGGGCGGATCAGCCGAGGTTCGTAGCCCTCTGCGCCCGGCGCGGCGCACACGGCAATCTGCACGTCGCTCAACGCAGTGACCTGGGCATCGGTGCCCGGCGGCAGGTAGGCGGCGAACGGCGATTTGTCTTCAAACACCGATTGGCGATCACCCAGGTTCTGCCAGTTGAAGCCCTCGCCCTCGATGTTCACCCGACCGCTGAGCAGCACCAGGCACAGTTCTTTATCACCGGCACTGACCGGCAGGGTTTCCCCCAGGCTCAGGCGGTAGGCGCAAAAGCCCACGTACTCCAGGCGCCCGGCTTCCAGGGCGACCATGGTCTGGCCGCGTTTACTGCTTTTGACCAACAAGCTCATCACTCAAGTCCTCTCGTTGAGAAGCGCACGCAGGGTGTCGTAGCCTTTTTTCGCATAGATATAGCTGGGTGCCACCGCCGGATCCTGCTCGGCTTCCACCACCAGCCAGCCCTCGTAGTGGGCGGCCAGCAGCACGTCGAGCAATTGCGCAAAGTCGATATCGCCATCGCCGGGCACGGTGAAGGTGCCGTTGACGATGCAGTCGGGAAAACTCCACATCTGGTTGCGCGCCAGTTGCACCACAGGTTTGCGCACGTCCTTGAAGTGCACGTGGCAGATGCGGTCGATGTGTTTGCGCAGCACCTCGATAGGCTCGCCGCCGCCCATGTAGCAGTGGCCCGAATCGAACAGCAGGCCGACTTCCGGGCCGGTGCGGCGCATCAGTTGGTCGATGTCTTCCGGGGATTCAACATAAGCGCCCATGTGGTGGTGGTACGCCAGGCGCACGCCCTGGGACAGGGTGAAGCGCGCCAGTTCAGTGAGTTTGTCGGCGTAGTCCTGCCAGGCCTGTTCGCTGTGAAAGCGCGGACGTTCGATCAGGCGGATGCGCGAGCCCTGGATCGAATCGGCCACCTCGCCGTAAACCAATACCTTGGCGCCATTGTGCTTGAGCAACTCGACATGCCCGGCGATGGCCTCGATTTCTTCGGCCACCGAGCGCCGGGCCAGGCGGCTGGAGTACCAGCCGGAAACCAGCGCCAGGTCATAGGGGCGCAACACATCGCCGACGCCCTGGGCGTCCTTGGGAAATTTTCCGTTGAGTTCAAAACCTTCGTAGCCGATTTCCTTGCCTTCGCTCAGGGCGGTGCTCAAGGGCGTTTCACCGCCCAGGGCCGGCAGGTCGTCGTTGCTCCAGGAGATCGGGTTGATGCCAATTCGGATTGCGGGCATGGCTGCACCTTTATTATTTTCAGGTATTACTGAGATCTGCTTTATGTGGGAGCTGGCTTGCCTGCGATTGCAGTGTGTCAGTCAATGAATCTGTGACTGGAAGACCGCTATCGCAGGCAAGCCAGCTCCCACATTGGATTGCATTTCAACTGTTAAGCGCGGGCTCTGCGCCAGGCGTTGATGAGCTGTTCGAAGGTGGCTTGCACCTGCTGGATCAAGGTCTCGTCATCGATCTCGCCCGCCATCCACGCGCGGCTCGGTTCCTGGAAGATCGTGCGGCCCACGGCAAAGCCTCGGCAGGTGGTGCTTTGGCTGGCCTGCTGAAAGCCATCGGCGAGAAATTCGGCCGACGCATTCAGGCCCAACAACACCACGCCACGGCAGTACGGGTCGCGTTCCTGGATCAGTTCGTCGAGCTTTTTCCAGTCTTCGGACGACTGCGCCTCAATCTTCCACCACGCCGGATAGATGCCCAGGTTGTACAGGCGCTTGAGGCTGCGGTAGAGCACGTCAGGGTAAGTGGACGGGTGATCCTTGGGCGGAATGACTTCCAGCAGCAGTTCATGGCCGCTGACAATTGACGCTTCGTACACCGCCTTGAGTTGCGCTTCCTGTTCCAGGCGCAGCATCGGCTCGTCGTCCGGGTGGAATTGCACCAGGCACTTGATGATCTGCTCTTGAGGCCAGGCGATCAGGTTGCTGCCCACCGAGCGGCCATGTTCGAACGCCAGGGGGCGCGAGTTCTGCACTTCCACCGGGCGCGCGATCCACCAACCACGGCCACTGGCGGCGTTGAGCGCGTCCTGGCCGAAGCGTTGGTCGGCGAGCAGGCCGACGTCGGCGTCCACCCCTTGCTCGGCGAGTTTTTTCTCGACGCGTTCGATGGCCTGGATAAACAGTTGCTTGGCATCGCTGATGCGCGCCGGGTCCTGGCCGCCCTTTTGCGCCAGGTCCACCAGTTGCCAGCGGTGATCGAAGGCAAACACGAACAGCTGTTTCCAGGCCTTGCGCGGCACCGTCACGCGGTGCAGGCGTTGCAGGGTCACGTCCTGGTCCGGGCGGGTAATCGGCACGGGGCTGTTGAACAGGTATTCCAGCTCCGCCGGCGTCGGCATGGCCGGCGCGCAGGCGTGGCGGGAGACGACCAGGCCGCCGCAGGCATTGGCCAACTGGCTGCAACGCTCGTCACTCGCGTCGTTGATCCAGCCGCTGAGGAAACCCGACATGAACGCATCGCCGGCGCCCAATACGTTGAGCACTTCAACCCGCACGCCGGGGTAGATGGCGCCGTCTTCCAGGCGCGCGGGAATAGCGCCGTGGATCACCGTACAACCCTGCGGGCCGAGCTTGACCACCAAGGTCGCCGGGGTCAATTCACGCACTTTACGCAGCGCGGTGAGCAAGTCTTCACTGCCGCCCGCGATAAGGAATTCTTCTTCGGTGCCGACGATCAAATCAAAACGCGGCAGGATGGTCTGCACGTGCTGGCTGACATTCTGGTCAGCGACAAACCGGGTTTCACCATCGGCCTTGCCCGCCAGGCCCCACAGCACCGGGCGGTAGTCGATATCCAGCACACGCTTGACGTTGTGCTTGGCCGCATAGTCCAGGGCCTGGATGCTGGCCTTGTACACGCCGTCGGTGGAGAAATGCGTGCCGGTAATCAGCAGCGCTTTGCTGGAGGCGATAAAGGCTTCGCTGATGTCTTCGGCGCGCAGGGCCATGTCGGCGCAGTTTTCGCGGTAGAACACCAGGGGGAAGGTTTCGCGGTCCTTGAGGCCGAGCAACACCAGGGCGGTGAGGCGTTCCGGGTCGACCTTGATGCCGCTGACGTCACAGCCTTCACGGGCCAGGGACTCCACCAGGAAGCGCCCCATATGGTCGTCACCGACCCGGCTCAACATCGCCGACTTGAGCCCCAGCCTGGCGGTGCCGAAGGCAATGTTGGCGGAAGAGCCGCCGAGGTACTTGGCGAAGCTGGACACGTCCTCAAGCCGCGCACCCACTTGCTGCGCATAGAGGTCGACGCCCAGGCGCCCGAGGCAAATCAGATCCAATTGACGCCCACTGGCAAAACGAGTCTGGCCCATGCTGGCTCCTGTTATTTTTATCAGCCTGCGTTGCACCGACGTGGCGACGGCAAACGCTCTTGGTGGGAGCAGACTAGAACGTCCGGCGGCGCCAATCAATATTTATTCCAGATATTTTTTCATTGGAATATTTTTTCCATTAAGCTTGTACGGAGCCAGTCCCACTACAGTGCATCGTTTCAGCAGGCCACGCCGGCCGTGATGCCGGGGTATTTTTTTGCGCCTACCCTGTAGACTTGCGCCACCCATCAGCGCAACAGACAACAACGCCAGAAGGATTGCCCATGTCCCGCACCGATCCCGAGACCACCCTGGAAGACACTCTCGCCAGCCCTCCGATCAATGCCGAGCGCCTGTTGCAGCTGATCACCGACGAATATGAGAGCCTGCCGCGCCAGCTCAAGCGCATCGCCAGCTACATGAGCCAGCAGAGCGACCGGATCATGGTCGACCGCATCAGCGACATCGCCCGCGAGTGCGAGGTGCACCCGTCGGCCATCGTGCGTTTCTCGCAACGCTTCGGGTTCAGTGGCTTCAGTGAGATGCAGGCGTTGTTCCGCGAGGCCTACACCCACAAGACCACGCCGGTGCAGAACTACCAGCAACGCATCCGCAGCATGATCGCCAACAAGTCGCAGAAGGCCAGCGGCGGCGACCTGGCGCGTGAGTGCGTCAACGCGACCCTGTCCGGTATCGAGCGCCTGGGGCTGGAGTTGGATGATGTCGCGTTCGACAAAGCCGTGGACCTGGTGGTCAACGCCGACAATATCTACGTGGTCGGCGTGCGCCGCTCTTTTGCGGTGGCCGATTACCTGGTCTACAACCTGCAGCACACCAACAAGCGTATTCACCTGATCTCAGGCCTGGGCGGCAGCTATCGCGAACAGATGCGCAGCGTGCGCGCCAACGACTTGGTGATTGCCATCAGCTTCACGCCCTACGGCAAAGAAACCCAGCACTGTTTACGGATTGCCCAGCATCATCAGGCCAAGACGTTGATCATCACCGACAGCAACCTGTCGCCCCTGGCCAAGCGGGCGAACGCGGTGCTGTTGGTGAATGAAGGTTCGTCGTTTGCCTTCCGCTCGTTGAGCGCCACCCTGTGCCTGTGCCAGGCGTTGTTTATTGCGGTGGCGTACCGGCTGGAGTTGAAGGTGGATGAGATTCATGAGCAGGTTGGCTTCGACGACTGAGCATCAACCGATAGGCCGCCGGGATCACAAACAGCGACAACAACGGTGCGGTGAGCATCCCGCCGATCATCGGCGCGGCGATGCGGCTCATGACTTCACTGCCGGTGCCGCCGTCCAGCAGGATCGGCAATAAACCAGCGATGATCACGGCGACGGTCATCGCCTTGGGCCGTACCCGCAGCACCGCGCCTTCGGTGATGGCGGCCAGCAGGTTCCCATCCTTGCGTTCGGCCCAGGCGTTTTTCAGGTAGAGCAACATGATCACGCCGAACTCCGCCGACACGCCGGCCAGCGCGATAAACCCTACGCCTGTGGCCACCGACAAGTTGAAACCCAGCCCGTAAAGCAACCACACCCCGCCCGTCAGTGCGAACGGCAAAGTCGCCAAGATCAGCAGCGCTTCATCCGCCCGGCGGAAGGTCAGGTACAGCAGCACGAAGATGATCAGCAAAGTCGCCGGCACCACCAATTTCAGGCGTTGATTGGCCCGCTCCAGGAATTCGAACTGCCCCGAATAGCTGAGGCTCATGCCCGGTTGCAATTGCACCTGCTGGTTGATCGCTGCACGCAGGTCCTTCACCACCGACGCCAGGTCGCGATCACGCACGTCGATGTAGACCCAGCCGGAAGGCCGTGCGTTTTCGCTCTTGAGCATCGGTGGGCCGTCGCTCACCTTGACCTTGGCCACCGTGCCCAGGGTGATCTGGCTGCCGGACGGCGTGTAGATCGGCAAGTTTGCCAAGGCTGTCACCGAGTCGCGCCATTCCTTCGGGTAACGCAGGCTGATCGGGAAGCGCGCCAGGCCTTCCACGGTTTCGCCGATGGTTTCCCCGCCGATGGCACCGGACACGATCGACTGCACATCGGCGATGTTCAGTCCGTATTGCGCAGCCGCTGCCCGGTCGATATCCACGTCGATGTAACGCCCGCCGATCAAGCGTTCGGCCAAGGCTGAACTGACACCCGGTACGCCCTTGGCGACCTTTTCCACCGCCTGGGTCACTGCGTCGATCTGCATCAGGCTGGTACCGGCGACCTTCACACCGACCGGGCTTTTCACGCCAGTGGCGAGCATGTCGATACGGTTGCGAATCGGCGGAATCCAGATGTTGGTCAAGCCCGGCACTTGCACTACACGGTCAAGTTCCTTCACCAGTTTGTCCGGGGTCATGCCGGGACGCCATTGGTCACGGGGTTTGAACTCGATGGTGGTCTCGAACATTTCCAGCGGCGCCGGGTCGGTCGCGGTTTCGGCGCGACCGGCCTTGCCAAACACATGGGCGACTTCCGGCACCGTCTTGATCAGCCGGTCGGTGCGTTGCAGCAACTCACCCGCGGTTTGCGTCGACAGCCCCGGCAGTGCCGAGGGCATGTACAGCAAGTCCCCTTCGTCCAGCGGCGGCAAAAATTCCCCACCCAGTTTCGAGATCGGCCACAGCGCGCTGGCGACCACCAGCAACGCCACCACCAGGGTCAGGCGCGGCCGACGCAGCACCGCCTCCAGCGCAGGCTGGTAGAGCTTGATCAGGCCGCGATTGAGCGGGTTACGCTGCTCATCCGGGATGCGCCCACGAATCCAGTAGCCCATCAGCACCGGGATCAAGGTCACCGACAAACCGGCGGCCGCCGCCATGGCGTAGGTCTTGGTGTAGGCCAGCGGGCCGAACAAGCGACCTTCCTGGGCCTGCAAGGTGAACACCGGAATGAACGACAAGGTGATGATCAACAGGCAGAAAAACAGCGCCGGGCCGACCTCCACCGCCGCGTCGGTCATGACCTTCCAGTGGTCTTCGCCCTTGAGTTCACGACCCGGATTGGCGTGGTGCCAGGCTTCGATTTTCTTATGGGCGTTTTCGATCATCACCACCGCCGCGTCGACCATCGCGCCGATGGCAATCGCGATGCCGCCCAAGGACATGATGTTGGCGTTGATGCCCTGGAAACGCATGACGATAAACGCAATCAACACCCCCACCGGCAGCGAGATGATCGCCACCAGGGACGAACGCAGGTGCCACAGGAATATCCCGCAGACCAGCGCCACCACCACGAACTCTTCCAGCAACTTGTGGCTGAGGTTGTCCACGGCGCGGTCGATGAGTTTGCTGCGGTCGTAAGTGGTGACGATCTCCACGCCGGGCGGCAGGCTGCTTTTCAGTTGCTCAAGCTTGGTCTTGACGGCGGCGATGGCCTCCCGCGCGTTCTTGCCACTGCGCAGGATCACCACCCCGCCCACGGCTTCGCCCTCACCGTCCAGCTCGCTCACGCCCCGGCGCAGGTCCGGGCCCAGCTGAATGGTTGCCACGTCGCCAAGCGTCACGGGCACATTATTCGCGTCCAGGCGCAAAGGAATCCCGCGAAAATCCTGCAGCGACTTGAGGTAGCCGGACGCCCGCACCATGTACTCGGATTCGCCCATGTTCAGCACCGAGCCGCCGGTTTCCTGGTTGGCTTTGCCGATGGCCTCCACCACCTGTGCCTGGGTGATGCCGCGATTGGCCAGGGCCAGCGGATCGAGCTGCACCTGGTACTGCTTGACCTGGCCGCCGATGGTCGCGACTTCAGCCACATTGGGCAGGGTCTTGAGTTCGAACTTGAGGAACCAGTCCTGCAAGGCACGCAACTGCGCCAGGTCATGCTGGCCGCTGCGGTCCACCAATGCGTACTGGTAGATCCAGCCGACGCCAGTAGCGTCCGGCCCCAACGCCGGTTTGGCCGACGCGGGCAAGCGCGCCTGCAACTGGCTGAGGTATTCCAGCACCCGCGAGCGCGCCCAATACAAGTCGGTGCCTTCGTCGAACAGCACATAGACGTAGCTGTCGCCGAAAAAGGAAAACCCGCGCACGGTCTTGGCGCCCGGCACCGAGAGCATGGTAGTGGTCATCGGGTAGGTGACTTGGTTTTCCACGATCTGCGGCGCCTGGCCGGGATACGGCGTGCGGATGATCACCTGCACATCGGAGAGGTCCGGCAATGCGTCTACCGGCGTGTTTTGCACCGCCCAGACGCCCCAGGCCGTGACAAATAACGTCGCGAGCACTACCAGAAAACGGTTGGCGACTGACCAACGAATCAATAAGGCGATCATGGTTGGATAATCCCGCGCAAACTGGCTTCAGAGTCCAGCAGGAATTGACCGGACGCGACCACCTGCTGGCCCTCCTGCAAACCGCTGCGGATCACCGTCATCTCCTGGCTTTGCGCGCCGACCTCGACATCCACGGGACGGTAATGCCCGCCCTCCTCGGCCAGCATCACCAGCGTACGTTTACCGGTACGGATCAACGCTTCACTGGGCACTTGCAGTACAGATTGCGGGGAGGATTGCGCCAGACGCACTTGGGCGGTCATGCCGGGGCGCAAGCTGCCGTCGGCATTGGGCAGTTCAACGCGAACCTGCACGGTGCGGCTGTCGCCGGCGATGGCCGGCAGAATGGCACTGACCGCCCCCTTGACGACTTGACCCGGCAGCCCGACAAAGCGGCTTTCCACCGCCTGCCCCACAGCCAGCGCCGCGCCTTGGGCCTGCGGCACAGCAACCTGCAACCACAGGCGATCCAGGCCATTGATGCGCGCCAGGGTTTGCCCCGCCGCCATCGTCATGCCTTCGCGCACGTCCAGGGTTTGCACCACACCGCCGATGGGGCTGGTGACGGTCAATACCGATTGCGCACGGCCGCTGCGTTCCATCTGCGCGATCAACCCGGCGGGCATACCGCTAAGACGCAAACGCTGACGCGCAGCCGCCAACAGACTCGCATCCGCGCTCCGGCGCAAGGCCAGGAATTCTTCCTGAGCCGCCGCCCATTCGGGTATCAACAGGTCAGCCAGAGGCGCGCCGGCCTTGAGCACGTCGCCCGGCGCGCGGTCATAAACACGCTCGACAAAACCGCCCGCCCGCGCCTGCACCACGGCGACGTCGCGCTCATTGAAGGCGAGGATGCCAGACAGCTCCAGCGTGGACGCCAACACGCCACGGGTGACCGTAGCCAGGCGCACACCGAGGTTTTGCGCCACACGGGGGTCGATCTGCACGGCGGCGCTGTCTGCGGCGCCTTCGGCGTAACGCGGCACCAATTGCATGTCCATGAAAGGCGATTTGCCGGGCTTGTCGAATTTCTGCTGTGGGTACATCGGGTCATACCAGTACAGCGCCGGTTTGTTGTCGGCCATGGCCGCGACCGGAGCCGGTGCCTGCGCCAGCCAGTAACCAGCGCCCAGGCCGCCGCCCAACAGCGCCACCGCGAGGAGTCGATTAATCATGGGAAGCTTCTCCGTAGGCGAAATACAGCTGCGCGCCAACCAAGGCACGTTGCTCAAGGACATCGATCTGTTTGAAACGGGCTTCGACCAGCTCACGGCGGGCACTGACCAGGTTGAGCAAGTCACCCTTGCCAGCGCGATAACCGGCCAGGCTCAGTGCGACCTTCTCTTCGGCCAGGGGCACCAGACTGTCCTGGCTGCGCTGCACGGCGCGGTCCAGGCGTTGGTATCGCGCCAGGTCATCATCCAGTTGCTGGGTGTGTTCGCGGGTGACCGCTGCGCGCTCGGCGTCCAGTTGATCCAGTTCGGCTTGCTTGGCGGCGATCCCTGGGTTTTGCCGACGACCAGGGAAGATCGGCAGGTCAAAACTCAATTGCAGGCTGACCATATCGCCGTATTCACGCCCACGGTGCTGGTAGTCCACTTCCCAACTCCAGTCCGACGTCTTTTGCGCCTTGGCTTCGCGCAACCGCGCTTCGGCTTCGCGGGTGCGCGGTGCAAAGGCTTGTAGCTCGGGGTGTTGATGCAGGTTATAACGCCCGTCGATGGGCCAGTTGGGCAACTGGCCGCTGGGTGCTTCATTGGCGGCCGGGCCGATCCAGCGCTTGAGCGCCGCTCGGGCCTGAGCGCGTTGCTGGGTCAGTTCGTCTTCACGCCCGGCCAGTTCGGCGGCTTCCTGTCGCGGTATCACCGCATCCGAAGGCTGACCGCGACCACCGGCCAGTTGCGCACGCACGCTGTCTTGCAGCAGGCGGTTCTGTTGGTAGAACTCCTTGAACAAGGCCTCCTTGCGTTCCACCGCATAGGCACGGATCCAGGCCTGAGCCGTGGCCTGGCGCACGTTCAGGCGCTCGATCCGGCCTTCGGCCGCGGTGCGTTCCACCGTGGCATCGGCCAGTTCGATACGCGCCTTGCGCTTGTCGCGGCTGGGCACCTGTTGCTGGATACCGATCATTTGCTCGGTCATGTCATCGCCATAGAGCGTGCCGCGATTGGGCCCACCGATGGGGAAGTTCTGCAGGCCAACCACCAGCTTCGGATCTGGCAATTCACCCGCCGGGATCGCCGCCTGGGTCGCAGCTTGCAGCTTGGCCGACTCAGCAGCGAGCGACGGTGCGTTGTTCTGCGCCAGGCGCAGGGCGTCGTCCAGGGTCAGCGCACTCGCCCACGCCGGCCACGCCAGCACGCCCACCACCAGGGCGCGCACGTAGAGGGGATTCATGTTGAAAATTCCTGTTCCGTTGCGCTGCGCGCCGCATTACGCGGCCCACAGCAAAGCCATCCCGATCAGGGGATGCGTCTTGAGGTGCAACAGGAATCAGGAACGGGGTGGGCGCCAGAGGCCGGACGGCGTGCGGTCTGGGATGAAATCCGAAGAGGCGCTGACGAGCAGCGGATGCGCCAGGGTCAACGGCGCCTTGAGCACCGGCAGGGAGAGTTGCAGCAGGCCGCCAGTCTTGCATTCCTGGCCGGGTTTGCAGGCCTTGCCATGATCAACACCGTCCTGACAGCAGTCCGGGTTCATGTCGGTCATCACTTGCATATCCGACATCTTCATCGGGCAAGGTTCGGTGCTCGACGGCACACCCGCCATCCCGGTCAGGGGAAGCGAGAGGCTTAAAAGCATGACGAGGATGACGCGTAGAAGGCGGCTCATGGGGCGCGAGTCTAGCCAAGCGCGGGTTAAGCCGCTATTAACAATTGCGTGAGAATTCAGCCGTGAAAGCGGATCTGGGCCAGGACCTTACAGCCAAAAGCCGCGCCTGTTGGTTAGGCGCGGCTTGGTTGGGGCGGCTATCAGTGCATGAAGATCGCGATCAGGATGATCACCGGAATAGGCACACCGAGGAACCAAAGCAGTAATGAGCGCATGATGTTCTCCTTGAATTAACGTACGAAGTGTTCGGTTTCGACATACACCACGGCATCGCGACGGCGACCGCCAAAGGTGGCTGCGAAGCTGGCGAAGAACGCGCCGATCAACAGGGCAACAAAGGTCCACAGCGAGGTATAGGCAGCGACCTTGGCGGCGGTATCAGCGGCTTGCTTGGCTTTGAGCTTGGCGTCTTCCACTGCTTTGCGGGCATCGCCGTAGACTTTGTCGATACGCGCTTCGGCATCCGCCTGGCTGAGGTTGGTGCGCTGGCTGATCAACTGGGCCAGGTAGGCACGGTCTTCAGGGGCCAGTTGGCCGTCGTTGCTCAGGGTGCGGGTGAAGATGCGGGCAACCACACCATGGGCGGCGTCATCGCTGACGGCGACCGGACGGTCGTCGCGGAACAGGCTGTCGACGTAGTAGTCGAAGTCGCCACCGTTGACGCCCTTGGCAGCACTGCCGGCGGCTTGGGTGATGCCGCTGGCCGCACCGGCTGCAACGCTGGCACCGGCTTTCACGCCGCCGCTGACGACACTGCTCACCGAACCGACCACCAGTACCGCAGTAATCAGCGTGGCCACAGCCCAGGCCAGGAAACCATGGGCGGTGTCGCGGAAGTACACCTCATCGCCGTGCATATTCGCCCACTTCACCCGCAACCGGCCGGCGATGTAACCGCCCAGCCCGGACGCGACGATCTGGGTAAACGCCAGCCAGACAATCGTGGAAATGCCAAGCCCTTTGGCACTGATGCCGCTGTCAGCCCACGGCGACACCGCCGAAAAGCCCAGGCCGAAGCCCAGCAGTACCAGGATCAGCGACAATGCGGCCGCAGCGGCCGCCCCGGCAAAAATCGCCCCCCAGGAAACCCCGGAGAGCGTGCTCGACTCTTGCAGCGTGGATGAGGATGTGATCATTGTTGTTGTGCTCCAAGGCAGAAAAATAGTGTTACAAGTCTCAAAAGGGACAGTGCAGGCACCATGCCAGTCGCCACAAAAATAAATATCTATATATTTCAACAGGTTAAATAACTTGAACTTCCTAGGACCATGCAAGTTGCAAGAAAGGCCAGTGGCAGGCGGGCGTTATGCATTCCCGAAGGCCAATGTGGCGGTTTTGCCAACATGAAGTTTTATTTAGGAAGCGTTCAGCCATTTCTTGGCAAAATGCCCGTACTTCTAGTGTGAATCGCTCACCAGGTAATCCTATGACCCGTATTTTGACCATCGAGGATGACGCCGTAACGGCCCGCGAGATCGTCGCCGAGCTGAGTAGCCATGGACTGGATGTAGATTGGGTAGACAACGGCCGCGAAGGCCTGGTCCGCGCCGTGAGTGGCGATTACGACCTGATCACCCTCGACCGCATGCTGCCGGAACTCGATGGGTTGGCCATCGTCACCACGCTGCGCACGATTGGTGTGTCGACGCCGATCCTGATGATCAGCGCCCTCTCCGACGTAGATGAGCGTGTACGCGGCCTGCGTGCCGGCGGTGATGATTACCTCACCAAGCCGTTCGCTTCGGATGAAATGGCCGCCCGCGTCGAAGTGCTGCTGCGGCGCAAAAGCACGGTCCAGGAATTCGAAACCGCCCTGCGCGTGGCCGACCTGGAGCTGAACCTGATCAGCCGCGAAGCCAGCCGCGCCGATCAGCCCCTGAGCCTGCTGCCCACCGAATACAAGTTGCTGGAGTTCCTGATGCGCAACACCGGGCAGATCCTGTCGCGGATGATGATCTTCGAGGAAGTCTGGGGCTATCACTTCGACCCCGGCACCAACCTGATCGACGTGCACATCGGCCGTCTGCGCAAGAAGATCGATCCACCGGGCCTCACGCCGCTGATCCGCACGGTACGAGGTTCCGGTTATGTCATTGCTGAACCCCTCTAAGGGCTGGCGCTCTTCCAGCAGCCGTTTGCTGGCGCTGTACAGTTCGTTGTTCGTGGCGTGGAGCTGCATCCTCATGGGGGTGCTGTATTACGAGGTGTCGGGTTACCTGGGCGACCTGTCGCGCCATTCCCTGATGCAGCGCCAGCACTTGTTCCAGCGCTTTGACGGTGAGGAACTGGTGGAAGCCCTGACCACCAGCATGACCTTCGATATGAAGGGCGTGGACGCCTACGGCTTGTTCGACGAGCAATTCCGCCCGTTGAGCGGGCCGATCCGCGCGGTGCCGCCCGACCTGCCGCTGGACGGCAAGATCCACGCCCTGGCCAATTGTGTCGACTCCGACGACCCCAAGTTGCCCAAGGACAGCTGCGACGCCGTCGCCACCCATACCGAAGACGGCCGCTGGCTGGTGCTGGTGCGCGCCAACGGTTCGCTGTTCGGCGTGACCCGCATCATCTGGCATGCCCTGCTATGGGCGCTTTCGTTGACGATTATCCCCGGCGCTGCCGGCTGGCACTTATTGCGTCGACGCCCGTTGCGGCGAATTCGCGGGATCCAGGCCAGTGCCGAAGCCATCGTCGCCGGCGACTTGACCCACCGCCTGCCGCTGTCGAACCGACGCGACGAACTGGACATGCTCGCAGCCATCGTCAACGCCATGCTGGATCGCATCGAGAAGCTGATGAACGAGGTCAAGGGCGTGTGCGACAACATCGCCCACGACCTGCGCACCCCGCTGACGCGCCTGCGCGCGCAGCTGTACCGGATCAAGCAGGAGGCCGAGGCGGAATCGGACTACGCGGTGAAACTGGATGACGCGATTGCCGAAACCGACACCCTGATGGCGCGCTTTCGCGGGCTGTTGCGAATTTCCGAGCTGGAAGACCACCAGCGTCGCTCAGGCTTCTTGGTCATGGACCCGTTGCCGCTGTTGCGCGAGTTGCACGACTTCTACCTGCCCCTGGCCGAAGAAGGCGAGCTGCAATTGCGCCTCGAAACCCCGGAATCCCTGCCGTGGATCACCGGCGACCGCGCCTTGCTGTTCGAGGCCCTGGCCAACCTGTTGAGTAACTCGATCAAGTTCTCCCCGCCGGGCGGCGAAGTGATCTTGCGCGGGGTCAATGATGCGGGCAGCACGCGCATTGAAGTGCACGACTCCGGCCCCGGCATACCCGCGGCGGAACGTGACGCGGTGTTCCAGCGTTTCTATCGTGTGGATGAAAGCGACCAGCAAGGCGGGTTCGGGTTGGGCTTGTCGATCGTGGCGGCGATCATCAACTTGCATGGGTTCAAGTTGGAAGTGGGAACCAGCGAGCAAGGCGGTGCCAGATTAGTCCTGGAATGCCGCCAGCAGCTCATGCCTGAATAACACAAGCACCACAAAACCCTGTAATAGCCGGCAAGCCGGCTCCTACAGGGGACGCGGATCAGCCTGGGAAATTGGCGCGCAACGCCTCCAACCCACCGCTGTAGACACCGGCAAACAACTCCTCCACCGCCGCATCCGTGGTCCCCGCCGCCGGTGTGAACACACCCGACCAGGTCACTTTCGCCGACGATTCGGTCAAGGCCTCAACCTGCAAGGTCGCCAGGTACGCACTCACCGGAAACGGTGACTGCTCGATGGTGTAGCTGTAGGTACGCCCGACGTTGTCAAAACTCTGCAACCGCTCCACCACCACACCGCCGTCGGCAGTTTGCAGGTGACGCACGCGGCCGCCGTCGCTTGGCTCGCTTTTGACAATGAACGGCAGCCAGTCCGGCAGGCTGTTGAAGCCGCCGACCAATTGCCAGACCTGATCGGCCGAAACCGGGATTTCAATCACAGAAGACGCTGTTGCCACGTTAATTACTCCAGAAAATGAAAAACAATTCAGATGGCCATGCTGTCGACCACACCACCGTCGACCCGCAGCGCGGCACCGGTGGTGGCAGATGACAGGGGTGAAGCAATGTACGCCACCAGGTTGGCGACTTCATCCACATTTGCCGCGCGCTGGATGATCGAGGTTGGGCGTGCGTTTCGTACAAATACGTCCGCCTCGTCCCGCGCACTGCGCCCGGATTGTGCGGTGGCGTCCTTGAGCATCTGCTCCAGGCCGTCGGTAAAGGTCGGCCCAGGCAACACCGCGTTTACCGTCACGCCGGTGCCCGCCAAGCGCTTGGCCAAACCATGGGACACCGCCAGGTTGGCGCTCTTGGTCACGCCGTAGTTGATCATGTCCGCCGGGGTCGCCACGCCGGACTCCGACGACAGGAAAATCACCCGCCCCCAGCCCTGCTCGACCATGCCCGGTGTGTAATGCCGCGCCAGGCGCACGCCGGAGATCACATTGACCTCATAAAAGCGTGTCCATTCGCTGTCCGGGGCCTCAAAGAAATCCACATCGTTGAAGATGCCCAGGTTGTTGACCAGGATGTCGGCACGCGGTTCGGCGGCGAAGAGTTTTTCTGCGCCTTCGGCCGTGCCGAGATCCGCCACCAAACCACGCAGGTCCGCGCCGGGAACGGCCTGGCGGATGCTCGCCAAGGCGTCATCCACCTTGCCCGCGTCGCGCCCGATCACCACCACCGTGGCGCCGGACTGCGCCAGCGCCTGGCTGATGCCCAGGCCAATACCGGCCGTGCTGCCGCTGACAATCGCTACTTTGCCGCTTACATCAATTTTCATGGTTGAAACTCCTGAAGTTAAAGCGGCAGTGGTGCGCGATCCGAGATCAATCGGGCGTCGCGCAAGGCCTGCCAGAAGGCTGCCGGGATCTTTTCTGACAACGCTGCAACGTCTTCGGCAATCCTGCCCGGACGGCTGGCACCCGGAATTACCGCCGCCACGGCCGGATGGGCCAGGGAGAATTGCAGCGCGGCGGCTTTCACACTCACGCCGAATGCCTGGGCAATCGCCTTGATCTGCTCGACCTTGCTGATGATCGCCGGGCTGGCTTTCTGGTATTCGAAGTGCGCGCCACCGGCAAGGATGCCGGAGCTGTAGGGGCCACCGACGACGATTTCGACGTTCTGCGCCACAGCCGAGTCCATCAGTCGTTGCAGGGCGCGATCGTGGTCCAGCAGAGTGTAGCGGCCGGCCAGCAAAAAGCCGTCGGGTTGCGCTTCCGTCAAGTCCAAGGTCAATTCGCACGGCTCGACGCGGTTCACGCCCAGGCCCCAGGCCTTGATCACACCCTCTTCGCGCAGGCGGGTCAGCACTTTGAAAGCGCCGGTGCGGGCCTGGTTGAAGTACTCCAGCCACTGGTCGCCATAGAAGTCCTGGGCGATGTCGTGAATCCACACGATGTCCAGGCGATCGGTGTTCAGGCGGATCAGGCTGTCTTCGATGGAGCGCAAGGTGGCGTCGGCGCTGTAGTCGTTGAGCATCTTGTTCGGGCGGCCGTGTTCGAACACGCCGTTTTTTTCGCCGAGGTCTCGGGCGCTGTCTTCGACTTCGTCGAGGATCACCCGGCCGACCTTGGTGCTGAGCACGAAGTCGTCGCGGTTGTACTGCGACAGGGCCTGGCCCAGGCGGATTTCCGAGAGGCCCGAGCCGTAGAACGGCGCGGTGTCGAAGTAACGCACGCCGGCGTTCCAGGCGGCCTCCACGGTGGCCTGGGCCTCGTCTTCAGGAATGGCGCGGAACATGTTGCCCAGCGGTGCGGTGCCAAAGCCGAGCTGGCCTGGGAGTTTGTCTTTCAAGCTCATGATGGATCCTCAATGGGTTCAGGGGTCGCTGTGACCGTTGAGCAGATCCTAGATTGCAGAGATCGGACCGTCCAAGACATACTGCGACCAACTTGAGTCCTCGTAGGTCTAACATGATCGATCTCCGCCAACTGCGCTACTTCGAAGTGGTCGCCGAAGAAGAACACGTCGGCCGCGCTGCCGAACGCCTGCACATTTCCCAGTCGCCGCTGAGCCGACAGATAGCCCAGTTGGAAGAGCGCCTGGGCCTGACCCTGTTCGAACGCAGCCAGCAACGCATCCGCCTGACCCGTGACGGCCAGACCTTCCTGGCTGAAACCAAAGCGCTGCTGACCCATGCCAATCGCCTGGAGTCCCTGGGCAAGCGCCTGGGCCGTGGCGAAGAAGGTGGGCTGTGCATCGGCTACATCGAAAACGCCATGCATGCCGGTGTGTTGCCCAATGCCCTGCGCATCCTGCGCGACGACCGCCCCACCGTGCATATCAAGCTGTACAACCTGCCCTCTCTCGAACAACTGGAAGGCCTGCGTCAGCGCAGCCTGGATATCGCGCTGGTGAACGAGCCGCCGGCCGACGATGATCCCGACCTGATCGCACTGCAAGTATTGGATGACCCGATGCTGCTGGCCCTGCCTGAACACCACCCATTGGCACGCCAAAGCGAGCTGCTGCCCGAGCACCTGGCCGATCAGGAATGGATCGGCGTGCAGCGCAAACCCGGCGCGCATCCAACTGACGACTTTATCGCCGCCTGCATCCGCGCCGGTTTCACCCCGCAGATCCCCATGGAAGCCGGTGAACCGTTTACCGCCTTGGGTCTGGTCGCTTCAGGCCTGGGCGTGGCGATGGTGCAAAAGGGCCTGAGCCGCAATGCCCCGCCGGGCGTGGTGTTGCGGGAGTTGCCGTGGTTGAGCTACACCACGCCGCTGTGGGCGGCGTGGCATCGGATCAACCTTCGGCCGCTGGTGGAAACCTTCAGGAAAGTACTGACCGAACCCGTCGGTTGATCAACCCATCAGCTCCTTCAACCGATACCACAACATCCCCAACGCCAACAGCGGCGAACGCAACGCCTTGCCACCCGGAAACGTCATGTGGGGCACTTGGCTGAAAATATCCAGGCCCGTGCTGTGGCCGGCGTGGATACCTTCGGCCAGCAGCCTGGCGCACCAGTGGGTGACGTTCAGCCCATGCCCGGAATAGCCCTGGGCATAAAACACATTCGGGTACTGCTTCAACCGGCCCACCTGCGGAAAGCGGTTGGCGGTAATGCCGATCTTGCCGCCCCACTGGAACTCAATGGCGGTATGGGCCAGTTGCGGGAACACCTTAAGCATTTTCGGTTGCATATAGGCGGCGATGTCCGCCGGATCACGGCCGGAGTAATGGCAGGCGCCGCCAAACAGCAGGCGGCGGTCAGCGGACAACCGGTAATAATCCAGGCCGACTTTCTGGTCGCACAACGCGAGGTTCTGTGGGATCAACTGGCTGGCCATCGCCTCAGATAAAGGCTCGGTGGCGATGATATAACTGCCCGCCGGGAGCACCTTGCCGCTCAGGCGCGGTTCCAGTTCCTCCAGATGGGCATTGCAGGCCAGCACCAGGTGGTCGGCACGCACGCTGCCGCCAGCGCAGCGCACTTGCACCCTGTCGCCGTGGATCAGCTCCAGCACTTCGGTGTGTTCGAAAATCCGCACCCCGAGGGATTCGGCCAACTGCGCCTCACCCAGCACCAGATTCAACGGGTGCAGGTGCCCGGAGCCCATGTCCACCAGGCCGCCGGCATACACCGACGAGCCCACCACTTGCTGCATATCCCCCGGCCCCACCAGGCGGGTTTCATGGGCATAGCCCAGCGCCGCCAGGTGCGCCTGCTCGCCTTTGAACGCATCGAACTGCGCGGGCGTATTGGCCAACTCGCAGAAGCCCCAGCGCAGGTCGCAGTCAATCCCATGTTCGCGAATGCGCTCGCCCACCAACGCCACCGAGTCGATGCCGGCACGCTCCAGGTAACGCACGCCCTCCTCGCCCACGTACTTGGCGAAACCCGATACGTCATGGCCGATACCGCGAATCAACTGGCCGCCATTGCGCCCGCTGGCGCCCCAGCCGATGCGCCGGGCTTCCAGCAGGATCACCGAGAGCCCACGCTGGGCCAGCTCGATGGCGGTATTCACACCGGTGAAGCCGCCGCCGATCACACACACATCGGCGGTCAGGTCGGTGCCCAATGCGGGGCGCTCCGTCAGGGCGTTGGCCGTGGCCCGGTAGTAAGACCGGGCGTGGTCAGTCGACAGCATCATTTGTTGGTCTTCACTTTGCTCCAGGCGCGGGTCATCAGGCGCATGGTCGCCGGGGTCGGCGTGGTGGAAATGTAGAGTTTGTCGAGCACTTCCTGAGACGGGTACACCTCAGGGTTGTTCACCAGTTCCGGGTCCATGAACGCCTTGGCCGCCGGGTTGGCGTTGGCGTACCCCACCGAGGCGCTGACCTTGGCGATCACTTCAGGGTCGAGCAGGTAGTTGATGAACGCGTGGGCTTCTTTCGGGTTGCTGGCGTCGGCGGGAATCGCCAGCAGGTCGAACCACAGGTTGGAGCCTTCCTTGGGAATCGAATAGGCGATGTTCACCCCGTTCTTGGCTTCCTTGGCGCGGTTGGCGGCCTGGAACACGTCGCCGGAATAACCGAAGGCCACGCAGATATCACCGTTGGCCAAATCCGAGATGTACTTGGAAGAATGGAAGTAGGTGATGTACGGCCGCAACGTCAGCAATTTGGCCTCGGCCTGCTTGTAGTCCTCGGGGTTCTCGCTGCGCGGGTCCTTGCCCATGTAGTTGAGGATCGCCGGGAACAGCTCGTCCGCCGAATCGAGGAAGGCCACGCCGCATTGGTTGAGTTTCTTGATGTTCTCGGGCTCGAACAGCACCGCCCACGAATCGATATGATCGATGCCCAGCACCTGCTTGACCTTGTCGACGTTATAGCCGATGCCATTGGTGCCCCACAGGTAGGGCACCGAGTGCGCATTGCCCGGGTCATTTTTTTCCAACAGCTTGAGCAGCTTGGGGTCGAGGTTCTTGAAGTTGGGCAGTTGCGCGCGGTCGAGCTTGAGGAACGCACCGGCCTTCACCTGGCGTGCCAGGAAGTGGTTGGACGGCACCACCACGTCATAGCCGGTGCGCCCCGCGAGCAACTTGCCCTCCAGGGTTTCATTGGAGTCGAACACGTCGTAGATCGGCTTGATCCCGGTCTTGGCCTGGAAGTCCGCCAGGGTGGTCTCGCCGATATAGTCGGTCCAGTTGTAGACGCTGACCGTCGGCGCCGCCTGGCCGGCACTGCTGAACGCGGCCACCAGGGCCAGCGGGAGAAGCTGTTTCACAAGACGCATATCGACACCCCTTTTTTGGTTTTTTTAGACGCTCAACAGCAGGAACTCACGTTCCCAGGAACTGATCACCCGCTTGAAATTCTCGTGCTCGGCGCGCTTGACCGCGACGTAGCCCCGCACGAATTTGTCGCCCAGGTACTGCTTGACCGTATCGCAATCCTCCATGCGTGCCAGCGCATCTTCGAGGGTGAACGGCAGGCGCAGGTTGCGGCGCTCATAGGCACGCCCTTCCACTGGCGCGCTGGGTTCGATCTGCTCGATCATCCCGAGGTAGCCACACAGCAGACTAGCCGCAATCGCCAGGTAGGGATTGGCATCGGCGCCGGGCAAGCGGTTTTCCACACGCATGGCGTCGGGGCTGGAGGTGGGCACGCGCAGGCCAACGGTGCGGTTCTCTTCGCCCCACTCGACGTTGACCGGTGCCGAGGTGTCCGGCAGGAAGCGGCGGAACGAGTTCACATTGGGCGCAAACATCGGCAGCAGCTTGGGGATGTACTTCTGCAAGCCGCCGATGTGGTGCAGGAACAGCTGACTCTTGTTGCCGTCAGCGTCGACGAACACCGGTTTGCCGGTGGCGATGTCGACCACGCTCTGATGCAGGTGCATGGCGCTGCCCGGCTCGTCGGCCACCGGCTTGGCCATGAACGTGGCGGCCACGTTGTGTTTGAGCGCGGCTTCGCGCAGGGTGCGCTTGAACACAGTGATCTGGTCAGCGAGGTCGAGGGCATCGCCGTGGCGGAAGTTGATTTCCATCTGCGCCGGGCCGTCTTCGTGGATCAGCGTATCGAGGTCCAGGCCCTGGGCTTCGCACCAGTCATAGACGTCTTCGAACAGTGGGTCGAATTCGTTGGCCGCATCAATGGAAAACGACTGGCGACCGGTTTCGGCGCGGCCCGAGCGGCCTACCGGGGTTTTCAGCGGCAGGTCCGGGTCTTCGCAGCGCTGGGTCAGGTAGAACTCCATTTCCGGCGCAACAATCGGCTGCCAGCCCTGGTCGGTGTACAACTGCAGGACCTTCTTCAGCACGTTGCGCGGCGACAGTTCGATGGGGTTGCCCTGCTTGTCGAAGGTGTCGTGGATCACAATCGCAGTGGGTTCGATGGCCCAAGGCACCACATAGGTGGCGTTGGACACCGGGCGGCAGACCATGTCGATATCGGCCGGGTCGAGCAGGTCGTAGTAGATGTCGTCGTCGACAAAGTCCCCGGTTACCGTTTGCAGCAGCACACTTTCCGGCAGGCGCATGCCTCGCTCATGCAGGAACTTGTTGGTGGGCGCAATCTTGCCGCGTGCGATGCCAGTCAAATCACTGATCACGCATTCGACTTCGGTAATCTTGTGTTCTTTCAGCCAGGCGGACAGCTGATCGAAGGGGGCGTTCATAAGGACCTCGTCATGGGTTGGGTGCATGCGCCGGCTTGTACTCCTGGCGCATTGAGGTCTATCTTGATGCCGCCGCCCCTGCGGCATCTATCCACTTTGCACGAACCACAACGCACCAATAGAGTGCGCCCAGGTTACCCATGACACAGGCAACAGCTTTGCGCGTACAGGCCTTCACCACCGGTGATGTGGCCGCTCAATGCAATGCGACACCCGGTTGGGTGCAGCAGTACCAGCAGATGTCCCCAGGGCATTTTGCCGGGCGGATCCGCTATCTGGATTTGCAGGGTGTGGAAGTGTACGAAGAGTGCATGAACACCCGTGTGGAGCAGCATTTCAATGCACCGCCAGGCTCATTGGCGTTCTGTTTCGACGGCAGCGACAACGCGCTGTACATGCTCAATGGCGAAAGCCGAAACACCTGGATCACCCCTGAAAACTACCGCGAGGTGGCGGTGGTGTTCGGGCCGCAGTTCGTGCAACGCCATGGGCTGGATGTGGCGAAGCTGGAAGGTCTGTTCATGGCACCGTTGACCTGCCAGCAGAATGGGCTGTTCAGTCGCTGGCTGAGTGGCACCCTCACCCGCTTGTCCACCGAAATCGACCCCGTTGCCCTCACCCAGCAACTGCTCGATGACTGCCTGTACATACTCGACAACGCCTGCGTGGGTCTGGACCGCAGCTCATTGCAGCGACGCAGCGACGAGCGTCGGCTGATGGCGCGCATCGGCGAGTGGGCGGCGGATGCGCCGGATGAATCCGTGAACCTGCTGGAACTGGCACAGATTGCCGGCGTGCCGTTGCGTCAGTTGCAGCAGGGCTTCAAGACCTACACCGGGATGAGCCCGGCGCAGTGGTTGCGGTTGCGCCGGTTGAATGGGGCGCGGCGGGAGTTGTTGGGCTCACCGAACGCCACCGTGGCCGAGGTGGCGATGAATTGGTCGTTCTGGCACCTGGGCCGGTTTTCCAACAGTTATCGGGCATTGTTCAAGGAACTGCCGAGTGAAACGCTAAAGCATCGTCACTAACGGAGAAACCTTCTCAATACCTTGTAAAACCTGGCCGATATGCCTAGCTTATGCGCCCTCCCGCCCTGCGCTTTAAGGCCCTGCCCCCATGGTTTTGCGTTTTCGTCCCGTCGTCACCTCTCGTTTCGCCCTCGGCCTGCTGCTCAGCGGCGGCATCGGCAACAGCCTCGCGGCTGAAATCGAACTGCCGGCGGTGAACGTCCAGGGCCAGGATGAATCCGGCTACCGCAGTGAAACTGCCTCGGTGGGCGGCTTCGACAACGCGCCGCTGCTCGACACTCCCGCTTCGATCACGGTGATCAACGCCGCACTGATCAAGGACCAGCAGGCGCGTCTGCTCAGTGAAGTACTGCGCAACGATGCATCCGTGGGCGACAGCTACGCGCCCATCGGCTACTACGAAAACTTCGTGGTGCGCGGCTTTTCGCTGAACGCGGCGAGCAGCTACAAGATCAACGGGCGCACCATCACGGGCGAGCAGAACGTCGCCCTGGAAAACAAACAACAGGTGGAAGTGCTCAAGGGCCTGGCGGGCCTGCAAAGCGGGATCTCCGAGCCGAGCGGCGTGATCAACTACGTGACCAAGCGCCCGGAAGACGTGCGCTCGGTGACCGTCTCCACCGATGATCGCGGCAGCGGCTACCTCGCCACCGACGTGGGCGGCTGGTTTGGCAGCGAGCAGCAATTCGGCCTGCGCGCCAACGTGGCCCATGAAGACCTCAATTCCTATGTGGAACACGCCAATGGCCAGCGCGATTTTGTGTCCCTGGCGTTCGACTGGAACATCAGCCCCGATGCGGTGTTGCAACTGGATGCGGAATACCAGAACAAGCAACAACGTTCGGTGCCGGGCTACCAATTGCTCGGTGGCACTGAAGTACCCCACGATGCTTCGCCGAAAAAACTGCTGGGCCACCAGAGCGGGTCGAAGCAAGTGGGCATTGATTCACTGAACCTCAACGGCAAGTTTGAGTACCGCTTCAGCGATCAGTGGAAAGGAAGCGTCAGCGCGGCACACAGCAAGGTGGTGATTGACGATTACAGCTCGTTTGCCTGGGGCGGCGCGACAACCGGGCTCGGCAATTACTTCACCCCCGAGGGCAACTACGACATCTACGACTTCCGCAGTCCCGACGACACCCGCCGTGACGATGAAGTACAAGCGGCCATGACCGGGCTGTTCAACACTGCCGGCCTGGGCCATGAACTAACGTTCGGCACCAGCGCGTTTCGCCGGGTGGTCGACAAGCGTGAAGCGGTCAACGTCCCTATCGGCAGCGGTAATATCCATGAAGACGCACCGAGCTTCACGCCAACCGACCAACCGTTAAACGACAGCCATCGCAACCTCGACAGCCGCCAATACGGGCTGTTTATCACCGACCGCATCAAATTCAACGAGCAATGGCAAACCGTTTTGGGCGGGCGCGAAGTGCGTCTGGATGAGAAGGCTTACGACGGCACCACGGGTGATCAGACACGCCATACCCAGCAATACGTGTTCCTGCCTCAAGCCTCATTGATCTACAAACCGGTGGAGAACGTTTCGCTCTACACCAGCTACAGCAAGGGCCTGTCCCTGGGTGGTACAGCACCGTGGTTCGCGAACAACAAATTTGAAACACTCGCCCCCACCACCTCACGTCAAATCGAAGCCGGTGTGAAATACGACTGGCGCCGCATGAGTTTCACCGCCGCCGTATTCCAGACCCGTCAGGCCTACCAATACGCCAAACCGGACGGCACTGGCGCCTTCGACTACGTACAACAAGGCGAACAGAAGAACACCGGCCTGGAATTGTCAGCCAATGGCTGGGCCACCGAGCGCCTGCAGATTGCAACCAGCGTGGCGGCGATTCGCGCGCGGGTGAGCGGCAGCGGTACTGCCGACTATGAGGACCACCAAGCGATCAACGTGCCCAAGCTGCGCGCCAGTGTGTATGCCGATTATGCGTTGCCTTGGGTGAACGGCCTGGCGGTACTGGGCGACGTGCAATACAGCGCCAAGAAGTACGCCAACCGTAGCGGCAATGTGGAGGTGGGGGATTACGCCGTGGTGAACGTGGGTAGCCGCTACACCACCAAGGTGAGCGGCTATGAAACGGTGTTCCGCCTGAGCGTCGACAACCTGTTCGACAAGCGCTACTGGCGCGACGCGGGCGAGTACATGGGCGATGACTATCTGTTCCAGGGCGCGCCGTTGACGGCGCGCCTGAGTGCTTCGGTCAACTTCTGACGCTTACTTCGGCATCTTGCGGAAACCCACGGCCAGGCGATTCCAGCTGTTGATGGTGGCGATGGCCACGCTCAGGTCGATCTGCTCCTGAGGACTGAACTCGGCGGCCAGGGCGTTGAAGTCTTCGTCCGGGGCGTGAGTGTGGCTGATCAGTGTCAGGCTTTCGGCCCAGGCCAGTGCGGCGCGTTCACGCGGGGTAAAGAACGGCGTTTCGCGCCAGGCGGAGACGGTGTATAGGCGGCGTTCGGTTTCGCCGCCTTTACGGGCGTCGGCGGTGTGCATGTCGAGGCAGAAGGCGCAGCCGTTGATCTGCGAGACGCGCAGGCGGACCAGCTCCAGCAGGGGCAGCTCGATGGACAGTTTGCCGACGGCGGCTTCCAGGGCGAGCATGGCTTTCATGGCGTCTGGGGAGGCGGTGTAGAAATCGGTACGGGTTTGCATGAGGGTGCTCCAAGGCAGTGGGGATTGGTGGCTAGGTTAGTCATCGGGCCTTGGGGGAGGAATATCCAATTTTGGGGAAGAATGGGTGACCAATTTTTTTTGGAGGCTTTGACTGAGTACATATCCGTTGCTGCGGTGATGGCTGATATGGGTTCCGCCCTTACGGCCAGTCCTTTCAAGGTCTTTAGGTAGAACTGGCGATAAGTACCCTGTGGCGAGCGGGCTTGTCCCGCGTTGGGTTGCGAAGCGACCCTAGAAGGAGGAATGCGGTGAGTCAGGCACTCTTCGGCCGCTGGTTCTGGGGCTGCTTCGCCGCCCAACGCGGGACAAGCCCGCTCGCCACAGTTGCAGTGTTCGCCCTTAATGGGAGGGTATCAGCCAGATATCGCTGGGTTTTCAAAGACCTTCAAAGGGCTGGCCGTAAGGGCGGAACCCATATCAGCCATCACCGCAGCAACGGATATGTACTCAGTCAAAACCCCGAGCCATATGCTCCCCAATCCTCCCCCTCAACCACCGCTCCGCCGGATCATTGTCATGCACCCCGCTCCACACCATCGACAATTCCGCCGCATCAATCGCAAACGGCGGATCCTCCGCCCGTAACGACGTCCCCTCGGTCAACGCACACGCCGCATAATCCGGCACCGTCGCAATAATCTGCGTGCCCGCCAACAACGCCCGTAACCCACTGAACTGCGGCACCGCCAACACCACCCGCCGCGCCCGGCCGATCCTCGCCAAATCCAGATCGATATTGCCGCTCAAATCCCCCGAAAACGACACCATCGCATGAGGCCGTTCACAGTAGTCATCCAGGGTCAGCGGCTCAGTCCCCCCATCCCCACGCAAGACCTTGCACGGAATATCCCGCAGTTTCTTGCGCTTGGCATTCGCCGGCAAGTCAGTGGTGTAACTCACCCCCACCGAAATCTCACCACTGGCCAGCAGCGACGACATCAACAGGTAATTGGCCCGGCGCACCACCACGATGATCCCCGGCGCCTCCTCGCGCAGTTGACTGAGCAACGGCGGAAACAGGCCAAACTCAGCGTCGTCCGAGAGGCCAATGCGAAACACTGCACAACTGCTGGAAGGGTCGAAATCCTTGGCACGGCTGACCGCGCCGGAGATGGTGTCCATGGCCGGTTGCAACTCCTTGAGTATCGCCACGGCGCGTGGCGTGGGCTCCATGCCCCGCCCGTTACGCAACAGCAACGGGTCGTCGAACAAATCGCGCAGACGCCCCAATGCCGCACTCACTGCCGGTTGGCCCATAAAGAGTTTTTCGGCGACACGGGTCAGGTTCTTCTCGAACATCAGGGCTTCGAAAATCACCAGCAGGTTCATGTCGACGCGGCGCAGGTCGTTGCGGTTCATGGGGCTATCCAAACGGTTGGCAAGCCCACAGATAAGCACGCAAAACCCGAGTTGCATTGCATGCCTGTGCTGTCTTTTCCACCTGCGTACCTGGCGAAATTAACAACGATTAACTCGTCAGCCGGACGGTCCAGCAACAAGATTAGTGGCGTCTACACTGCATCCATTCACCGGGAACGCTCCCATCGACTGCGGATATTTGTCATGGCCCGACTCGAGCAATATGCCCCTCGCTTGTCCGCCACCGGAGGCCTGTGCCCTCGGCGCGAGCACATCGCCAAGCAACTGATCCTGGCCAACCTCGGCGAAAGCCTGGCCATTGCCGACCTGGCCCAGGCCTGCGCGTTGTCGCGCAGCCATTTTTCCCGGGCGTTCAAGTGCACCACCGGGTTGTCGCCACAGGAGTGGATCCGTCAACAACGTATCCAGCGCGCCAAGGAGCTGATCACCGGCTCATCCCTGAGCCTGACGCAAATCAGCCTGGAATGCGGTTTTTGCGACCAGGCGCACTTCTGCCATATGTTCACCCGCAGCGAAGGTGTCAACCCGATGACCTGGCGAAATCACCACTCGCGCCACAAGCCTCAAGTGATCGCAGCCTAGTGGTCGGTGCGTACCTGGAATATGCTGGCCGCTCCCCATTTCCCGAGCATGCCCCCCCATGAGCGATCCCGGCGACCAGGCCGTGCATTTCGGCCCCTATCGCATCCACCCGCGCCAACGCCTGGTGCTGGAGGCGGGTCGCCCGTTACGCTTGGGACGGCGCGCGGTGGAGATCCTGCTGATCCTGCTGGAGCAGGCCGGCAACGTGGTGAGCAAGCAGGAATTGATCGCCCGCGTCTGGCCCAAAAGCGTGGTGGAAGACGGCAACCTGCGGGTGCATATGGCGGCGTTGCGCAAGGCCCTGGGCGATGGCCAGGCCGGGCAGCGCTATATCGTGACCGTGGCCCAGCGTGGCTACAGTTTTGTTGCGCCACTGAGCATCGAACCGATGACGCCGCCTTCCGAAGGTGCCCCACAACGTCCCTGCCATAACCTGCCGTTGCGGCGTACCCGGATGATCGGCCGTCAGGCCTTGATCGACAGCCTGGTGCAGCAACTGCCGGAACAACGCTTTATCACCCTGACCGGCGCCGGTGGCATCGGCAAGACCACCGTCGCGCTGAGAGTGGCGGAATTGCTGATCGGCCATTACCGCGACGGCATTCGCCTGCTCGACCTGGCGCCTTTGAGCGCGCCATCGATGATCCTGCCCAACCTGGCAGCCCTGCTCGATCTCCCCCACGCCGAGCATGAACCCTTGACCACCTTTGCGCGCAACGTGCAGGAGCGCCAACTGCTGCTGGTGATCGACAACTGCGAGCACCTGCTTGACGACATCGCCCTGATCAGCGAGACCCTGCTACGCCATGCGCCCAGGCTGCACATCCTGGCCACCAGCCGGGAGGCATTGCGCGCCGAGGGCGAGTCCGTGCAGCGCCTGGAACCACTGGCCTGCCCGCCCGTCACCGGCAACCGCGCGCAGGCACTGGGCTACCCCGCCCTGCAATTGTTGATCGAGCGGGCCATGTCCCATCAGGACAGCTTTGAACTGAGCGAAGCCGAGCTGCCGCTGGCAATCGATATCTGCCAGCGCCTGGACGGCATTCCGTTGGCGATCGAGTTGGTGGCGGCGCAGATCGAGCGCTTTGGCTTGCCAGGGCTATTGGTGCAGATGGAGGACAATTTCCGCCTGCTGACCCGTGGCCGGCGCAACGCTCTGCCCCGCCATCAAACCCTGCGCGCCACGCTGGACTGGAGCTTTGAGCTGCTGACCGCCTGCGAACAGATCTGCCTGCGGCGCCTGGCGGTGTTTCGCGGCGGTTTCAGCCTGGCCAGCGCGGCAGCGGTGATTGCCGGGGAAAAGATTGCACCGACCGAAGTGTTGGGCTCCATCACTCAATTGGTCGCCAAATCCCTGCTCAATGTGGAAGCCGGCGATGACGAGATGGTCTATCGCCTGCTGGACATCACCCGCACCTACGCCCTGGAGAAACTCAGCGTCGCCGATGAACTCGACCCCACCCGAGAGCGCCACGCCGAACGCTGCCTGGCGCTGATGCACCAGGCCCAGGACGATTGGGAACTGACCGCGACCCAACCCTGGATCGACCGCTACGCGCCCCTGCGCGAAGACATCCGGGCCGCCCTCGACTGGAGCCTGAGTGACCAGGGCGTGCACGTGCTGGGCATGCGCCTCACGGTGAGTGCGATGCCGTTGTGGCAGGAGCTGTCGCTGCTGCGTGACCAGGGTTTATACGTAGGCAAGGCCCTCGCGCGGCTGGGTCAGTCGAGTAGGCCGAGCCAACGCTTGAACATGGCCTTGCAGTTGGCGCTGGGCAGTTTTTCCTATCACACCCAGGGCGGCACGCCGCAGACCATCGAAGCCTTCCGTTGTGCCCGGCGCCTGGCGGAAGCCGGCAAGGATCTGGCAGGCCAACTGCGTGCAGTGTCGGGCCAGATGGCGGTGAACCTGTGCTGCGGCGACTACCCTGAGGCCTTGGCGCAAAGCCTGCACTTCGACCGCCTGGGTCCCGAGGCCGAGCCCCTGTTGGCCCTCAGCGCCCAACGCCTGCGGGTATTAGCGCAACACTTCGCCGGCAACCAGGCGCTGGCGCAGCACAATGCCGAACAGGTGATCCAGCGCATGGCCCACAGCGGTCATCTCAACCGTTTTACCCACGGTTTTGGCGTGCAGTACGACCAGAGCGTCGCCTCGTTGACCATCCTCGCGCGCATCCTGTGGCTGCGGGGTTACCCGGAGCGCGCGTGGCGCATCGCCAGCCAGGCGTTGGCGCTGGCCTTGAACATCAATCATGGTACGTCGATCTGCTATACCTTGGCCCTGGCCGGGGTGGTCATCGCCTACTACAACGGCGACAACAAGGTGGCACGCGAGCAGTTGGACCAACTGTTGCAACAATCGCAAAAGCACTCGGTGCAGCTGTTCCAGACTTGGGCGCGCTGCTACGAAGGCACGTTGCCGATGGCCGATGTGCAGGGGCTGGGCCTGGTCGAGGACATCCTGGTGACGTTCAACGCCATCGAGGTCAGTGACGGGCTATTTGAACGCGCCAGAAATGGCCTCGCAGGTTGGTGTACCCCGGAGATTCTAAGGGTGCGTGCCGACAGCCTGACAGATCGCCGTGCGGCCGAAACGCTGCTGCTGGAAGCCTTGGGCCTGGCACACCAGCAAGGCGCGCTTGCCTGGGAGTTGCGCTGTGCCACCTCACTGGCAAGGCTGTGGCAGGCGCAAGGCCGCGTGCAGCCGGCGCGGGATCTGCTGAGTTCGATTTACGCGCGGTTCACTGAAGGCTTTGCCACCCAGGACCTAGTCCGCGTACGCCGCCTGCTCGACGAGCTGCAGGACAAACGGCCGGCCTGAAAACGGCCCCAGATAATGCCCATAGCCCTGCTGCAAACGCGCGACCTGCATCGGGTCGCGCAATTGCGTCAGGGCATAGCTGCGCACGCAGTTGAGCAGGCGGTAACGGGCATTGCCAGGGCCCGGTTCGAGGCTCAGCAACGAAGTACTGACCAGACGCTCCAGCAGGTAGGCCAGGTCGGCATGTTCCAACTCGGTGCCGGTGACCAGTTCGCTCAAGGTGGGCAAGGTGACGGCCATCTTGAACAGGCTCAATTGGAGGAACAGCCAGCGCTCCGGCAGGCTCAAGCGCTGGTAAGTCCAGTCCAGGGCGGCGCTCAGGGATTGATGACGTTCCACCGCCGTACGCCGGCCCCGGCTCAGTACCTGTACGCCTTTGCACAATTGCTGCTGCAATCCCCGCACACCCAGGGCGTCCACTTGAGCGGCCGCCAGCTCCAGGGCCAGGGGAATACCATCCAGGCGCCGGCAGATGTCACGCAGCGGGGCCAGGTCCTGAGGCCGCAGCACAAAGCCTTGCTGAGCCGCACGTACTCGGGCGACGAACACTTGCACCGCAGGGTTTACCATCGCCTCCTCGACACTGCCCAGCGTTGACGGCGCAGGCACCGCCAGCCGGGGCACGCGCTGCACCCATTCGCCGGGGACTTGCAGGGCTTCACGGCTGCTGACCAGTACACTGACCTGGGGCGCCGCTTCGCGTAGCACGCGCACCAGGTGACGGCAGGCGCCGAGCAGCAAGTCGGCACCGTCCAGCACCAGCAGCAACTGACGGGTCGCCAATTGCCGGCCCAGTTCAGCCGCGCTGGCGCAGGGTTCAAGGTGCAGCGCCAAAGCCAGGTGGCGCAACATGCTCATCGGCGCTTCCACCGTGGCCAGGTCGACCCACCACACGCCGTCCCGATAACGCGGCAGCACCCGCTCGGCCAACGCCAGGGCCAGGCTGCTCTTGCCCACGCCGGCACACCCGCTGAGCGTCATCAGGCGTTGGCCGGACAAGCGCCGTACCAGCACACCCAACAGTTCATCGCAGCCCATCACCGGGCTAAGGCGTACGGCGAGGTTATGCCGGGGTAACGCGGCCGGCACAACGCCGTGCACGGGGGCGGCGAAACAGTAGCCACGCTGCGGATCGTTGAGAATGAAGCGCTGCCCGTCAAGGGCGCGACGCAGTGCAGCGATGTGCACCCGCAGGTTGTTTTCTTCCACCACACTGTTCGGCCACACGCGCTCGATCAAGGTGGCCTTGCTGATGTACTGCCCAGGCGCTTCGAGCAACACCGTGAGGATATCCAGCGCCCGCCCACCCAAAGGCACCGGCCAGCCTGCCTTGCTGACCAGACGTTGTTGCCGGTGAAAGACATAGGCGCCGAAACGCACCGTGCCTTCAGCCTCAATCGCCTGCGGGTTGTTCATCTGTGTAAAGCGCTGAAACACCCGGCCTTGGGCGTTCGCGCATCCTTTTCCATGGGCTTGCCGCTATCTTGCCAGTTGGCGATGACAGGACAATGCTGGCGCGGGGAGCGATACGGACATTCGGGTGCGCGAGACGGACATTCTGTCGTTAACTGAACTGCTGTCGGTATTGGGTCGGGTTGAGGCCCAGTTTTTCACTGAACAGAAAACGCATGTGCCGCACGCTGCCGAAGCCTGCGTGAAAAGCCACGGTCTTGAGCGGCAGGTCGGTGGTTTCCAGCAATTGCCGGGCGCGGTCGATGCGCGCGCCTTGCAGAAATGCCATCGGCGTCATCTGCACATCCTTGGCAAATAGCCGCGCAAAATGCCGCGCGCTCATGCCGGCCAGCTCAGCCATGGACTCGATGGTGAAGGCTTGGTCGAGATGCTCCAGCACATGCTGCTGCACGCGGGTAATCGCGGTTTCCTGGAGCGCCACCGCCGCCGTCATCGGGCTGAACTGCGCCTGGCCGCCCTGGCGCTTCATCACCACCAGCAACACCTTGGCCACTTCGACGGCGACCTGCTTGCCGTGGTCCTGGGCTACCACTGACAGCGCGAGGTCGATACCCGCGGTGACGCCACCCGAGGTAATCAGGCGCCCGTCCTGCAAATAGATACGGTCGGTTTCGACAATCGCCTTGGGGAACGCCTTGATCAGCCGCTCGGTGTAGTGCCAGTGGGTGGTCACGCGATGACCGTCCAACAGCCCGGCATGCCCGAGTACAAAGGCGCCGGTGCAGATGGAACCAAAGCGCCGTGCCCGTGGCGCCGCAGCCCTGAGCCAGGGCAATAACGCGGGGTGGCATTCGTTGTAGGCACCTGGACCACCGGGCACCAGCAGCAGGTCGTAGGCATCCTGGGCCTGGTCCAGCAGCAGGTCGGTCTGTACCGCGACGCCATTGGAGGCGCGCAACGGGCCAGGCTCGGTGCCGAGGGTAAGGATCTGATAGTGATCCGCCGCTGGCAGGTAGCGATTGGCAATGGAAAACACTTCGAGCGGCCCGGCCATGTCGAGCAGGAGGAAGTCCGGAAACAGCGCCATGGCCACGGTTTTCATAACAAGAAAGGTCCATCGATAAGGAATGCGGCGGCCATTATTACACGTTCACCACTGTCAACTTGAATGAGACAGTTATTCAGATTTCAGCTTCTTAATGAATCTCAGGATAACCATTAACCTTCTTCTCAACGCCGGAGCCCTGCATGCCGCAGCCCGCTCCCACTTGAGGACAAGACCATGCTGACCCTTCGCAAAGCTTCCGAACGCGGCGCCGCCAATCACGGTTGGTTGAAGTCGTTCCACACCTTCTCGTTTGCCAACTACTGGAACCCGAAAGAACAGGGTTTTTCCGACCTGCTGGTGATCAACGATGACCGTGTTGCGGCCGGCAAAGGTTTCGGCCAGCACCCGCACCGCGACATGGAGATCTTCTCCTATGTGCTGGAAGGCGCGCTGGAACACAAAGACACCCTGGGCACCGGCTCGGTGATCCGTCCCGGCGATGTGCAACTGATGAGCGCCGGCAGCGGCGTGGCCCACAGCGAGTTCAACCACAGCCAGACCCGTGGCGTGCACTTCCTGCAAATCTGGATCGTGCCGAATGAAGCCGGCGCCGAACCGCGTTATCAGCAGGAGCACTTCAGCGAGGCGCAGAAACGTGGGCGCTTGCAGTTGATCATCTCGCCGGATGGCAACGACGGTTCCCTCAGCGTGCGCCAAGACGCACGGGTCTATGCCGGGCTGTTCAATGGCGACGAAACCGCCACCCTGGACCTGGCACCGGATCGCCACGTGTACATCCATGTGGCCCGTGGCAGCGTTGAAGTCAACGGCCAGCGCGTGCAGGAAGGCGACGGCGCCCGCGTGCGGGATGAACGGCAGATTCATTTGAGCCAGGGCGAGGACGCCGAAGTACTGGTGTTCGACCTGCGCCCGCAGGAACTGCCGCAGATGCCATGACCGGGCGTGCGATGGCTCGCCGAAAGGAGCCATCGCTGGCGTCGATAGTCACCATCAGCCCAATGAAGTTCTCTTAAAAAATGCAACGCGTAACATCAACCCCATACCCGCAACAACCCAACTAAAACACTCGGAGCACACCCACATGAAACGCCAAATCTTGCTTAGCCTCGCTTTCTCGGTACTTGCTGCCAACGCATTTGCTCACCCTGTTGTCGCTGAAGGCGGCTCGGATCGACTGATTGAAAGCCGTGTTGCAGAAGGTGGCTCGGACCGCCTGCAAGGTAACCGCGTTGCCGAAAACGGCTCGGACCGCCTGCTGGAACGTCGTGTTGCCGAAGGTGGCGCTGATCGTCTGCAAGAACGCGGCCTGGCTGAAGGCGGTGCTGATCGCCTGCAAGAACGTGGCTTGGCTGAAGGCGGTGCTGATCGCCTGCAAGGCAACAACGTTTAACCCCGCGCTGCTGGCGGGAACCCCAAACCGGCCTGATCAGCCGGTTTTTTTTCGCCCTCGTTCAATGCAGGTCGCGGTCGACCCACAGCACTGCCTTGCCAATCTGTTGCCGCGCTTCGATACGCGCATGCACCTGCTGCACGGTCTCCAGCGTGTAATGCCCTTCGATTTCCACCGTCAAAGCCCCTTCAAGCATTGCCGAAAACACCGCATTGGCCCGTCGCTGCACGGTGGCACCCTCAGCCATGTGGTCCGCGAGCCGTGGACGCGTCAGAAACAATGAGCCCGCTTCGCCCAGTTCAATCGGATCCAGGTCCGTCAGCGAACCCGAGACATTGCCGTAATTGACGATCAGTCCGCGTGTACGGCAAGCGCGAAAACTGTCGCGCAAGGTGCTTTTGCCCAGTGAGTCGAAGACCACATCCACACCCTGCCCGTGCGTGGCCTGCAACACACGGTCGGCAAAGCGGCCGTCGTCATACAGCCAGGCTTGATGGGCGCCGCGTGCTTGGGCAATCGCGCATTTCTCGGCGGTGCTGCCGGTGGCGAACACCGTAGCGCCCAAGTGCCGGGCCATCTGCACCAACAGCTGACCGATGCTGCCGGAGGCGGCGTGCACCAGGCAGGTGCTGCCTGCGCCCAAGCGGGCCACATCATCAATCAGATAATGCGCGGTGCAGCCCTGGAACATCGCCGCGGCCGCCTGATCGAAGGCGATGGCATTGGGAATCTGCGCGACCTTGGCCACAGGTACCAGCGCATATTCGGCATAGGCGCCCCAAGCGATGCACCAAGCCACCCGGTCACCTACGGCCAACTGGCTGACGCCGTCGCCCACTTCCACCACCACGCCCGCGCCCTCCATGCCCAAGGTGCAGGGCAGACGCACCGGGTAGGTCGTCGACTGGGCGTATTTGCCCTGGCGCGTATGAATGTCCATGAAGTTGATCCCGGCGCACGCCACTTTGATCAGCACGTGTCCCGCCAACAGCTGCGGTTTCGGCACATCCAGATGTAATTGCGCGACTTGCGGGCCGCCGTAGGTTTGCAAGGTAATGGCTTTCATCGGGAACAACTCCGTTTGCACTGGGAAGTCGCCATGGTAAAACGACGCTATCAGTAGGAAAATTCCCCAAACCATCCCAGCCTCTGTGCGGAAACAACCCGATGTTCGACTGGCAGGATCTGTATTACTTCACTGTGTTGGCGCGGACTCAGTCGCTGTCGGCCGCCGCCCGTGAGTTGCAAGTGGAACATGCCACGGTCGGCCGCCGTGTGGATGCCCTGGAAAAATCCCTGGGCGTCAAACTGGTAGACCGCCTGCCGCGCAGCCGCCCTCTCACCGCACAGGGCATCGCGCTGGCTGAACTGGCGGCGGGCATGGGTGAACTGGCCACACAGGTCATGCGTCTGTCGAGGGTGGCGTCCATCGAAATGGCCGGCACTGTGCGGGTCAGTTGCCCGCCGTCCATTGCCAACCACTGCATCGCACCCCATGTAGCCCGCTTGCGTGCCGAATACCCGCAGTTGAATCTGGTGTTGATGCCCTCCACGCAACTGGCCGCGCTGGACAAAGGCGAGGCGGATATCGCCCTGCGCACCGTGCGTCCCGATGAAGACGCCCTGGTGCGCCGGAAGGTCGGCGTGGTGCGCTTCGGGCTCTATGGCCCGCCAGGCTTCCTGCAAAAACCCGCCGAGCAGTGGACATTTATCGCCTACGACAGCAGCCGCGACCACCTGCCCCAGCAGGCCTGGATGCATCAGCTGCGCGGCCTCCGAGAAATCGCCTTTGCCGCCAGCGACCTGATCACGCAACAAATGGCCGCGCGCGCCCAGGTGGGCGCGGTGGTGTTGCCGACCTTGGTGGGCGATCACGACCCGTTGTTGGTCAAGCTGCCCACCGCGACCGACGGCCCGCTGCGGGATATCTGGCTCACGGTTTATCCGGATATGCGCAGGTCACCGCTGGTGAAGGTGGTGATGGAATTTTTGGTGGGCTGCATAGAGGGTGAAAGGCAGTTGCGGCGTTGAGCTAGCGCCCAACAGAGGCGGACGGCGTCGTAAGGAACTCCGCCAACCCCGCCCCCACCGCCTCGAATACCACCGCCACCCTCGGCACCCGGCGCATGTCCTGGTGCATGGCCACCCACACATCCACGTCGAAACCCACCTGCTGCGGCAGCACCCTCACCAGGCCATACCGCCGGGCCAGTTGACCGGAACATACGCCAATGCCCAGGCCAGCACGCAAGGCCGCCAGTTGCGCCAGGTGGTCATCGGTACGAATCTGCGTGCGCTCACTGGTGCAGTCGAAACCCTGCTGCTGGAGCAATTCGATTTCTGCCAGGTTGCGGTCTGGCCCGATCAACGGGAAATCCTTCAATTGCACGATCGAGTCCGGCACTCCCTGCTCTGCCAGCAATTCGGGCGTGGCATAGAGCCCGACGTGCAAGTCACCGACTTTGCGGGTGACCACGCTGGACTCGGTGGGCCGCCGGATGCGCACCGCGACGTCGGCCTCTTGCAGGGCCAATGCCTGCAGGCGGTTGGACACGCTCAACTCCATGGCCAATTGCGGATGGCTGCGGCGCAGGGTACGCAACAGTGGCGGTAGAACCTCAACGCCGAGTAACTGCCCGCTGGTAAGCCGCACCGTACCAGCGGCCAACGCGCTGTCCGCCGAGGCCGCGCGGTTGAAGGCATTGGCGGCAACGGCCATGGCTTCCACATGGCCGATCAGTTCGCGGGCCATGTCTGTGGGGAGCAAGCCTTGGGGCGAACGAATAAACAGACTGACGCCCACACTCTGTTCCAGCGCCTCGATGCGCCGTCGCGCGGTGGCCTGGGCGATGCCGAGCAAGCGTGCCGCACCCGACAGGCTGCCGGTGCGCAACACAGCCAGGAAAGCGCGCTGGGTTTCCCATTGAAGTTGAGGGGCGTTCATACATTTCCTGTGAGCCGGTGGGCCATTTTGGCGAATGTTCTTTGGGTTGCCATTGGGGCAAGCTGGCGAGCATACCCGATGGGCCTTGCGCCCACGCTCACAGGAAAGGACTGGAAGTCGATGATATTCACTGGCCAATGCCGCTGCGCCGCTGTCACCTATCAGTTAGAGCTGCCGACGCTACCTGCCATCTATGCCTGTCACTGCCGCCATTGCCAGACCTGGAGCGGCAGCGCATTCGCTCTGCACGCACTGCTGCCAGCGGACGCCTTGACCGTCGAGGGGCCGCTGACCGAATACGCCTACGACATGGAAGGCCAACACTCGACCCACCAGTTGTGCGCGCGGTGCCATACGCGTATCAGCAACACCACCAGCGCCGCGCCGGGCCTGCGGGTTTTGCGGGTCGGCACGTTGCACGACAGCCCGGCCCTGGCACCGGCCGCGCATATCTGGGTCAGTCGTAAACAGCCATGGCTGCTGTTACCGGACGGCGTGCCATGCTGGCCGCAGAGCCCGACACCCGAGGCATTCGCCTTGGCGCTGCAGGATTAATTCCGCCCCAGCCCACGGGTAGTCGAGCGCACATCCCCCAGTAACTTATCGTGCCTTTCCAGGCGCCGCGTCCAACCGCCAGGAAGGTTCCTGGTAAGCCTGGTCGGAACCTGACAGGGTGATTGCCACACGATTGAGCAGCAACTCGGCGTTATATTTGGGCACCAGGGCGCACGCCAGCAAGAACACCAGGCCACCGCCGATAAACGAGGGAGACACTTTCACATCGGCGGTTTCGATCCACCGCAGAAAAACCACCGCCGCTACAGCGCCCAACGCTGCACCGGCCAACGCTTCATTCAGCGGATGGATGTAAGGGGCGACACAGTAGGCGCTGAACCAGGCACTGACCGATAGCCCTGCTACCGCCGCCGGCCAGCGCAGCGCCGGGTTGAACTGGCGCGCCACCAGGCTGAGTGCCACGGTGACCATCAAGCTCGTATTCATGGCATGACCACTGAGCACGGCAATGTCCAGGTGCTGGAAGGACAAGCCCCAGCCCTTGAACAGCAACTTGCTGAACGCGACGATCGAATACGTGACACCGACGGTAATGATCCAGGCTCGAAGCGCCCGAGGGTTGGAATACCTGAGCCACACGGCAATGATGATGGCGGCCGGAATCATGACGGTGATACCGCCATATTGCGCAAGTTCTGCCCGCATATGTCCCCAATCTGACGTGGCCGTTTTCGGCGCCCATCAGACCTCAGTGTCGAGGGAAATACAACGTTATCGAGGGTCAGCCTTGGGCCACCCGTCGCAGGCTGACCGCGGTCGGCCGAGCCGCCGGTATGCCCACTTCCACGCCGAGCAGGTGCAGCAGGCGCGCGCGGATGGCCTGGAAGCCATCCTGGCCGGTATCCCGTGCGCGGGGAAGATCAATCGTCAGTTGCTCAGCCACCTTGCCATCTGCCAGCACGATCACCCGGTCGGCCAACAGGATCGCCTCGTCCACATCATGGGTCACCAACAACACCGCCGGGGTGTGCTTGCGCCATAGCTCGATGATCAGGCGGTGCATTTTGATGCGGGTCAGGGCGTCGAGGGCGGCGAACGGTTCATCCAACAGCAACAACTTGGGCTCGCGCACCAAGCCACGGGCCAGGGCCACGCGCTGGGCTTCGCCGCCGGACAGGGTGGCCGGGTAGGCCTCCAGGCGATGGGCCAGGCCGACTTCGGTCAAGGCTTGCACGGCACGGGCCTTGGCGTCGGGAATGCGCAAGCCGAGCACCACGTTTTTCCAGGCGCGCTTCCACGGCATCAGGCGCGGCTCCTGGAACACCGCCGCTCGCGCCTTGGGCACACGCAGTTGGCCGCTGTCGATACTGTCGAGGCCGGCCAGGCTGCGCAGCAACGTGGTCTTGCCGGAACCGCTGGCGCCGAGCAAGGCCACGAATTCGCCGGGGGCGATGTCCAGGTCCAGGCCATCGATGACCCGCTGCTGGCCGAACTGGCGAACCACGTTGCGCAGTTGTACGGGAGCTTCTAGCGTCGACATGTCAGTTCCTCACAAAGGATGGCCGCCAGGCCAGGGCGAAGCGTTCGAGGGTGCGGATCAGGCCGTCGATCAACAGGCCGAGCACGCTGTAGATCAACAGGCAGATGACGATGACGTCGGTGCGCATGAAGTCGCGCGCGTCACTGGCGAGGAAGCCGATACCGGCAGTGGTGTTGATCTGTTCGACAAACACCAGGGCCAGCCAGGAAATGCCCAGGGCGTAGCGCAGGCCGACAAAGAAAGACGGCAGCGAGCCTGGAAGAATGACATGCCAGATCAGCTCACGCCGGTTGAGGCCCAGCGTGTTGGCGGCCTCGATCAATTTGGGATCGATATTGCGGATACCGGCGAACAGGTTGAGGTAAACCGGGAAGGTCGTGCCCGTCACGATCAGCGCGATCTTGGTGAACTCGCCGATGCCGAACCACAGGATAAACAGCGGCACCAGGGCCAGGGACGGGATGGTGCGCAGCATCTGCATTGGCGAATCGAGGACCACCTCGCCGCGCTTGGACAGGCCGCAAATCAGCGCCGCGACCACACCTATGCTTACGCCGATACTCAAACCAAACAACGCTCGCTGCAACGACACCAGCAGGTGCTTGCCCAGCTCGCCGGAGGCGATCATCGCCCATAACGTCCCGCCAATCTGCGAGGGCGCCGCGATGACCCGTGCAGGAATCCAGCCCACTTGCGACGCCAGCTCCCACAGCAGCAACAACACAATAGGACTGATCAGCCGTAGCAAGGCATCGGGAGGGCGCCAGGTGCGCACCACTTTCGCTGCGCTCTCGCGTTTGTTGACGGTGATCGTCTCGCTCATCAGGCTTTCATTCCCTAAAAGTCACGGCCAGGCGCGCCGTTGCAGGTTCATGCTAATCGCATAAAAAACCGTCGTGAAAGTCTTTGTAGGAATAACCTAATGCGCACAAAATGCAAATTACTGATGCAAAAGCCAAATCATGATTCTACATTTTAATAATTAGGTTAGAACCAATCGGCATTTTACAGCCCTGCCCCCTGCCCCTACTTTGGACGCGAATAACCGACCCCCTGCCCGGTGGAGGTGCCAATCACACCCAAGACAAGGACAGACCATGAGCATCGAATTCATCGGCTACATCGGCGGCCATCACGCTTCCGAGATCCACCCGCGCAGCGGCCCGACCCTGCAACCCGACTATGTCGAGACCGTGGCCCGCGCCCACGAAGAGGCCGGGTTCGACCGCGCACTGGTGGCCTTCCACTCCAACAGCCCGGACAGCACGCTGATCGCCTCCCACGCCGCCAGCGTGACCGAAAAACTTCAATTCCTCATCGCACATCGCCCCGGCTTCGCCCAGCCGACCTTGGCGGCACGCCAGTTCGCCACCCTGGACGTGTTCAACGGTGGACGCACGGCGGTGCATATCATCACCGGCGGCGATGATCGCGAATTGCGCGCCGACGGCAGCCACATCGGTAAAGACGAACGCTACGCCCGTACCGACGAATACCTGAGCGTGGTGCGCCAGGAATGGACCCGCGAACAGCCTTTTGACTTCAAGGGCACCTATTATCAGGTCGAAGGTGCGCATTCCACGGTGAAGTCGCCGCAACAACCGCACATCCCGCTGTACTTTGGTGGTTCGTCCAAAGCCGCGATCGAAGTGGCGGGCAAGCACGCCGATGTGTACGCGCTGTGGGGCGAAACTTACGAACAAGTGCGTGAGATCGTGACCCAAGTGCGTGCCGAAGCGGCCAAGCATGGGCGTACGATTCGTTTCAGTTTGTCGTTGCGGCCGATCCTTGCCGAGACCGAAGAACTGGCATGGGCACGGGCCGAGCGCATCTTGCAGCAGGCCACCGAGTTGGCCGAGAAAAATGGCTTTGTACGGCGTGAACCGCCGAATGAAGGCTCGCGCCGGCTGCTCGCGGCGGCGGCGCAGGGATCGCGGCTGGATAAGCGTTTGTGGACGGGGATTGCGGGGTTGCTCGGTGCACAGGGCAACTCCACTTCACTGGTAGGCACCGCTGAGCAAGTCGCGGAGGCGTTGGTGGATTACTACGATCTGGGGATCACCACGTTCCTGATCCGTGGGTTTGATCCGTTGAATGATGCCATTGACTATGGCAAGCGCCTGATTCCTCTCACCCGCCAGCTGATCGCTGAACGCGCGCAGGCCCAGCAAGTGGCTTGATCCCCAGGGGAGTTGGTGAGCCAACTCCCCCATTGAAGATTCAGTTCTTGTAGTCGGTATCACTGCGCTCCAACTGCCGGATCAACGCATTCCAATGCCGCGCCACACCCGGCCCATCACCACTGGCAAACACCTTGGCCTGCTGCTCAACCTTCTCCACCACCTCCCTCGGCGGGAAAATCAACTCCGCATTCCCCGCCGCCTGCGCCGCGACCTGGATATTGCACGCACGCTCCAACTGCTGCAGCTGCTGGAACGCATGTTCAACACTGACGCCCGCCGTCAACAACCCATGGTTACGCAGGATCATCACGCTCTTGTCACCCAAATCCGCGACCAGCCGCTCACGCTCGTCAAGGTCGAGGGCAACGCCTTCATACCCGTGGTACGCCACGCGCCCGGAGAAACCAATGGAATGCTGGGAAATCGGCAGCAGGCCGTCTTTTTGTGCCGACACCGCAATACCGTCGCGGGTGTGGGTGTGCAGCACCGCTTGCAGGTCGTGGCGTGCGCCGTGAATGGCGCTGTGGATCACATAGCCGGCATAGTTGATGCCCAGGCCGGTAGGGTCGTCGACGATGGTGCCATCAAGGTCGACCTTGACCAGGTTGGACGCGCTGATTTCATCGAACAACAAGCCAAAGGCGTTGATCAGGAAATGCTCGTCCGGGCCCGGTACGCGGGCGGAGAAGTGGGTGTAGATATGGTCAGTCCACTTGTACAAGGCCGCCAGGCGATAGGCGGCGGCCAGTTTGACGCGCACTTCCCATTCTTCCGGAGTGACGCGCTGGCGAACATTGGTGGAAACGCTGGAAATCGAGGTGACGCTGCTCATGGCAAAACTTCCTGGATGGCCTTAAGGACTTCCAGGCAAGCCTAGGGGATGCAAAAAAATAATAAAAAGCACATTTTAATCTAAGCTAATTATTATTTTTTTTCATATCAGGCTGCATCCTTGATCTTATGCAACGAGGCCGCGACCCACTTGCCAAACGCGTCCACCGGCCCCTGCAGGTTACCGAGGAAGTGCGGATAGATCAGCCACAGGTCCATCACCGGCTTGAAGTCCTTGAGCGGCATCACTGCCAGTTGCTCGCGGTGTGCGCTGCGCTCCAGCAGCGGGCGTGGCACCAGGCCAAGGCCGAGGCCGTCCGCCACCAAGCCCAATTGCAGCTCAGTACCGAACGTCTCCAGGTTCACCCGCAATGCCAGGCCCTGATCGGACAGGGTCCGCTGCAACCCCGCGCGGAAACCGCAGCCGTCCGGGTTGAGGATCCAGCCGTTCTGGTACACATCCGCCAGCTTGCAGGGCTTCTTCGGCAGTTGGGCCTTGGCGCAGACCACCACCAGTTCCATCTTGCCGATGGACTCGCCGATGATGTTGTCCGGGAAGATCTTGCCCGCCGGGAACAACGCCGCCGCTGCATCCAGCTCGCCGCGCTCGATCTTGCCGACCAATTGGCTGCCCCAGCCCGTGGCGACCTGGGCACGCAGGTCCGGGTATTCGGTACGCAGGTGCTTGAGCGCATCCAGCAGCACCACATCACCGATGGTCTGCGGCACACCCAGGCGCAGCACGCCGGTGGGCGGTGCGTCGGTGGCCACCAGTTCACGCAGCGCATCCATCTCGCGCAGGATCAGCCGGCACTGCTCGTAGACGCGGGTGCCGATAAGCGTAGGCTTGAGGGGCTTGGTGTTGCGGTCGAACAGCTCCACGCCCAGCGCCTGCTCGAAGTTCTGCACGCGGCGGGTGATGGCCGGCTGGGTCAGTTGCAACGACTCGGCGGCATGGCTGATGGACTGGCAACGAATCACTTCGACAAAGGCATCGATATCGTCAATTTTCATTTGGGCCGCACATAGAGAACAGTCATTAAGATGTGTGCGAAGCATAGTTGCAGGAACGCTGTCTGGATAGCCCACGCTGTGATCGATAACGTCTAACGCTATTCAGACCGGTTCTAAATTACCTTCAGCTATAAGCTAATCATTAAAAAATAGCATATTAACTATAAACATTATGCTTAGATAATCCCATCACCACCGACCATGGAATTGTCATGACCCAGGCCAAGCACCCCGAAAGACTCAGAGCCTTCATCGGCGCCCTGGCGGAATTGATCGACGGCAATCCACGCGAAGGCGACCTGTTGCACCGTGGCGGCAAGCTACTGGCGCAACTGGTCAGCCATGATGACTGGCTGCCCGATGCGTTCGCCCAGCCCGATCCCGAGCGCTATCAGCAATTTCTGCTGCATGCCGACTCGCGCCAGCGCTTCAGCATCGTCAGTTTTGTGTGGGGGCCGGGGCAAAGCACGCCGATCCATGACCACCGGGTGTGGGGCCTGATCGGCATGCTGCGCGGTGCGGAATTTTCCCAAGGCTTCGAGCGCGCGCCGGATGGCCGCCTGGTGGCTGAAGGCAAACCGATCCAGTTGGTGCCGGGCCAGGTTGAAGCCGTGTCGCCCAAGGTCGGCGACATCCACCAGGTGAGCAATGCCCACAGCGACCAGGTGTCCATCAGTATCCATGTGTACGGCGCCAATATCGGTGCGGTGCGCCGGGCGGTGTACCAGCCCGACGGCAGCGAGAAACTGTTTATCTCCGGTTATTCCAACGCCTTCCTCCCGAATATCTGGGATTTGTCCAAAGAAAAGAGCCCTGCCCTATGACGACTGTATCCACCCGCAGTTTTGCCCAGCTTCGCCAGGCCCTGTTGGACCATCAAGAAGTGGCCCTGATCGACGTGCGCGAAGAGGCGCCGTTTGCCGAATCCCACCCGCTGTTCGCCGCGAACATACCGCTGTCCAAACTGGAGCTGGAGGTGTATTCGCGCATTCCACGGCGCTATACCCAGGTCACCGTCTACGACAACGGCGAAGGCCTCGCGCCCCGGGCTGCCGAGCGTCTGGTCGCCTTGGGCTACACCCAGGTCAGCCTGCTTGAAGGCGGATTGGACGGTTGGCGCAAGGCCGGTGGCGAGCTGTTCATCGACGTGAACGTGCCGAGCAAGGCGTTTGGTGAACTGGTAGAAAGCGAGCGGCACACACCGTCACTGGCCGCCGAAGAAGTACAGGCCCTGCTCGATAGCCAGGCCGATGTGGTGGTGCTCGATGCGCGGCGTTTCGACGAATACCAGACCATGAGCATTCCCACCGGCATCAGCGTGCCCGGTGCCGAGCTGGTGTTGCGCGCCCGAGAACTAGCACCGGACCCGGCCACCCGCATCATTGTCAATTGCGCCGGACGCACCCGCAGCATTATCGGCACCCAATCGCTGATCAATGCCGGCGTGGCCAACCCGGTGTCGGCGCTGCGCAACGGCACCATCGGCTGGACCCTGGCCGGGCAAAAACTCGCCCATGGTCAGTCACGCCGTTTTGCGCCGACCTCGGAAGAACATCGCCAGGTGGCCGCCGCCGATGCGCGTCGCGTTGCCGACAAAGCCCGCGTGGGTCGTGCGACCCTGGCCGATCTGCAGGCCTGGCAGCAGGAAGCGACGCGTACTACTTACCTGTTCGACGTACGCACGCCGGAAGAGTTTGAAGCCGGGCATCTGCCCGGCGCACGCTCCACGCCCGGCGGCCAGTTGGTGCAGGAAACCGACCACGTCGCCAGTGTGCGTGGCGCACGCCTGGTACTCGCGGATGACGACGGTGTGCGCGCCAATATGTCCGCCTCCTGGCTGGCCCAGCTGGGTTGGGAGGTTTACGTACTGGATAACCTGCAACCGGCGCACTTCAGCGAGAAAGGCGCCTGGATTGCGCCGGTTCCGACGCCCGCCCAAGCCGAGCTGATCAGCCCGCACACCCTCAGCGACTGGCTCGGCCATGGCGACACCGTGGTGCTGGACTTCACCGCCAGCGCCAACTACGTCAAGCGCCACATCCCCGGTGCCTGGTGGGCCCTCCGCGCGCAGCTGCCCCAGGCCCTGGCCAAGGTGCCCGCCGCCCAACGCTACGTGCTGACTTGCGGCAGCAGCCAGTTGGCGCGCCTGGCGGTGGCCGAAGTCGAAGCCATCACCGGCAAGCAAGTGTTCCTGCTACAGGACGGCACCGCTGGCTGGATCAACGCGCAACTGCCGTTGGAAGAAGGTGAAACGCACTTGGCCTCACCGCGCATCGACCGCTACCGCCGCCCGTACGAGGGCACCGACAACCCCAAAGAAGCCATGCAGGCCTATCTGGATTGGGAATTCGGCCTGGTCGACCAACTGGCCCGCGACGGCACCCATGGTTTCTACGTGATCTGACTCACCCAACCTGCCTGCCCCCACACCGGGTGCAGGCCCGACATCCGACCCCTCTCCAGGCGGAGGCTGAACCCACATATGAGAGGACACCCGCATGACCCTGCACATCACCCGCCTGGAACCCACGATCGGCGCCGAAATCGCCGGCATCGACCTGCGCCAGCCGCTGACCACCGCCCTGCGTGACGAACTGCGCGAACTGCTGCTCAAGCACAAGGTGCTGTTCTTCCGCGATCAGGCGATCAACACCGAACAGCAGATCGCCTTCGCCAAGGAGTTTGGCGAACTGTACGTACATCCCACCACCCAGCAGAACGACCCGACGCTGCCGCACGCGCACCTGATCGAAGCCCAGGACGAACGCAAGCTCTACGGCCCGCGCATCAGTGGCCGTTGGCACACCGACACCAGCTGGTTGCTGCAACCCACCCTTGGCGCGGTCTTGCGTGCGGTGGACTTGCCAGAAGTCGGCGGCGACACCCTGTGGGCTGATGCCGGTGCGGTGTACCGTGCCTTACCGGATGAACTGCGCGCCGAAATCGACGACCTGCACGTGGTGCACGACTTCAAGAAGTCCCTGGACAAGGTCGGCTACGATTACCCGATCCTCGCCCACCCGCTGGTACGCACCCACCCGGAAACCGGCGAAGACGGCCTGTTCATCAACTTCTCGCAGAACCCGTCGGTGATCGGCTGGACGCCGCAACAGAGCAAGCAACTGATCGACCGTCTGCTGCTGGAATTCAACAAGCCGGAACACCAGGTGCGTTTCAAATGGCGCCCCGGCTCGGTGGCGTTCTGGGACAACCGCTCCACCCTGCACTACCCGGTCTACAACTATGGCGACTACCCACGTCGCATGGAGCGGGTGCTGATTGCCTATGACGATATTCCGCATCGGGTAAGAGCGGCCAACGCGGCCTGACGCCCTTTCAACCACAACAAAGATCCCCTGTGGGAGCGGGCTTGCCCGCTCCCACAAAGGGTCGGCGGCGCTCTCTCGTCCTTCGGAAATAGTCCCATGCCTCCATCGCGCTTTCACTATTGCGCAGCAGCGCTGAGCCTGCTCGCCATCAACTTCCCGGCCCAAGCCGAAGACCCCGACAAAACCCTCGGCACGGTCGTCGTCACCGGCAACCGAGGCAACCAGGCCCGCACCCTCGCCGACAGCCCCTCGCCCATCGACGTGATCAGCGCCGAGCAGCTGCAAGCCAGTGGCAAGGTCGGCCTCAAGGAACTGCTGGCGCGTCTGTTGCCGTCGTTCAACCTGCCGGCGATCAACGGCGGTGGCACCTCATGGTCGGTCCGCGGCGTGACCATGCGCGGGCTTTCCGGTGACCAGGTACTGGTGCTGGTCAACGGCAAGCGCCGCCACAACACCGCGCTGATCAACAACCTCGCGCGCATCGGTACGGCGGCGGTGCCGGTCAACCTGGACCTGATCCCGGTGTCGGCCATCGACCATATCGAAGTGTTGCGCGACGGCGCCTCCGCCCAGTACGGCTCGGATGCAATCGCCGGGGTGATCAACATCATCCTCAAGGAAAACGACAGCGGTGGCAGCGCCGAAACCTCGTTCGGCCGCTACGGTGCGGGCGACGGCGACACCGTGCACCAGACCGTCAACTACGGCCTGGCGCTGCCCAACGACGGTTTCGCCAACCTGGCGCTGGACAGCAAAGAACAGGAACCCTTCGACCGTACCGGCAGCGCCACCGGGCGCCTGTACGGCAGCGCCGCCGCACCCGACAGCCGCGACCAGACCGTCAACCGCCACGGCTGGAACCCCAGCTATGGCCTGGGCCGCGAGAAGGTCACCAACGCCAGCTATAACCTGGAACTGCCGCTGCAGGACGACCTCAAGTTCTACTCGTTCTCCACCGCCAGCTACCTGGAAACCACCAAGGTCACCGGCAACTACCGCCCCAACGAAATCACCTCCCTCGCCGGCGACCCGAACACACCCTACCCCGACGGCATACACGCGCAACGACGCAACCGCACCAAGGACTTCCAGGTCGCTGGCGGCTTCAAGGGCCTGGTCGGCGGTTGGGATTACGACATCAGCTCGACCTGGGGCGAAGACGACTCCACGCTCAATGCCAACAACACGCTGAACCCGTCCTGGGGCCCCACCAGCCCAACCTCGTTCAACCTGGCCTCGCAGATCTTCGACCAGTGGACCAACAACCTGGACCTCAGCCGCCGCTTTGATATCGGCCTTGCCCACCCGCTGCAAACCGCGTTCGGCTTTGAGTATCGCTGGGAGAAGTACCAGATCGAAGCCGGTGACTATGCGTCCTATACGCCCGGCAACTACGTGCTGCCGAGCGGCCCGTTCGCCGGGCAGACGCCGCTGCCGGGGCTGGCCTCGTACAACGGCACCAGCACAGCGGATGCCGGGGAGATCAGCCGCAGCAACGTCGCCAGCTATGTCGACCTGGGCCTGGACGTGACCGACCGCTGGTACGTCGGCGCCGCTGCGCGCTACGAGCGCTACACCCAGGACATCGGCAGCACCTGGAGCGGCAAGTTGTCGACACGCTTCAAGCTCACGCCTGAGTTTGCCCTGCGCGGCACGATCAACAACGGCTTCCGTGCGCCCTCGCTGGCGCAGACGATTTACGCGTCATCCACCTTTACCTCCGGCGGCGTGGTCAACGGCCAGCAGGTCTCGGTGCCGGTCAAAGTGTTGCCGGTGGACACGCCTGAAGCCCAGGCGTTGGGCGCAGAAAAACTCAAGCCGGAGAAGTCGCTGAACTACAGCTTCGGCTTCACCTACGAACCCACGCAGAACTACCGGTTGACCACCGATCTGTACCAGATCGGCATCCGCGACCGCATAGTGTCCACCAGCCTGCTCGGCGGGCCGGCGGTGTCACAGGTGCTGGTCGCCAACGGCCTGTCGCCCGGGTTGTACGCGCAGTACTACACCAACGCGGTGGACACCCGCACCCGTGGCGTCGACATCATCAACGAATACCGCCAACAACTGGACCAGTACGGCCAAGTGCGCTGGAGCCTTGCGTACAACTGGAACCAGACCAAGATCGAAAAACTCCAGGACACCCCGCCCGCGCTGGCCGGCCTGGGCGCCAACTACCAGATTTTCGACCGCCGCCTGCAAAAGGACCTGACCGTCGCCACACCGCAATCCAAATTGATCCTGGCGGCCAACTGGAAAGTCACCGCCTACACCCTCAACCTGGCCCTGACCCGCTTCGGCAGCTACACCGAAGGCGACAACAACCCGATCAACGACCGCACGTTCAGCGCCAAGTGGATCAGCGATATCGACGCCGCCTACGACATCAACCAGCACTTCACCATCGCCCTGGGCGCCAACAACCTGTTCGACGTCTACCCCGACAAAAAAGGCATCAAGGACTGGGCTGGTGGTTACGAATACGGGCAGTTCTCGCCCTTCGGCTTTGGCGGCGCGTATTACTACACGCGCCTGGCGTACAACTTCTGAGGCCTGGGCGATGACTGAATTGAGCTGTGACGTATTGATTGTCGGCGGTGGATTGGCCGGCACCTGGGCCGCCATCGCCGCTGCACGCGAAGGCGTGAGCGTGATCCTGGTAGACAAAGGTTACTGCGGCACCAGCGGCGTCACCGCCACCGCCGGGCCTGGCCATTGGTGGGTGCCACCCGGCGCCCGCGAAGCCGCCATCGACAAACGCCTGGGCACCGCCTACGGTCTGGCGGATGCACGCTGGATGGCCCGCGCCATCGAGACCACCTGGACCAGCCTGCCAGGCTTGAGCGACTACTACGCCTTCCCACAAAACGAACAGGGCCAGACCCAATACCGTGGCCTGCGCGGCCCGGAATACCTGCGCGGCCTACGCCGTCGGGTGCTGGACAGCGGCGTGAAGATTCTCGATCACCATCCCGCCCTGGAACTGCTGCGCGACGACCACGGCAGCGTCGTCGGTGCCCGTGGCTGGCGACGCCAGGCCGGCGGCGACTGGTTGATCCGCTCCGGCGCCGTGGTGCTCGCCACCGGAGGGTGTGCGTTCCTCTCCCGCTTGCTGGGCAGCCACACCAACACCGGCGACGGTTACCTGATGGCGGCCGAAGCCGGCGCCGAACTCTCGGGCATGGAGTTCTCCAACTACTACTGCATCGCGGCGGCCGGCAGCAGCATGACCCGTTCGATGGTGTACAGCTTTGGTGAGTACTTCGATGCGGCGGATCGTCCGTTGGGCATCAATGGCGGCCCGAGTTTTACCGAGGACCTGGCCAAGGCACTGCTCAATGGCCCGGTGTATTGCCGCTTGAATCGGGTCCCTGCGGACATCCGCGCGCAACTGCCGAGTATCCAGCCGAACTTGATGCTGCCGTTTGACCGACGCGGGGTTGATCCTTACCGCGAGCGATTTGCCGTGACCCTGCATCCCGAGGGCACCATTCGCGGCGTTGGCGGATTGAGACTGGTGGATGACGACTGCCAGACCAGCGTGCCCGGCGTCTTCGCTGCCGGTGATGCTGCCAGCCGTGAACCGATTGCCGGCGCCACCTCCGGCGGCGGTGCGCAGAACTCGGCGTGGGCCCTGTCGACCGGGCAATGGGCCGGGCGTGGAGCCGCGCGACTGGCACGGCAGAAGGCCGCGTATCACGGCGCGCTACGCGGGTTCGAGGGTGCCTCGGGGGGCAGCGCAGAGCTGGTCCAACGTATCCAGGCCGAAGTGCATCCATTGGACAAGAACCTGTTTCGCAGCGGCCATCAACTGGAGCATTCGTTGCGTGAACTCGATAACGTCTGGGACCAGTTGCAATCCACGCCCCTCACCGGCAACCCCCTGCGCGCCCGCGAAACCGCCGCCATGGCCGCCACTGCGCGCTGGTGCTACACCGCGGCGGCGCTGCGCAAGGAGAGCCGTGGGATGCATCAGCGTAGCGACACCCCTGGGCAGCGCTCGCAGTACGACGCGCATCTGCGGCTGTCGGGTGTGGAGCAGATACAGGCGCGCTTTGACTCAATCCATCTAGGCCAACCCCAATGATCGAACTGATCTACTCCGACCTGTGCAACGGCTGCGGCCAATGCGTCGCGGTGTGCCCCACCAATGTGCTGGCCGCCGACACCACAGGCAAACCGCTGATTGCTGACCAACACGCCTGCCAGACCTGCTTCATGTGCGAGCTGTATTGCAGCAGTGACGCGCTGTACGTCGACCCGGACGTCGAACACCTGCGTCATCCTGACCCCGTGGCAGTGCGTGAAGCCGGCTTGCTCGGCCAATACCGCCGCGACTCCGGGTGGGACGAATGGGCCGATGATCCTGCCCATCGCAACGAGCACTGGCGCATGGATGGCATCTTCGCGCTCGCCCGCACCTCATCAGCAAATGCAATTAGCGAATAATCAATCTACTCATAATGAATTATTTTGATAATTAACATATAACCAAAAAGAACTTCACAGTGGGTTTTTATGGGAATAACGTTAACTCACTCACCGACCCCTTCTCCAGGCGGAGGTAAACGAACCCCTTCTTGATCTGCCTGGAGCCTGTATCCCATGGTCTTTACCACCCCCTTCAAGCGCCTGCTCCTGGGCACCGCCCTCGCCTTCGGCCTGATCGGCAGCAGCCATGCCGCCGACCTGCAACCGCTGCGCGTGGCCAATCAGAAATCCACGATCAAGGCGCTGCTGGAAGTCTCCGGCGAAGCCAAGAATGTGCCCTACCAGATCCAATGGTCGGAGTTCCCTTCTGCCTCGCCGCTGGGCGAAGCCCTGAACGCCGGCGCCGTGGACATCGGCGCCCTCGGTGACGCGCCCTACGTGTTCGCTCTGGGGGCCGGCGCGTCGCTCAAGGTGGTCAGCATCATTCACGCCGAAGGCCGAAACACCACGGCCGTACTGGTGCCCAAGGACTCGCCGATCAAAACCGTCGCCGACCTCAAGGGCAAGAAAATCGTCACCGGGCGCGGTTCCATCGGCCATTACCTGGCGATCAAGGCCCTGGCCACCGCCGGGCTGACCACCCAGGATGTGCAATTCATTTTCCTGCTGCCGAGCGAGTCGCGCCTGGTGCTGGATAACGGCACCGCCGATGCCTGGGCCACCTGGGACCCGTATACCACCGTGGTCACCTCGCAAAGCCAGGCCCGCGTGCTGATCAGCGGCAACAAGCTGTTGAGCAATCACCTGTACCTCGCGGCTACCAGCCAGGCTATCGCCGACAAGCGCGCGCAACTGGATGACTTTGTCGCCCGTCTTGATCGCGCCTATGCCTGGGCCAACGTGCACCCCAATGAATACGCTGCCGCCCAGGCCAAGATCACCGGCCTGCCGCTGGCCGTGCATGTGGAAGTCGCCAAGGACACCCACCTGACCCCAGTCGCCATCGACGACGCGGTCATCAGCGGCCTGCAAGCGACCGCCGACACCTACCAAAAAGAAGGCCTGTTGCTCAAGCATATCGACGTGTCACAGGGCTTCGACAAGAGCTTCAACGCCAAGCGTGTCCCCCTTTCCCAAGCCTCGCGCTAATCAGGAGCAGAACATGAGCAAGCCACGCCATTTAAAATTGGGTGCAATGGTCCACGGTGTCGGTCACGGCTGGGGCGAATGGCGCCACCCGAACGCCCAACCCAACGCCAGCACCAGCTTTGGTTTCTACAAACAGCAGACTGAACTGGCCGAAGCCGCCAAGTTCGACTTCGTGTTCATCGCCGACAGCCTGCATATCCACGCCAAATCCAGCCCGCATTACCTCAACCGTTTCGAGCCGCTGACCATTCTCTCGGCCCTGGCGGCAATCACCACGCACATCGGCCTGGTGGCGACCGTGACCGTCAGCTACACCGAGCCCTACCAGGTGGCGCGCCAGTTCTCGTCCCTGGACCATATCAGCGGCGGCCGCGCTGGCTGGAACGTGGTCACCTCTTGGCTGAGCGGCACCGCCGACAACTTCGGCAAGGCCGAGCACCCACCCCATGCCGTGCGCTACCGCATCGCCAAGGAACACGTGAACGCGGTCAAGGGCCTGTGGGATTCCTGGGAAGACGACGCCTTTGCCTACAACAAGCAATCCGGCGAGTTCTTCACCCCTAGCAAGCTGCATGCGCTGAACCACAAGGGCGAGTTCTTCTCGGTAAAAGGCCCGCTGAATATCGCGCGTTCACGTCAGGGCCAGCCGGTGATTTTCCAGGCCGGCACCTCCGAAGATGGCCGCAACTTCGCCGCAGAAAACTCCGACGCGATCTTTGTGCATGTGGACAGCATCGAGGAAGGCCTGGCCTATGCCCAAGACCTGAAGCGCCGCGCCAAAGGCTTTGGGCGCGACGCCAACAGCCTGTCGATCCTGCCAGGTATCCGCCCGATTGTCGGCCGCGACCAGGCCGAAGTGGAAAGCCGTTATCAGCAGGCCGTGGACCTGGTCACCGTAGAGGATGCGATCGTCGCCCTCGGCCGCCCATTCAACGACCACGACTTCAGCAAGTACCCCTTGGACGCACCGTTCCCGGAACTCGGTGACCTCGGCTCCAACAGCCAGAAAGGCGGTTCCGACCGCATCAAGCAACTGGCCAAGGACGAAGGCCTGACCCTGCGTGAAGTGGCCCTGCGCTTCTCGCGACCCAAACGCGATTTTGTCGGCACCCCGGAGCAAGTCGCCGATGCGCTCCAGACCTGGTTCGAAACCGGCGCCAGCGATGGTTTCATCATCAATTCGGTCCTGCCGGATGGCTTGCAGTACTTCACCGATCTGGTGGTGCCGCTGTTGCAGCAACGCGGCCTGTTCCGCACCGACTACAGCGGCCAGACCCTGCGTGACAACCTGGGCCTGGCGGTGCCGGTCAACCGCTACAGCGTCGCCGCCGAGGTTGAAGAGCAGCAGGAGGCGCTGGCATGAGTGAATCCCTCAACCGTCAGTTGGCCGACCTGCACGCCGAGCGCGTTGCGACCTGGGCGCCAGAGTCGCTGAAGATCAATATCGACCAGCGCCAGCGCCTGGTGGATGAAGCGCGACCCGACGACTACGTACAGGTGGGCGACGAACTGGACCCGTTCACCCTGCTCACTGTAGAAGGCGGCGAGTTGAACCGTGAGCTGCTGCTGGCCGACGGCCCGGCAGTGCTGGTGTTCTTCCGCTTTGCCGGCTGCCCGGCCTGCAACATCGCCCTGCCCTATTACGAGCGCAAACTCTACCCACGCTTGCGCGAACTCGGTGTGCCGCTGGTAGCGGTGAGCCCGCAGGTGCCGGAGCGCCTGGTGGAGATCAAGACCCGTCATAACCTGCAGTTGCTGGTGGCCAGTGACCCCGACAACAACCTCGGCCGACGCCTGGGCATTCTCTACAGCTTTGACGAAGCGTCGCGTAATGCCGCGTTGGCCAAAGGCAACAGCATTGGCGAGACCACCGGCACCGGCACGTGGGAGTTGCCGCAACCGACGGTGGTGGTGATTGCCAAGGACGGCACGGTGGCGTTTGTGCAGGTGAGCCCGGATTGGTTGGTGCGCACGGAGGCTGAGCCAGTGTTGCAGGCAGTCGAGCGCTTACTCGCCGAGCAGCCCGTACGCCTAGCCATCTGACCCACCCCAATCCCTGTGGGAGCTGGCTTGCCTGCGATGGCGGTGTATCAGTGAGAAATGTGTCAACTGATACACCGCCATCGCAGGCAAGCCAGCTCCCACATTTTTTGACCGAGTACATTTCCATGACCCAACCGTCTCTACGCTCCGTCGAAGTCGCCAATTTCGACGCCCTGCTCGAACACCTCACCACCGAGCTGGCCAGCACCGCGCACGTCTATGACGAAAGCGGCGCCTTCCCCCATGCCAACTTCCAGTTACTGCACCAGCATGGCCTGGTCGCCCTTACCGTGCCGAAGGCCCTGGGCGGCGGCGGTGCCAGCCTGCCACAGGCGCGCAAGGCCATCAGTGCGATTGCCAAGGGCGAGCCGTCCACCGCGCTGATCCTGGTGATGCAGTACCTGCAGCACACGCGCCTGCAAGACAGCAAGACCTGGCCCGCCCACCTGCGCACCCAAGTGGCCGAAGACGCCGTGCGCAACGGCGCACTGATCAACGCCCTGCGCGTCGAACCCGACCTTGGCACCCCGGCCCGTGGCGGCCTGCCGGCGACCACTGCGGTGCGCACCGCCGAGGGTTGGCGCATCAGCGGCCGCAAGATCTACTCCACCGGCAGCCACGGCCTGAGCTGGTTCAGCGTGTGGGGCCGCAGTGACGATGCCGACCCCCTGGTAGGCGCCTGGCTGGTGCCCAAAAACAGTTCCGGCGTGACCATCATCGACACCTGGGACCACCTGGGCATGCGCGCCACCTGTAGCCATGAAGTGGTGCTCGACAACGTGCTGGTGCCGCTGGACCACGCCGTCAGCGTCAGCCCCTGGAGCGCGCCGTCGCCGGAGCTGGATGGCGAAGGTTTCCAGTGGATGTCGGTGTTGTTGTCCTCGGTATACGACGCCGTCGCCCAGGCTGCGCGGGACTGGCTGGTGAACTGGCTGGAAGAACGCGCGCCGTCCAACCTCGGTGCTGCGCTGTCGACCCTGCCGCGCTTCCAGGAAACCGTCGGCCATATCGACACCCTGCTGTTCGCCAACCGTAGCCTGCTCGACGCTGCCGCCGAAGGCCACACCCCCGCCGCCAATGCGGCGCAGTTGAAGTACCTGGTGACCCACAATGCGATCCGCGCCGTGGAGCTGGCCATCGAAGCCTCGGGCAACCCCGGCCTGTCGCGCCATAGCCCGTTGCAACGGCATTACCGCGACGTGCTGTGCAGCCGCGTACATACCCCGCAGAACGACGCCGTATTGCAAGGCGTCGGCAAAGCCGTCTTCGCCCAACGCCAGAAGGAACGCACATGAGTCAGGTGATTATCGCCAGCCAGCTGGACGAAGATTTCAATGAAGTGATTCGCGAGCGCCTGGCAAAGATCCATCCCGAGGCCCAGGTAATCGGCGTGCCCGTTGGCGTACCGAGCGACCTGCCGCCCCAGGCAAATATCCTGCTGCTGCGCCCGATCAATGTGCGCGGCTACACCGCGCCGGACACCCCGCCACCGGGTTGGCCGTACGGCGCGCAATGGGTGCACCTGGTGTCGTCGGGCATCGATTTCTACCCGCAGTGGCTGTTCAACGGCCCGCCGGTGACCACCTCCCGTGGCAGTGCCGCTGACAACCTGGCCGAGTTTGCCTTGGCCGCGATCTTTGCCGCCTCCAAGCATTTGCCGGACATCTGGGTAAAGGATTCGCAGTGGAATTTCACCGCGTTGCGTCCACTGAAGGGCACCACCCTGGGCATCCTGGGCTTTGGTGCGATAGGCGAGCGCCTCGCGCAAAAAGCCCTGGCCCTGGGGATCAAGGTCGTAGCGCTGCGCCAAAGCCAGGCGCCGTTCAGCGCGGACGTGGACGCCGCCCAGGACATCCACGACCTGTTCGCCCGCGCCGATCACCTGGTGATCGCGGCACCGCTGACCGAGTCCACGCGGCAGCTCATCAACCGTGACGTGCTGGGCAGCGCCAAGCCGGGGTTGCACCTGATCAATATCGCGCGGGGTGGTTTGCTGGATCAGGAGGCGCTGTTGGAAGCACTGGACAATGGGCAGATCGGACTGGCATCGCTGGATGTGACCGAGCCGGAGCCGCTGCCGGATGGGCATCGGTTGTACAGCCATCCGCGTGTGCGGTTGTCACCGCATACCTCGGCCATTTCGACCAACAGCAAGGAGGAGATTGCCGAGACGTTTTTGGCCAATCTGGAGCGGTATGTCGCCAATGTTGAGCTCTACAACCGCGCCAATTGATCGCCGTCTACTTGATGCGGTAGTGGAAGGTATTGCGCACTGCCGGCACCGGCACGGGCTTTCCATCGACGATCCTCGGCTGGTAGCGAAAGGTATTCGCCGCCGCCAGTGAAGGCCGCATGAACAACGGATGGCAGCCGTCCAGCACCTTGGGGTTTTCGACACGCCCTTGGGTGTTGACGGTGTACTCCACCGAACAATCGCCTTCGATGTTTTTGTCCAGGGCACGCTCCGGATAGTCTGGCGCCTCTTTGCTCAAGGGTTGGTACTGGCGGCTGTCGAAGGCCGGCGCGGCGGCCGGTGCTGCGGGGCGCGCGCGTTCCGCAGCGAGGCGCTCCTGGGCCAGGCGCTGCTGTTCCAGCTCGCGATTGCGCTGTTCAGTGGCCAGGCGTTCCTGTTGCTGTTCCAGCTTCTTTTCCTCGACCCGCTTGCGCGCCAACGCGGCTTTTTCCAGTTTTTGTGCCTGGATCTGTGGATCGATCACCGGTTTCGCCGGCACGGGAACCACCACAGGCTCCGGCGCAGGCGCTGCGACGGCCACAGGCTCAGGCACGGGAGCTGGCGTCGGCGCTGGCGGTATCATCACCAACTGGGTATGCATCACCCTCGGCGTTTCCATCGGCGGTCTATCTGTCGACCCGCCCAGCATCAGCGCCGCCAGGACGCCCACATGCAGCGCCACCGCGAGGCTGGCCGCCACGCCGTTTCTCCAGAACCCGGAAGGCTCCCCAGGTGCCACCGCCAGCATCGGACTGTGCATGATCATCGCCGTCATTGCGGGGCCTCGGTCACCAACCCCAGATTGCTGACACCGCCCTTCTGCAACACCGCCATGGCCGCCACGACCCGGCCGTAGCCCGCGTTGTCGTCGGCGCGGATATACACCTGGGTGTCGCTGCGCGCCGCCACCACCTGCATGACCTTGGCGCCCATTTCGTCGAGGGTCACGGCGCTGTCGGTCTGGTGGGTGGTGTCGAGTTCGCCGCCCAGGTTCCAGTAGTAGCCGCCGTCGGCCTTCACTGACAGCGTGAGGATCTGTTGGCGGGTGTCGGTGGCCAAGGCCTCGGCGGCGACCTTGGGCAGCTCGATTTTTACGCCTTGGGTCAGCATCGGCGCGGTGACCATGAAGATCACCAGCAGCACCAGCATCACGTCGATATAAGGCACCACGTTCATCTCGGCCTTGGGCCCGTGCTTGCGTTGCGGCCTGGTCAACATCGGTTTGCTCCTTGCTCAGGCGGCCACGGCCAGGTTGATCGGCGTACCGCGCAAGTTGCGGTGCAGGCGTACTTGCAGCTCGTTGCCGAAGGCGTAGTAGCGGGTCAGCAGAGTCTGGCCACGTGCGGCGAAACGGTTGTAGGCAATCACCGCCGGGATGGCCGCAAACAAGCCAATGGCGGTGGCGATCAGTGCTTCAGCGATGCCCGGCGCCACGGTGGACAGCGTGGCCTGCTGCACTTGGGACAAGCCGATAAAGGAATTCATGATGCCCCACACAGTGCCGAACAGGCCGATGTAGGGGCTGACCGAACCCACGGTCGCCAGAAATTGCAGGCCCTTTTCCAGCTCGATTTCCTGCTCGGTGATCGCCACCTGCAACGCGCGCTCGACCCCCTCCAGCACGGCCGGATCGTTGCCGTGCAGGTGCTGGTATTCCTGCACCCCAGCGATAAAGATCGGCGCAATGCCGCCCTCGCCCGCCTGCAGGGTTTCGCGGTACAGCGGCTGCAAGTCCGCAGCGCTACGAAAGCGCAGCACAAAGCCCTTCAACTGGCGCTCCAGGCGGCGCAACACGCTGGCGCGCTGGATGATCAGGTACCAGCTGAGCAAGGAGGCCAGCAGCAACGTCACCATCACCGCCTTGACCAACAGGCTGGCGTCACTGATCAAACCCCAGATCGTCATATGTTCCATCGTCGCGTGCATAGTGGGTTCCCTATTCGATTAAAAAGTGATGACCGGGTGATGACGACTCACGGCAATTTCAGTGCGCGGGTCACGTCTGCCCACGGCACGAACTTGAAGTTCTGGGTCTGCTCGGGCATGCGTTTGCGGCCGTCCTGCACCACCAGCAGGCCCTTGCTCCAGGGCCCGCCGAGGTTGATGGCGGTGACTTCCAGGCCATCGGTTTCCGAAGCACCATCAATCCCCGCTGCCGCATTCAGGCCGACACGAAAGGCGCCGTGGGTGGCGAACGGTGGCTCGGTATCCAACACCAGGTAGCTGTCATTGCCTTGGCTGGAGATCACCAGGTAGTCGCGTTCATTGCTCTGGTACAGCGCCAGGCCCTCGACATCCGCATGCAACTGCGGGCCGACCTTGATCACGCTGGTGAGCGTGGCCGGTTGGTCAGCACGCGCATCCACCGCCCAGACGCCGACGTCTTCTTCACCAATGAACAGGCGCTGGCGCTGGTCATCGGCCACACAGCCCTCGGGTTGGCTGTCGACTTTGAACTGGCGCACCAGCTCGCCCTGCACCCGGCCATCCGGCGCACTCAGGCGGTATTGCACAAAGGTGCCGTCCTTGCCATTGGCGATCGCGTAGATCTCACCGCTGGCAGGCTGGAACAGGCAGATGCCGTAGATTTCCTTGAGCGGCGTCGGCACTTCACCGGCTTCGCGCAGTTCGCCGCTCTGGCGGTCGATGCTGAACAGGCTCAGGCTGTTGTGATCGCGATTGCTCGCCACGGCCAGGTCAACTGTTTGCGCGCCGAGCTTGAAATTGGGGCGCACATCGACGTTATTCAGGCGGCCGACCGCCAGTTCCTGCAGCAGCTTGCCGTCGAGGTCATAGGCCAGCAGGCCCTGCTTTTTGTTGGTGCCGAGCACGCGGCTTTTGGCCGGTTGTTCGGGGTGAATCCAGATCGCCGGGTCATCCGCCGCATCCCCCTGGCGACCGACCGGGTCGGTCTGACGCAGGGCGGCGACTTCCGGCAATACCGGCTCGGCGGCCACAGGCTTGGGCTTCCAGTCGAGCGCGCCCTGGTAGAGTTTTCCGGTGTCGTCATCCCGTACCAGCACCTGCTGGCCGTTGACGCTCAGTTGCTCCGGCTCTTTCAAGCCTGGCAGCGTCAGGCTGCCCTGTTCGACCCAACGCTCGCCGGTTTGCTGGAACAGATGCAATTGGGCGGTCTTCGGGTCCAGCGCCACCACCCCGCCCGGCACCAGCGCCATGGCGCCGGCCTCGCGTTTGGGGTTGTCGAACAGTGCCACCGGCGTGCGTTTCACCTCCGCCTCCGGGTGCGCCGGGTAGGCCCACCAGCCGACGTTTTCTTCATTGACCAGCAACTGCTGGGTCGCATCATCCACCTGGCAGAACTGTGCCGACGGCGGCAGCGGCAAACCGCGCACGCGCTGAGGGTTGTTTAACAGCGTCGAACCATTGCCCACCAGCCATTGCTCGCCCTTGCCCTCTTCCCCCACCAGGAATACAAACAGGTTGGCGGCTGCGTCGCGGAACAGGCACAGGCCATTGACCGGGTAGTCGCGGGTGGGCAGGTACAGCGGTTTGCCAAAGGTTTTAGTCGCGGCATCAAGGCTCACCAACAGCGCTTGCTGGCGATCGTTGTCGAGGCTGGCCACCAGCACCTGGGTGCCGGTGGAACGGGTGTCGAGGCTGCTGAAATTGCCTTTGAAGCGGGCCAGTTCAGCACCTTGATGGTCGAGCAGTTGCAGGCCGTCGCGGGTGCTGGTGGCCACGCGTTCAGTGCGACCCGGCACAAAAGCCACCGCCTGCGCATTCAGGCTCGGCGCCCAAGGCGTCAGCGCCAGGTCAGCGGCCATGACCGGCGAGCAAGCGGCCAACGCGATCAGCAGGTACAGCTTGGAAATTCTCATGAACAATCAAAATCCTTGGGTCAATCAGAAATGGGTGAAGGTCAGGCCCAGCTTGTAGGTCGGGCCGTACTCTTCGTACTGGCCGTTGTAGCTGCGGTGGCCGGTGTAGACGAAGTAGGACTCATCGGTAAGGTTCTGGGCCTCGAAGCTGACTTGCAGGTTCTTGGTCAGCGAATAGCGCGCGCTGAAATCGACGAAGGTCTGGGCGTCGACGTGCAGGTCGTGGGCCTTGTCGTTGATCGAGGCCAGCTCAAAGAGGTAGGCCGATTTGTAGTTGGCCGAGAGACGCAGGCTGAGCTTGTCATTTTCCCAACCGAGCATCAGGTTGCCGACGGTGTCCGACTGATTGGGCAGGCTGATGTTGCGCTTGCGATTCGCGCCGCTGGCGCTGTCGAAGCCTTCAATGTCAGCACTGGAACGGCTGAACGTGGTGTTGGCACCGACCAGCAGGCCGTTCCACGGTGCCGGCAGCCAATCGAATTTCTGTGAGTAGGCCAGTTCCAGGCCATAGAGCTTGGCGCTGTCGCCGTTGGCGTAGGTATGCGCTTCGGAAAAGTTAGTCCAGGCCCCGGTGCCGGCCAGGTCGGTGTTGTAGACGAAGTTCTTGATGTCCTTGTAGAACACGAATGCCGATACGGTGCCGGCGCGGCCCATGAAATGTTCGATGCCCAGGTCCAGGTTGCTCGATTCCAGGGGCTTGAGGTCCGGGTTGCCAAAAGTGGCTTCGTCATCGTCGATCACGAACCCCGGCGCCAACTGGCCGAAGGTCGGGCGCACTACCGATTTGGTCCAGGCCGCACGCACCTGGGTGTTCTTATCGATCTGGTAGCGCGCATGCAGGCCCGGCAGCCAGTGGTGATAACGGCGCTTGGTCTCGGTGGGCGTGAACACACCATCGGTGGCGCCAGTCCCCTTGGCTTCGAACTCGGTGCCCTCGTAACGCAGGCCGGCGATGAAGCGCCAGTCGTCGATATCAACGGTGTTCATCAGGTAGCCGGCGTTGATGTCTTCACGGATGGTGAAGTCGTTGACCCGGGATTCGGTCTCGTCATAGAAGTCCGCAGCGTTGAGGCTGCCGATCAGCTGCTTGATGCTGCTGGGGCTGATGCCCGGCCCGTAGTTGCCCAGGCGATAGTCGACGTTGCCCTTCTGGAATTGGCTGAGGTTGAGCTGGTCGGCGCTAAAACCGAGGGTGTCGAAGTCTTTGTAGACCCAGGCCTCCAGGTCGTTGTCCTTGTTGCGACGACTGACCTTGCCGCCGAACTTCACCTGGGAGGCATAGCCGCTCAGGTCGTAGTCGCGGGCCAGGTCCAGGCGCAGGTTTTTCTCGGTGTCTTTAGTGTTCTGTTTTTCCCAGTCGACCTTGTCGAGGGTGAAGTTGCGCGCGTCGTAGAAGCCGCTGCCAATGATCGGGCGTGGCTTGTCCTTGTCATAGAAGCCGCTGTTGGCAAAGTCGCCGCCGTCGAAGGTGGCACCGGCGATGTGCGCCGGGCTGTCTTCGCTGGACTGGCTGTAGCCGGCCTGACCGCTCAGGGTCCACAGGCCGAGCATGCGCTCGCCGCCGAATACGTAGGACTGGATCTCCTGGGTTTCTTCGCGGTTCTTCAGCTTGCGCTTGGCCTCGGCATCGCCCAGTTCGCCGGCGGCCAGCGGGTCGGCAAATTCGAGGCTGGTGGAGTTGCGGGTCTCGGTGTCTTTGTAGCGGCTGTAGAGGGTGCGCAGGTAGTAGCTGCTGAGGTCATCGGGCTTGTAGTCGAAGTTCAGGCCGCCACCGGCACGTTCGCGGCTGATGTCGTAGTCGCGTTGCTCGAATTCATTGAGCTTGGCGCCATTGGTGAAATCCCAGGCGCCGCCGGTTTCGACGTTGTCCGAGCCGAAGTCACGCTTCTGCCAACTCAGCGCGGCGGCCACGCCGAAGTTGTCGATACCGTCGCCGAGGCTGAAACGGTTACTGGCGGCGCCGGAAAACTTGGGGCTGGTCTGGCTGGTGTTCTTGTCGTAGCTGGCCTCGGTGCTGCCGGTGTAGAACAGGCCCTTGTGGTCGAAGGCCGACAGGCTTTGCACATCGACGGTGCCGCCCAGGGAGTTGGCGTCCATGTCCGGGGTGAGGGTCTTGATCACCGACAGCGACTGCACCAGCTCCGAAGGCAACACATCGAGGGCCACCGCGCGGCGTGCGCTTTCCGGGGCGGGCACCAGGGTGCCGTTGATGGTCACGCTGTTGAGGTCCGGGCCGAGGCCGCGCACGCTGACAAAACGCCCTTCGCCCTGGTCGCGCTCCACGCTGATACCCGGCAGGCGCTGCGCCGCTTCCGCGACGTTTTCATCCGGCAACTGGGCCACGCCGTCGGCATGCACCACGCTCTTGATGCTGTCGGCGCTGCGTTGCTCCTTGAGCGCCTGATCAATGGCTGCCGCCTGGCCGACCACTTCGACGTGCTCGGTGTTGGCCACGTCGGTCGCCCAAAGCCGCTCGCTGGCCATCGCCAGGGCCAAGGCAGTAAGCGTGAAGCCGACGAGCCCGGTGCGCTTGTACATGCAATCCTCCCCAAGAATCCATTGGCGCCAGGCAAGAGGCCCGGCAACTGGGAGGGCACGCTAGGGGTGGGGGATGACGGTTCTGTGACAGGGGTTGGCGCAAAGCCACGTAAACCGGGGTTTTTAGCTTGTTCCGGTGAACAAATGAGCTGAAATGACCTCGATCAAAATGTGGGAGCGGGCTTGCTCGCGAATGCGGTATTGCAGCTAGCACATGTGTGGCTGATCCACCGTATTCGCGAGCAAGCCCGCTCCCACATTTGTTTTGTGTTTGGCAGGAGATTGTGTGTATGCCATGAGCTGATTCGACCCCTCCCCACCGTCACGCAACCGTCACATCCATCTGCTGTGCTGGCGCCCATCGCTTTTTTGCCCAAGGACTCGCGGCCATGTTTTCCGTGCTCAAACCCCACCGCTGGAAACTCTCCCTGTTGCTGGTCGCCGCCAACCTCGGGCTGATCCTGCACTTGGCCTGTGGCGAGCTTAAGAGCTTCAGCGAATGGGTGTGGCTGGATATCTTCGGCGAAGGCGGCTCTGCGCTGTTGGCGTTGGTGTGGCTGGGCCTGGTGCTGAAAAGCCGCCCTGCCGGGCGCGTCACCAACTACCTGGCGCTGGGCCTGTCGTGCATATTTTTCTCCTGGTGGATCGACAGCCTCGATGAGTTCATCCGCCTGCCCGACAGCATCACCTGGGATCACTGGCTGGAGTCCGGGCCGATGCCGGTGGGCATGATCCTGCTGACCATCGGCATCTACCACTGGCACCGCGAACAACTGGCGATCAGCGCGCAGATGGAAAAGCGCGAGCGGTTGTTCCGCGAACATCGGCTGTTCGACAAACTCACGCCGCTGGCCGGTGCCGACTACCTCAAGCGCCAGTTGGCCGACAGCCTGCACGACAGCCACGCGCAGCAACAACCGCTGTCGCTGCTGGCCCTGGACCTGGACAACTTCGCCGCCATCAACCAGGCCTACGGGCATGCCGAAGGCGATGCGGTGTTGCAGGCGCTCAGCCATTTGCTGCTGCTCAACCTGCGCCGCCAGGACCTGCTGTGCCGCCTGGCCGGTGACCGGTTCGTGGTGCTGTTGCCCAACACCGGCGAGCGCCAGGCCAAGGAGCTGGCGCTGGAGTTGCAGCAGGCCGTACGCGGCCTGGCCCACAAGACCCGACTGCACGGTGAGCGCCTGCAACTGGCGGCGACCACCGCCGTGGTCATGGCCCTGGACGAGCCGCCCCACGACCTGCTCAAACGCCTCAACCTGGCCTTGGCCAGGGCCAAGCATCCCCTGGCGAAAAGTGCCTGAGATGGCCGTCAAAACCAGCTGGTATGAAGCGGACAGTCGCTTCATTCCTGGGCACTACCAACCGGCCACGCTGATCGACCTGGCTCTGTCCCGGGACATCGACAGCCACCGCCTGCTGCGCGGCACCGGCTTGTTCCACGAAGACATCCTGGCCGGCACGGCGCGGCTGAGCCCGCAGCAGTTCCTCGGTTTGATCGGCAACAGCCGAAAACTGCTCGACGCCGACGACAGCAGCTTCCTGTTTGGCCAACGCCTGTTGCCCGGCTATTACGGCGCCGCCAGTCACGCGTTGGGCCATGCACAGAACCTGCACCAGGCACTCGACATCCTGATCCAGCAACAGGTGCTGCTCAGCCCGCTGGTCACCCTGCAACTGGAACTGGATGAGCACCACGCCTACCTGTACTGGCTGGACAGTTGCGGTGCCGGTGAACACTGGCGCTTCATGCTGGAAGCCAGCATGACCTCACTGGTTGCCATGAGCCAATGGCTCAGTGGCGAGCGCCTGCCATGGACGGCCAGCTTCAGTCATGCTGAGCCGCGCTATGTCGAGCAATACTGGGTGAACTTGGGGGAAGACACGCGTTTCGAGCGACCGCTGGACATGCTGAGCATCCCCCGCCAATACCTCACCCGTGCCTGGCCGGGCGCCTCGGCCACCGCCGGCCAGGTGGCGCGCCAACAAGCGCGCGAGCAGATCGAACAGCTGGGTTTCACCGGCAGTTTTCTGGATTGTCTCTACGACTATCTGCGCGAGCAGGTGCGTCAACCCCCGAGCCTGGAACAAGCCGCGCACGCTTTCGCCATGAGCCCCGCGACCCTCAAGCGCAAGCTGCACAAGCACGACACCGGTTTTCAGCAGCAGGTCGACCGTGTGCGCAAGCAAGTGGCGCTGCGCCTGTATCAGGTCAAGGGCTACAGCAATGACGAAGTGGCGGCGTACCTTAACTTCAACGACGCTGCGAACTTTCGCCGCTCATTCAAGCGCTGGACCGGCAGCACGCCCAACCTGATCCGCCAGCTGTTCAACAGCCGCTAGCCAGGCGTTCACGCAGGAACTCCACCAGCGCCTGCACCGGCCGCGAGCTTTGCCGGTGTTGCGGGTACACCGCCGACAATGTCAGCGCTTCGGGGGCGAACTCGTCGAGGACGGTGACCAGGCGGCCATCCTTCAAGGCATCGCCGACGATAAAGGTCGGCAGGTAGGTCACACCCAAGCCGGCGATGGCGGTGTCGCGCAGCAAGTCGCCGTTGTTCACGCGCATACGCCCGCTCACATTCAGCGCCTGCACCTTACCCTTAAAACGCCATTGCACCTGGCGGCCATGGCCGTAGGGCAGGCAGTCGTGGTCGGCAAGGTCTTCCGGTTTCTGCGGCGTACCGCGCAGGGCCAGGTAGTCGGGGCTCGCGCAATACACCCGTGGGATGCTGGCGATACGGCGGGCAATCAAGGTGGAATCTTCCAGGGTGCCGATGCGCAGCACCAGGTCGTAGCCTTCGCCGATCAGGTCCACGGGGCGGTCGCTCAAATCGACCTCCACCGACACCTGGGGATGGCGCTGCAGAAACAGCGGCAACAGGCAGCCCAGGTGGGCCATGGCAAACGACAACGGCGCGCTGAGGCGGAGGGTGCCACGGGGCTCGCTGTTCTGCCCGGCGATGCCCTGCTCCACTTGCTCGACTTCACCGAGCAGGCGCAAGGCGGACTCGTAGTAACTCTGGCCGAGTGGGGTGACATCCAGGCGGCGTGTGGAGCGATTGAGCAGACGCACGCCGAGGCGGTCTTCCAGCTGGATCAGGCGGCGGCTGACGAACTGCTTGGACAGGCCCAACTGTTCGGCGGCGGCAGTGAAACTGCCGGACTCCATGACCTGGCAGAACAGGCGCATGTCTTCGAAGGGGTTCATTGTCGCTTCTCGGTGGACATTTATGCGGTTGTATAACCGGTTAGTCGCAACACCACAAAGCAAAATGTGGGAGCTGGCTTGTCTGCGATAGCGGTGTACCAGCCAACATTTCTGTCGACTGACACACCGCCATCGCGGGCAAGCCCGGCTCCCACAGGGTTTTGCGGTGTTTTTCGGGTGGGTTACTTGGTAAACGCCGAGTAGCTGTTCATCAGGTTGCGGTAGTTGGGAATACGCGGCGACAGCAGGTTGGCCAGGCCTTCCATGTCGTTGCGCCAGTCGCGCTGCAATTCGCAGGCAACCGCGAACCAGTTCACCAGTTGCGCACCGGCAGCGGTCATGCGTGCCCAGGCCGCTTGTTGCACGGTTTCGTTGAAGGTGCCCGAGGCATCGGTGACCACGAACACTTCAAAGCCCTCTTCCAGCGCGCAGAGCGTCGGGAACGCCACGCACACATCGGTCACCACACCGGCGATGATGATCTGCTTGCGGCCGGTGGCCTTGACGGCCTTGACGAAATCTTCGTTGTCCCAGGCGTTGATCTGGCCAGGGCGGGCGATGTACGGCGCGTCCGGGAACAGCTCTTTGAGCTCGGGCACCAGTGGGCCGTTGGGACCGCTTTCGAAGCTGGTGGTGAGGATGGTCGGCAGGTTGAAGAACTTCGCCACATCGGCGAGGGCCAGGACGTTGTTCTTGAATTCGTTGGGTGAGAAATCCTGTACCAGGGAGATCAGGCCAGTCTGGTGGTCGACCAACAGTACAACGGCGTCATCTTTGTTCAAACGAGGGCTAGCCATGGTTCAACTCCTTACGGGGGATGGGAAATCAGAAAGCAAAGCACGAACAGCCAAACGCACCCCAGAATCCCTGGAAGTCGCTGACCGGCACGCTGGAGAGCCGCGCTTTTTCGTGGCCGTGGGCATGCACGCCACACGGGCCGCTGCATTGGTGAACTTGAGCCTGCAACGGCGAACTCGGGCGCCAATGACCCGGCACCTTGACCACCGGCGACCAGTCCGGCAGCACCGGCACGCGGGGCGGTGCGAAATCTTCGAAGTCACCGGCGCCGTAGACCACCTTGCCGCCGACCACGGTGAGTACCGATTCGATCCACTTGATGGCTTCTTCATCGACACTGAAGAAGTCCGCCGACAGCGCGGCCACGTCCGCCAGCTGGCCGACCTTGATCTGGCCCTTCTTGCCCTGCTCGGACGAAAACCAGGCGCTGCCATGGGTGAACAGTTCCAACGCAGTGAGGCGCGGCAGGCCTTCGGCGTGCAGCTCCAGGCCGCCAACGGTGCGACCGCTGACCATCCAGTACAGCGAAGTCCACGGGTTGTAGCTCGACACCCGCGTCGCATCGGTGCCCGCGCCGACCGGCACGCCTTCGGCAAGCATGCGCTTGATCGGCGGCGTGGCTTCGGCCGCCTTGGCGCCGTAACGCTCGACGAAGTACTCACCCTGGAACGCCATGCGGTCCTGGATCGCAATGCCACCGCCGAGGGCACGCACCCGCTCGATATTTTTCGGCGTGATGGTTTCAGCGTGGTCGAAGAACCACGGCAAGCCATTGAACGGAATGTCGCGGTTGACCTTCTCGAACACGTCGAGCATGCGCGAGATGGACTCGTCATAGGTCGCGTGCAAACGGAACGGCCAGCGCTGCTCCACCAGGTGGCGCACCACCGGCTCGAGTTCCTGCTCCATGGTCAACGGCAGGTCCGGACGCGGCTCCAGAAAGTCCTCGAAATCCGCCGCCGAGAACACCAGCATCTCGCCCGCGCCGTTGTGGCGCAGGTAGTCATCGCCCTGGTGCAGGGTGACGCTGCCGGTCCAGTTCTTGAAGTCGCTGAGTTCTTCCTTGGGCTTCTGGGTGAACAGGTTGTAGGCGATGCGCACCGTCAACTGTTCGTCCTTGGCCAACTGCTCGATCACCGCGTAGTCATCGGGGTAATTCTGGAAACCACCGCCGGCATCGATGGCGCTGGTCAGGCCCAGGCGATTGAGTTCACGCATGAACTGGCGGGTGGAATTGACCTGATATTCCAGGGGCAGTTTGGGGCCTTTGGCCAGGGTCGAATACAGGATCATCGCGTTGGGACGCGCCACCAGCATGCCGGTGGGATTGCCGTTGCTGTCCCGCACAATCTCGCCGCCCGGCGGGTTCGGCGTGTCCTTGGTGTAGCCGGCCACGCGCAGGGCGGCGCGGTTGAGCAAGGCGCGGTCGTACAGGTGCAGCACGAACACCGGGGTGTCCGGTGCGGCCTGGTTGAGCTCTTCCAGGGTGGGCATGCGCTTTTCGGCGAACTGGAATTCGTTCCAGCCACCGACCACGCGGACCCATTGCGGCGTCGGCGTACGGTCCGCCTGGTCCTTGAGCATGCGCAAGGCATCGGCCAGGGACGGCACGCCTTCCCAACGCAGTTCGAGGTTGTAGTTCAGCCCACCACGGATCAGGTGCAAGTGCGAGTCGTTGAGACCGGGGATGACGGTGCGGCCCTTGAGGTCGATAACCTGGGTGCCACTGCCGCGCAGGGCCATGGCCTCGCCGTCGGTGCCCACGGCGACAAAGCGCCCCTGGTGAATGGCAACGGCGGTGGCACGGGGGTTTTCACGGTCCACGGTGTGGAACTGGCCATTGAACAGAATCAGATCGGCGTTCATAGGGTTTCCTTTGCAGAGGCTTCAAGCCAGGGGGCGAACAGGCGGGTGGCGGCCGGCATCAGCAGGTAGACCACCAGCAGAACGATGGTCAGGGTGATCAGGAAGGTGGCGACCACGTAATTGGAGAGGAACGGGTGCAGGCGCAGCACCGGGCCCCAGATGATCGGCACCAGCAGGGTCAGCGGCAGGATCACGAACAGGGTGACCACGGCCTGCTTCCAGCGTGGCGGCTTGGCGGCGTTTTCGGTTATGGGGTTGAACCAGAATTCGTTGACCGCACCGATTTCGGTGTTGTCGCCGTCGGCGAGCATGGGGGTGGCTTCGGCGATCAGGGTTTTGCGTTCGGGGGAGTCGAGCCAGGTTTCGAGGTCGTCGGTGGAGCGGTAGCGTAATACGCAGGTGAACAGCGCAAGGTTGCCTTGCTTGCCGCGCACCACGTCGACACCGAGGTGGCCTGGGCGGTCGCCGGCGATGCGTACGATGCGGCGTAGCCAGGCTTCGTAGTCGGCTTCTCGGCCTGGTTTGATGAGGTGTTTGACTACCAGGGTGACGACTTCGTCGGGGGCTGGCTTTGTTGCTGGGTCCATGGGGTGTCCCTCTGCCTTGATATTTCAGCGATGAGGGAGTTTGCGGGGGTTGGGGTGGGGAAAATTGGATGTACGTGCTGTTTGGGGTTGGGTTGGGTTGAGTACATATCCGTTATTTGGGTAACGGCTGGTATTGGTTCCGCCCTTACGGCGGGTCACTTTTGAAAAGAGCCCAAAAGTAACCAAAAGGCTCTTGCCCCAACACT
>NZ_JAFCUA010000016.1:0-96194 GCF_049896305.1 Pseudomonas sp. DWP3-1-3b3 | reverse complement strand
CTAGAGTCGGAATCTGGCTTTTAGTCGCCGCCCACCCCTTCAAGTCTAAACATACAAGCTGGCTTGCCTGCGATAGCATCACCGCGGCGTAATAGATACACCGCGCCGCTGGCATCGCAGGCAAGCCAGCTCCCACACAAACACACTGCGACCTCGCGCCTGTACTCCGGCGACAACCGCCCGTACAATCCAGAGTCATTTCAAGTCCAAGCAACCGACAACGGCCTACCATGCGTACCAGTCAATATTTGCTCGCCACACAGAAAGAAACGCCTTCCGACGCGGTCGTGATCAGCCATCAGCTGATGCTGCGCGCCGGTATGATCCGCAAGCTGGCCTCCGGCCTGTACACCTGGCTGCCCATGGGCTTGAAGGTGATGCGCAAGGTCGAAGCCATCGTTCGTGAAGAAATGAACGCTGCCGGCTCTCTGGAAGTGTTGATGCCGAGCACCCAACCGGCTGAACTGTGGCAGGAATCCGGGCGCTGGGAAGAGTACGGCCCTGAGTTGCTGCGCTTCAAGGATCGTCATGGCCGCGACTTCTGCGCCGGCCCGACCCACGAAGAAGTGATCACCGACCTGATGCGCAACGAGCTGAGCAGCTATAAGCAGCTGCCGCTCAACCTGTATCAGATCCAGACCAAATTCCGTGACGAAATCCGCCCACGCTTCGGTTTGATGCGCGGCCGTGAATTCATCATGAAGGACGCGTATTCGTTCCACGCCGACCAGGCATCGCTGCAGGTCACCTACGACCGCATGCACCAGGCCTATTGCAACGTGTTCACGCGCCTGGGCCTGAAGTTCCGCCCGGTTGAAGCGGACAACGGCTCCATCGGCGGCGCCGGCTCCCACGAATTCCACGTGCTGGCCGAGTCCGGCGAAGACGACATCGTGTTCAGCAACGGTTCCGACTACGCGGCAAACATCGAGAAAGCCGAAGCCGTGCCACGGGAAACCTCCCGCCCAACACCGGCTGAAGAGCTGCGCCTGGTGGACACGCCAGAGACCAAGACCATCGCGGCCCTGGTGGAAAAATTCAATCTGCCGATTGAAAAGACCATCAAGACCCTGATCGTGCGCGCCGAAGAAGAAGGCAAGCTGATCGCCCTGGTGATCCGTGGCGATCACGAACTCAACGAAATCAAGGCCGCCCAGCAACCTGGCGTGGCCAGCCCGCTGGTCATGGCTACCGACGCCGAACTGCGTGACGCCATTGGCGCCGGCGCGGGTTCGCTCGGTCCGCTGAACCTGCCGCTGCCAATCATCATCGACCGTTCGGTCGAGCTGATGAGCGACTTCGGCATCGGCGCGAACATCGATGACAAGCACTACTTCGGCGTGAACTGGGAGCGTGACCTGCCGGTTCCGACCGTGGCCGACTTGCGTAACGTCGTGGCCGGTGACCCAAGCCCGGATGGCAAGGGCACCCTGGAAATCAAGCGCGGTATCGAAGTCGGGCACATCTTCCAGCTGGGTAACAAGTACAGCCAGGCGATGAACTGCAAAGTGCTGGGCGAGAACGGCAAGCCAGTGATCCTGGAAATGGGTTGCTACGGCATTGGCGTTTCCCGCGTGGTGGCCGCTGCCATCGAGCAGAACAACGACGCGAACGGCATCATCTGGAGTGACACTCTGGCGCCGTTCCAGATCGCCCTGGTACCGCTGCGTTATGAAACCGAGCAAGTACGCGAAGCCACCGACAAACTGTATGCCGAACTGACGGCCGCCGGTTTTGAAGTGCTGCTGGATGACCGGGACAAGAAAACCAGCCCAGGCATCAAGTTCGCCGACATGGAACTGATTGGCATCCCGCACCGGATCGTGGTCAGTGACCGCGGCCTGGCCGATGGCAATCTGGAATACAAGAGCCGGACCGAAGCCGAAGCCCAACCGTTGCCGGTGGCTGACGTGCTGTCTTTCCTTCAGGCGCGTATTCGTCGCTGAAAACCAGATCAAGAGAAGTCATGTTCAAGCGAAACACCAGAGCCCTGGGGGGCGCCGCCTTGTGCGGTGCCCTGCTGGTCAGCGGCTGCGCCAACCAGATGTCGCAACGCAGTGAGCACGAGGAGCGGGTCGAGCGTAAGTTGCTCGACCACAGCCTGCAGATCGATGTAGGCGAACCCAAAGTGCTGGAGCTGCCGCAACGCCGGGTCCGTATTCACGAGCAGAAGACCTTTGAGGTCACCGAGTTCGAAGTCACCCGTCGTTACGACCGCTACACGCCCTACCAGCCCTGGCGCAAACTCTATGAGATGCCGTTGGGTGCCGTAGCCCTGGTGGCCGGCGCGGGCGCCAATGTGGTGAACGTCTTCGCCCTTGGCAACCTGCCGACCAGCGTGACGCGTGACTGGCTGACTTACGGCGTGGACGGTCTCAACCCGTTCATGAACGTGCAGTCCCACGGCCGTGCGCAACAGAACCTGGCGGGGATCGATGAAGTCCAGCGCGACAAGCGTGTGGAGTATTCGAGCCTGCCCTGGAGCGAACGCCCGGTGCAAGTCACCGCCGGCAAGCAAGTCCATGAGCTGACCACTGACCGTAACGGCGTACTGCGCCTGAACCTGTTGGACAGCCCGTTTGCCGAGCAGGACCTGAACCGCGTCACGACCTTGAAGATCAGCGTGGAAGATGGCCAGGACGACGTGCATTCGGACTCCACGCTGGCGGTCAGCAGCACCTTGCGCAACAAGTTGCTGGAAGCCCACGGCCTGATCTACGACGATCTGGAAGACGACGAAGTCAGCCAGTGGGTGCACCGCGTCAAGCGCTTGTCTGAACTGGGCCTGGAAGAAGAAGCCAGCGAGCTGGAACAAAGCCTGATCGAACTGACCCGCAATGATCCCGAGTTGCAGCAGGAATTCCTGCAAGCGCTGACCAAGGATGCGGGCCGTTTAGTGGCAGATCCTGGGGCGCGCTGAAAATGATTAGTGGCTGAACAGCTCCAGCTGTTCATTGCCACCACTCAGGTCCAGCAACCGCACCCCAATCCCCAGCAACCGCACCGGCTTCCCGCCGCGATTGAACGCCTGCGTCAGCAGCTGTTGATAACTCTCCAGATCCCGCCCTGCCCCCGCCTGCTCCAAGGTGGTCTGGGTAAAGTCATGAAACTTCACCTTAACGAACGGCTTGCCCGCCCGATAACTGCTGTCGATGCGCGCCATGCGTCCGGCCAGGGTTTCCATCAGTTCAGGGAGCTTGGCCAGGCAGCTTGAGAGGTCCGGTAAATCCACGTCGTAGGTATTTTCCACACTGATCGACTGGCGGCGACTGTCGTTCTGCACCACGCGGTCATCGATCCCACGGGCCAGGCTCCACAGCCGCTCGCCAAAACTGCCGAATTCGCGCACCAGCGCCAGCTTGTTCCACTCGCGCAACTGCAGGCAGTCTTCGATCCCCAGGCGCGCAAGCTTGTCCGCCGTGACCTTGCCCACACCGTGCAACTTGCTCACGCGCAATTGCGAGACGAAGTCTTCGACCTGGTCGGGAGTAATCACAAAGAGTCCGTTGGGCTTCTTCCAGTCGCTGGCGATCTTGGCCAGGAACTTGTTCGGCGCCACGCCGGCAGACACGGTGATGTGCAATTGGTTGGAGACACGCCGGCGAATATCCTGGGCGATGCGCGTGGCACTGCCGCCGAAGTGCGGGCTGTCGGACACGTCCAGATAGGCTTCATCCAGCGACAACGGCTCGATCAGGTCGGTGTAGTCGCGAAAGATCGTCTGGATTTCCTTCGATGCTTCTTTATAGGCATCCATGCGCGGCTTGACGATGGTCAGGTCCGGGCACAGCTTCAAGGCGTGGCGTGACGACATGGCCGAGCGCACGCCATAGGCCCGCGCCTCGTAGTTGCAGGTGGCGATCACCCCACGGCGATCCGCCGAGCCACCTACCGCCAGCGGTTTTTGCGCCAGGCTCGGGTCATCGCGCATCTCGATGGCGGCGTAGAAGCAATCACAGTCGACGTGGATGATTTTGCGCTGCGTCATATAAACGGGGTGTGTACCTACGGGTGGCCAGTATCGCATTCACACCTGTATATAGCACCAGTAGTTTGATTCTTCCGCTTGAGCGGTAGGAAAAATCCCAGATGAATTTATTTTCTCAATCGAATTTGGCCTGCTGATAGAGCTGAAACCCTCGGCCAGACTGGGCTGGCGGGGTATCGAGAGGCCTACTTGGAGAGCTAACCGATTGAACCACAAGCGCTTTTCTTCGATTCACGGGTTGACACACCTGCGTTCCTCTGTAGAATGCCGACACACAGACGCGGGATGGAGCAGTCTGGTAGCTCGTCGGGCTCATAACCCGAAGGTCGTCGGTTCAAATCCGGCTCCCGCAACCAAACATCAAAGAAGGCTACTCGAAAGAGTGGCCTTTTTTGTGTCTGTCAGTTATGCAGGCTGCTTCGCAACCTGGCGCGGGGCAAGCCCGCTCACCACAGCAAGCCCGCTCACGACAAAAACCTTTTCCAATCTGAAACTTAGGTTGCCTGAGCAGTTATTTGACCGATATATCCATTAACAGTTGACACCCCGCCGTTGGGCTGTAGAATGCCGCCCACAGACGCGGGATGGAGCAGTCTGGTAGCTCGTCGGGCTCATAACCCGAAGGTCGTCGGTTCAAATCCGGCTCCCGCAACCAAACATCAAAAAAGGCTACTCGAAAGAGTGGCCTTTTTTGTATCCGGTGAAAAAGTTCTTCTGAAACAATGGCATGGCATCTTTCATGAAACCGCACGCGGTTTGTAGAGTCCATCTCATTGCAAGCTATGCTCAATGCTCAAGCGCTACCCTCTACGACCAATGGCCGCAGTCGCCGCACCCGGTGATACGCGTTAATATTTGTAATTATTTTGTCCATAGGGATTGGTAACTTGGCTGGATACCTCCATCCTGTCGCGCACAATCCACGAGGTGATTGATGCGCGCCAACTCGTCTGAACCACAAGACACTGTCACAGCAGAACAACCGATCACACCCACCCGTTTGCGTTGGCTGGATCTGGTGAGCAAGTACCGGCAACCCATCGGGCTGGCCGTCACTCTATTGTTGTTCGCCATCGCCCTGATCGCCTGCCGCCACCTGCTGCTGGAGCTGGACCTCTACGCCCTCCACGATTCGATCCTGGAAGTGCCCAAGCCCGCCCTGCTCGGCGCGTTTGCGGCGGCCGTGGCCGGTTTCGTCATTCTATTGGGCTACGAATTTTCCGGTGCGCGCTACGCGGGCGTGAACCTGCCCGCCAAAACCCTGGCCCTCGGTGGCTTTACCGCCTTCGCCATCGGCAATGCGATTGGCCTGTCGATGCTCTCCGGCGGTTCGGTGCGTTACCGTTTATATGCACGCCATGGCATCGGGGCTTCGGAAGTCGCCCACATGACAGTGTTCGCCAGCCTGGCGCTCGGCACTGCACTGCCGCCACTGGCCGCATTGGCGACACTGAGCAACCTGCCCGCCGCATCGACCTACCTGCATTTGCCACAGGCCGTACTGGGCGGTATTGCTGGCGCGGTGCTGTTGTTGTCGGCGGTGTTGTGCATCGGCATTTATCGCCGTCGCCTGCCGGAACAACCCTACCCGGATAACCTGCTGGTAAAAGCCGGTCGTCGTACCTTGCGCCTGCCGGGTCGCCGCCTGACCTTCCTGCAACTGATCATTACCGCGCTGGATGTGGCCGCTGCCGCCACCGTCCTTTATATGCTGCTGCCGGAAGCGCCGCCGTTCGGTCCTTTCCTGCTTGTTTACCTGTTGGCCCTGGCTGCCGGTGTACTCAGCCATGTCCCGGGCGGCGTGGGCGTATTCGAAGCGATCCTGCTGGCGGCCTTCGCCGACAAACTGGGTGCCGCGCCATTGGCCGCCGCCCTGCTGCTGTATCGCATGATCTATGTGGTGCTGCCGCTGTTGATTGCCTGCGTGTTCCTGTTGGTCAACGAAGCGCAGCGACTGTTCCAGACCCAGCAAAGCCTGCGGGTTGCCTCTGGGCTGGCCGCGCCAGTGCTGGCCGTACTGGTTTTTTTGTCCGGCGTGGTCCTGCTGTTCTCTGGCGCCACGCCCGAAATCGACTCACGCCTGGAAAACATCGGCTTCCTGATTCCCCACCGCCTGATTGACGCCTCGCACTTTGGCGCCAGCCTGATCGGCGTGCTGTGCCTGTTGCTGGCCCAGGGCCTGCGCCGACGCTTGTCGGCCGCCTGGATGCTGACCATGGTGCTGCTGCTGGTCGGCGCCCTGCTTTCGCTGCTCAAGGGTTTCGACTGGGAAGAAGCCAGCCTGATGACCATGACCGCGATTCTGCTGGCGATCTTCAGACGCTCGTTTTATCGCGCCAGCCGCCTGACCGAACTGCCCTTCTCGCCGCTGTACCTGGTGGCCAGTGTCTGCGTGCTGGGCGCTTCGATCTGGCTGTTGCTGTTCGCCTATCAAGATGTGCCTTACAGCCATCAGCTGTGGTGGCAGTTCACCCTCGACGCCAACGCCCCACGCGGCCTGCGTTCGCTGTTGGGTGCCGCTGTGGTGCTGGTGGTTGTGTCGCTGACCTGGCTGCTGCGCACCGCCCGCCCGGTGATCCACCTGCCGACACCCGACGAACTGGAGCGCGCCAGCAAGATCCTGATGGCCTCGTCCCAGCCCGACGGTGGCCTGGCGCTTACCGGTGACAAGGCGCTGCTGTTCCACCCCAATGATGAAGCGTTCCTGATGTACGCCCGTCGCGGCCGTAGCCTGGTAGCGTTGTACGACCCGATCGGCCCGACCCAGCCGCGGGCCGAGATGATCTGGCAGTTCCGTGACCTGTGCGACATCCACCACGCGCGCCCGGTGTTCTACCAAGTCCGCGCCGAGAACCTGCCGTACTACATGGACATCGGCCTCACCGCCATCAAGCTGGGCGAAGAAGCCCGTGTCGACCTGAAACGCTTTGACCTGGAAGCCAAGGGCAAAGAGATGAAGGACCTGCGCTACACCTGGAACCGTGGCTCGCGGGACGGCCTGTCCCTGGAGATCTGCGAACCGGGCACCGCGCCGATGGACGAACTCAAGGTGATTTCCGATGCCTGGCTGACCGGCAAGAATGTGCGGGAAAAAGGCTTTTCCCTGGGACGTTTCAGCGACGACTACCTCAAGCACTTTCGTATTGCGATCATTCGCTTCGAAGGGCGCCCGGTGGCCTTCGCCAACCTGCTCGAGACCTACAACCACGACCTGGCCAGTCTCGACCTGATGCGCGCCCACCCGGACGCGCCCAAGCTGACCATGGAGTTCATGATGGTCGGCCTGATTCAACACTATAAGAGTCACGGCTACGCCCGCTTCAGCCTCGGCATGGTGCCGTTGTCGGGCCTGCAACCGCGACGCGGCGCCCCGCTGACCCAACGTTTGGGTTCGATGGTGTTCCGTCGTGGCGAGCAACTGTATAACTTCCAAGGTTTGCGCCGCTTCAAAGACAAGTTCCAGCCTGACTGGGAACCCCGTTACATGGCCGTGCCCGCAGGACTTGATCCGCTGGTGGCACTGGCCGATACCGCCGCCCTGATCGCGGGCGGCTTGACTGGATTGGTGAAACGCTGATGATTCGACGCTCCTGGCGGTATGTATTGGCCTTTGTAGTGCTGCTCGCCCTGGTCCTGGGTGGCGGCTATTGGTACTGGAACCGCCCTGCCCCGCAGCCGACCCTGGAGCAATTGCCCCAGGCCGATGGCTCGGTGATGACCCGCGTCACCCCGTACGGCACGGCCAAAGCCCGCGTGGCCGTGGCCGTGATGGCCGCCGATGTGCTGACCGACAGCCAACTGATTGCCTTGAGCCAAGGCGGCAAGGCGCAGATCGTCCAAGTGGTCCTGCCCAAGGACGACTGCAAGCTGCAGGAACAAGCACTGCAAAGCGCCCTGGGTCAGCTCAAGGGCCCCGCGACGCTGGTCAGCGGCATCGGCCCTGGTGCAAGCCTGGCATGGCGCTGGCTGGCCGCTCAGAACGACGACAAGGCCAACGCCATCTCCGTCGGTTTCGCCATGACCCAGGAAGGTTGTAAGGACCCGCTGCCGAAAACGGCCGCCCACGGCAATTGGCTGGTGGCCTGGAACGACAACCCTGAGGATGATGCTGCCAGTTTCGTACGCGACACACCGCGTGCCACCACCAGCATCAGCGACTACGACATTCACTACCCGCAAGTACTGAACAACGAGTTGCGCAAGCAACTGGTGGGTTCGGACAACGGCGGCCTGGCGATTCCGGTGGTTGAAGTGCCGGCCGGCCAAGCGAAAGATACCGTCACCTTGTTCCTCTCCGGTGATGGCGGCTGGCGTGACCTGGACCGTGACGTGGCCGGTGAAATGGCCAAGATCGGTTACCCGGTGGTGGGTATCGACACCCTGCGCTACTACTGGCAGCACAAGACCCCGGAACAAAGCGCCAAGGACCTTACCGAACTGATGCAGCACTACCGTCAGAAGTGGGGCACCAAGCGCTTCGTATTGACCGGTTACTCGTTCGGCGCCGATGTGCTGCCGGCCATCTACAACCGTATGCCGGAAAACGAGCAGCAGCGTGTGGACGCAATCATCCTTCTGGCGTTTGCGCGCACGGGCAGCTTCGAGATTGAAGTGGAAGGCTGGTTGGGCAACGCCGGTAAAGAAGCCGCCACTGGGCCAGAAATGGCCAAGCTGCCCCCAGAGAAAGTGGTGTGCATCTACGGTGCGGAAGAAGTCGACGAGAGCGGTTGCACGGATAAGACAGCGGTGGGTGAAGCGCTGAAGTTGCCAGGCGGGCATCACTTCGATGAGAACTACCCGGCGCTGGCCAAGCGGTTGGTGGATATCATCGTCAAACACCAGGCCAAAGCCGAATAACCTTCCCTCTGACGAGCAGGCTTGTTGTGGCGAGCGGGCTTGCCCCGCGTTGGGTGGCGAAGCCGCCCCAATAAGAACGCCGCATTCTGTCAGCCAGAATGCGGCGTTTGGTTTTAGGGCTGCTGCGCAGCCCAGCGCGGGGCAAGCCCGCTCACCACAACAAGCCCGCTCACCACAAAAAAACCGCTGAGATTTAGCGCGGTTCGATGTGGGCAATCATCAACTGCACAGTCTCATTCCCACGAAACTCGTTCACATCCAGCTTGTAAGCCAATTCCACCCAACGCACGGTCGGGTTCGGCCAGACCTCACGGTCCACCCCAAACGCAATGCCATCGAGCTTCACCGACCCGCATTCAGTCTTGAGCACCACCTTCAGGTGACGCTCACCCACCACGCGCTGCTCCACCAACTGGAATACACCGTGAAAGACCGGCTCGGGGAAGTGCTGCCCCCACGGCCCGGCATGCCGCAGCGCGCGGGCCAGTTCCAGGTGAAACTCTTCCACCGCCAGGGTGCCGTCTGACAGCAGACGACCGGTCAGGTCTTCTTCACGCAATTGGCGACGCACTTCGGCATCGAAAGCTTCGGCAAACAACGGGAAGTTTTCTTCGGGCAACGTCAGCCCCGCCGCCATGGCGTGGCCGCCGTACTTGGCGATCAGGTTGGGATGCTGGCTCGCAACCACCGCCAGCGCATCACGGATATGAAACCCCTGCACAGAGCGCCCTGAGCCCTTGAGCAAGCCATCACCGGCGTCGGCGAAGGCGATGGTCGGGCGGAAGTAACGTTCTTTCATACGCGACGCCAGAATCCCGATCACGCCTTGGTGCCATTCCGGGTCGAAGAGGCACAAGCCGTAAGGCATCGACTCCACCGGCAAGTCCTTGAGCTGGGCCAGGGCCTCGCGCTGCATGCCTTGCTCGATGGATTTGCGGTCCTGGTTCATGCCGTCCAGTTGCGCGGCCATTTCCCGCGCCGCGGCAACGTCGGTGGTGAGCAGGCATTCGATGCCCAGGCTCATGTCATCCAGACGCCCCGCAGCGTTCAGGCGTGGCCCGAGGATAAATCCCAGGTCGGTGGAGGTGATACGCGCAGCATCGCGCTTGGCCACTTCCAGGATCGCCTTGATCCCTGGCCGCGCACGACCGGCGCGGATACGCTCCAGGCCCTGATGCACCAGGATGCGGTTGTTGGCGTCCAGGGGCACCACATCGGCGACGCTGCCCAGGGCAACCAGGTCGAGCAATTCACCGATGTTGGGTTGAGGCTTATTCTCGTACCAGCCCAAACTGCGCAGGCGTGCGCGCAGGGCCATCAGCACATAAAAGATCACGCCGACACCGGCCAGTGCTTTGCTCGGGAATTCGCAGCCAGGCTGGTTCGGGTTGACGATGGCATCCGCCGCCGGCAATTCATCACCGGGCAAGTGGTGGTCCGTCACCAGCACCTGCAACCCCGCCGCTTTCGCCGCCGCCACGCCTTCGACGCTGGAAATGCCGTTGTCCACGGTAATCAGCAACTGCGGCTCGCGCTGCAGGGCCACGGCGACGATTTCCGGGGTCAGGCCGTAGCCGTACTCGAAACGATTGGGCACCAGGTAGTCAACATGGGCCGCACCGAGCAAACGCAGGCCCAGGGTGCCCACGGTACTGGCCGTGGCGCCGTCGGCGTCAAAGTCACCCACGATAAGGATGCGCTGGCGCTGCTCTAGCGCGGTCACCAGCAAGTCCACCGCCGCGTCGATACCCTTGAGCTGCTGGTAGGGAATCAACCGCGCCAGGCTTTTATCCAGTTCAGCCTCGGACTGCACCCCGCGCGCGGCGTAGAGACGGGTCAACAGCGGTGGCAATTCACCGAGAAACGGCAGGACGGCGGGTAACGGGCGAGGATCGATACGCATGGGGTGACGGAGACTTCTCTTCTGATACGGAAATAAAACAGGTGACCGGCGGCGATCCAATCAACCGCGTTCGCCGACCAACCACTGCAACTGCACTTCATGCTGGCCACGGTCGTCGGTGACGAACATCGTGCCTTCGCTGATCATCACGTCCCACTTGATGACGCGGGGCATGTCCTTGGCCAGGGTCTCGAGGACTTCCTGAGGCACGGCGGCGATGTGTACGTTTTTCAGGTTATTCGCTACCGGCACGACCTTGCCTTCCCACACGCGCAAGCTGCCGTAGGCCAGCAGGCTGGTGCGCTCGGTGCGACGCGAGCACCAGGTGAGACGGTCGGCATCGGGCTGGCCGACTTCGATCCAGTGCAGGACCCGATCATCCAGGCTTTTTTCCCACAGGGCTGGTTCGTCAACATCTGACAGGCCGCGCCCGAACGACAACTGCTCGTTGTACCAGAGGGCGTAGGCCAGCAGGCGCACAGTCATGCGCTCTTCCGTTTCCGACGGATGGCGGGCGATGGTCTGTTTGACACTCTCGTACACCGAGCGATCAAGGTCGGTGAGGTTGAGTTCGAATTTGTAGGTCGTGGACGGCTGGGCCATGAACGCGCTTCTAGAGACAGGGAAAGGCGGCCAGTCTAACCGATGGCGGGGTCATTCAACGAATCGTGCGCTGCATCATCCTTATCCCTGGCCTGCCCGCCTATGTTAAAAGGCATCACATTACCGCTCTTGCGCAGACAAGGATCCTCATGCCGTTCAACGCCAAACCGCTTGCCGGACTGAAAGTCATCGAACTCGGCACCCTGATCGCCGGCCCGTTTGCCTCACGTATCTGCGCGGAATTCGGCGCTGAGGTGATCAAGGTCGAATCGCCCGACGGCGGCGACCCCCTGCGCAAATGGCGCAAGCTGTACGAGGGCACGTCGCTGTGGTGGTTCGTGCAGGCGCGCAACAAGCAGTCGCTGACGCTGAACCTCAAGCACCCGGACGGCCTGGCCATCCTCAAGCAGTTGCTGGCCGACGCCGACATCCTGATCGAGAATTTCCGCCCCGGCGTGCTGGAGAAACTCGGCCTGAGCTGGGAAACTCTGCACGCCCTCAACCCCAAGCTGGTGATGGTGCGCCTCTCCGGCTTTGGCCAGACCGGGCCGATGAAAGACCAGCCGGGGTTTGGCGCCGTGGGCGAATCCATGGGCGGCTTGCGTTACATCACCGGCTTTGAAGACCGCCCGCCGGTCCGCACCGGTATTTCCATCGGTGACTCGATCGCCGCGCTGTGGGCGGTGATTGGTGCGCTGATGGCGCTGCGTCATCGCGAAGTCAACGGCGGCCTGGGCCAGGTGGTAGATGTGGCGCTGTACGAAGCCATCTTCGCCATGATGGAAAGCATGATCCCGGAGTTCGACGTGTTTGGCTTTATTCGCGAACGCACCGGCAACATCATGCCGGGTATCACGCCCTCCTCGATCCACACCAGCGCCGATGGCAAGCATGTGCAGATTGGCGCCAACGGCGATGCGATCTTCAAGCGCTTCATGTCCGCTATTGGCCGTGAGGATTTGGCCAACGATCCTGTACTTGCCAGCAATGACGGGCGCGATAGCCGCCGTGATGAACTGTACGGCGTGATTGATCGCTGGGTGAATTCGCTACCGCTGGATCAGGTGATAGAGATCCTGAATAAAGCCGAAGTACCCGCCAGCCGCATCTACAGCGCCGAGGACATGCTCGGCGACCCGCAATTCCTGGCCAGGGAGATGTTCCTCAAGGCCAAGTTGCCTGGTGGCAAGGACTTCAAGATGCCCGGCATCGTGCCCAAGCTGTCGGACACACCCGGCAGCTGCGAGTGGGTCGGGCCACAGCTGGGTGAGCATAACAGTGTGGTGCTGGGCGGACTGGGTTACGACGCTGCCGCGATTGCGCGTTTACGTGAGGCAGGCGCGATCTGATGGGACGCAGGCTTACTCAGCTTTGCCTGAATGCCCTACTCGCCTGGGCCCCGATCGCCAGCGCAGAAGACACGCTGATCTGGTTATTGCGCGACTTGCCACCACTGACCATTTTCGAAGGCCCAAGCAAAGGCCAGGGCGCGCTGGATCAGTTGCTGCCGATACTCATCGAACGCCTGCCGGAATATCGGCACCAGGTGCTGCACGTCAATCGCGCGCGGGGCATGCAAATGCTGCGTGAGCCCACGTTCACCTGTGATCCTTCATTGCTGTGGACGGCCGAGCGGGCCAGATACGTCGTCTTTTCCAGCCAGGCATTTGTGGTCGCCAGCAATGGCGTCACGGTGCGGCGTAACCAGCAAGAAGCCATGGCGCCCTACATCACGCAAGGCCAGTTTGACCTGCAGGCGTTCCTCGATGCCCACAAAGCCCGGGTGGGTGCCATCGCAGAGCGCAGCTACGGGCCTGTCATTGATGAACGGCTCAAGCACGCCGATGCACACAAGCTCGCACTGCATTACGGTAACGACGCCCTGGGTAGCCTGTTGCAGATGCAGCGCCTGGGCAGGCTTGAGGCGGTGTTGGGTTATTGGCCGGAAATCCGTTATCACGCGATGCAACAGGGCATCGCCTCGGACGACCTGATCTTTTACCCCATCCAAGGTTCGGCACCTTACCAACACACGCACATCGGCTGCTCGGACACGCCTCAGGGACGCCAGGCCATCGAGCGGATCAACCAGGTATTGCACGAGATCCCACAGGAGCAGGTACAGCAGTCCTACGCCTCATGGCTGGACCCGGTCATGCGCGAACAATATCTGCGCGATAACCCAAGCTTTTTCCAGGATTCGCCGGAGCCGTGACAAATCGCGGGCAAAAAGAAACCCCGAAGCGTGGGGAGACACTTCGGGGTTAAACGTGGCCTACAAAGACCAGTACAACAAGGCACAAACACCGGAGCACAATGTTTGCTCTTGCTGTTACGAAATCTGACCGACCACGTTGCAGGAAGTTTCCATACTTAAACAATTCTTCATGCGGCAGTGGCGCTGCGGGTCTGGGCTGCGTTGCGCAGGGCCGCGATGACCGAGGGCTCCAGGCGTCCTTCAGCGATTTTAATGTCGCGTAGCAGACAGTCCACCACATCCACCAGCACGCGCTTGTCCATCAATTGGGCGCGGTCGACTTCACGTTCGACCACGATGGCGCCAGCAGGATTCTTCACGGTTACCAGGCACTCGTCCTGCACACCAGAGGTGGTCAGCGTAACCTGATAAGGGCTCAGTGCTTCTTCGAGCAATAGGCTGATACTTTCCATCTCGATCACCACTCAATAGTTCGGGAACAATCGTTTCAACGGGAGCTGCATCTATCCTAAGTGACTGTTTGTGACGTAGGAAAGTTCGCTTTATCGTCTTTATGGGGCCGTCAGGGGGTGACGGATTCCAGCATGCGCTTGCAACATGACAGGGAAAAAACGGCGGCACATAACTGCTTACGCACTGGGCGGCTGTTTTGGGGTTGGCCGAGGGCTGAGACCCGAAGTGAATCCTATACTCGGTGAGCGCTGGTAATGCTGCTACGCAGATAAAAGCGCATGTCAAAAGGCCCTTATTGCGAAGGATGAAGACGATGTTGGAACACAACAGAGAACAGGCTGCGCTGGAGAAGATTCACGCTGACATTTCACGCATCTATGCCGAGCAACGCAAACTCAATGCCGAAGCTCACAAGATAACCCGCGAGAACTTCTGGTATCCCATGGGTATCGTTCTGGGCATGTTCACGGCAACCGGAACCATAATGGCTATCGCGCAGAAGCTACTCTCATAAACAATCGCGCCTAGCGGGCCTGCCAGCCATAAAAAAACGCCGCTGACCCAAGGAAGGGAAAGCGGCGTTTTTGTCTGCGCGGTGCGCCTTACAACGGCTTGCCCCGGTTGCCATGCTGGCTCACAAACGCCTGCACAGCCTTCAAGTCATTGGCCAATACGGTGCAACGCTCTTCAAGCTCAAACAGGTCTGCCAGGTGCACTGGCAATTCCAGCGCCTTGCCCACACCCGCCTTCTCTACCGCTTCCGGGAATTTGACCGGGTGGGCGGTGCCCAGGATCACCATCGGGATGTCCAGGCTGCGACGGCATTCGCGGGCGGCCTTCACACCGATAGCGGTGTGCGGGTCCAGCAGCTCACCGGTCTGGGCGTAGACTTCAGCGATGGTTTCGCAGGTCTGAGCATCGTCCACAGCCAGGGAGTCGAACAGCTTGCGGGTTTCGGTCCAGCGCTCTTCTTCCACGCTGAAACCGCCACCGCTCTTGAAGGAGTCCATCAGGCCGGCAATCGCTGCGCCGTTGCGGCCATGCATGTCGAACAGCAGGCGCTCGAAGTTCGACGAGACCATGATGTCCATGGACGGCGACAGCGTGGCGTGCAGGGTTTCCTTGACGTACTGGTTGCCGCTCATGAAGCGGTGCAGGATGTCGTTGCGGTTGGTGGCGACGATTAATTGGTTGATCGGCAGGCCCATGTTGCGCGCCAGATAACCGGCGAAGATGTCGCCGAAATTGCCGGTCGGCACCGAGAACGACACCGAACGCGCCGGGCCGCCCAACTGCAGGGACGCGTGGAAGTAGTAGACGATCTGGGCCATGATCCGCGCCCAGTTGATCGAGTTCACCGCTACCAGGCGTGTGCCCTTCAGGAAGCTCTGGTCAGCGAAGCTGTTCTTGACCATTTCCTGGCAGTCATCGAAGTTGCCTTCGATGGCGATGTTGTGGATGTTCTCACCAAAGATGGTGGTCATCTGGCGACGCTGCACTTCCGATACGCGCTGGTGCGGGTGCAGGATGAAGATGTCGACGTTTTCGCAGTGCTTGCACCCTTCAATGGCGGCCGAACCGGTGTCACCGGAGGTGGCGCCGATGATCACCACGCGCTCGCCGCGCTTCTCCAGCACGTAATCGAGCAGGCGACCCAGCAGTTGCAGGGCGAAATCCTTGAACGCCAGGGTTGGGCCGTGGAACAGTTCCAGTACCCATTCGTTACCGTTCAGTTGGCGCAGCGGTGCGATGGCGTTGTGGGAAAACACGCCATAGGTCTCTTCCAGAATCTTCTTGAAATCCGCATCCGGAATGCTGCCGGTGACGAACGGGCGCATCACGCGGAATGCCAGTTCGTGGTATGGCAGGCCGGCCCAGGAAGCGATTTCTTCCTGTGTGAAGCGTGGCAGGTTTTCCGGCACGTACAGGCCGCCGTCAGTGGCAAGGCCTGCCAGCAGGACGTCTTCGAAATTCAGGGCCGGTGCCTGGCCGCGGGTGCTGATATAACGCATGACTGGCTCCTCTAGAGCATTCTTGGACAAGGGCCGCCGAACCTGCGGGGCCCTTGCAGCAAAATCATTAGTTCAGGTGTTCGACGCGAATCCGCACCACCGGGCCGACCACGCCTTGCAGGGCCTCCAGGGCAGCGATGGCATCATTGATATGCTGTTCGAGCACGCGGTGAGTCAGCAGGATCATCGGCACCTGGCCGTTTTGCTCCTCGACTTCCTTCTGCATGATCGATTCGATGTTGATACCACGCTCCGACAGGATGCTGGCAACCTGGGCCAACACGCCTGGATGGTCCTGGGCCTGGATGCGCAGGTAGTAGGCACTTTCGCAGGCTTCGATCGGCAGGATCGGGTGCGCCGACAGCGAGTCCGGCTGGAAGGCCAGGTGCGGCACGCGGTTTTCCGGGTCGCTGGTCATGGCGCGGACCACATCCACCAGGTCGGCGATCACCGACGAAGCGGTGGGCTCCATGCCGGCACCGGCGCCGTAGAACAGGGTCGAACCCGCCGCATCACCGTTGACCATCACGGCGTTCATCACGCCATTGACGTTGGCGATCAGGCGGTCGGCCGGGATCAGTGTCGGGTGCACACGCAACTCGATACCGGCCGGTGTGCTACGCGCCACGCCCAGGTGCTTGATGCGATAGCCCAGGGCTTCGGCGTAGTTCACGTCGGCAGTGGTCAGCTTGGTGATGCCTTCGGTGTAGGCCTTGTCGAACTGCAACGGAATACCAAAGGCAATGGAGGCCAGGATGGTCAGCTTGTGCGCCGCATCGATGCCTTCCACGTCGAAGGTCGGGTCGGCTTCGGCGTAACCCAGGGCTTGGGCTTCGGCCAGCACGTCTTCGAAGGTACGGCCCTTCTCGCGCATTTCGGTAAGGATGAAGTTACCGGTGCCGTTGATGATACCGGCCACCCAGTTGATGCGGTTGGCGGACAGGCCTTCACGGATCGCCTTGATTACCGGGATGCCACCGGCCACGGCGGCTTCGAACGCCACGATCACGCCCTTCTCGCGCGCCTTGGCGAAGATCTCGTTGCCGTGCACGGCGATCAGCGCCTTGTTGGCGGTGACCACGTGCTTGCCGTTCTCGATGGCCTTGAGCACCAGCTCACGGGCCACGGTGTAACCGCCGACCAGCTCAATGACGATATCGATTTCAGGGTTGGTGGCAACGGCGAAGACATCGTTGGTAATCGCAATACCGGTCGTTTCGAACTGAGGCTTTGGCGAACGCGTGGCAATTTGCGCCACTTCAATCCCGCGACCTGCACGGCGGGAAATTTCCTCAGCGTTACGCTGAAGTACGTTAAAGGTGCCGCCACCGACGGTCCCCAACCCACAGATGCCTACTTTGACCGGTTTCACTGAAGAACTCCCCATGAAACGGCCGACGCTAGGTCGGCCGTGGAAAACAGCCGCACGACTGCGGCTTGCAATTAACGACCCGCCGACGTGTCAGCGAGCCTTGATCGTCGACGTTTCGACGATACTGATTTATTTGGCACCGAGCGCCAGTTTGGCAACTTGTGGTGCCGGCTGGTAGCCCGGAATCACTTGGCCGTCAGCCAAAACGATGGCCGGTGTACCGTTCACGCCGATGGATTGACCCAACGCGAACTGCTTGGAAACCGGGTTGGCACATTTGGCCGCCTTGATTTCCTTGCCATCGACCATCTTGTCCATGGCCGCTTTCTTGTCGGCCGAGCACCACACCGCTTGCAGTTGCTCGTCACCCGGCGAACCCAGGCCTTGGCGCGGGAACGCCACATAGCGTACTTCCACGCCCAGCTTGTTCAGCGCCGGCACTTCGGCGTGCAGCTTGTGGCAGTACGGGCAGGTGGTGTCGGTGAACACGGTGATGTGGGTCTTGGTCTCGCCAATGGCCGGGTAAACCACGGTTTCGGCTACCGGAATGCCATTGATCAGCTTGGACACGCCCAGGCGTTCGGCTTTCTCGGTCAGGTTGACCGGCTTGCCGTCCTTCAGCTGGAACAGGTAGCCCTGGACGATGTACTGGCCGTCGGCACTGGCGTACAGCACGCGGCTGCCCTTGAGCTTGACTTCATACAGGCCGGCCATCGGGCTGGCGCTGATGCTTTCAATCGGGGTATCGAGTTGCAGGTTGGCCAGGCTCTTGCGGATGGTCTGCTCGGCAGCGTCATCGGCGAAGGCAAAGGTGGAAACCAACGCAATGGCTGCGGCGGCAATAATCTGGGTCAAGCGCATGGGAACTCCTGAAGGCAGATGCAGGGACGGGAGCAGTAGCGCCGATGTGAAAACTCGGGCATGGGCCGTCCCCTTTGCTAACCGGCAAAGCCTACCACAGTTGGGCCGCAGGGCAGCCCGTGGCGGGATAAATTGGCGGTTTTCAGCCGCGTGGGTGGTGCTTGGCGTGCATATCCTGCAAACGGGCTCGCGCAACGTGGGTGTAGATCTGGGTTGTGGATAAGTCGCTGTGGCCGAGCAGCATCTGCACCACGCGCAAATCCGCACCGTGGTTGAGCAGATGCGTGGCGAAGGCATGGCGCAAGGTGTGCGGCGACAGGGTCTTGCCAATCCCGGCAACCTTCGCCTGGTGCTTGATGCGATGCCAGAAGGTCTGCCGCGTCATCTGCTCGCCGCGCAGGCTGGGAAACAATACGTCGCTGGGCCGTCCGCCCAGCAGCTCACTGCGCGCATCACGCATATAGCGCTCGACCCACACAATCGCCTCCTCGCCCATGGGCACCAGCCGCTCCTTGCTGCCCTTGCCCATCACCCGCAATACGCCCTGGCGCAGGTTGACTTGCTCCAGGGTCAGGCTGATCAACTCGGTCACCCGCAGGCCACAGGCGTATAGAACCTCCAGCATGGCGCGGTCGCGTTGGCCGATGGCTTCGCTGAGGTCGGGGGCGGCCAGTAAGGCCTCCACGTCAGTTTCTGACAGAGACTTAGGAAGAGGCCTACCTAATTGCGGCATGTCGACTTGTAGAGTCGGATCCACCGCTATCAACTTTTCACGCAACAGATAGCGATAAAAGCCACGCACTCCGGAGAGAAATCTCGCCGTGGAACGTGGCTTGTAGTTTTGCTCAAGGCGCCAGGCCAGGTGGTCGAGAATCAGCTCGCGCCCAGCATTGATCAGCTCGAGGTTTTTCTCCTGCAGCCAACCGTTGAACAGGGCCAGGTCACTGCGGTAGGCCTGGCGCGTATTGTCCGACAGGCCTTTTTCCAGCCAGAGTGCGTCGAGAAAACGGTCGATAAGCAGGTGATCAATGGCAGGCATGGGCACTCAAGCGACGCGGCACGGGGCTTTGCGGCAATTAATTAGTGAACTGTGATTAGGGTCACTAGTCTTTCATAGCCCGCTACTTCAAGGAACAGGAAGCTTTAATGAACGAACAACAGATTTTGCTGGCCTTTGGCGGCATTGGCGTGGCGGCACTCGGCTGCCAATGGCTGGCCTGGCGCCTGAAACTGCCGGCCATTCTGTTCCTGTTACTGAGCGGGATTCTGGCAGGACCGGTACTGGGCTGGCTCGACCCGCAGGAAATGTTCGGCCCTCTGCTGATGCCACTGGTGTCGCTGGCGGTGGCGCTGATTCTGTTTGAAGGCAGCCTGACCCTGCACCTGTCGGAATGGAAGGAAATCGGCAGCGTGGTGCATCGCCTGGTCACGCTTGGCGCGCTGTCGACCTGGGCGGTGATCACCTTGGCGACCCACTGGCTGCTGGGTTTCGACTGGATGCTCGCACTGCTGTTCGGCACGCTGACCTTGGTCACAGGCCCGACTGTCATCGTTCCCATGTTGCGCGTGGTGCGCCCCAAGGCCTCCATCGCCAACATCCTGCGCTGGGAAGGCATTGTCATTGACCCTATCGGCGCCCTGCTGGCCGTCGTGGTGTACAGCTTCATCATCAGCCGTGCTTCCGGCGATGGCTTGAGCCATAGCCTGCTGACCTTCGGCGGGGTGATCGTCTGCGGTAGCCTGTTCGGGATAGCTGGCGGCTGGGTATTGGGGCAGATCATGCGGCGCCAGTGGTTGCCGGAATACCTGCATAACCTGGCGACGCTGGCCGGGGTGCTGGGGGTATTTATCGCCTCAAACGAAGTGATGCATGAATCCGGCTTGCTGGCGGTGACCCTGATGGGCATGTGGATGGCCAACATGAAGGGCGTGGATGTGCGGCACATTCTGCACTTCAAGGAGAACCTCAGCGTGCTGCTGATTTCCGGCCTGTTTATCCTGCTGGCGGCACGCCTGGACTTGAACGCCTTGATTGCGCTGGGACCGTTCGTACTGATCCTGTTGCTGATCATTCAATTCATCGCCCGCCCTCTGAACGTCGCGCTGTCGACCGTCGGCTCGAAACTGAATTGGCGGGAGCGCGCGCTGCTGGCATGGATCGCCCCGCGCGGGATTGTGGCGGCCGCGGTGTCGGCGATATTCGCAATTCGTCTGGATGAAGCCGGGCACGCCGGTGCGCTGCTGTTGGTGCCACTCACCTTTGCGGTGATCATCGGCACCGTGGTGCTGCAAAGCGCGACCGCACGTCCCTTGGCCCGCCTGCTGAAAGTCGCCGAGCCTGCGCCCAGCGGCTTCCTGATCGTCGGCGCGAACGGCCCGGCACGCATCCTTGGCAAGGCCTTGCGGCAACTTGGCAGTCGCGTGTTGCTGACGGACTCAAGCTGGGAAAATATCCGCGCCAGTCGGATGGAAGGGCTTCCCACCTATTTCGGCAACCCGGCCTCCCAGCATGCCGAATCGCACCTGGACCTGGTTGGGCTTGGGCATTTACTGGCGCTCTCCCCGTCCGGCGAACTGAATACCCTGGCCGCCATGCGTTTTCGTCACGACTTCGGCCACCGCCTGTTCACCCTGAGCAGCAGCCAGGAGAGCCGCCGCACCGATAAACACCGAGCCAGCCATGAGCACCGTGGCCAGTTGCTGGGCAGTCAACCCTTGAGTTACACCAAGCTCGCCAGCCTATTGGGCCAAGGCGCCGAGCTGTATAGCACGCATCTCACAGAGGGCTTCGGCTGGGAGCAATACCAAACGCTCCATGGGGAACGCGCCACGCTACTGTTTGCCCGAGATGTCAGCGGGTGGGTGCATGTGGTCACCCCGGACAGCAGTGTGAAGCCCGTAGCCGGTTGGACCTTGCTAGCCGTGATCCAACCCGAGAACCACACAACTGGCTGATCAGTCGGCAAACCCAGGCAATACCGGTACAGGGCGTTTGTCCGCGTCAATCGCGACAAAGCTGAACACGCCCTGGATCGCCTTCTCGCGACCATCGGCGCTCATGCTCTCGACGAACACTTCCACTTCAACCTTGAGGCTGGTGTTGCCGACCTTGCTCACGCGGCCGATCAGCTCAACGATGGAGCCGGCCGGGATCGCGTGGTTGAAGTCGATGCGGTCGGTGGAGACTGTCACCAGCGGCAGGCGACAGAAACGGGTGGCCGTGATGAACGACACTTCATCCATCCAGGCCAGGGCGGTGCCACCGAACAAAGTGTTGTGGTGGTTGGTGGTCGGCGGGAACACGGCCTTGGTCACGTGGGTCACGGACAGGTCGGTGCGGCGCTGGATTTCTTCGAGGCGGGTGGTCATGGACAAATACCGGCAAATAGACAAATTTCAGGCACAAAAAAGCAGCCCGTAGGCTGCTTTTTTCTGCATCGGGAAGCTGGACTTAAGCCAGTTTTTCCTTGATGCGAGCTGCTTTACCGGACAGGTCACGCAGGTAGTACAGCTTGGCTTTACGTACGTCACCGCGACGCTTGACGGCCATGCTGTCGATTTGCGGGCTGTAGGTCTGGAAAGTACGCTCTACGCCAACACCGTTGGAGATTTTACGAACAGTGAAAGCACTGTTCACACCACGGTTACGCTTGGCGATTACCACGCCTTCGAACGCTTGCAGACGCGAACGGTCGCCTTCCTTCACTTTCACCTGAACGACAATGGTGTCGCCCGGGGCAAAGGTAGGGATCTCTTTGGTCATCTGCTCTGCTTCGAGTGCAAGGATGATTTTGTTAGTCATGCTGTGCTCCTAAGGTAAGTCAATGGACCTACCATCGATACGTTGTTAACTATCGTCCCGCGCGAGGATGTATTCCTCGAGCAGCTTCTTCTCTTCTCCAGAAAGCGAGCGGCTTTCCAGAAGATCGGCGCGTCGTTCATAGGTCCGACCAAGGGACTGCTGTAAACGCCAACGCCGGATGTGTGCGTGATTGCCACTTAGCAATACGTCGGGAACACGCTGATCCGCATACACCTCCGGTCGGGTGTAGTGCGGGCAATCCAGCAAACCATCCGTGAAGGAATCTTCCTCCGCGGAGTCCGCATGCCCTAAAGCTCCAGGCAGCAGTCGTGTAACCGCATCTATCAGGACCATCGCCGGCAGCTCGCCGCCAGACAGGACATAGTCCCCAATCGACCACTCTTCATCGACATGAGCTTCAATAAACCGCTCGTCAATGCCTTCATAGCGACCGGCAATCAGGATCAGTGCTTCCTCATTCGCCAGTTCGCGGACCCCAGCCTGTTTCAGCTGACGGCCTTGAGGGGACAGGTAAATTACCTTCGCCTTCTCCCCGGCGGCAGCCTTGGCCTGAACCAACGCGTCTTCCAGGGGCTTGATCTTCATCACCATGCCCGGACCACCGCCAAATGGGCGATCGTCTACAGTGTGATGTCGATCCGTCGTGTAGTCTCGCGGGTTCCAACAGGTGAGCTGCAACAGCCCCTGTTTCACCGCCCGACTGGTGATGCCGTACTCGCTGATGGCGGAAAACATCTCGGGAAACAAACTGATCACTTCAATGCGCAAATTAGCCACGCTTAGAAGTCCGCGTCCCATTCCACCTTCATCTCGCCCGCGACCAGGTCGACGGCCAACACGCATTGCGCCGTATAGGGCAACAGGCGTTCGCGATCATCCAGGCTGCCAGCGCAAGGCTTGACCACCATTACATCATTGGCGCCGGTTTCCAGAAGATGATCGATTTTCCCGAACAATTGCCCGAGTTGATCAATAACCTTCAGACCTTCCAGCTGGTACCAGTAGTACTCGCCGTCGGTCAATTCAGGGAACAGGTCTCGCGGCACGCAGATCTCATAACCGGCCAGAAGACGAGCTTCTTCACGGTCATCAAGACCCTTGAGCTTTGCGACCAGGAACTTATCGCTCCCACGTCCACTGACCAGCTCAACCTGCTTCACACTCCCCTCGCGCTTTAGCGTCCAGGTCTTGTACTGCAACAGGTTTTCAGTCGGATCAGTAAAGGAATACACCTTCACTTCGCCGCGAACGCCATGAACAGAGTAAATCTTGCCGATAACGATCAAATCATCAGCAACAGCTGGCGTCGCGTTCATATTGCTCAGGCTGCGGCCTTAGCCGAGTCCTTCAACAGTTTTGCAACGCGCTCGGATGGCTGTGCACCCACGCTCAGCCAGTAGGCTACGCGCTCTTGGTTCACGGACAGACGAACTTCTTGACCACGAGCAACAGGGTTGAAGAAACCAACCTGTTCCTTGTGCGAACCGTCACGCGGGTTGCGGCTGTCGGTTACGGTCAAGTGGTAAAACGGGCGCTTTTTGGAGCCGCCAAGGGCAAGACGGATTGTTAGCATGTGAACATCGTTCCTGTAGTCGGTGCTGCAAATCTAAATGCACAGCGGGCATAGGTGCCCGAAAGGCCGCATATTCTAAGGAATATCCGGACTTTTGCAAATGTCTTTTTCTGGCGCCTATCAGCGTGCCACTCAGATCTGCTATAGAGCCGTCGGTTAAAACGGCGAGTCAGCGCCCGCCAACGGCGGGTTTGCTGGAGATCCCACGTCCCTGTGGGTCGGAGCAGGAGCTGGGCTCCCGCTCGAATACTTTACATTTTCGGCATGCCGCCGCCGGGCAACATACCGCCCATGCCGCGCATCATCTTGGCCATTCCGCCTTTTGCGGAGAATTTCTTCATCATCTTCTGCATCTGCTTGTGCTGCTTGATCAAGCGACCGATGTCCTGCACCTGGGTGCCGGAACCCATGGCGATCCGGCGTTTGCGCGAACCGCTGATCAGCTCAGGGTCGCGGCGCTCGGCCGGGGTCATGGAATTGATGATGGCTTCCATCTGCTTGAACTGCTTCTCTGCCGCACCCTGGGCATTGCCCATCTGCGCCAGGTTCACACCGCCGATGTTCGGCAGCTTGTCCATCAGGCCGCCGAGGCCGCCCATGTTCTTCATCTGTTGCAGCTGGTCGCGGAAGTCTTCGAGGTCGAAGCCCTTGCCCTTCTTCAGCTTCTTGGCCAGTTTATCGGCCTTGTCCTTGTCGAGGGTGGCTTCGGCCTGTTCGATCAGGCTGAGCACGTCGCCCATGCCGAGGATGCGCGAGGCGATACGCTCCGGATGGAACGGTTCGAGCGCTTCGCTCTTCTCGCCCATACCGATGAACTTGATCGGCTTGCCGGTGATGGCACGTACCGACAGCGCGGCACCGCCACGGGCGTCACCGTCGACCTTGGTCAGGATCACGCCGGTCAGTGGCAGCGCGTCGCCGAAGGCCTTGGCGGTGTTGGCCGCATCCTGGCCGGTCATGGCGTCGACCACGAACAGCGTCTCGACCGGGTTGATCGCGGCATGCAGCGCCTTGATCTCGCCCATCATCTCTTCGTCGATGTGCAGACGACCGGCGGTATCGACGATGACCACGTCGATGAACTTGAGCTTGGCTTCTTTAATAGCCGCGTTGGCGATGTCGACCGGCTTCTGGCTCAGGTCGGACGGGAAGAAGGTCACGCCCACTTCGCCCGCGAGCATTTCCAGCTGCTTGATAGCGGCCGGACGGTAGACGTCAGCCGACACCACCATCACGGACTTCTTCTTGCGCTCTTTAAGGAAGCGCGCCAGCTTGCCGGCGGTGGTGGTCTTACCCGCACCTTGCAGACCGGCCATCAGCACCACGGCCGGTGGCACGGCGCTGAGGTTCAAATCTTCGTTGGCCGCGCCCATCAGGCTTTCGAGTTCAGCCTGGACGATTTTCACAAACGCCTGGCCCGGGGTCAGGCTGCGGGACACTTCGGTGCCCACCGCGCGCTCTTTGACCGAGTTGACGAAGTCCTTCACCACCGGCAAGGCGACGTCGGCTTCCAGCAACGCCATGCGCACTTCACGCAGGGTGTCTTTAATATTGTCCTCGGTCAGCTTGGCCTTGCCGGTTACGTGGCGCAGCGTCTGCGAGAGACGGTCAGTCAAGTTTTCAAACATGCGCGATCCTTTCTGGCCCTATTCAGACCGAGGTAATGGCGGCCCAGGCTGTGGTAATTCGCTATTAAAAACAGCGCTCGGCGAGCCTGCGGCGTGGGCAGGTCGCGGATTATAGCGAAGACTGCCGCCATGCACACCCGCTGTCTGGCCTGAGAGTCTTTCGTGTTACGCGGGGGTATGCCAAACTCAGCGCCTTTCGGGCTTGCCTAACAGGATTTATGCTCCCTTTGTCACCCAGTTTGCTACCCAGCCTCGCCGCCGCCCTTTTGTATGCCGCTGCGACTCTCTACCAGGGCACTCGTCTGGCCCAAGGCGCCAAGGCGGACAAACGCCTGCTCGTCGGCTTGGGTGTGCTCGCCCTGCTGGCCCATGCTGCCAGCCTGTTCACCCATTTGATGACCCCCGTCGGCCTGGGCCTGGATTTTTTCAGTGCCGCCAGCCTGATCGCAGCCGCCGTCATCGCATTGACCCTGCTGGCCTGCTACCGGATTCCCGTCGAGAACCTGCTGGTGCTGTTATTCCCGCTGGGCATGCTGACGGTGCTGATGGCGCAATTCGCCCCGACCGGCACGGTGCAGGTGATTGATGAAGAGCCAGGCATCCTCGCGCATATCCTGCTGTCGATCCTGGCCTACGGCATGTTCACCATCGCGGTGTTCCAGGCCCTGCTCCTGCTGCTGCAGGACCACCAGCTCAAGCACAAACATCCCTCGGGGCTGATCAAGAACTTCCCGCCGCTGCAAACCATGGAAAGCCTGCTGTTCGGCTTTCTGTGGGCTGGCTGGACGCTGCTGTCGTTGTCGCTGATCTCCGGCTGGCTGTTCGTCGAAAACCTGTTCGCCCAACATTTGGTGCACAAAACCCTGCTGGCGTGCCTGGCCTGGGTGGTGTTCAGCGTGTTGCTGTGGGGCCGCAACCGCCTCGGCTGGCGCGGGCACAAGGCGATCCGCTGGACCCTCGCCGGTTTCTGCCTGCTGATGCTGGCCTATTTCGGCAGCAAGCTGGTCCGCGAATACATCCTGCATATCTGACGGGCAGCGATCATGGACAACTTGCCCCTGGAGCCGATGCTCGTGGTAATCGCCCTGCTGGTCTTATGGGCCGCATTGTTCACCGCCATCGAAGCCGCGCAACAACACCTGCTGGCCCTGCGCCCCGGCACACGCCAGGGCGACAAGGCCGCCGCCCGCCTGAGCTTCCCGCGTAACAGCCTGATCTTGTGCAACAGCCTGTGTCGCGCCGCCGTGGTGATCCTCTGCACGCTGCTGGCTATCTACGCCTGGGCGCAGAATGGGCCTTGGCTGGGCTGGATGATTTCCTGCGCGATCCTGTTGATACTGGCTGACTACCTGCCCCGCGCCCTCGCCGTCCGCCATCCGCAGGCCGTGCTGGGCTTTGGCAATACGCTGTTGGGCGTGCCGCTGAAAATCCTTTACCCGCTGGCCTGGCTGCTCAATGGCATCAGCCTGTTGCTGCTGCGCCCGTTTGCGCGCAAATCCGGCGTGGTGAAAAAGAGCGACGAGCCGCTGCCCGACCATGACGACGAGCCGGAAGCCGAGTCCGACGAAGGCCGCACCCCAGGCATGCCGGGCATCCACGCCCTGGACAACATCACCGTCAACGACATCCTGGTACCGCGCAGCGAAGTGGACGGTATCAACCTGGATGACTCGATCGAAGAAATCATTGAGCAACTGCGCACCTCCCAGCGCACGCGCCTGCCGGTGTTCCACAGTGACATCAACCAGGTCCAGGCGGTGCTCAATACCCGGCAGATCCAACACCTGCTGCCCGACGCCAGCCTGACCAAAGAAGCCTTGCTCGCCGCCTGCCACGAACCCTACTTCGTCCCGGAAAGCACGCCCCTGCAACTGCAACTACTGAACTTCCACAAGCAGCAGCGGCGCCTGGGCATGGTGGTGGATGAATACGGCGAAGTGCTGGGTATCGTGACCCTGGAAGATATCCTCGAAGAAATCGTCGGCGAATTCGAAAGCGAACAGAGTGCCGACAACCCGCACATCGAGCCCCAGCCGGACGGCCGCTACATCATCGATGGCGCCGCCTCGATCCGCGAGCTGAACAAAAGCCTGAACTGGCACCTGCCCAGCGACGGCCCCAAGACCCTCAATGGCCTGGTCACCGAAGCGCTGGAGACCATTCCCGATTGCGCGGTGTGCCTGAAAATCGGGCGCTACCGCCTGGAAATCCTCGAGACCGAGGACAACCGCGTGAGCAAGGTGCTGATCTGGCACACCAGCCGGATGCCGGTCGCCGTTTAACCCCATTGTTGGATCCGCAAACCCCTTCCTATAATCGGGGCGGCTTACCAGAGCCGCGCCCGACCGCGTGCTACCCGCACCCAGCGTGTCCAGGCACCGCTTTATCGTGTCTGACCGGTGTTCGCTCCCATCCCGAGCCTTCCCGCGCACAACCCTGATCCATGGGTGTTCGACCAATAATAATCCGCGTCCAAACGCGCAATGACCATCAGGGACACCACCATGAGCACCACGTATAACGAGGCCGCGCCCGCCGCCGCCCCGACCAACTCGACTGCACGGGTCGCCACGGCGAGCATCGTCGGCACCGCCATCGAGTTCTACGACTTCTATATCTACGCCACGGCCGCTGCGCTGGTGATCGGTCCGGTGTTCTTCCCGCAGACCTCCGGCACCGCACAGATGCTTGCGTCGTTCCTGACCTTCGGTATCGCCTTTATCGCCCGCCCGCTGGGTTCGGCGCTGTTCGGCCACTTTGGCGACCGTATCGGGCGTAAATCCACACTGGTGGCGTCCTTGCTGCTGATGGGCGTGTGTACCACGCTGATTGGCTTACTGCCCGGCTATGACAGCATCGGGGCCTGGGCGCCGATCCTGTTGTGTGTGCTGCGTTTCGGCCAGGGCCTGGGCTTGGGCGGTGAATGGGGCGGCGCGGCGCTGCTGGCGACCGAGAATGCGCCCAAGGGCAAACGTGCCTGGTTTGGCATGTTCCCGCAGCTGGGCCCTTCGATCGGCTTCCTGGCCGCCAACGGCTTGTTCCTGATCCTGGCCATGAGCCTGAACGACGAACAATTCCGCAGCTGGGGCTGGCGCATCCCGTTCATCCTCAGCGCCGCGCTGGTGATGGTTGGCCTGTATGCACGGCTGAAGCTGCACGAGACGCCCGTGTTCGCCAACGCCGTCGCCCAGGAAGCGCCGGTCAAGGTGCCGCTGGTGGAATTGTTCAGCCAGCATTGGCTGCCGGTGTTGCTGGGCGCTGCGTCGATGGTGGTGTGTTATGCGCTGTTCTACATCACCACCGCATTCTCCCTGAGTTACGGCGTTTCAACCTTGGGTTACAGCCGCGAGACCTTCCTCGGCCTGCTGTGCTTTGCGGTGCTGTTCATGGGACTGGCGACGCCATTGGCGGCCTTGGCCAGCGACCGCTACGGGCGCAAGCCGGTGCTGATTGTCGGCGCGATCCTGGCAATCCTGTCGGGCTTCACCATGGAGCCGTTGCTGACCCACGGTTCTACTTGGGCCGTGGCGTTGTTCCTGGCGCTGGAGCTGTTCCTGATGGGCGTGACCTTCGCGCCGATGGGCGCCATGTTGCCGGAACTGTTCCCGACCCGCGTGCGTTATACCGGTGCTTCGGCGGCGTATAACCTGGGCGGGATTGTGGGCGCGTCGGCCGCACCGTTCTTCGCGACCAAGCTGGTGGCGATGGGTGGGCTGAGTTATGTCGGCGGGTATGTGTCGGCGGCAGCGTTGCTCAGCTTGATTGCTGTGCTGTGCCTGAAAGAGACGCGGGATAACGATTTGAACAAAGTCGCCTGATAGACCGCTTTCGCGAGCAAGCCGACTCCAACATTTGATCGGGTTCACACATTTTGACTTGTGAACCCATTCAAGTGTGGGAGCCGGGCTTGCCCGCGATGGGCGCGACGCGGTTTACAGCTCTACTACAACAGCCTTCGAAGCACGAGTGGCCTTGGCCCGAGCCGCTTCAATCGACTCATCCCGCGCCAACGCCACACCCATCCGACGCTGGCCATTCACTTCCGGTTTACCAAACAGACGCAACGCCGTGTCCGGCTCGCTCAATGCCGCGCCAAGGTTGGCGAACGCCGTCTGGGTCGACTGCCCTTCCACCAGAATCACCGCCGAAGCCGAAGGCCCGAACTGACGGATCAACGGGATCGGCAAGCCCAGGATGGCGCGCGCATGCAGCGCGAACTGCGACAGGTCCTGAGAAATCAGGGTCACCAAACCGGTGTCATGCGGGCGCGGCGAGACTTCGCTGAACCACACCTGATCACCCTTGATGAACAGCTCAACGCCAAACAGACCACGACCGCCCAGGGCCTCGGTCACCGCTTTGGCGACGCGCTCGGATTCGGCCAGGGCAATCGGGCTCATGGCCTGCGGCTGCCAGGATTCCTGGTAGTCGCCCTTCTCCTGACGGTGGCCAACCGGTGCACAGAACGTGGTGCCGCCGATGTGGCGCACAGTCAGCAGGGTGATTTCGTAGTCGAAGTCGATAAAGCCTTCGATGATCACGCGGCCTTTACCGGCACGGCCACCTTCCTGGGCGTAGTCCCAGGCTTTCTGCACGTCATCAGCACTGCGCAGCAGGCTCTGGCCCTTGCCCGACGAACTCATCACCGGCTTGACCACGCACGGGAAGCCCAGGTCTTGCACGGCCTTGCTGTAGTCTTCGAACGTATCGGCGAAGTGGTACGGCGAGGTCGGCAGGTCCAGCTCTTCAGCGGCCAGGCGGCGGATGCCTTCACGGTTCATGGTCAGCGAAGTGGCGCGCGCGGTCGGGATCACGGTGAAGCCTTCGGCCTCCAGTTCGACCAGGGTGGCGGTGGCGATGGCTTCGATTTCCGGCACGATGAAGTGCGGTTTCTCGGCCTCGATCACCGCACGCAGCGCGGCGCCGTCGAGCATGTTAATCACATGGCTACGGTGCGCCACCTGCATGGCCGGCGCATTGGCGTAGCGATCCACGGCAATCACTTCAACGCCCAGGCGTTGCAGTTCGATTACCACTTCCTTGCCCAGCTCACCGCAGCCACACAGCAAAACGCGGGTCGCGGTTGGCGACAATGGAGTTCCGATTCGGGTCATCTCAGGTCCTCAGGGGAGCGGATCATTGGGAGAAAGGCCGGCATTTTACATGAACTGCAGCAATTGGCCTCAGTTGGCGACGGCGCGCTTGCGGATGCGCCAGGCCATGATCAGCCACACCACCGTGACCCCGGCGAATTTCGACACCAGCGCAGTGCCCGCTACCGCTGGAGTGAGCGCGCCGATCAAGCCGAAGAAGATGAAGGTATCGAGAGGAATACTCAGCGCCGAACTTATCCACAGACGGTCGTGCAACGGGCGCTTGGTGATGCTGAACACCAGCCAGTCGATGCACTCGGACACCGCAAACGCCGTGGCGCTGGCCAGGGCGATGGCCGGGTCGGACGTGACGTACGACAGCACCAGCGCGGCCAGCATGGCGATGATTGCACCGTGGCCGAAGCGGGTTTGCACCATGTCGCGCAGGATAAAGACCAGGCCGCCCCAGGCGGACCAGATGACGTCCAGGTGCGGAGCGGTGGAGAAGGCAAAGTTGATCAGCACGACGCTGCTGATGTAGGCGATCAGGAAGAGCATGGGGAAGTTGACCTGTGGGTTATGCCGCACAGGGTACTTCACAATTAGAAATATGTCGTCTGGCCGGGCCCTATCGCGGGCAAGCCCGGCTCCCACAGTTGACCGAGCTGTCTTGGCTGGCATCGAACAATGTGGGAGCTGGCTTGCCTGCGATAGCGGTGGTTCAGCCGCCAGGTTTCCCGGAAACCATAAACACTAACCCACCCGCCACTGCCCGCTCATGACACAACCCCAACACCACCCTACGCTCGGCATTGTCCATGCGGCTCCAACGCGTAATCTCATCCACAGTCCGCTGGCAGCCGGTGCAAATATCGTCATCGTCCAGCGCACAAATACTCACACACGGCGAGGCGACGGGGCGTTCAGTCGGGTTCATTCTTCCTGCTCGACCAGGTCACGCGCATAACGCTGCGAGTTGTGCACATAGTGCGCGGCGCTGGCTTCGAGCATACGTTTCTGCGCGTCGGTCAACTCACGCACCACCTTGCCCGGCGAACCCATCACCAGCGAACCATCGGGAATTTCCTTGCCTTCACCGATCAGCGAATTGGCGCCGATGATGCAATGCTTGCCGATCTTGGCGCCATTGAGGATCACCGCGTTGATGCCGATCAGGCTGTAATCATCTACCGTACAACCGTGCAACATGGCGTTATGGCCGATGGTCACGCCGGTGCCCAGGGTCAGTGGGTAGCCCATGTCGGTGTGCATCACGCTACCGTCCTGCACGTTGCTGTTCTTGCCGATCAGGATCAGTTCGTTGTCGCCACGCAACACCGCGTTGAACCAGACGTTGGCGCCCTCCTCCAGCTTGACCTTGCCCACCAGCGTGGCATTCGGCGCCACCCAGCTCTGTGGATGCGTCTCGACGCGGGCGTCGCCCAGGCGGTATTTCATGGTGTTTCCTCACGGCGTTGCCATTCAAGCGATGGCTTAGATATTGATGAAACTCTTGGGTGGCTGGTGCAGGCTGATCTGGGCGTCGTCATAGAGCAGATTGATCAATTCGACGATCATGATCGCCGTCAGCCCCCAGATCTTGTATTCGCCGAATCGATAGCTGGGCACGTACCAACTACGGCCCTGGTAATCGATCCTGTGGGTATGTTCGCGCGGGTCCTGTCGGAAGAAGTCCAAAGGCACGCTGAAGACGGCGGCAATTTCGGCATCGTTGGCCAGGTATTCGACGTAATCCGGGATGACGCCGACATACGGCGTAACCCGAATGCCATGCAGAGAGATCAATGGGCTCAGCGGGCCGATGACTTCCACCAGGCCGGGCGGCAGGCCAATCTCTTCTTCAGCCTCGCGCAGCGCGGTGAAGATCAGGTCCGGGTCTTCGGGGTCACGGCGTCCACCGGGAAAGGCCACTTCGCCACCATGGGTCGACAGCCCACTGGCGCGCAGGGTCAGAATCAGCTCAGGTTCGTCACTGCGGGTAATCGGCACCAGCACCGCGGCCTCGGGGAAACGCCCGTCGGTTTCAAGCGTGTGGGGAGTGTGATTGCTTACCCGGCGAAGTAGCTCGTCCAGCATGAGTCATCTCGGTCTGTTGGCTACCTTGCATCATGCACCAAAGCTCGCGGGTGCCCAACCCCAAAACCCGCGCCGTGTCGCTAAACGACAACTTGTTGCAGCGCCCTGCCCGTCACGCCAAGATAGACGCACTTTCCAGGAACCCCAGCATGAATTTCTGCAGCCAGTGCGGTAAACCGGTTACCCAACGCATCCCCGAAGGCGACGGCCGCCTGCGCTTTGTGTGTGATCACTGCTCGACCATCCACTACCAGAACCCCAATATCGTCGCCGGCACCGTGCCAGTGTGGGGCGATAAAGTGCTGCTGTGCCGCCGCGCCATCGAACCGCGACTGGGCTACTGGACCCTGCCCGCCGGCTTCATGGAAAACGGCGAGACCGTGGAACAGGCCGCGATGCGCGAAACCCTGGAAGAAGCCTGCGCCCGCGTGCACAACTTGAATATCTATACGTTGATCGACGTGCCGCACATCAACCAGGTGCATATTTTCTACCGCGCCGACCTGCTCGACCTAGACTTCGCCGCCGGCCCCGAGAGCCTGGAAGTGCAGCTGTTCGACGAAGCCGACATCCCTTGGTCCGAGCTGGCGTTCCGCACGGTCGGGCGTACCCTGGAATACTTTTTCGCTGACCGCAGGCAACAGTCGTTCCCGGTGCGCAGCGAGGCCGTGCCACCCATGGGCAAGTCCGCGCCATGACACGAGGAATGCCGTCTTTGATGCGTTGGGTGCTTGCCCTGCTCTGCCTGTCGTTCACCACGCTGTCGCCAGCCTCCACGGTGCAAACCCTGGGCGGCAAGCCTGTCGAAAAAGTCCTGGTACTCAAGTCCGCCCACCAATTGCAGTTGATCAACGACGGCAAGCCGTTCAAGACCTACCGCATTTCCCTTGGCAAGAACCCCAAGGGCCACAAGTTGATCGAGGGCGACCGCCGCACACCAGAGGGCCTCTACTGGATCGACTGGCGCAAGACCAGCGACCGCTTCAACCTGGCCATGCACATCTCCTACCCGAACATCAGCGACGCCGCCCGTGCCCGCCGTGAAGGCGTGAAGCCCGGCAGCATGATCATGATCCACGGCACCCCCGACACCGAGGACTACCCGGAACAGTGGTTCCACACCCTGGACTGGACCGACGGCTGCATCGGCATGCGCAACGTGGACATGCGCGAAGTGTGGAACCTGGTCAAAGACGGCACCCTCATCGAGATTCGTCCGTAATCCCGTACCGTTCGTAAAATAATTCGAAAAAAATTCCTGCCCTGCCCCGCGCCCGCCGGTGAATACCAGTTCACCCCCGCGGGCTGCGCCGTTCTGCGCGCGATAAAGACCTCTCTAATACCACTTGATACCAGGCCACATTGCAGGGCCCTGAAACCAATGCTTGCACCGTTTTGGCTGCATTGACATGGTATTTAAGTGGTATTAATTTCCGACCCATACCGGGCGACAACACTCCAATAACCGCATCGGAAACCTGAACGATGAATCCCATCCTGGCTCTGCGCCCCGACGACAAACAATCCACGCCGCTGTACCTGCAATTGGCGCGCAAACTGGAAGCGGCGATCCACGCCGGCCAGTGGACGTCCGAGCAGGCACTGCCGTCAGAACGCGTACTCAGCGAGCAATTGAGCATTTCGCGCGTCACCGCTCGCAAGGCGTTGGAAGTGTTGTTTGCCCAAGGACTGATCCGCCGTAACCAAGGCTCCGGCACCTATATTTCGCCACGCCTGGAACAGCCGCTGTCGCGCCTGTCGGGGTTCAGCGAAATGCTGCGACTCAAGGGTTTTGTGCCCAGCTCCCAATGGCTGGAGCGTGAGCTGACTCAGCCGACCCACGAAGAGATGATCCGTCTGGGCCTGTCGCCCGCCGACAAAGTGGCACGCCTCAAGCGCTTGCGTAAGGCGGATGACACGGTGATGGCGATTGAAATGACCACCATGCCCGCCTCGGTGCTGCCACAGCCACAAGCCATCGGCCACTCGTTGTACGAATACCTGGAAGGCATCGGCAAACCGGTGGTGCGCGCCCTGCAGCATATCCAGGCGATCAACGCCTCGGACGAGTTCGCCAAGCTGGTCGGCATCGCCCCCGGCACCGCCATGCTGCTGATGACCCGGGTCGGCTACACCGCCGACAACACGCCGATCGAAATCACCGACACCTATTGCCGCAACGACTACTACGACTTCGTCGCAGAACTGCGCCGCCACGATTATTCCGCTGAACTGCGAATTTAGAGAACTGCCCATGTCCGAAGACAACATCCTCACGCCCAGCGGCTGGATTCGCGGCCGCCTGGTGCACGCGCACGGCAAGGTCGTCGCCATCGAAGGCACACCGTGCGACCCGGCTGAAAACGATCTGCCCTACCTGCTGCCGGGCTTTATCGACCTGCACGTGCACGGCGGTGGCGGCGCGGACATCATGGAAGGCCGCGATGCCTTCGAGACCATCACCCGCACCCATGTGCGCTTTGGTACCACCTCGTTGCTGGCCACTACCATGACCGCTCCGGTGGAGGAAATCTCCCGTGTACTCGGCCAGCTCGGCACCTTCTGCGAGCAACGTCCTACCGGCAGCGCCCGTGTACTCGGGGTGCACCTGGAAGGGCCCTACATCAACCCCGGAAAACTCGGCGCCCAGCCCAACTTCGCCCACACCGCGTTGATGGCCGAAGTGGAAGCCTACCTGCGCCTGGCGCCGATCCGCGTGATCACCATCGCACCGGAAATCGCCGGCCACGATGCCCTGATCCGCGCCCTCAGCGAACGTGGCGTGCGCATGCAGATCGGCCACACCCTGGGCAGCTACGAAGAAGGCGTCGCCGCCCTCGCCGCCGGCGCCACCAGCTTTACCCATTTGTACAACGCGATGAGCCCGTTGCATCACCGCGAGCCGGGCATCGTCGGCGCCGCGTTGGCCCACGCCAAATATGCCGAATTGATCCCGGATCTGCTCCACGTGCACCCCGGCGCCATGCGCGTGGCATTGCGCTCGATCCCGTGCCTGTATTGCGTCACCGATTCCACCGCCGCCGCCGGCATGCCCGACGGTGAATACAAGCTGGGCAGCCACACCGTGACCAAATGCCTGGGCGGCGTGCGTCTGGCCGACGGCACCCTGGCCGGCAGCACGCTGACCATGGACCAGGCGCTGCGCAACCTGGTGAAGATCGGCCTGCCCATCAGCGAAGCCTCACAACGCCTGTCGCAATTTCCTGCGGACTACCTGGGCCTGGAAGAACGCGGCCGCCTGCAACCCGGCAGCTTTGCCGACTGCGTGCGCCTGGACCGCTCCCTGACACTCACCGACGTAATGGTCGAAGGAGAAACCATTGACTTCAAAAATGCTTGAAGAGGCCCTGGCCTCCTGCGACGCCGTCGCCGCCCAACTGCAACGCCTGGACCCGCTGCTTGCAGAAATCGCCGGCCGCCTGCGCCGCCAGCCGCCGCAAGTGGCAATGACCATCGCCCGTGGCAGCTCGGACCATGCCGCCAGTTACTTCGCCTACCTGACCATGCAGCACGTCGGCATTCCCGTGGCGTCGTTGCCGATGTCAGTGGTGACCCTGCTGCAAGCGCCGATGAAAGTCAGCGGCCAGGTGGCGTTTGGTTTCTCCCAGTCGGGCCAAAGCCCGGATTTGGTGAACAGCCTGCGCCTGCTGCGCAAACGCGGTGCCCTGAGCATTTCGCTGGTCAACGCCGAAGACTCGCCCTTGGAAGCCGCCTGCGAATTCCATGTACCGCTGTGCGCCGGGCCGGAACACAGCGTGGCCGCGACTAAAAGTTTTATCGCCACCCTCAGCGCCAGCGCGCAGCTGATTGGCCACTGGAATCAGGAAACCGAGTTGCTGCAAGCCTGCCGCGCCCTGCCCGATGACCTGCGTGCCGCCGCCCAGCAGGATTGGACGGTTGCCATCGACGCCCTGCGCGACTGCCAGCAACTGATGGTCATCGGCCGTGGCGCCGGTTTTGCCATCGCCCAGGAAGCTGCGCTCAAGCTCAAGGAAACCTCGGCAATCCAGGCCGAAGCCTTCAGCAGCGCCGAGGTGCGTCATGGGCCGATGGCCCTGATTGGCGACAACTACCCGCTGCTGGTGTTCGCCCCACGCGGCGCCGAGCAAGCCGGCCTGCTGAGCCTGGCCGCCGACATGCGCCAACGCGGCGCCCGCGTATTGCTGGCTGCGCCGGACGATATCGTCGAGCGCGACCTGACCCTGAGCCGCGCCGAACACCCGACCCTTGACCCGATCCTGGCGATCCAGAGTTTCTACGTGATGGCGGCAGGTTTGGCAGAGGCCCGGGGCATGGACCCGGACCAGCCGCGTCACCTGAGCAAAGTTACCCGCACTCACTGAGTCGCGCTTTCCTGATGAGTACCGTGCCCATGTCCTACAACAATAATCAATTGACCCTCAGCGCCCCGCTAAGCGGGCCCGTGCTGACCCTGGGCAACGTTCCCGACGAAGTGTTCGCCAGCGGCGCCATGGGCGATGGTATTGCCATCGACCCCCTGAACGATTGCCTGCATGCGCCCTGTGACGGCGTGATCATCCATGTCGCACGCACCGGGCACGCCCTGACGATTCGCGCCGAGAACGGTGCCGAGGTGTTGATGCATGTGGGCATCGATACGGTGGAACTGAATGGCGAAGGCTTTGCCTTGCTGGTGAAGGAAGGCGCACGGGTGAGCAAGGGCCAGGCGTTGGTGCAGTTTGACCTCGACCGCATTGCGCGCCAGTGCAAAAGCCTGGTCAGCCTGATCATCCTGACCAATGGCGAGCGCTTTGAATTGCGTTCGGTAGCAGGGCAATCGGTCAAGGTGGGTGAGCCGTTGTTGCAGGTCGTGGCGCGTTCGACGGCAGCGGTTCAAACCGCTGTGGATGACTCGGATGCTGAAGTCAGCGCCAGCGTGCGCATCACCCATCGCGGCGGTTTGCATGCGCGCCCGGCGGCGTTGATCCGCAAGACGGCCCAGGGATTCAGCAGCCAGGCGCGGCTGCATTTCGGTGACAAATCCGCTTCGTGCGACAGCCTGATTGGCTTGCTGGGCCTGGGTATTGGCGAAGGGGATGAAGTGCGTGTGAGCTGTCGCGGCAAAGACGCCGACGCCGCGTTGCAGGCCTTGATCGCGGCGTTGTCCGCCGCCATCAAGGAAGAACACCACGCGCCTGTTATTGCTGCACCTCGTCGGGCAAATACCGAAGCCGGCGTGTTGCAAGGCGTGTGTGCTGCGCCGGGCCTGGTCTGCGGGCCGTTGTTCCGCCTGACCGGTATCGAACTGGCGGCAGACACTGGCAACCACGCCGCCGACGAACAGCTGCAACGCCTGGACACCGCCCTGGAGCAAGTACGCGGCGAAATCCGCATGACTCTGGATCAAGCGCGCCAGCGCAAGAACGTCGAAGAAGAAGACATCTTCGCCGCCCACCTCGCGCTGATGGAAGACCCTAACCTGCTGGAAGCCGCGACCGGTTCCATTGAACAAGGCAGCGCAGCCACCCACGCCTGGCGCGATGCAATCCAGGCGCAATGCGCAGTGTTGCTGGCCCTGGGCAAACCGTTGTTTGCCGAACGCGCCAACGATCTACGGGATTTGCAACAACGGGTACTGCGCGCGCTGCTGGGTGAAGCCTGGCATTTCGAATTACCCGCTGGGTCGATTGTCAGCGCCCATGAACTGACCCCCTCAGACCTGCTGCAACTGAGCGAGCAACAGGCCGTCGGCATTTGCATGGCCGAAGGCGGCGCCACCTCCCACGTGGCGATCCTGGCACGCGGCAAAGGCTTGCCCTGTGTGGTGGCGTTGGGCGCCGAAGTCCTCGACGTGCCACAAGGCCAACGCGTGGTGCTGGACGCCGCCAACGGTCGCCTGGAACTGGCGCCCAGCGACGCACGCCACGCCGAAGTCCACCAGATTCGCGACGCACAGAAACTGCGTCGCCAGCAACAGCAGGCCCAGGCCCAACAGCCGGCGCGCACCACTGATGGCGTGACCATCGAAGTCGCTGCCAACGTCGCCTCCAGTGCCGAAGCCCAAGTAGCCTTTGAAAACGGCGCAGATGGCGTCGGCCTGCTTCGCACTGAGTTTCTCTTCGTCGACCGCCGCACCGCGCCGGATGAGCAGGAACAACGCCACGCCTATCAAGCCGTACTGGATGCCATGGGCGATAAATCCGTGATCATCCGCACCATCGACGTGGGCGGCGACAAGCAACTCGATTACCTGCCGCTGCCAGTCGAAGCGAATCCGGTGCTGGGCCTGCGCGGCATTCGCCTGGCCCAGGTGCGCCCGGAAGTGCTCGACCAGCAACTGCGCGCACTGCTGCAAGTTTCTCCACTGGAGCGCTGCCGCATCCTGCTGCCGATGGTCAGTGAAGTGGATGAGCTGCTGCAGATCCGCCAGCGTCTGGATGAGTTGTGCGTTGAACTGGAACTGACCCAACGCCCGGAGTTGGGCGTGATGATCGAAGTGCCCGCCGCCGCACTGATGGCCGAGCAGTTGGCCAAGCATGCGGACTTCCTGTCCATCGGCACCAATGACCTGTCCCAATACACCCTGGCCATGGACCGCGACCACGCCGGCCTTGCCGCGCGCGTCGATGCGCTGCACCCGGCGCTGCTGCGGCTGATCGCGCAGACCTGTGCAGGCGCGGCGAAACACGGGCGTTGGGTCGGCGTATGCGGCGCCCTCGCCTCCGACCCGCTGGCCACGCCGGTACTGGTCGGCCTGGGGGTCAGCGAGCTGTCGGTGAGCCCGCCGCAGATCGGAGAGATCAAGGACCGCGTCCGCCACCTGGACGCGGCGCAATGCCGGCAATTGAGCCAAGGCCTGCTCGACCTGAGCAGCGCCAAGGCCGTTCGCCAAGCCTGTCAACACCACTGGCCGCTGAGCTGACAACAACAAGAAAAAAGGAGACTCGCCATGTACCAACATTTCATCGAAGGCCTGCAACGCCTGGGCCGTGCACTGATGCTGCCGATTGCGATCCTGCCGATCGCCGGCCTCTTGCTGCGCCTGGGTGACACCGATCTTTTGAACATCGCGGTAATGCACGACGCAGGGCAAGCGATCTTCGCCAACCTGGCGCTGATCTTTGCCATCGGCATCGCCGTGGGGTTTGCCCGCGACAACAACGGCACGGCAGGTTTGGCCGGTGCGATTGGTTACCTGGTGATGGTCTCCACGCTCAAGGTGATGGATACGACCATCAACATGGGCATGCTTGCCGGTATCGCCAGCGGCCTGATGGCAGGCGGGCTGTACAACCGCTTCAAGGACATCAAGCTGCCGGAGTACCTGGCGTTCTTTGGTGGTCGACGGTTTGTGCCGATTGTCACCGGGTTCAGTGCGGTCGGATTGGGCGTGATCTTTGGTTTGATCTGGCCGCCGATCCAGCACGGCATCAACAGCTTCGGCGTGTTGTTGATGGAAAGCGGCAGCCTGGGCGCGTTTGTGTTTGGCGTGTTCAACCGCCTGCTGATCGTCACCGGCCTGCACCACATCCTCAACAACATGGCGTGGTTTGTATTCGGCACCTTTACCGATCCCGTGACCGGCGCGGTGGTCACCGGCGACCTCACCCGCTACTTTGCCGGCGACCCGAAAGGCGGCCAGTTCATGACCGGCATGTTCCCGGTGATGCTTTTCGGCCTGCCGGCTGCGTGTTTGGCGATGTACCGCAATGCATTGCCGGAGCGCCGTAAAGTGATGGGCGGGATTTTCCTGTCGATGGCGCTGACTTCGTTCCTGACCGGGGTGACCGAGCCGATTGAGTTCGCCTTCATGTTCCTCGCGCCGTTCCTGTACCTGATCCACGCCGTACTGACCGGGCTGTCGATGGCGGTGACCAATATGCTGAATATCCACCTGGGCTTTACCTTCTCCGGTGGGTTTATCGACATGGTGCTGGGTTGGGGCAAGTCCACCAATGGCTGGCTGGTGTTCCCGGTTGGCCTGGCCTATGCGCTGATCTATTACAGCGTGTTCAACTACTGCATTCGCCGCTTCAACCTGAAAACGCCGGGACGTGAAGATATCCAAGTGGTGCAGGCTGAGGTGATGACGGATAACCAGCGCGCCACGGCCTACATCCAGGCCTTGGGCGGTGCAGAGAACCTGCTGAGCGTCGGCGCCTGCACCACGCGCCTGCGGTTGGACATGGTGGATCGCAACAAAGCAGTCGATGCTGAACTGAAAGCGCTGGGCGCCATGGCGGTTGTGCGACCGGGTAACGGCGGCAGCTTGCAGGTGGTGGTGGGGCCGATGGCCGATAGCATTGCTGATGAGATTCGCCTGGCCATGCCGTCGTTTGTTGCCAGTGCACCGGTGAGCGTTGCGCCTGTGGATAAGCCGGTGGCGGTGAATGTGCAGGAAGCCGAGAAATGGCTGAATGCCTTGGGCGGCCGGGCTAATGTTCGCCAGTTGGAAGCGGTGGCGATGACGCGGTTGCGGGTGGAGTTGGGGGATGATTCGGTGCTGTCCGAGGCTGACCTGACTGCGCTGGGTTGCCAAGGCGTTAGCCAACTGGACAGCGGTGTTTGGCACCTGTTGATTGGTGACAAGGCGTCGGGGTTGGGTGAGGCGTTGGAGCGGTTGGTCAGTGGCCGTGAGGTCGGGGCCAGGGTGTAGACATGTAGGAACTGTTTTGGCCTCTTCGCGAGCAAGCCCGCTCCCACATTTTGATCTGTGAATACATTCAAAATGTGGGAGCGGGCTTGCTCGCGAATGGATTTAACCGGCGCAGGAAGATTTGAGTTCGGGCACCTCATTCAAATCCAACACTCGATCCACCATCAATTGGATACCTTCAAGCATACGGTGAACTGCCAGCGCGATATCTCGTTGGACGCCATCGACCTCAAAGGCCAAATGGCCCGTCAGCGCCTGTACTGAAGCAAGGTCCTGGGAAGCATTGGCGAGCAGGGCTTCGGTATTCAGATTGGGTAATACAGTGAATATTTGGTCGGACGGTGAATCACCAGCGTGGCGGGACTCGGTTTGAGATGAGATTGAACCGGTTAGCAAGTTGTCGTTGATCATCATTAAACTCCAGATGGAATAGGCTCCTGGTGATTTTTCAGGCTTGCAGTCCCGGTCACTGAATTGGCAGCGACTGACGAAGGTTAGTTGTGCGAGTTCCGAGGGACAACCTGAAAGACCTGTGGGAAAGATCTGAGGCGCCTGTACCGACGCCATCGCAGGCAAGCCAGCTCCCACAGGGGATTGATGTACGACATGACAACGCGGTCGAATGTGGGAGCTGGCTTGCCTGCGATTGGCCCCACAGCCAACAAAAAACCCGCTGACCAAACTGGCCCAGCGGGTTTCTTGTTTTTACAGCCTGCGAATCAAAAATCCGCCAACTGCCACACCTCATACGCCGGTGTCTCATACGGGTGACTGAGTTTGAGCGCAGCCACAACAGCCACAATCAATTCATCCGCCACCACCAGCTCCACCTTCCACTCTTCAACCACTTCAACCTGGCCCACCTGCCCGAGAAACGGCTGGCTGCCGTCCAACGCGCGGAATTGGCCCTGGCCCAGCACTTGCCAGGCGCAGCTGTCGTAGTTGCCGATGCGCCCGCCGCCGGCTGCGAAGACGGCGGTTTTGACCGTCTCCACATGGCTTGCGGGTACAAAGAAGGCGAGCTTGTACACCGTCTTAGTTCACCCACACGCGGGCGTTGCGGAACATGCGCATCCACGCGCCGTCTTCGTTCCACTCTTCCGGGCGCCACGAGTTCTGCACAGCGCGGAATACACGCTCCGGGTGCGGCATCATGATGGTCACGCGGCCGTCGCGGCTGGTGAGGCCGGTGATCCCGCGCGGCGAGCCGTTCGGGTTGGCCGGGTAGCTCTCGGTGACCTTGCCGTGGTTGTCGACGAAACGCATGGCCACGCAACCGGACAGGTCGGCTTCGAGCAAGGCTTCTTCGCTTTCGAACTCGGCATGGCCTTCACCGTGGGCGATGGCGATTGGCATGCGCGAACCGGCCATGCCTTGCAGGAAGATCGAGTTGGACTCTTGCACCTGCACCATGGCGACACGGGCTTCGAACTGCTCGGAACGGTTACGCACAAAGTGCGGCCAGAACTCGCTGCCCGGAATCAGTTCGCTGAGGTTGGACATCATCTGGCAACCGTTGCACACACCCAGGGTGAAGCTGTCGTTGCGCTCGAAGAAGCCTTGGAATGCATCGCGGGCACGGCTGTTGAACAGCGCCGACTTGGCCCAGCCTTCACCGGCACCCAGCACGTCGCCGTAGGAGAAACCGCCGCAGGCTACCAGGCCTTTGAACTCGTTGAGGTCAACGCGACCGGCGAGGATGTCGCTCATGTGCACGTCGATCGCATTGAAGCCGGCGCGGTCGAACGCCGCCGCCATTTCCACCTGGCCGTTGACGCCCTGCTCACGCAGCACGGCAACCTGTGGGCGGATGCCTTTCTTGATGTAAGGCGCGGCGATGTCCTGGTTGACGTCGAAGCTGAGCTTGGTGCTCAGGCCCGGATTGTCTTCTTCCAGGATCACGTCGAATTCCTGCTCGGCGCAGTCGGCGTTGTCACGCAGGCGTTGGATCTGGTAGCTAGTCTCAGCCCACTGGCGTTGCAGCAAGCGGCGCTGACCGGCAAACACCGTGTCACCGTTGAACGAGATGTTGATCTCGCCGTTGTTGATCGGTTGGCCGATCACGGCTACGCAGTCGTCCAGGCCAGCGGCGCTGAATTGGGCGAGTACGTCCGGGGTAGCGTCCTGGCGAACCTGGATCACCGCGCCCAACTCTTCGTTAAACAGGATGCCGTTGATTTCGGATGCATCCTCGGCAACGCTGTCGAGCACGATGTTCAGGCCGCAGTGACCGGCGAAGGCCATCTCGACAACGCTGGTCAGCAAACCACCGTCGGAACGGTCGTGGTAAGCCAGCAGGTGGCCGTCGGCGTTGAGGCCCTGGATCACGGCGAAGAAGGCTTTCAGGTCCTCGGCGTCATCGACGTCCGGTGCCTGGCTGCCGAGCTTGCCATGGGTTTGCGCCAAGATGGACGCACCCATGCGGTTCTGGCCACGGCCCAGGTCGATCAGGATCAGATCGGTGGTGCCTTTGTCCATGCGCAGTTGCGGGGTCAGGGTCTGGCGGATGTCGGTAACCGGTGCAAAACCGGTGACGATCAGCGACAGCGGCGAGGTGACCGTCTTGTCGACGCCCTCTTCGTTCCAACGGGTGGCCATGGACATGGAGTCCTTGCCCACCGGAATGGTGATGCCCAGCTCAGGGCACAGCTCCATACCGACTGCTTTAACAGTGTCATACAGACGCGCGTCTTCACCGGGGTGACCGGCAGCGGACATCCAGTTGGCCGACAGTTTGATGTCAGACAATTTACCGATACGCGACGCAGCGATGTTGGTGAGGGTTTCACCAATGGCCATGCGGCCCGATGCCGGGGCATCGAGCAGGGCCAGCGGCGTGCGCTCGCCCATGGCCATGGCTTCACCGGTGTAGACGTCGAAGCTGGTGGCGGTGACAGCAACGTCAGCCACCGGAACCTGCCACGGGCCGACCATTTGGTCACGGGCCACGAGGCCTGTGATGGTGCGGTCGCCGATGGTGATCAGGAAGCTTTTGCTGGCCACGGCCGGGTGGTGCAGCACGCGTTCGATGCTGTCGGCCAGTTCCAGTTGGCTTGGGTCGAAATCATCGCCCAGCTCGGCTTCACGCACGGCCGAACGGTGCATGCGCGGGGCTTTGCCCAGCAGCACTTCAAGCGGCATGTCCACCGGGCTGTTGCCGAAGTGGTTGTCGGTAACCGTCAGCTGTGGCTCGGCAGTGGCTTCGCCAACTACTGCAAACGGGCAGCGCTCGCGCTCGCAGATGGCCTGGAAGCGTGCGAAGTCTTCAGCGCCAACGGCCAGCACGTAGCGTTCCTGGGATTCGTTGCTCCAGATTTCGTGCGGGGCCATGCCCGGCTCGTCGTTTGGAATGTTGCGCAGTTCGAAACGGCCACCACGGTCGCCATCGTTGACCAGTTCCGGGAAGGCGTTGGACAAACCGCCGGCACCGACGTCGTGGATGAAGCTGATCGGGTTCTTGTCACCCAACTGCCAGCAACGGTCGATGACTTCCTGGCAGCGACGCTCCATCTCTGGGTTTTCGCGCTGTACGGAAGCGAAGTCCAGGTCCGCCGAGCTGGTGCCGGTGGCCATGGAGGAAGCCGCGCCGCCGCCCAGGCCGATCAGCATCGCCGGGCCGCCGAGCACGATCAGCTTGGAGCCGACCAGGATCTCGCCTTTCTTGACGTGTTCTTCACGGATGTTGCCCATGCCGCCGGCCAACATGATTGGCTTGTGGTAACCGCGCACTTCATCGCCACGCGGGGTGGTGATGGACTGTTCGAAGGTACGGAAGTAACCGGTGAGGGCCGGACGGCCGAATTCGTTGTTAAATGCAGCGCCGCCCAGCGGGCCTTCGATCATGATGTCCAGCGCGGTGACGATGCGCTCAGGCTTGCCGTACGGCACTTCCCATGGCTGTTCGAAACCTGGGATCTGCAGGTTGGACACGGTGAAACCGGTCAGGCCCGCCTTTGGCTTGGCGCCACGGCCGGTCGCACCCTCGTCACGGATTTCACCGCCGGAACCGGTGGCTGCGCCAGGGAACGGGGCAATCGCGGTCGGGTGGTTGTGGGTCTCGACTTTCATCAGGATGTGCACCGGCTCCTGCACCGCGCCGTACTGGCGGGTCTCAGGGTCCGGGAAGAAACGACCGGCGACGGAGCCGACGATCACCGAGGCGTTGTCCTTATAAGCCGACAGAACGCCTTCGCTGTGCATCACGTAGGTGTTCTTGATCATGCCGAACAGGCTTTTTTCCTGGCTTTCGCCGTCGATGTCCCAACTGGCGTTGAAGATCTTGTGACGGCAGTGCTCGGAGTTGGCCTGGGCAAACATCATCAGTTCGATGTCGTGCGGGTTGCGCTTCAAGCCGTTGAAGGCGTTGACCAGGTAGTCGATCTCGTCTTCGGCCAGGGCCAGGCCCAGTTCGGTGTTGGCCTTCTCGAGGGCGGCGCGGCCACCGCCAAGCACGTCAATCGCGGTGAGCGGCTTGGGTTCGGCGTGGCTGAACAGGCCGGCAGCCTGTTCCAGCTGGCTGACGATGATCTGGGTCATGCGGTCGTGCAGGCTGCTGGCGATCAGCTCGGCTTCGGCATCGCTGAACTGGCCGGCGACGTAGAACGCGATACCACGCTCCAGGCGCTGGATTTTTTCCAGGCCGCAGTTGCGGGCGATATCGCTGGCCTTGCTCGACCAGGGCGAGATGGTGCCGAACCGCGGCAGAACCAGGAACAAGCGGCCATTAGGCTCTTGAACCGGAACGCTTGGGCCGTACTTCAGAAGGCGTGCCAGCACTTGCTGTTCGTCGGCGGTCAACACGCCGGTAACGTCGGCGAAGTGAGCAAATTCAGCGTACAGGCCTGTAACAGCTGGAACCTTTTGGCTCAGTTGCTCAAGGAGTTTGCTGTGGCGAAAGGCAGAAAGGGCAGGAGCGCCGCGCAGGATCAACATCTTCGGGACAGCCTCGGGAAGGGGGTGTGCTTTGAGGCCGTGCATTCTAGCGTAAACCGCCGCCAACGGCACCCGAAACGCTACCGGTGGCTGCTGCCGGACGTCAGTTGGCCGGATTACACCCCTTTCGAGGGGGTATACCCGGCATTCGGCGCAGTTATTTTAACCGTCACAATCGCGCGCCAAGCCCCGTTTCTGCGGGCTGCAGCACAGTTTTGCCGGCGCTAGCAGACAAGACCCGCGCTGTCGAGATATGGCGCCGTGGGCCGTTTGCGTATACTGCGCAGATGTTCTCCCCAACTGCTTTGCGCCCGCGATGCGCCAAATGGCTCATCGCCACCGGACTCTTCCTGATGCTCAGCGCCTGTGTTGATAAACCCAGCACGCTCGAGCGAATCAAGGAGGATGGCGTATTGCGGGTGGTCACCCGGAACAGTCCGGCGACCTATTTTCAGGACCGCAATGGTGAAACCGGTTTCGAATACGAACTGGTCAAGCGCTTTGCTGATGACCTGGGCGTGAAGCTTGAGATCGAGACCGCCGACAATCTCGACGACCTGTTCGGCCAACTGGGCAAACCCAACGGTCCGGTTCTCGCAGCCGCCGGCCTGGTCAGCAGCGAGCAGCGCCAGACGCAAGTGCGTTTCTCCCACCCTTATCTAGAAGTTACCCCGCAGATCATCTACCGCAACGGCCAGTCGCGTCCGACCAACGCGGCTGATCTGGTGGGCAAGAAGATCATGGTGCTCAAGGGCAGCACCCACGCCGAACAGCTGGCAGAGCTTAAAAAGCAGAACCCTGCGATTGAATACGAAGAATCCGACGCCGTTGAGGTGGTCGACCTGTTGCGCATGGTGGACGAAGGGCAAATCGACCTGACCCTGGTGGACTCCAACGAAGTGGCGATGAACCAGGTGTACTTCCCCAACGTGCGCGTGGCGTTCGACCTGGGCAACGCCAGCAACCAGAGCTGGGCGGTGGCCGCCGGTGAAGACAACAGCCTGCTCAACGAGATCAACAGTTACCTGGATAAAGTCGAGAAGAACGGCACGTTGCAGCGTCTGAAAGACCGCTACTACGGGCATGTCGATGTTCTGGGTTATGTAGGCGCCTACACCTTCGCCCAGCACCTGCAGCAGCGTTTGCCCAAATACGAAAAACACTTCCGCGCCTATGCCAAGGAAGAAAAGGTCGATTGGCGCCTGCTGGCTGCGATCGGCTATCAGGAATCACTGTGGCAACCGGCCGTCACTTCCAAGACCGGCGTACGCGGCCTGATGATGCTGACCCAGAACACCGCCCAGGCGATGGGCGTGTCCAACCGCCTGGACCCCAAGCAAAGCATCATGGGCGGCGCCAAGTACCTGGCCAAGATCAAGGATGAACTGGACGACAGCATCGCCGAGCCGGATCGCACCTGGTTTGCCCTGGCGGCCTACAACGTCGGCACCGGTCACCTGGAAGATGCGCGCACCTTGGCCAAGCGCGAAGGTCTGAACCCGAACAAGTGGCTGGACGTGAAGAAGATGCTGCCGCGTCTGTCGCAGAAGCAGTGGTACAGCAAGACGCGCTACGGTTACGCCCGTGGCGGTGAGCCGGTGCACTTCGTGGCGAACATCCGGCGCTACTACGACATTCTCACCTGGGTGACCCAGCCGCAGCTGGAAGGCAACCAGGTGGTCGAAGGCAACTTGCATGTGCCGGGTGTGGACAAGACCAAGCCGCCGGAAGACAACCCGAAGCTGTAAGAGTACTACCGAACCTATGTGGGAGCGGGCTTGCTCGCGAAAGCGGTGGGTCAGTCAGCTCATCTGTTTCTGATACACCGTATTCGCGAGCAAGCCCGCTCCCACATTTGAATCTCCATTGGGTTTAGAGGCCGGTGAGCAGATGCACCACGCCGCCCGACAACACCATCACACCCGCCACGCCAGCCATCTTCAACGCCGCAGCATCCACCTTCGCCGCATCCTGCAACTGCACCCTCACCCGCGTCAGCGCCACCCGCTGCTGGGACTTGAGGTTATCCGCCCCACCCAACGCATTCAGCACCTCGGCCGACAACAGGCTCTGCGTTGGCGCAACGACCGTCTCGGCAATCAAATCCGGCGTCAGGGCTTTCCAGAACGCCCGCTGTAATTTCTCGAACATACTCAGTGCTCCACGACAGGTGAGGTTTCAACGGTAGCCGCGTGATACTGGCGCAAGGCCTCACGCACCTGGGCGGCTTCTTCCAGGCCCAGGACCTGGCGGGCGATGATCTGGCAGTCGGCCAGTTCCAGCTCGCGCACAGTGGCCTTGATGGTGGGGATCAACGGTACGCTGACCGACAACTCGTCCACGCCCAGCCCAATCAGCACGGGTACGGCCAGCGCTTCAGACGCCAACGCGCCGCACACGCCTACCCACTTGCCATGGGCGTGGGCGGCCTTGACGGTAGTGGCAATCAGGCGCAGCACTGCCGGGTGAAAACTGTCGGCCTGGCTGGCCAGGCGCGGGTGGTCGCGGTCCATCGCCAGCGTGTACTGGGTCAGGTCGTTGGTGCCAATGGAGAAGAAGTCCACATGGGGCGCGAATACATCCGCCATCAGCGCGGCGGACGGTACTTCAATCATGATGCCCAGCTTTGGCAACTCGGTGAGCCCCAGCGCCAACGCTTCCTCTTCAAGGATTTTGCGCGCCAGGTGCAGCTCCGAGAGCAGGCTGACCATCGGCAACATGATATGCAGCCGCGCAAAACCAGCGCTGGCGAGGATCGCGCGGAACTGTTCGCGCAACAGTTCCGGACGCTCCAGGCACAAACGGATGCCGCGCAGGCCAAGGAAGGGGTTGGTCTCGGCGTCCATCGGCACATAGGCCAAGGGTTTGTCGCCACCGACGTCGAGGGTGCGCACCACCAGGTTACGCTCGGTGCCCAAGGCACGGGCGATCGCGGTGTAGGTCCCTGCCTGTTCGTCGGGACTTGGGGCACGGTTGCGATCCAGGTACAGGAACTCCGAGCGCAACAGGCCGACGCCTTCACCACCGAGGGTCAGGGACTGCTCGACTTCCTGCAACGACGCCACGTTGGCAGTGACTTCAACGTGGTGGCCGTCACGGGTCGTGGCGGGTAACGAGGCCTGCGCCACATCGCGCTGATGGCGGAGTCCCTGTTGTTTACGCGCAACGTCCAGTTGCTCGATTTCGGCCAGGTTCGGCTCCAGGTGCAGCTCGCCTTTGTCGGCGTCAAGCAGCACCTGCTTGCCATTGGCCACCGCCAACACCTGGGCCGGAACACCACAAATAGCCGGCAGGCCCAGGGCGCGGGCGAGGATTGCGACGTGGCTGGTCGCGCCGCCCCCGACAGTGACAAACCCCAGCACCTTGCGGGTATCCAGGCTGGCCGTCTGCGAAGGCGTGAGTTGCTCGGCGATGAGAATCGCGCGCTCCGGCAAGTCCCAGGCGCTGTCCTGAAGACCCAAGATCAGTTTCAGCACACGCTGGCCGACGTCGGCCAGGTCTGCCGCACGCTCGGCGATCAGTGCATTGCCCAAGCCCTGGAAGAGCGTGACGGTCGCGAGCGTTGCACTGTTCCAGGCAAAGGCCGCGCTCTTGCCTTCCGCCAGCAGGCGGTGGGCGTGTTCGAGCAAGGTCGGGTCTTCGAGCAGTTCCTGATGGGCGCGGAAAATCTCGGCCTGGGCGCCGCCAGCTGCTTTGTCCTGCAACACCTGCAACGCTTCAGTGGCGGCGAGCAGGCCACGGGTCAAAGCAGCACGTTCGGCAGCTTCGCCCGTGCCTTGCTGCGTGATGACCAGCTCGGGCTCGGTCACTTGAACGACCTGACCAAACGCCGAGCCCGGCGATGCACACACGCCTTTTAGCACCGACGCCGACAACACCGTTGCGACCGGTTCAGCAACCGCCGTCACGACCTCGCCACAGCCCTCAGCCAACAAGGCAACCAGCGCAGTGATTGCCGCCTCAGCCTCATCGCCCGCCGCGCTCACTTGCAAGGTATCGCCCTGCACGGTTTGCAACGCCATGATCGCCACCAGCGATTTGGCGTTGGCGCTCTGGGTTTGCTTGTGCAGGTAGATGCTGGCGTTGAAACCTTTCGCCGCCTGGGCGAATACCGCTGCCGGGCGCGCGTGCAGGCCGTTGGCGTTGGGCAAGGTCAGCGGTTTGGAGAACAGTGCATCGCCCTCCTCTTCGTCCGCTGCTTGCACGGCCTCACCTGGGGACAACTGCAACAGCGGCTGGCCCGTTTCCACCAGGCCGTCCGCCAACAGGCTGAAGGGCTCGCCGCTGACCACCAGCATCAAGGTCAGCAAACTGCGTGCGTTGAGGGCCACGTAGTCGGCATCGAATTCGATCAACGGCTGCCCGGCCTCCACCCGCTGGCCTTCCTGCACCAGCCGGGTGAAGCCCTGGCCTGCCAGGTTCACGGTGTCCAGGCCGATATGCATCAGCACCTGAACGCCGTTATCGTCGGTGACACTGACCGCATGCCCACTGTCCTGGATATTGCTGATCACCCCGGCCAGCGGCGCGCACAGCGTCTGCGACGTGGGGTCGATGCACAGGCCATCGCCGATCAGGCGGCTGGAGAACACCGGGTCCGGCACCTTGTCCAGCGCCAGCAGCACACCCGACAAGGGCGCCAGCAATTCCAGGGGTTGAGTTGTGGTCATGACTTCACCTGCTGTTTTGTTCTGTAGATATCATTGAGCGGAGGAAGGATTACTTCCACCAGTACTCAACCTGCACACCAACGTTCGACCCATGCCGCGCCGTGCCATAGGAGCCGGTATCGGACAACGCCGACCCCGCCGCCAATTCATTCGCCGCGCGCTTGGCCGCTTCGTTCCAGGTTGCATAGGTGTAGTACAAGCGCACTTCCGGCCGCGCCCAGAAATCCGGGCCTTTGGGCGACCATGTGGGAGCGAAGGTAAATTTGCTCAGCTTGCGGGTGCCGCCCGTGGCATCGACCTGGTCATGCCCAAGCTCGGTGACCAGTTTGAATTGCTCGCTGATGGCATACGCCGGGCGCACGCCGATGGACATCCAGGTCTGGTCCTGGCTGCCAGGACGGATGTCCTTCTGGTACACCGCTTCGACCTGACCACCGAAACGCGGGGTCACCTGCCAATCGAAAAACTCCACGGCGCGGTAACTTTTGCTGCTGTTGTCGAGGAAGGTATTGCCGGTGTAGCCCAGGCCGGTGCCGGGGCCTTCGCCGTACTGCAAGGCGAACTTGTTCTTTCCGCCGAGGAAAGGTTTTTGCACGTGCTGCGCGGTGATCGCCCAACCGCTGTTGGTATCACGCCCGCCGGCTTTTTCGATATAGCTCAAGCCCAGTTCCAGCTCGCCGCCGGGGTTGGTCTTGAAGCCCGCGACGTTGAAGTCGTGACGGGTGGCGTATTCCTTCTGGTACAGGTTGTCCTTGCGGGAAATCGCGTAGCTGTACTTGAGGTCGCCGATCAACACGTCCTCGATACCGCCGCCCGTGGCGCTCTGGTTCCAGTAGTAGAAGTCGGAGATATGGATGTCGTTTCGTTTGTAGTAACGCCGGCCGGCCCACAGCGAACCGCCATTGAGGCTGGGCAGGTTGGACCACTGCGCATACATCTGCGGCATGCGCGCCGAGCCGTTGTTCTCGCCCTGGAACTTCAGCGCGCGGTCGTACTTGTTGTAGAGCGACGCCATGGCATCGACGCTGAGTACCGAACCGTCATCGAGGGTGAGCAGGTCCTGGCGCAGTTCCAGCTCGGCGTACTGTTCGCATTCGTTACCCAGGCGGTATTTGGATTGCGCCCCCGGCAGTTGGAAACATTGCTGTGGACCGCTGCCCGTCGAGGTGCCCGCGCCGCTGCGCAGGTAACCGGCAAATTCCAGGGCTTGAGCGCCAAACGGCAGGCTCAGACAAGACGCAACGAGGCCCAGCTTTATAGTTGTTTTCATGAAGCACTCCGATATTTTTATTATGGTTTTTGAAGCGCCCCGTGCTCCCACACGGGGTTGCAGCGGGTCTCAGTCCTTGAGGTGCAGCACAAACGATTCGTAGGGACGTAGCGTTACCGTGGCGCTACGTTGCGGGCAGTCGGGGTAGTTGCTGATCAGCAAGCGCTGTTCGCTGGCCGGGTTGATCAGGTTGTCCGGCAGTTGGATTTCGCACGGCGTGCCGTAGAAGTTGTTCAGCACCAGCAGGCGCTCGCCATGGCCCTCGCGCAGGTAGGCCCAGACCTGCAAATGGTCTTGCAACAGTTGGCGGTACACGCCTTCCTGGATCAGCGGTTCATGACGACGCAAGGCGATCAGCGCGCGGTAGTGATGCAGCACTGAATCCGGGTCATCCAATTGGCTTTCGACGTTGATCTGCGCCGCGTTGGCCGGAATGCCGATCCACGGTTCACCGCTGCTGAAACCGGCGTTTTCCCCGGCACTCCACTGCATTGGCGTACGGCCGTTGTCGCGGGACTTCTGCATGATCGCCGCCATGCTCGACGCCTCGGACTCCCCCGCATCGCGCTTGAGGCGAAAAATGTTCAAGGTCTCCACATCACGGTATTGCGAGATGCTGTCGAAACCCGGATTGGTCATGCCCAGCTCTTCGCCCTGGTACACATACGGCGTGCCCTGGAGGAAGTGCAGCGCAGTCGCCAGCATCTTGGCCGAGACCACACGATGCTCGCCGTCATTGCCGAAACGCGAGACCACCCGCGGCTGGTCGTGGTTACACCAGAACAGCGCATTCCAGCCTCCACCGGCCTGCATACCCAGTTGCCAGTCGGAGAAGATCTGCTTGAGTTGCAGGAAGTCGAAATCGGCTTTCACCCACTTCTGCAGGTTCGGGTAATCGACTTTCAGGTGATGAAAGTTGAAGGTCATCGACAGCTCTTTCGACTCCGGCCGCGAGTAGCGGATGCAGTGTTCCAGGCTGGTGGACGACATCTCGCCGACGTTGATCAGGTCATGCCCCTCGAAGACTTCGCGGTGCATTTCCTGCAGGTATTCGTGCACGTTCGGGCCGTCGGTATAGAAGCGGCGGCCGTCGGTATTGTCCTCGGGAAAATCGGCGGGCTTGGAGATCAGGTTGATCACATCCAGGCGGAAACCGCCCACGCCCTTGTCACGCCAGAAGCGCATCAGCTTGAACACTTCGGCGCGCACCTTGGGGTTGTCCCAATTGAGGTCGGCCTGGGTGTGGTCGAACAGGTGCAGGAAGTACTGACCGGTTTGCGCCTCGTACTCCCAGGCCGAACCGCCGAACTTGGATTCCCAGTTGTTCGGCTGGTCGCGCCAGATGTAGAAGTCGCGGTAGGGGTTGTCGAGGCTGCTGCGTGCCTGCTGGAACCATTCGTGTTCGATGGACGTGTGGTTGACCACGATATCCAGCATCAACTTGATGCCGCGCTTGCCTGCTTCGCTGATCAGCAGGTCGCAGTCGGCCATGGTGCCGTAGCTGGGGTCGATGGCGTAGTAGTCGCTGATGTCGTAGCCGTTGTCCCGTTGCGGCGAGCGCAGGAACGGGGTGATCCACAGGCAGTCGACGCCCAGCCATTTGAGGTAGTCGAGTTTGTCCACGATGCCCAGCAGGTCACCGGTGGCGTTACCCGCGTGGCTGTGGAAGCTTTTCGGGTAGATCTGGTAGATCACCGAGTGTTGCCAGTCTTGCATGGTGGACTCCTTCAATGTGAAAGCGCTGGTTCAGGCGACGCGATAACCAGGGCGCACGATCTTCATGCTCAACGCACAGGTCAGAACAAACGGCACGACAATCGCGATGACCATCCCGATCACAAAACTCGGGATGTACTGCGGAATGATCGAGATGAAGCCAGGCAAGCCACCGACGCCAATGGCCGAGGCCTGCACCTTGTTCAGCGAGAGGAAAATGCTGCCCAGTGCCGAGCCCAGCAGCGCGGCATAGAACGGGAACTTGAAGCGCAGGTTCACGCCGAACATCGCCGGCTCGGTGATGCCGAAGTACGCAGAAATCGCAGAAGTGGACGCCATGCTTTTGTCCCGCGCATTGCGGGTCATGTAGAACACGCCGAGCGCGGCGCTGCCTTGGGCCAGGTTGGACATGACGATCATCGGCCAGATGAACGTGCCGCCCTGAGTAGAAATAAGCTGCAGGTCCACGGCGAGGAACATGTGGTGCATGCCGGTGATCACCAACGGCGCATACAGCAGACCGAAAATCGCGCCACCGACCATGGGTGCCAGGTCGAACAAGGTGACCACGCCTTCGGTGATCAGGATGCCCAGGTGACGGGTCACCGGGCCGATGATCGCCAGGGCGAGCACGCCGGTGACGACGATGGTGGTGATCGGCACGACCAACAGTTGAATCGCGTTGGGCACTCGCGCCCGCAGCCATTTCTCGATCACGCTCATCACATAGGCGGCCATCAGGATCGGCAGGATCTGCCCCTGGTAACCCACTTTCTCAATCTTGAACCAACCGAAAATATCGAAGTACGGCAGGCTCTGGCCGTCGAGACCGGCGACCGCCTTGCCGTAGTTCCAGGCGTTGAGCAGGTCTGGATGCACCAGCATCAGGCCAAGCACGATGCCGAGGATTTCACTGCCGCCAAAGCGCTTGGCCGCCGACCAGCCCACCAGCGCCGGCAGGAACACGAACGAGGTGTTGGCCATCAGGTTGATCAGGCTCCACAGGCCATCCAGGTTCGGATAGGCCTCCAGCAGCGTCTGGCCCTCGATGAACATACCCTTGGCGCCCATCAGGTTGTTCACGCCCATCAACAGGCCGGCGATGATCAGCGCGGGCAGGATCGGCATGAACACGTCGGAGAACACCCGCACCAGACGCTGCATGGCGTTGGTCTTGTCGGCGCCCTTCTTTTTCACGTCGGCGATGGTGGCGGCGGCGAGGCCGGTCTGCTCGCGCAGGGCGGCGTAGACCTTCTCTACTTCACCGGGGCCGATCACCACCTGGAACAGGCCGCCGGTAAAGAACGAGCCCTTGACCAGATCCACCTGGTTCAACGCGCTGCCGTTGACCAGGCTCGGGTCCTTGAGCGCCAGGCGCAGGCGGGTGACGCAGTGGGCAGCTTGCTCAAGGTTGTCTGTGCCCCCGAGGTTCTCGAGAATCTCGCGGGCGATAGTCGAATAGTCGTGGCTCATGCTTGGTTTCCACTTTGATTTTTTTATTTGGGGGGCAGTCATTGGCAGCACGCCGAGGGCAAAAGTACTCGTCTGTACGAGTTAAAGCAACAACTCGTACAGACGAGTTTGAAAAAGTTTATTCCGTGTAGGACTTGGCTGACTGTAGGTCGAATGGACAAACCCCAGCCATGCCACTAAGGTTCCTGCCTGAACGCAAAGGCACAGAGCCATCCCCATGAGCAAATACAACCAGATCTACACGGATCTGCTTGCCAGCATCACCACCGAACGCCTGCAGCGCGGCACACGCCTTCCCTCCGAAACCGAACTGATGGACAGCTACCAGGCCAGCCGAGGCACCGTGCGTCGGGCCATCGAGCAGTTGCAGGAGCGTGGGTTTGCGCAAAAGATCCACGGCAAGGGCACCTTCGTGTTGTCGCCCAACCCGATCGAGTTCCAACTGGGCGGCATCGTCAGCTTCCACGAAACCCACGCCGACCTGGGCGATGACGTACGCACCGAAGTGGTCGAATTCACGCAGTTCCCGCTGGAAGGTTCGCTGCTGCAACACATCGAAGCCGAACCCGGCACCCTGATCACCCGCATCAAACGGGTACGGCGCATCGGCGGCAAGCGGGTGATCCTCGACATCAACCACTTCGTCGCCGAGGTGATTCCCGGCCTGGACCGTGAGATTGCCGAACAGTCGATCTACGCATTTATCGAACAGACGTTGCAGCTGCAAATTGCCTACGCCCAACGCACCATCGAGGCTCTGCCGCGAGGCAAGGACGACCAGACACACCTCGACCTCGAAGGTCAGAGCCATGTGATCGTGGTGAGTAACCAGACATTCTTGCAGGATGGGCGGCAGTTCGAGTACACCGAGTCGCGGCATACGTTGGATAAGTTCTACTTTTCGGATATTGCGCGGCGGTAAGCATCCGCTGGGAAGATCATTGCACTGCGATGCTCTTGGCCTGCCCTGCCGCCAATGCCAACGGCTCGCTCGCCAAGGCGTGTTATCAAACATGATGAGTAGACACTTTCGCTATCAACGAACATTGGCCGGCTTCTACAAAGCCTGGGTGGTGATGGTCTGTGCGCTTCTTGTCGCCTGCCAGTCGCCGCGCGAGGCACTGCAACAGCTGGCGCAAGAGCACGGCCGGCAAGTGGAGGTCCTGCCTGGGGACGCCTTCCCCCTACTCATACTTGCACCGCAAACCGCACAAAAGACAACTCGCCTGCGGGTCTACCTGGAAGGCGATGGCCATGCCTGGTCGACGGCCACCCAACCCAGCCTGGATCCGAGCCCGCACAATCTGTTGGTACCCCGGCTGGCGGTCGATGACCCGACACCGAATGCGTACCTGGCACGCCCCTGTCAGTTCGTCATGGCTGCAGCCTGTCAGTCGGCACTCTGGACCAACCGTCGATTTTCTCAGGAAGTGGTCACCCGCCTCAGCCAGGCGCTGGACCAATTAAAACAGCGGTACGGTAATCGCGAGTTCGAACTGGTGGGGTATTCAGGTGGCGCCGCTCTCGCCTTGTTGTTAGCGGCGCAGCGCAATGATGTGACCCAGGTGCAAACCCTGGCTGGCAACCTCAGTCCACGTCTGTGGGCAACGATGAAAGGGCTGTCGCCACTCGACGGTTCCCTGGATCCGCTGGACTACCGTGAGCGGCTCGCCTTGTTCCCCCAACGTCATCTCATCGGCGAAGCGGACCTGATTATTCCAAGTGGGTTGGCGGATAGGTACCAACAGGCCCTCGATTCGCCCCTCTCCGAATACATCCATGTACGGGGAGCAAGCCATGATAAAGGGTGGGAAGCGGCTTGGAGCCGATGGGTTAAAACGCCATTAACCCATGGAGATCCTGAGAGTGAGGACAAGCAGGTCCGCTTGAAAACATCCCAATACCTTTCCCACTAGCGCCCAAACCTTGCACGACAATAACGACGAGCAAAAAGTTCCATTTATTGCTGATCGGATCCGTATAACCGCAAAAAATAACGGCGACGTCGCATTTCTTAGCTTTTTTCTCTTCAGCGACGCTTTTTATGATGAATTGTCCTACAAGCATCGTGTAGATTCGCACGCGCTTGAATCAGCCATTCACTGACAAGCTGGCAGGGATGCCTAAAACAGACGCCGACGCGTGGGTTATTCCCTGTCAGTTTCTGCCCTGTAAGGATACTGCCTTGAACACTTCCCACCTGCGCCGCTCGTTGTTGGCGCTGTCCGTCGCGGCGACCACTGCCACGGCCCATGCCGCACCCGCACCCGACTTCAATTACGACCTGAGCACAGGGGCCTACAGCAGCTTCGGTGATGTTTTCAATAACGCCACCTTCACAGGGACGTCGCAAAACGCAGGTGTGGAGCTGACCAACGTGACCTTGGCGGGCAACCTGGTCAACCAGGGCAAAATCAACCGAACGGCTGCGAACCCCACCGAGTTCCCGTCGGGTATCGCCATGACCCTCAACTCCAACGTCGGTGGCGACCTGATCAATAACGGCGACATTACGGTGAGCGGCAACGCCGTCGTCGGGCTGGACCTGTACCAGGCGAAGATCGCGGGTGAAGTGAGCAACAACGGCAACATCACTGTGACGGGCGCAAATGCCGAAGGCATGCTGATCACCTCGACCCAGGCGCGCATCAATAACTCGGGCACTATCACCGCGCGTGGCATTGACTCTGAAGGTATCGACATCGAGAAGGCACTCTTTACGGGCCAGATGACAGGCGCGCCCTTCCTGAGTGATATCAACACCAGCGGGACTATCTCCGCCGACGGGATCGGTATCCGTTTTCGCAGTCTCGACACCTCCGACGACTTCAGGATCTTCTCTATCAGGCAGACAGGTGGCCTGATCGAAGGCGGCACCGCAGCCATTCTGGCGGACGACAACAGCTCCCCGTCGTATTTCTACTGGCAGGGTGGTCAGGTCAAGGGTGACCTGCTGGGCCTCAGTGGTGTGCTGGTGCAAGGGGACGCGATGTTCGATGGCTCGACCATCCGCGCCGGTTTCGTCGATATCGACGGCGGCCGCCTGACGCTGCTTCGCCCGCAGACCACGATTGTGGGCGACCTCGATATGGACAGCAACACTGCGCGCCTGCGCCTGCTGCTGGATAACAACACACTGCCCAATGCGCCGATCCTGAAAGTCACCGGTAATACCTTCTTCTCTCCTGGCAGCCAGATCGAACTGCAGGCGCGCTCCGATGACTTCCGCACCTCGGCCGGGGGCACCCGCTACACCCTCATCAACTCTGGTACCTGGGAAGAGCCGCAGAACCTGTCCGTGGTGTCCTCCTCGGCGCTGCTCGAGGTGAAGAACTTCGGCATTGAAGGCCAGGACGTGAAAGCACTGGTGGCCACCCGCAGTGATGAGGCGATCACGCAAGACCTGCTGGGTGCCAGTGGTTCGCGCAACGCGGTGAACACCATCCAGCCGTTCAAGAACACGGTCATGGGCCTGATGGACGAAAGCGACCCGGTGTTCCAGCAGTTCGCCAACGCCGCCACCAGCCAAGAGCTGGCCAAACTGGCCGAAACCCTGAGCCCGGACGTCAGCCGTGGGGCGGTCAACGCCGCCACCAACAGCCAGAACCTGGTCGCAGGTGCCATCAACCGCCGCGCCAGCAACGCGCGTAGCGGTCTGTCCTCCGGTGACGTCCTGGCAGAACAAGGCGTATGGCTGCAAGCGCTGTCCAGCGATGCCAACCAGGACAGCCGCCACGGTGTCGACGGCTACGACGCCAACACCCACGGCATTGCCGTGGGTGTCGACGGCAAGCTCAATGCCCAGACAACCGTGGGCCTGGCTTACAGCTACATGACCAGCGACGTCAAATCCGACCTGGGTAGCAAGACCGACGTCAGCGGCCATGCACTGACCCTTTACGGCAACTGGGCCCGCGACAACTTCTTTGTCGACACCTCGCTGATGTACGGCTGGAACGACAACGAGTCCAAACGCTACATCGCCGGTACCCGCGCCAAGGCCGACTACGACAGTGAGATCTTCGGCGTCAACGCGCTGGCAGGCTATACGTTCCAGCTCGACAAGCAGTGGCTGCTGGAACCACAGGTCGGTGCGCGCTATGCCAACATCTCGATTGATTCGTACCGTGAAAAAGGCAGCTCAGCGGCCCTCAAGGTCGGCAGCCAGCGCTATGAAATTGGCGAAATGGGCCTGGGCGCTCGCCTGGCGGCCGCGTTTGACCTGGGTGTGGGCAGCTTCGAACCGGAAGCCAAGCTGATGGCCTGGCACGACTTCATCGGCGACAAGGCCAACACCACCTCCACCTTTGTGCTCGGCGGCACCCCCTTCACCACCACTGGCGCAACGCCGGCGCGCGACAGCTACGAGCTGGGACTGGGCGCCAACTACCGCGTTGGCGCCTGGAGCGTGGGCGGGACGTACAACTACCTGACCAGCAGTGGTTTCGACGCTGACACCTTCACGGCGAACGTGCGTTACGACTTCTGATCAACGCCTTCGCCTGAAATGAAAAAACCGGCCTAGGCCGGTTTTTTCATACAGCGCTGCGGGATCATTCCCACTCAATCGTCGCCGGTGGCTTGCTCGACACGTCGTAAGTAACGCGCGAGATGCCTTCGATCTCATTGATGATACGACCGCTGACAGTTTCCAGCAGTTCGTACGGCAGGTGTGCCCAACGCGCAGTCATGAAGTCGATGGTTTCTACCGCACGCAGGGCAACGACCCAGGCGTAACGGCGGCCATCGCCAACCACGCCAACCGATTTCACCGGCTGGAACACCACGAATGCCTGGCTGACTTTGTGGTACCAGTCGGCCTTGCGCAGTTCTTCGATGAAGATGTGGTCGGCGCGACGCAGCAGGTCGGCGTATTCCTTCTTCACTTCACCCAGGATCCGCACGCCCAGGCCCGGGCCTGGGAATGGGTGGCGGTAGACCATGTCGTACGGCAGGCCGAGTTCCAGGCCCAGACGGCGGACTTCGTCCTTGAACAGTTCGCGCAGCGGTTCTACCAGCTTGAGGTTCATTTCCTCAGGCAGGCCACCCACGTTGTGGTGGGACTTGATCACGTGGGCCTTGCCGCTCTTGGCGCCGGCCGATTCGATCACGTCGGGGTAGATGGTGCCCTGGGCAAGGTACTTGATGTTGTCCAGTTTGTTGGACTGGGCATCGAACACGTCGATGAAGGTGCGGCCGATGATCTTGCGCTTCTTCTCCGGGTCGGACTCGCCGGCCAGGTTGTTGAGGAACTGGTCCTCAGCATTGGCGCGGATCACCTTGACGCCCATGTTCTCGGCGAACATGGCCATCACTTGCTCGCCTTCGTGCAGGCGCAGCAGGCCGTTGTCGACGAACACACAAGTCAGTTGGTCGCCGATGGCTTTGTGCAGCAGGGCCGCTACCACGGAGGAGTCAACGCCGCCGGACAGGCCGAGCAGTACGTTGTCGGTGCCGACCTGGGCGCGCACCTGGGCGATGGCGTCTTCAGCGATTTTCGACGGGGTCCACAGGGCTTCACACTCGCAGATGTCGAGGATGAAGCGCGACAGGATGCGGCCGCCTTGCTTGGTGTGGGTCACTTCCGGGTGGAACTGCACGCCGTAGTAACGACGCTCGTCGCTGAACATGCCGGCGATCGGGCAGCTCGGGGTGCTGGCCAGGATGTGGAAGTCTTCCGGCATCTTGGTGACTTTGTCACCGTGGCTCATCCACACGTCGAGGCCGAACAGGCCGTCGGCGTCGACGTGGTCTTCGATGCCGTCCAGCAGGCGGCTCTTGCCAACCACGTCGACACGGGCATAACCGAATTCACGCAGCTCGGAACCTTCAACCTTGCCGCCCAATTGCTCGGCCATGGTCTGCATGCCGTAGCAGATGCCGAAGACCGGGACGCCCAGGTCGAATACGGCTTGTGGGCAGCGCGGGCTGTTGGCTTCGTGCACGGACTCTGGGCCACCGGCGAGGATGACGCCTTTCGGTGCGAATTCGCGGATCGCTTCGTCGTCCATGTCGAACGGATGCAGTTCGCAGTACACGCCGATTTCGCGCACGCGGCGGGCGATCAGCTGGGTGTACTGGGAACCGAAATCGAGGATCAGGATACGGTGGGCGTGAATGTCGAGGGCCATGAAGTCAGTCTCGTCTAATGAATCAGAAACAACTCGGGGCTGAAGAACAGCCCCGGTTACTTAACATTTTGCTGGAAGCATCAACCTACGCGGTAGTTTGGCGCTTCCTTGGTGATCTGCACGTCGTGGACATGGGATTCAGCCATGCCGGCGCCGGTGATCCGTACGAACTCTGGCTTGGTGCGCATTTCTTCGATGTCGGCGCTGCCGGTGTAGCCCATCGAGGAACGCAGGCCGCCCATCAGTTGATGGATGATCGCGCTCAGGGTGCCTTTGTACGGCACACGGCCTTCGATACCTTCCGGAACGAGCTTCTCGGCGCCTGCCGAGGAGTCCTGGAAGTAACGATCGGAGGAGCCTTGCGCCTGGGACATGGCGCCCAGCGAACCCATGCCGCGGTAAGCCTTGTAGGAACGGCCCTGGAACAGTTCGATCTCGCCTGGCGCTTCTTCAGTACCGGCGAACATCGAGCCCATCATCACGCAGGAAGCACCGGCTACGATGGCCTTGGACAGGTCACCGGAGAAACGGATGCCACCATCGGCGATCAACGGAACGCCCGTGCCTTCAAGGGCAGCGGCGACGTTGGCGATGGCGCTGATTTGCGGCACGCCCACACCGGCAACGATACGGGTGGTGCAGATCGAGCCAGGGCCGATACCGACCTTGACCGCATCCGCGCCCGCTTCGGCCAGGGCCTTGGCCGCAGCGCCGGTGGCGATGTTGCCGCCGATCACTTGCACGTCAGGGAAATTCTGCTTGACCCAACGCACGCGGTCGATCACACCTTTGGAGTGACCGTGGGCGGTGTCGACCACCACCACGTCAACGCCGGCAGCGACCAGGGCCGAAACGCGGTCGCCGGTGTCTTTACCGGTGCCGACCGCCGCGCCAACACGCAGACGACCTTGGTCATCCTTGCTGGCCAACGGATAAGCCTTGGCTTTTTCGATGTCGTTGACGGTCATCATGCCTTTGAGGGCGAATTTGTCGTCGACGATCAGCACGCGCTCGATGCGGTGCTTGTGCAGCAGTTCGCGCACATCGTTCTTGTCGGCGCCTTCCTTGACAGTGACCAGACGCTCTTTGGGCGTCATCACTTCACGGACGGTGACTTCAAGACGGTTCTCGAAACGCACGTCACGGGAAGTGACGATGCCGACCAGGTCGCCATCGTGCAACACCGGAACGCCGGAGATGTTGTGCAGGCGGGTCAGGTCGAACAGGTCACGCACGGTGGCGTCGGCTTCGATGGTGATCGGATCTTTCACCACACCGGCTTCGTAACGCTTGACCTTGCGCACTTCGGCAGCTTGCTGCTCGATGGTCATGTTCTTGTGGATGATGCCGATGCCGCCTTCCTGAGCCATGGCGATGGCCAGACGGGCTTCAGTAACGGTGTCCATGGCAGCGGAAACAAGGGGAATATTCAGCTCGATGCCACGGGTTAGGCGGGTCTTGAGACTGACTTCGTTAGGAAGCACCTCGGAATAACCGGGCACTAGGAGAATGTCGTCGAATGTCAGAGCTTCTTGGCTGATACGCAGCATCGCGGGGGCTCCCGAGCGGGAAAATGGAAGCGCGCCATTATATACATGCACCCTGCCGGGCTCAATGTAAAACTCTGACAAACTTGGTAATACTGATAGATGGGTTACAACTCGACTTTGACCCAACTCATCTTCTGGTCCAGCCAATCGGCAAATTCGTCGATAAAACTCTGCTTGAACCCCGCCTCCGCCCAGTTATTGAAGATGAAACCCAGGTTGGAAAACCCGCACTCCTGTAGGAACAGGAACCCGTTGATGTCGTCTTCATGCCCACACAGCGGGCAGGTGAAGTTGTCGGTGTGGCCAGGCATCCAGTCTTCCAGGCTTTCGAACAGGGCTTCGCCGACTTCCTTGCGGCATTCCGGGCAACCGGCTTCTTCGAGAAAGCCCTTGGCCGGTGTATAGATGCAGCGCTTGTAGATGATCTCCAGGCCGTTGATCGGCTCGTTGAACGGCAGCGCCTCGGGGTACAACACCACGGCGCGGGCGCCGTCGGCCAGGGCATAGCCCATGCGATTGCCGGTGCGGCCGCAGGTGGTGAGTTCTTCCTTGATGATGTTCTTGCGCACCAGCCAACGCACGATCGCCCGGGCGCGGGGTTCGTGGACGGGCAAGGTGGAGATTTTCGGGACAAGGATGCTTTGGGAGTTCATGAGAGTCCTGCGGTGTGGCGTCTGACGCCTTCGCGGGCAAGCCCGCTCCCACAGGTGGCCGCATTCCTACAGGAGAAATGCGCTCGAATGTGGGAGCGGGCTTGCCCGCGAAGAGGCCCTGAAGGCTGGCAGCTTAATCCCTGAAAAAATGAGGTCAAGTGCTCAAGTAACGCCCAATCAACGCAATCCCACTCGCCAGCACCAACCACGTCACCAACCTTACAAACGCCTCACGGGACATGCGCATCGTCAGCCTGCGTCCACACCACAGCCCGAGGGCCATCGCCGGCAACAGGCACAGCGCCAACATCAACAGCGGCAAATCCGCATACACCCCGGCGATCAGAAACAGGCTCAGGCGCACCACCGTGCTGCAACTGATCAACGCACTCTGGGTGGCGCGCGCCGCGTCCTTGGGCAGGCGGCTATTCAGATAGATCGCATACAGAAAGCCGCCACTGCCGAACAATGCACCAAACAACCCGCCCACCGTGCCCATCGGAATCGACCACCCCGCCGCCAACTGCGTCGGCCGCACCTTTACCGCCAGGGTGTAGAGGGCGTAGGCACTGATGAACAAGCCCATCAGCAACAGCAACAAATCCGAATGCAGGTTGAGCAAAAACACCACGCCCAGTGTGCAGCCGATCGCCATGCACGGCAGTAACCGCAGCAGCTCCGGCTTGTTCACATCCCGCCGCGATTGCAGCAGGTTGCCAAACGCCGCGACAAAATCCAGCAACACCAGCAACGGGATGATCTTCGACAGCGGCATGAACAGGATCAGCAGCGGCCCCGCCACCAACGCGGTGCCAAAGCCCGCTATTCCGAACACGATATAGGCCACGACGATGCCCAGGCCGATCACCAGCCAATCCACACCGCCAAACGACCACTGGCTCATCAGCTCAACCGGGTTCATGGGTCATTCCTTATTAGAGATGGCCTTCACTTTAGCCAGCGCCGAGAGATGCGACTAATATCTTCAAAGACTTCCACCCATCTCGAAAAGGCATGACGCGTGATTTCCACCCGCCAACTGCGTTACTTCGTCGAAATCGCCGACAGCGGCAGCTTCAGCGCCGCCGCCGAGCGCCTGTTTGTGGCGCAGTCCGCCTTGAGTCGACAGATCAAGGAGCTGGAAACCCAGCTGCAAACGCCCCTGTTCGAGCGGACTGCACGCCAACCACGACTCACCGCCGCGGGTGAAGCCTTCTACCCGCGAGCACGCAACCTGCTGAGTGAGCTGATCAAGGCCAGTGAAATGGCAACGCAAGTGGGCAACGGCGAACTGGGCACGCTGCGCCTGAGCCACTCAAGTACCGTGCCGATGAGCGGCCCATTGCTGCAAGGCATCAGCACCTGGCTGGAACGCTGCCCAGGGGTGTCGATGGACATCGTCAAACTGTCCTCCGAAGCGCAGTTGGAAGAAATCGCCGACGGTCGCCTGGAGGTCGGGCTGTTGCGCCTGCCTGTGTTGCGCCAGCGCGAGGGCGTGCGAGTGCTGCCTTTATATCGCGAGCAACTGTTGCTGGCGGTGCCGCCGAATCATGGGCTGGCGCGCAGCAATGCGCCTGTCGAACTGGGGCAATTGAGGGACGAAGCGTTTATTTCGATCCCCCATCCCCAGCGTGGCGGCTTGAGCTATCTGTCAGCCGAGTTGTGCATGCGTGCAGGATTTTTCCCCAAGGCCGCGCGGGTGATGTCGCGCAAGACCACCCAGTTGCAGTTGATCCAGGCCGGCTTTGGTATTGCCTTGTTACCAAAATCCATGCAGGACATCGCCCCTGCCACTGTGCACTTTTTGCCCCTGGCCGACCCGGACTGCCTCAGCACCGTGGCCCTGGCCTGCGCGCAGAAGCCGAGCGCACTGGTGGAGCAATTCTGCCAAACCTTGCACGAATGCCTATAAACTGCCGCCCATGATTAAAGATCCTTTTGCCCGTCTGGGCCTGGACCGCGAAGTCCTGACTGTCAGCCAGCTCAACGGCCGTGCGCGGGTGTTGCTGGAAGACGTGTTCACCAATATCTGGGTCGAAGGCGAGATCTCCAACCTCGCCCGCCCGGCTTCCGGCCATGTGTATTTCACCCTCAAGGACAGCGGCGCCCAGGTGCGTTGCGCGCTGTTTCGCAACAACGCCGCGCGGGTACGGCAGGCGTTGAAAGATGGCTTGGCGGTGAAGGTGCGCGGCAAAGTCTCTTTGTTTGAGGGCCGGGGTGATTACCAGCTGATCATCGATACCGTGGAGCCGGCCGGTGATGGGGCATTGCGCCTGGCGTTCGACGCGCTGAAGGAAAAGCTCAGCGCCGAAGGCCTGTTCAGCGCCGAACGCAAAGTGCCGCTGCCGGCGCACCCTCGGCGCATCGGTATCATCAGTTCGCCGACCGGCGCGGTGATTCGCGACATCATCAGCGTGTTCCGTCGCCGTGCGCCAAACATTGAACTGACCCTCATCCCCACTGCCGTGCAAGGCCGCGAAGCCATCCCACAGATTGTGCGCGCACTGAAACTGGCGGATGCACGCGGCTTCGATGCGCTGATCCTGGCCCGTGGCGGCGGTTCGCTGGAAGACCTCTGGTGCTTCAACGAAGAAGCCGTGGCCCGTGCGGTGGATGCCTGCGTCACGCCAATCGTCAGCGCGGTCGGGCATGAAACCGATGTGTCCATTAGCGACTTCGTGGCCGACGTGCGCGCCCCTACTCCCTCCGCCGCAGCCGAATTGCTCGCGCCGGACGCCAGCCATCTGGTGCGTCAGGTTGAAAACCTGCATCGCCGCCTGGTGATGCTGATGCGCAATCGCCTGAGCCACGACCGCCTGCGCTTGGAAGGCATGGCGCGACGCCTGCGTCATCCTGGCGAACGTCTGCGCCAGCAAGCCCAGCGCCTGGACGACCTGGACATGCGCCTGCGTCGTGCCTTCGAGCGCAGCCTCAATACCCGCCGCGAGCGCCTGATCCGCCTGGAAACCCGCCTCGCCGGCCAACACCCCGGTCGCCAACTGGCCCTCTTGCGCCAACGCTTGGACAGCCTCGCTGAACGGCTGCCCCGCGCCATGCGCGAAGGCCTGAAGGCGCGGCGCCTGCAACTGCAAAGCCAGATGCAGACGCTGCACGTGGTCAGCCCATTGGCGACCCTGGGCCGTGGCTACAGCATCTTGCTGGACGAGCGCGGCCAGGCCATTCGCAACGCCGCGCAGACCCACACCGGCCAGCGCCTCACCGCGCGTCTCGGTGAGGGCCAATTGCAAGTGCGGGTGGAAGACAACCACCTGACACCCGTCACCCTTTCGTTATTGGATTGATTGATGCCACGTCTCTTTAGTGTGTTGATGCTGCTGTGCCTTGCCTTTAATGCCCATGCCGATAGCTACATCACCCGTACCTTGAACAAGCCGGTGCCCGGTGGCGTTGCGGTGGTCGAACTGGGCCCTTCCGCCGCCGCGCCCAAGGCCACGTACCTGGGCAAGCCAGTGCTGGTGGTGAAGGAAGCGGACACCTGGCTGGCGATTGTCGGCATCCCGCTGACGGTCAAGCCCGGCAACGAACGCATCAGCAGCGGCGGGCGCAACCTGCCGTTTATCGTCGGCTACAAGAAGTACCCGGAACAGCGCATCACCCTGAAGAACAAAAGCCAGGTGAACCCCGACCCGGCACAGCTGAAACGCATCGAGGCGGAGCTGGCGGTGCAGATCAAGGCCTACCGCAGTTTCAGCCCTAACCTGCCGAGCAATCTGGTGTTGGACAAACCGGTGAACGGGCCGTTGTCGAGCAAGTTCGGCGTGCGACGTTTCTTCAACGGTGAAGAGCGCAATCCCCATTCGGGCCTGGACTTTGCCGTGCCGGCCGGTACGCCGATCAAGACGCCGGCCAACGGCAAAGTGATTCTGGTGGGCAACTACTTCTTCAACGGCAATACCGTGTTCGTCGACCACGGCCAGGGCTTTATCAGCATGTTCTGCCACATGTCGAAGATCGATGTGAAAGTCGGTGACCAGCTCACGCGTGGCGCGGTGGTGGGTAAAGTCGGTGCCACGGGCCGCGCGACCGGACCGCACATGCACTGGAACGTCAGCCTGAACGACGCACGGGTCGACCCGGCGATCTTTATCGGCGCATTCCAACCCTGAAACGCTCGATTGCGCGCCTGATAATGGGCGCGCAATTAAAACAAGCCCTCGACACATCTTTAGGCACAAAATCTCGTTTCCTACGTAGATAGCAGAACTTATCTCAATTTTTAGCGACTGCTTGCCATCTTTCACCCCGACGGTTAGGGTTGGGCTTATGAAAACCTCTCACACCCTCATTCAGCTCCGCCAGCACCGCAGCCTGTGCCTTGTCAGCGCACGACTGCCAGGCTGAATCGATCTGCCTCGTCTTTACGTTTTATCCCCAAAAACAGTTCTACGGCAGGCCGCCTTTTCTCGGCCCCTACAACAAAGGATTTCCCGATGAGCATGCTCAAAGACCCGTCTTCGAAGTACCGCGCGTTCCCGACCATCGACATCCCGGACCGCACCTGGCCGTCGAAGACCATCACCGAAGCGCCGATCTGGTGCAGCTCCGACCTGCGTGATGGCAACCAGTCGCTGATCGAGCCGATGGACGCGGTGAAAAAGCTGCGTTTCTGGAAGACCCTGGTTGCCGTTGGCGTGAAGGAAATCGAAGCGTCGTTCCCAGCCGCCTCGCAAACCGACTTCGACTTCGTACGTACCCTGATCGAAGATAACCACATCCCCGAGGACACCACCATCCAGGTGCTGACCCAGGGCCGTGAAGACTTGATCGCACGTACCTTCGAATCCCTGCGCGGCGCCAAGAAGGCCATCGTGCACCTGTACAACGCCACCTCGCCGTCCTTCCGCCGCATCGTGTTCAACCAGGACAAGGACGGCATCAAGGCCATCGCGGTCAACGCGGCCAAGCTGTTCGTCAAATACGCCGCCCAGCAGCCGGAAACCCAGTGGACCTTCGAATACTCTCCGGAGACCTTCAGTGCCACTGAGCTGGAGTTCGCCAAGGAAGTCTGTGACGCGGTGATCGAGGTGTGGAACCCGACGCCTGAGCACAAGATGATCCTCAACCTGCCGGCCACCGTGGAATGCGCCACGCCGAACATCTATGCCGACCAGATCGAGTGGTTCGGTCGCCATATCAACCGTCGTGACAGCGTGATCATCAGCCTGCACACCCACAACGACCGTGGCACTGGCGTAGCCGCCACCGAGCTGGGCCTGATGGCCGGCGCCGACCGTGTCGAAGGCTGCCTGTTCGGCAACGGCGAGCGTACCGGTAACGTCGACCTGGTCACCGTGGCCCTGAACATGTACACCCAAGGCCTCGACCCGCAGCTGGACTTCACCGACATCGACGGCGTGCGCAAGGTCGTCGAGGAGTGCAACCAGATCCAGGTGCACCCACGTCATCCGTACGTCGGCGATCTGGTGCACACCGCGTTCTCCGGCTCTCACCAGGACGCGATCCGCAAAGGTTTCTCCCAGCAGAAAGACGATGCGCTGTGGGAAGTGCCGTACTTGCCGATCGACCCGGCCGACATCGGCCGCAGTTACGAGGCGGTGATTCGCGTGAACAGCCAGTCGGGCAAAGGCGGCATCGCCTACCTGCTGGAGCAGGAATACGACATCAGCTTGCCGCGTCGCATGCAGATCGAATTCAGCCAGGTGGTACAGGCAGAAACCGACCGCGTGGGCCTTGAGATGACCGCACCGCAGATCTACGCCTTGCTGCAGCGCGAATACCTGCAAGCCAACACCCCGTACGCGTTGGTCAGCCATCGCCTGCAGGAAGAAAACGGCAACAGCTTTGTCGAGGTGGAAGTCTCCGGCAAGGGCCAGGGCGAAACCAACCTGCACTGGAAAGGCAAAGGCAACGGCGCGCTGGAAGCGCTGGTGGCTGGCCTGCCGATCGGTGTGGAGATCATGGACTACAACGAACATGCGATTGGTGCAGGCACCAACGCCAAGGCAGCGGCCTACATCGAGCTGCGTGTGAACGGTGAGCGTCCGGTGCATGGCGTGGGGATTGATGAAAACATCACCACGGCCAGCTTCAAGGCGCTGTTCAGTGCACTGAACCGGTCGTTGAGCCAGCAGGAAGCCAAAGCAGCGTAACTGGCTGCTGAAATGCGAAAGGCCCCTGGGTGTGAATCCAGGGGCCTTTTTCGTTACCGGGTTTAAGTGAACTCAAATGTATCGGCGTCCAGGTTCGCGGGAAACCGCGTGCGATACGCGGCCAGTTCCGCCGCATCCAGGCTCACCTGAAACACCCCATCCGCCTCCCCCGCACTCAGCAAGGTCTCACCCTGGAAGTCCAGCACCTGGCTATCCCCGGTGTAGGCAAAGCCCTTCCCATCCGTGCCCACCCGATTCACTGCCGCTACATAGCACAGGTTTTCAATAGCCCGCGCCGGCAGCAACCGGTTCCAGTGTGAACGCCGCGCACCCGGCCAGTTGGCGGTGTACAGCAGCAGGTCGGTGTCCTGGGCATCGCGGCTCCACACCGGGAAACGCAGGTCGTAGCAAATCAACGGGCGAATACGCCAACCCTTCAATTCAAACTGCACCTGGCGTTCGCCCGGCGTGTAGTGATTGTGTTCACCGGCCATGCGGAACAGGTGGCGCTTGTCGTAATGCAGCACCTCGCCATCCGGCCGCGCCCACAGCAGGCGGTTGCGGTGACTGCCGTCGGCGGCCTGGATGATCACACTGCCGGTGATCACCGCGTTGTACTTCGCCGCCTGGGCCTGAAGCCAGTGATGGGTCGGGCCGTTTTCAGGCTCTGCCATGGCTTGCGACTCCATCGAGAAGCCGGTGGTGAACATCTCCGGCAACACAATCAAATCGACGCCTTTGGCTTGCGCCAACAGCAGTTCGAAATGCTCGAGGTTGGCCTGGCGGTCATGCCAGGCCAGGCTGGTCTGGACCAGAGCGATGTTCAGGTTCGGCAGTGCACTCAGATCACGCATAGTTTTTCCGCCGCTTGGCGCAGCGTCTCCTCGCGTTTGGCAAAGCACAGGCGCACCAGGCGCTGGCCTTGGGGTGGGGTCTGGTAGAACACCGAGACCGGGATGGTGGCCACGCCGTGTTCGCGGGTCATCCACAGGGACATGGCGACGTCATCCAGGTCAGGGCGGATCTGTGAGTAATCCACCAGTTGGAAGTAGGTGCCGGTCACTCGGGTAAAGCTGAAACGGGACGGCGCCAGCAGATCACAGAACAGGTCACGCTTGGCCTGGTAAAAAGCTGGCAGCTCATCGACATGCTCCGGGTGTTCGGCCATGAAGTCGGCCAGCGCGTATTGCAGTGGGGTCACGCCGCAGAAATTGACGTATTGGTGCACCTTGCGCAGTTCGGCGGTGAGGGCTGGTGGTGCGACGACATAGCCGGTTTTCCAGCCGGTGACGTGGTAGGTCTTGCCGAAAGAGCTGACCACGAACGCGCGCTGATAAAGCTCTTCATGGGCCAACACGCTGACATGGGCCACACCGTCAAAGACCAGGTGTTCGTAAACTTCGTCGCTGACCAGATAGATATCGCGATCACGGATCAGTTCGGCCAATTGGTCCAGCTCGGCACGGCTGATCAGGGCGCCTGTCGGGTTGTGCGGGGTATTGAGAATGATCATGCGCGTGCGCGGTGACAGCGCCGCCTTGATCTTCTCGAAGTCGAGGGCAAAGCCGTCCAGGGTCAGTTGCACATGCACACAGCGACCGCCCGCCAATTCCACCGAGGGCTCATAGCTGTCGTAGCTGGGGTCGAACACGATGACTTCATCGCCAGTACGAATCACCGCCTGGATTGCGCAGAAGATCGCTTCGGTGGCGCCAGGGGTGATGGTCACTTCACTGTCGGCATTGACCGTGGCGCCATAACTGCGGGCGATCTTGGCGGCCACTTGCTGACGCAGCACCGGCAGGCCGGTCATAGGTGCATATTGGTTATGCCCGAGGGCGATATGCTTGCCCACCGCATCGAGCAAAGCCTGGGGACCATTGAAGTCCGGGAAACCCTGGGACAGGTTGAGCGCGCCGGTCTCAAAAGCGAGTTGCGACATGGTGGTGAAAATGGTCGTGCCGACATTCGGCAGCTTGCTGGTGATCATCGAAAGGCCCCTGCAGGTGAGCCCCAAGTTTTAAGCTGCCAAGTGCACCGGGTCAAGGCACAAACCACCGCGCACAAAAAAGGGCTCCATAGGAGCCCTCTCTCACAACTCGAAGCTGCCGTTACTTCTTGTCACGGCGCTTCTTGTCGGCCTTCTTGTGGTGGGTCATCAAACGACGCTTCTTGTTCACCTGACGGTCAGTCAGTGTGTTCTTGTTGCCTTCGTATGGGTTCTCGCCACCCTTGAACTCGATACGGATCGGTGTACCGACCAGTTTCAAGACACGGCGGTAGGTGTTTTCCAGGTAACGCACATAGGACTTCGGCACCTTCTCGATCTGGTTACCGTGGATCACGATAATCGGCGGGTTGGCACCACCCAAGTGGGCGTAACGCAGTTTGATCCGGCGGTTGTTGACCATCGGCGGCGCGTGCTCGCCAACCGCGTCTTCCAGGATCTGGGTGAGACGGTTGGTCGGCCAGCGGGTGACCGCGGATTTGAACGAGTTCTGTACGGACGCGTAGAGGTTGCCCACGCCGGTGCCGTGCAGTGCCGAGATAAAGTGGATATCCGCGAACTCGACGAAGAACAGGCGACGTTGCAGCTCGATCTTGACGAAATCGCGCTCGCTCGGCGTCATGCCGTCCCACTTGTTGATCGCGATCACCAGGGCCCGACCGGCCTCCAGGGCAAAGCCCAGCAGGTTGAGGTCGTGGTCCACCACGCCTTCGCGGGCGTCCATCACGAAGATCACCACGTTGGCGTCTTTGATCGCCTGCAGGGTTTTCACCACCGAGAACTTTTCAACTTCCTCGTGGATCTTGCCGCGCTTGCGCACACCGGCGGTGTCGATCAGCGTGTACTTTTCCTCGTTGCGTTCGAACGGGATGTAGATGCTGTCGCGGGTTGTGCCGGGTTGGTCGTAGACGATAACCCGGTCTTCACCGAGCATACGGTTGACCAGCGTCGACTTGCCGACGTTAGGGCGGCCGATGATGGCGATCTTGATACCGTCTTTTTCGCTCGGGCCAGGAATGCGCTTGGCTTCCTCGCCTTCGGCAACGATCTCCTCTTCGCCCTCTTCTTCCTCGACATCATCCTTAGGGAAATCGCGCAGGGCAATTTCCAGCATCTGGGTGATACCGCGACCATGAGCGCCGGCGACCGGAATCGCATCGCCCAGGCCCATTGGGCTGAATTCGGCACGGGCCGCTTCAGGATCGATGTTGTCGATCTTGTTCGCGACCAGATAGGAACGCTTGTTGCGCTTGCGCAGGTGCTCGCCAATCATTTGGTCAGCAGCGGTGTAGCCCGCACGGGCGTCCACCAGGAACAACACGACATCGGCTTCTTCAATGGCCAGCAGCGACTGCTCGGCCATCTTTTCGTCCATGCCATGCTCGTCACCGGAGATACCACCGGTGTCGACAATAATGTAGGAGCGCCCTTGCCACTTTGCCTCACCGTATTGGCGATCACGGGTCAGACCGGATAAGTCGCCGACGATGGCGTCGCGAGTCCTGGTCAGGCGGTTGAACAAGGTGGACTTGCCGACGTTAGGTCGGCCCACCAGGGCGATTACGGGAACCATGCGGCTCTCCACTTCGTTATTTCAGAAAATACAAAAGCCGCTGCAGGGCAGCGGCTGGTGCTCGGGGCAGCATAATCAAATGCCGCATGCCCCGCCGAAGCGGGGCCGCCTGGGTGTTACCCCAAGCATAGTTCTTACTTGATGGTCAGGGCTTCCAGCTTGCCGCTGTTGCCAAACACATAAAGCATGTTACCCACGACCAGCGGACGCGCACGCAGGCCGTCGCTGTCGATACGCTCGCGACCTACGAAGCGACCGTCCACCTGGCTCAGCAGGTGCAGGTAGCCTTCGAAGTCACCGACTGCGACGTAGCTGGAGAACACTTCCGGTGCCGACAGTTGACGGCGAGCCAGGGAGTCGTTGCTCCACAGCGCGGTAGTGGAGCGTTCGTCGACACTTTCAACGGTGCCGGACGCCAGGCTTACATAGACGCTGCCGAACCCTTGGGCGACACCGGCGTAGCTGGAAGCATCACGCTGCCAGTTCACACGGCCGCTCTGCAGGTCCAGTGCCGCAACACGGCCCTGGTAGGTAGCGACGTAGAGGGTTTCACCGGACAGCAGCAGGCCGCCGTCGATGTCCACTACGCGGTCCAGCTCGGAACGACCTTGCGGGATGGCCACACGGGTTTCCCAGGCCGGCACGCCGTTCTGGGTATCCAGGGCGACCACTTTACCGGTCGACAGACCTGCAACGGCCAGATTGTTGGTCACAATCGGACCACTGGTACCGCGCAATGTCAGCACCGCTGGGGTGCTGTCATATAACCAACGCTGTTCGCCGGTGCTGGCGTCGAGGCCGATTACACGGTCGTCCTGGGTTTGCACCACGACGATATCGCCGTTGGTAGCAGGCGGTGCGAGGACTTCACTGGTCACGCGAGCGCGCCATTTCTCTTCACCGGTGCTGGAGTCCAGGGCCACGACCTCGCCTTTCAGCGTGCCGAGCATCACCATGCCGTAACCCACGCCGACGGCGCCGGAGACTGGCAATTCGAGGTCTTTCTTCCACTTCACGTCACCGTTCATGCGATCCATGGAGATCACCACGCCGGTCACGTCAGCGGCCACAATGTTGTCACCGTCGATTGCCGGGACCAACATGTTGTAGGTTTCGCCCTGACCGTCACCGATGGAGCGGCTCCACTGCTTTTGCAGGACCACTTCTTCCTTGAAGCTGGTCAGCTCGGCCGGAGGCAGTTCTTTTTTACTGTTGCTGCTGCAACCCGCGGCCAGAACGGCCAGAGCCAGCAATGCTGCATGTTTCCAACGGATCACGTCACGCATCCCCTTTGGCCAAGTCGTCCAGCTTGATTTGTAAGCCACCGACCGCCGCTTCATCAGACAGCGCCGCCTTGGCTTTTTGGTACGCAGCATTGGCTTCGTCGGTACGACCCAATTGGACCAACAGGTCGCCCTTGAGCTCTTCGCGAGTGGCTACAAATGCCTTTTCAGCATCGCCGTCGAGCAGTTTGAGTGCTTCGTCAGCCTTGTTCTGTGCCGCCAGTACCTGAGCCAGGCGCTGACGCGCGATTTCACCCAGTGTCGGGTTGGTCGGTTTGTCGGCGATAGCCTTCAGCTCTGCAGCGGCGTCGTCCAGCTTGCCGGTGTCGACCGCGACTTTCGCGACGAACAGGCTGCCGTATTGGGCGTAGGTGCTACCGCCGAATTCGTTCTTCAGCTTGCCGGCCAGGTCTGCAACCTGCGCTGGATCGGGCTTACCGTCCGGCGTCAGGGTGGTTTCCAGCAATTGCTGATAGAGGATCGAGGCGCCTTGGGACTGGTTGGCCTGATACTTGGTCCAGGCTTGCCAGCCGAACACCACCACTAAAGCCAGCAGACCGCCAGTAACCAGGGGCTTGCCATTACGCTGCCACCAGTCCTTGAACTCGGCCAGTTGATCATCATCAGAACTCGACACCCCAATACTCCTTAATCGCTAAATTCGGCTGTTCGACAGCTTCAACCCTGCACAACGCAGGTGGCCAAGTGCGCAGCGAGCGCATCAAAGGCAATGTTCTGTTGCTCGCCCTGGCCACGCAGGGGTTTGAAACCTATCACTTGCTGGGCCAGTTCGTCTTCGCCGAGGATCAGCGCATACAGCGCACCGCTCTTGTCGGCCTTCTTGAACTGGCTCTTGAAGCTGCCGGCACCGGCATTGACCTGCAGGCGCAGGTTTGGCAGTTGGTCGCGGACCTTTTCGCTCAGGGCCAGGGCAGCCAGTTCGGCGGCCTCGCCAAAGGTGCAGAGGTACACGTCCACCTGACGGGCGATCTCTTCCGGGACCTGCTCCAGGGTTTCCAGCAGCAGGATCAGCCGCTCAATGCCCATGGCGAAGCCCACGCCGGTGGTCGGCTTGCCGCCCATCTGCTCGACCAGGCCGTCGTAACGGCCACCGGCACACACGGTGCCCTGGGCGCCGAGTTTGTCGGTGACCCATTCGAATACGGTCTTGCTGTAGTAGTCGAGGCCGCGTACCAGCTTGGTGTTGATCACGAACGGAATACCGGCCGCTTCCAGACGAGCCTTGAGGCCCTCGAAGTGGATACGGGACTCGTCGTCCAGGTAATCAGCCATTTTCGGCGCGTTGACCAGCACGGCCTGGGTGTCGGCGTTCTTGGTATCGAGGACGCGCAACGGGTTGGTCTTCAGACGGCGCTGGCTGTCTTCGTCCAACTTGTCCAGGTGGGCGGACAGGTACTCGACCAGGGCCACTTTGTAGCGACCACGGGATTCGCTGGTGCCCAGGCTGTTGAGTTCAAGCTTGACCGCGTCGCGGATGCCCAACAGGCCCCACAGGCGCCAGGTCAGCACGATCAGCTCGGCGTCGATGTCCGGGCCATCGATGTTGAACACTTCCAGGCCGATCTGGTGAAACTGGCGATAACGGCCTTTCTGTGGGCGCTCGTGACGGAACATCGGGCCGATGTACCACAATTTCTGCGGCTGGCCAGCACCGGTGAGACCATGCTCAAGCACGGCACGCACGCACGCAGCGGTGCCTTCCGGACGCAGGGTCAGGGAGTCGCCGTTGCGGTCTTCAAAGGTGTACATCTCTTTTTCGACGATGTCGGTCACTTCACCGATGGAGCGCTTGAACAGCTCGGTGAACTCGACGATCGGCATGCGGATCTGCTTGTAACCGTAGTTATCCAGCAGACGCGCGACAGTGCCCTCGAAATAGCGCCACAGCGGCGTCTGTTCCGGCAGGATGTCGTTCATGCCACGAATGGCTTGCAGAGACTTGCTCACATCAAATCCTTAAATTCGTTCAATCAGCCGCGCGCGATCAGCGCTGCGTCAGCCGCGACCTTTTCGGCCGCTTTCTCGCGGATCAGCTTTTCCAGCTCATCCACCAGATTGTCATTCGTCAACTTCTGCGACGGCTTGCCGTCGATGTAGATCAGGTTCGGCGTACCACCGGTCAGGCCCACATGGGCCTCTTTGGCCTCACCCGGCCCGTTGACCACACAGCCGATCACCGCCACATCCAGCGGCACCAGCAGGTCTTCAAGGCGCAATTCCAGATCGTTCATGGTTTTCACCACGTCGAAGTTCTGCCGCGAGCAGCTCGGGCAGGCAATGAAATTGATGCCACGGGAACGCAAACGCAGGGATTTGAGAATGTCGTAACCGACTTTCACTTCCTCTACAGGGTCTGCTGCCAGCGAGATACGGATGGTATCGCCAATCCCTTCGGCGAGCAGCATACCGAGACCCACCGCAGATTTCACTGTGCCTGAGCGTAAACCGCCTGCTTCAGTGATACCCAGGTGCAGCGGCTGCACGATTTCCTTGGCCAACAGGCGGTAGGCTTCTACCGCCATGAACACGTCGGAGGCCTTTACGCTGACCTTGAAGTCCTGGAAATTCAGGCGTTCAAGGTGTTCAACATGGCGCAGCGCCGATTCAACCAGCGCCGCCGGAGTCGGTTCGCCGTATTTCTTTTGCAGGTCTTTTTCCAGGGAACCGGCGTTGACGCCGATACGGATTGGAATGCCACGGTCACGGGCAGCATCCACCACCGCACGCACACGGTCTTCACGACCGATGTTGCCCGGGTTTATGCGCAGGCAGTCCACACCCAGTTCGGCCACGCGCAAAGCGATCTTGTAGTCGAAGTGAATGTCAGCAACCAATGGCACCTTGACCAGTTGCTTGATGCGGCCAAAAGCTTCGGCAGCGTCCATGTCTGGCACGGAGACGCGCACGATGTCCACGCCCGCAGCTTCCAGACGATTGATCTGGGCAACGGTGGCGGCCACGTCATTGGTGTCGCTGTTGGTCATGCTTTGTACCGCGATGGGGGCATCGCCACCCACCGGCACCGAGCCGACCCAGATCTTGCGCGATACGCGACGTTTGATTGGAGATTCGCCGTGCATGACTATTGTCCCAACTTCAGGCGAGCAGTCTCGCCACTGGTGAACGGCGCCACGTCCACAGGCTGGCCGTTGTAGGCCACTTGCGCGCCACGGGCAAAGCCCAGACGCAGCGTCAAAGGAGGCTTGCCGCCCTGGTCGAGCGTATCTCCCTTACGCTTCAGCCCACTGAACAGCACTTTGCCGTTGCCATCGGTGACTTGCGTCCAGCAGTCAGCGACGAAGGTAATCTGTACACGCCCATCACCGGCGATCAACGCTGGGGTGGTGGGCGGGGAAATCGCAGGGGCAGCGGGAGCGGCTGGAGCCGGAGTCGCTGGCGTCTGCACTGGCGCGGCCGGAGCGTGAGCCGGGGCAGCAGGCGTTGCAGGAGCCGGTGCGGCAGCCGTCGCGGCTGGCGCAGTTTCCGGTGCAGGCTGCTCGGTGGTCGCCGGTGCGTCAGGTGCAGCCTGGCTTTCGGCAACAGCCTGGTCTTCCGGCTCGTCCAGCGGATGAATCTGGGTCGTGCCGTCAGCGCTTTCGACCTCAACGTGCTCCATGGCGTTGCTGGTCAGGTCCTTGGTGCGCTGGGAGGTCTGGTCTTGCCACCAGACGAAACCGCCACCAATGACCGCGATCAGCAGCAACAGGCTGACAATGCGCAAAATCGTGTGGGAAACCCGCACTGGCTCTTCGATACGCCCCAGGCCGTGGACATTGCTGCCCTGGGAGTCGGTGCCGGTGAATTGGTCGAACTCCTGGACCAGTATGGCCTGGTCGATCCCCAGCAATTTCGCGTAGGCGCGGATATAGCCGCGGGCAAAGGTGTGCCCAGGCAGCTTATCGAACGCGCCAGCTTCCAGGTTGCCCAGGGACGTCGTGGTCAAATTGAGCTTGAGGGCCACTTCCGCCAGCGACCAACCATTGCTTTCGCGGGCCTGACGCAAGGTGTCGCCTGGGTTTACGCGATTAGCTGCTACAACTTCCGGGTGCGCCGCTTTCATCATTGCTCCGACAGGTATTGCTGATATTCCGGCGTACCGGGATAGAGTCGTTCGAGTTGCTGGCCAAAACGTGCGGCCGTGTCGCGTTCTTCATGAACCGTCGCCAGGCGCACACCGAGCAATAGACTACGTGCATTTTGCCCGCTGAGCAGGCTAAAACGCTCGTAATAGTCACGTGCCGGCACATAATGCCTGTCATCAAAGGATAACTCAGCCATTTCGAGCAACGCCCGAGGCTGGCGACCGTTCAAATGCAGGGCTTTTTCCAGTTGCTGGCGGGCGCTGTCACGCTGACCGAGGCGCATCGAGGTCACCCCAAGGTTCTCGAACACCCGCGAACGCTCAGGATAGAGGGTATCGGCGCTGGCTTGCTGGAAATAAAGGGCGGCCTGGTCATATCGTTTCTGCTCGAACAGAAAGCTGCCGTAATTGTTCAGCAGCCGCGCGTCGGCAGGACGGGAGGCCAGGGCCTTGTGGAAATACTGTTCGGCCAGTTCAGGCTCGGCCTGGGCCTGGAACACCAGGGCCAGTGCGCCATTGGCGTCGGCATCGTCGCTGTCCAGCTCCAGGGCCTTCTTCAACGGCACCTTGGCTTGCTCGCTCATGCCTTGTTGCAGGTAACCCAAGCCCAGTTGCACATAGGCAACCCGCGCCTCGTCACGGCCTTTACCAGTTTGCAAAGGGCTCTCATGGCCCGATGAAACACAACCGGCCGCAAGACCGGTAACAAGCAAAAGCAGCGCAAGGCGCAAGGGCATAGAGATCCTCTCTCAGATTCGATTCACAGCAATCAGCGGCAGATCGTCGGCGGCGTTCAACTCACGCCCGGCGATATACCGTTCGCTGCGGCGGGTACGGTCCATCACCTGCCCGACCAATTGGCCACAGGCGGCATCGATGTCTTCACCACGGGTGGTGCGGACGGTGACGTTGTAGCCGGCCTGGTGCAGTTGATCCTGGAAACGGCGGATAGCGTTGTTGCTCGGCCGCTCGTAGCCAGAATGTGGAAACGGGTTAAACGGAATCAGGTTGATCTTGCACGGGGTGTTCTTGAGCAATTCGATCATCTCGATCGCGTGTTCGACCTTGTCGTTGATGTCCTTGAGCATGGTGTACTCAATGGTCAACACGCGTTTTTCGCCCAGGGTCGCCATGTAACGCTGGCAAGATTCGAGCAGCATCTTAAGCGGATACTTCTTGTTGATTGGCACCAATTGGTTACGCAATGCGTCATTCGGTGCATGCAGCGACAACGCCAGGGAGACGTCGATGTGCTTGGCCAGCTCATCGATCATCGGCACCACGCCGGAGGTCGACAGGGTTACACGGCGCTTGGAGATGCCGTAGCCCAGGTCGTCCATCATCAGGTGCATGGCCGCAATGACGTTGTCGAAGTTCAGCAGCGGCTCACCCATGCCCATCATCACCACGTTGGTGATGGCACGGTCGACGGTCGCCGGGACGCTGCCAAAGGATTTGTTGGCAATCCACACCTGGCCGATCACTTCGGCGGCGGTGAGGTTGCTATTGAAGCCTTGCTTGCCGGTGGAGCAGAAACTGCAGTCCAGGGCACAGCCTGCCTGGGACGAAACGCACAAGGTGCCGCGCTTGCCCTGGGGAATGTACACGGTCTCGACGCAGCTGCCGGACGCCACGCGCACCACCCATTTACGGGTGCCGTCGCTGGAGATGTCCTCGCTGACCACTTCGGGACCACGCACCTCAGCAATGGCCTTGAGCTTGTCGCGCAGGGCCTTGCTGACGTTCGTCATGGCGTCGAAATCATCGACACCAAAGTGGTGAATCCATTTCATTACCTGACCGGCACGGAAACGCTTCTCCCCGATTGAGTCGAAGAATTTCTCCATTTCCGGCTGAGTCAGACCCAGCAGGTTGGTTTTAACAGTCGATGTAGTCATGGATTCACCCTCACTCTTTAAGCCGATGCTTAGCGAGCGGTTACTTCAGTAGCAGCGAAAAAGTACGAGATTTCGCGAGCAGCGGCAGCTTCGGAGTCCGAGCCGTGTACAGCGTTGGCGTCGATGGATTCAGCGAAGTCAGCACGGATAGTGCCGGCAGCCGCTTCTTTAGGGTTGGTAGCGCCCATCAGCTCGCGGTTCAGAGCGATAGCGTTTTCGCCTTCCAGAACCTGAACAACAACAGGACCGGAGATCATGAAGGCAACCAGGTCGCCGAAGAAACCACGAGCGCTGTGCTCAGCGTAGAAGCCTTCAGCTTCAGCCTTGGACAGTTGCTTGAGTTTCGAAGCTACAACCTTCAGGCCGGCTTTTTCGAAACGAGTGGTGATCTCGCCGATGACGTTTTTTGCAACAGCGTCAGGCTTGATGATGGAGAAAGTACGTTGAACAGCCATGGTGTAACTCCAGAAACGGTAATTTACGAAAAATTAAACCCGCGAATTATACGCGGGTTATTGGGTATTGCCTAACTGCGTAAAGGGAGGCGTCAGTCCTGTTCTTCTTTCCAGGCAGTCTGGATAGCTTCCAGAACCTTCTCACCGCCGCGATCACGCTCATCTTCGAACCCCGGCAACGCCATGACCATGTCACGCAAAGCTACAAAGTTCAGGGAGTAAGGATCCAGATCCGGGTTGGCATCCGCCAACAGGATAGCGATCTCTTGCACATCAACCCATTTAAGACTCATGACACTTCCTTGAATCAATGCGGCGCTTCGGCGGCGTGGTTGAGGGAATATTTCGGAATTTCGACAGTGATGTCTTCCGTGCCGACCTTTGCCTGACAGCTTAGACGCGAAGTCGCCTCCAGGCCCCATGCGCGGTCGAGAAAGTCCTCCTCCAGCTCATCAGCCTCTTCAAGGCTGTTGAAGCCCTCGCGGATGACGCAGTGGCACGTGGTGCAAGCGCACACACCGCCGCAGGCGCTTTCGATCTCGATGTGGTTGTCATGGGCAACTTCGAGGATGGACTTGCCGGTCTCAGCCTCCACGACCATACCGTCCGGGCAATGCTCGGCGTGTGGCAGAAAAATGACCTGCGGCATTAATTATTCCTCGATTTCATTCAGGTTGCGTCCCGCCAGGGCGGCTTTGACCGTCTGGTCCATACGACGGGCGGCAAAAGCATCGGTCACTTGCGACAGGCGCTTGGTCTGTTGCTCGATGGCATAACCATCGTCGCCGTTCATCAGTTCGGCCAGTTCCTGCATCTGCAGGTCGATGACCATGCGCTCTTCGGCATCCAACAGGCGCTCGCCGTCAGCATCCAGGGCGCCCTGCACCGCTTCGAGCAGGCGCTGGGCGTCGACTTGCTGCTCACGCAATACACGGGCGACCTTGTCGTCACCGGCATATTGGAACGAGTCTTTGAGCATCTTGGCGATTTCACCGTCGGTGAGACCGTAGGACGGCTTGACCTGGATGCTCGCCTCAACGCCTGAACCCAGCTCACGCGCAGCCACATTCAACAGGCCGTCGGCGTCGACCTGGAAGGTCACGCGGATCTTCGCTGCACCCGCGACCATCGCCGGGATGCCGCGCAGTTCAAAACGCGCCAGGGAGCGGCAGTCGCTGATCAGCTCGCGCTCGCCTTGCAGCACATGGATCATCATGGCCGTCTGGCCATCTTTGTACGTGGTGAAGTCCTGGGCGCGGGCGACGGGAATGGTGGTGTTGCGTGGAATCACCTTCTCCATCAAGCCACCCATGGTTTCCAGCCCCAAGGACAGCGGAATCACGTCGAGCAGCAGCAATTCGCCGCCATCGCGCTTGTTGCCGGCCAGGGTATCGGCCTGGATCGCAGCGCCAATGGCGACCACTTGATCCGGGTCGATTTCCGTCAGCGGCTGGCGACCGAACGCTTCAGCAACGGCTTCACGCACGCGCGGCACACGGGTGGAGCCACCGACCATGACCACGGCGCCGACGTCTTCCAGCTCGATACCGGAGTCACGCACGGCACGGCGGCAAGCTTTCAGGCTGCGGGCAACCATCGGTTCGATCAACGCATCAAAGGCTTCGCGCGTCAGTTGGGCCGACCAAGTGCCGTAGGAAACTTCAACGGATGCGGCGCCAGTCAGCGCTTCTTTGGCGGCGCAGGCGGTTTGCAGCAGGTTACGCTGCGCGCCCGGATCCAGATCGGCCGACAAGCCGGCGCTGCTGATGATCCAGCCCGCAATGGCGTGGTCGAAGTCATCGCCGCCCAGGGCGCTGTCGCCACCGGTGGCCAGCACTTCGAAGACGCCGCCGGTCAGGCGCAGGATCGAAATATCGAAGGTACCGCCGCCCAGGTCGTAGATGGCAACCAGGCCTTCGGCGTGTTGGTCCAGGCCATAGGCCACGGCGGCAGCTGTCGGCTCGTTGAGGAGGCGCAGCACGTTCAGGCCGGCGAGCTTGGCCGCGTCCTTGGTGGCTTGGCGCTGGGCGTCATCGAAATAGGCTGGAACGGTGATCACCGCACCAACCAGTTCGCCGCCCAGGGTTTTTTCTGCGCGCTGGCGCAGCACCTTGAGGATATCGGCCGACACTTCCACCGGGCTTTTCGGGCCCTGGATGGTGTCGATGAACGGCATGTGGGATTCACCGCCGACAAAGCGATACGGCAGCTGGTCACCCAATTGCTTAACGTCGGACAGACCACGACCCATCAAGCGCTTGACCGACAACACGGTATTCAGAGGATCGGTAGACGCCGCCAACTTGGCCGATTCACCGACTTCAGTGCGATCAGCGTGGTAGCGCACGGCAGACGGCAGGATCACCTGACCGTCAGCGTCGGGCAACGGCTCGGACAGGCCGCTGCGCAAGGCAGCAACCAGAGAATTGGTGGTGCCCAGGTCAATCCCGACCGCCAGGCGACGCTGGTGCGGTTGAGGGCTTTGGCCGGGTTCGGCGATTTGCAGTAGGGCCATGGTAATCAGGTCTTATCTGTCTATCAGGCGTGCATCACGGGCAGCACACTGGGTTAATCGTCGAGGCGCTCTTCTAGCTGGCGCACTTCGTAGGTGAGCTTGTCGAGAAACTGCATGCGCCGCATCAGGCGTTCGGCCTGCTCACGTTGCGCTGCATCATCCCAACAGGCTGCGAAGCTTTCGTTGAGCTCATCCTGGGCCGTTTTCAGACGACGCTTGAAGACCGCGACGCCAGCAAGATCGGCTTCGTCCTGCAAGTCTTCAAGTTCTTCGCGCCACTGCATCTGTTGCATCAGGAAGTCGGGATCGTGAACCGTGACTTCCAGCGGCAACTCTCCACCGTTCATCGCGAGCAGATAACGCGCGCGCTTGGGCGGATTTTTCAGGGTCTGATAGGCCTCGTTGAGGCTGGCCGACTTCTCCAGAGCAACGCGTTGCTCGCGCTCGGAGGCGTCAGCAAAACGATCTGGATGCACCCCACGCGCCAATTCTCGGTAGCGCGTGGCAAGCTGCTCAAGGTCCAGGCGAAAACTCGGCTGCAGCTCGAATAAAGCGAAATGACAAGGAGTACCCACGAATAGCCTCAGATGTTGAAGCTTTCGCCGCAGCCACATTCACCGCGCACGTTGGGGTTGTTGAACTTGAAGCCTTCGTTCAACCCTTCCTTGACGAAATCGAGTTCGGTGCCGTCCAGGTAGGTCAGGCTTTTAGGGTCGATGATCACTTTCTCGCCGTGACTTTCGAACACCTGGTCTTCCGCCACCACCTCGTCGACAAACTCCAGCACGTAAGCAAGGCCGGAGCAGCCTGTGGTGCGAACACCCAAGCGAATCCCCTCACCTTTACCGCGCCCATTCAGGGAGCGGCGAATGTGCTGTGCAGCCGCTTCTGTCATGCTGATAGCCATCGTTGACTCCTTACTCGTCGCCAAATGCTTAGATCAAGCCTTTCTTCTGCTTGTAGTCGCGAACGGCCGCCTTGATGGCGTCTTCTGCGAGTACCGAGCAGTGGATTTTCACTGGCGGCAGGGCCAGTTCTTCGGCCAGCTGGGTGTTGCTGATGGTGACAGCCTCATCCAGGGTCTTGCCTTTCATCCATTCGGTCGCCAGGGAGCTGGAGGCGATGGCCGAACCGCAGCCGTAGGTCTTGAACTTGGCGTCTTCGATAACGCCAGCGTCGTTGACCTTGATCTGCAGGCGCATCACATCGCCGCACGCCGGGGCGCCGACCATGCCGGTGCCGACATCTGGGTCTTCCGCGTCCATCTTGCCGACGTTACGCGGGTTTTCGTAGTGGTCGATGACCTTTTCGCTGTAAGCCATGGTACTGAATCCTCACTCATCAGGGCCGCTCTGGAACCCTGTAGAAACGCCTGCGTTTTCCGCCACGTTGCTACAGAGCTGGGGTGGCGGCTTCTATAGTTAGTGTGCCGCCCACTCGATCTTGGAAATATCGACGCCGTCTTTGTACATGTCCCACAGCGGCGACAGAACGCGCAGCTTGTTGACGGCTTCGCAGACTTTCTGCGCGGCGTAGTCGACTTGTTCTTCGGTGGTGAAGCGGCCGAACGTAAAGCGGATCGAGCTGTGTGCCAGTTCGTCGTTGCGGCCCAGGGCGCGCAGTACATACGAAGGCTCAAGGGACGCCGAGGTGCAGGCCGAACCGGACGAAACCGCCAGGTCCTTGAGCGCCATGATCAGCGACTCGCCTTCAACGTAGTTGAAGCTCAAATTCAGGTTGTGCGGTACACGGGCGGTCATGCTGCCGTTGATGTACAGCTCTTCAAGGCCTTCGACCTGCTTGTAGAAGCGGTCGCTCAGGGCTTTGATGCGGATGTTTTCGGCAGCCATGTCTTCCTTGGCTACGCGGAAGGCTTCGCCCATGCCGACGATCTGGTGGGTCGCCAGGGTGCCCGAACGCATGCCGCGCTCGTGACCGCCGCCGTGCATGGTGGCTTCGATGCGCACGCGAGGCTTGCGGCTCACGTACAGGGCGCCGATACCTTTAGGGCCGTAGGTCTTGTGGGCAGAGAACGACATCAGGTCGACTTTCAGTTTCGACAGGTCGATGTCGACCTTGCCGGTGGACTGAGCAGCGTCGACGTGCAGCAGGATGCCCTTCGAGCGAGTCAGCTCGCCGATGGCCGCGATGTCGTTGATGGTGCCGATTTCATTGTTCACGTGGATCACGGAAACCAGGATGGTGTCTTCACGCAGGGCCGCTTCGATCATGGCCGGGGTGACGATACCGTCGGTGGTTGGCTCGAGGTAGGTGACCTCGAAACCTTCACGCTCCAGTTGGCGCATGGTGTCGAGGACAGCCTTATGCTCAATCTTGGTGGTGATCAGGTGTTTGCCCTTGGTCGCGTAGAAATGCGCCGCGCCCTTGATAGCCAGGTTGTCGGACTCGGTAGCACCGGAGGTCCAGACGATTTCACGCGGGTCTGCGCCAACCAGGTCAGCAACCTGGCGACGAGCGTTCTCGACCGCTTCCTCGGCTTTCCAGCCGAATACGTGGGAACGGGAGGCCGGGTTGCCGAAGTTTCCGTCAACCAGCAGGCATTCGCTCATCTTTTGCGCGACACGCGGATCAACCGGGGTGGTCGCTGAGTAATCAAGGTAAATCGGCAATTTCATGGACTTTCTCCTAAATCAGGCTGGCTGGCGTGCCGTTAGCTCTTCGGCTGTCACTCGACGGCGGACGCTTCGATCTTGTCCAGACGCGGCGCCTTGGTGTTGCAACGGCGCTGGTCCTGACGCTGGGCTACTTCTTGCACCTCACGGCGAGTCACAAGATCAGCCAAGCTGATACCACTCAAAAACTCATGGATCTGCAGGCTCAAGTCACACCACAGGTGGTGTGTGAGGCAGGTGTCGCCGGCGTGGCAGTCACCCAGGCCCTGGCATTTGGTAGCGTCGACGGATTCGTTGACCGCGTCGATCACTTGAGCCACTTGGATACCCTGCATGTCGCGGGACAACTGATAGCCGCCGCCTGGACCGCGAACACTGGAAACCAGGTTGCTACGACGCAATTTGGCGAACAGTTGCTCGAGATAGGACAGGGAAATGCCTTGGCGCTCGGAGATATCGGCCAGGGACACCGGCCCAGTTTGCGCATGCAAAGCCAGGTCGAGCATGGCAGTCACCGCGTATCGGCCTTTTGTAGTCAGTCTCATGGACAAGTACCAAGGTGTTTCAGAATGGGGGCAAGTATGCGATTCCCGAGTATTTAAGTCAACTATAAGACCTAGTACTTTAGTCAGGATTACCCGTAAAAATGGCGCGCGAATCATAGCAGGATGGGGTGGAGACGAACAGCAGGAACAGGGCCAAGACCCGATCTCAAGACCAATGGAGATCAAATGTGGGAGCTGGCTTGCCTGCGATAGCATTCTGCCAGGCAGCCTATGGGTTGCTGACCCACCGCTATCGCAGGCAAGCCAGCCCCCACAGAAGACCGTATTCAGCCAGCCTTGGTAGTGGCGGCCTCGTCCTTGATTTCGGCGAAGTCTTCTTCGCGAAGCTCCGGCAGATCTTTCGCACAGTAGGGGCTGCCCAAGTCCTTCAACGCGCCGCACATGCCGTCCAGCTTGCCATCTACCGCCTGAAGGTGATCCAGCAACTGGCCAATGGCTCGCGCCACCGGGTCGGGCATGTCTTCGCTGACGCCATAGGCATCAAAGCCAATCTTCTCAGCCATGGCCTTGCGCTTGGCTTCCTGCTCGTCGCCAACTTCCGGCTTGACGATGATCCGCCCAGGAATACCCACAACGGTCGCACCCGGCGGCACGGCTTTGGTTACTACCGCATTGGAGCCGACCTTGGCGCCCGCGCCGACGGTGAACGGGCCAAGCACCTTGGCACCCGCCCCTACCACCACGCCATCACCCAAGGTTGGGTGGCGCTTGCCCTTGTTCCAACTGGTGCCACCAAGCGTCACGCCCTGGTAAAGGGTCACGTCATCGCCGATCTCGGCAGTCTCGCCAATCACGATGCCCATGCCATGATCAATGAAGAAGCGACGGCCGACCTTGGCACCCGGATGAATCTCGATCCCGGTCAGCCAGCGACCGAAGTTCGACACCAACCGCGCCAGCCATTTCCAGCCCATGCCCCAAAAGGCACCGGACAGGCGATGGATCCAGATGGCGTGCATGCCTGGGTAGCAGGTCAGCACTTCAAAGGCATTGCGCGCCGCCGGGTCACGGTGGAAAACACTCTGGATATCTTCTCGCAAACGCTCGAACATTTTTAATCCTTCCGCTTAAGAAGCTCGCCACGGGCCGCTTTCTGGGTTTCCGTGAGGATGCCACGCAATATATTCATTTCGGCCCGGCTGACCGAGCTACGTCCGTAAAGACGACGCAGGCGTGCCATCAAGTGCCGTGGTTTTTCCGGATCGAGGAACTCAATGACCACCAGGGTTTGCTCCAGGTGCTCATAAAACCGCTCCAGCTCGTCCATGGTGGCCAACTCGCCACTTTTGGTCGACGCAACCTCTTCCTTCTCTACCTTGCTCGGCTGACCCGCAGCGGCCAGCCAAGCCATGCGCACTTCGTAAGTCAACACCTGCACCGCCGCACCGAGGTTCAGCGAGCTGAATTCAGGGTCTGATGGGATGTGCACGTGGTAATGACATCGCTGCAGCTCTTCATTGGTCAGGCCGGAGTCTTCACGGCCAAATACCAAGGCGATTTCAGCGCCGCCGGCAGCCTCCTCGACCACTTTGGTGCCGCACTCACGCGGATCTAGCAAGGGCCAGGGGATACGACGGTCGCGGGCACTGGTGCCGAGCACCAGGTTGCAGCCGACCAAGGCATCTTCCAAGGTGGCGACGACCTGGGCTTTTTCAAGGAGGTCATTGGCGCCGGATGCGCGGGCATCGGCCTCGTGGTGCGGGAACACGCGCGGGTCAACCAGCACCAGACGCGTCAGCCCCATGTTTTTCATGGCTCGCGCCACCCCGCCGATGTTGCCGGGATGACTGGTATTGACCAAGACGACACGAATGTTTTGCAGCAAGGGAGGCGCTCTCGGACACGGGAAAGGGGAGCAAATCTTACAGAACAGCCTAAGGTTATGCCATGAAAGCTCACGTCGTCCTTCACCTGAAGAAAGTTTCTGCTAGAATGCTCGGCTTTCTTTAACAACCTTAGGTGACACATCCATGCAGCCCATGCTGAATATCGCGCTGCGCGCCGCCCGCAGCGCCAGTGAATTGATCTTCCGCTCCATCGAGCGCCTGGATACCATCAAGGTCGACGAAAAAGACGCCAAGGATTATGTATCCGAGGTGGATCGCGCCGCCGAACAGAAAATCATCGACGCACTGCGCAAGGCCTACCCTACTCACGGCATCCTCGGCGAAGAAACCGGTTTGCACAAAGGCAGCGGTGAAGGCGAAGACTACCTGTGGATCATCGACCCACTGGATGGCACCACCAACTTCCTGCGCGGCATCCCGCACTTTGCCGTGAGCATTGCGTGCAAATACCGTGGCCGCCTGGAACACGCCGTGGTTCTGGACCCAGTTCGCCAGGAAGAATTCACCGCCAGCCGTGGCCGTGGCGCCCAGTTGAATGGTCGCCGCTTGCGCGTCAGCGGTCGCACCAGCCTGGACGGCGCCCTGCTGGGCACCGGCTTCCCGTTCCGTGATGACCAGATGGACAACCTGGAAAACTACCTGGGCATGTTCCGCGCCCTGGTTGGCCAGACCGCTGGCATCCGTCGCGCGGGCGCAGCGAGCCTGGACCTGGCTTATGTGGCTGCTGGTCGCTTCGATGCGTTCTGGGAGTCGGGTCTGTCCGAGTGGGACATGGCTGCGGGCGCCCTGCTGATCCAGGAAGCGGGCGGCTTGGTGAGCGACTTCACCGGTGGTCACGATTTCCTTGAGAAAGGCCACGTGGTTGCCGGCAACACCAAATGCTTCAAGGCAGTCCTGACGGCGATCCAGCCGCACCTGCCGGCTTCGCTGAAGCGCTAACCGAGCGAGCACAAAAAAGCACCCCGAGGGGTGCTTTTTTTATGCCTGTAGAATCGGTTACTGCTGGTTCTGACCCAGGATCAGACGACCTTCTTTGTCGACTGGAATCTGGCTGCCTGGGTCGCGCTCCATACGCACCGAACCTTCCTTGCCATCCAGGTTGTAACGCACGTCATACCCGACCACCTTGTCACTGATGTCGTTAACAGTGTTACAACGGGTTTGCGTAGTGGTGTAGGTATCACGGTTCTGCATGCCTTCCTGAACCTTGTTACCAGCGTAACCGCCACCCACCGCGCCGGCCACAGTCGCCAGCTTCTTGCCATTACCACCACCGATCTGGTTGCCCAGCAAGCCACCCGCCAGGGCACCTACGACCGTACCGGCGATTTGATGCTGATCCTGCACCGGACGCTGCCGGGTCACGGTGACGTCCTTGCAGACCTCACGGGGAGTTTTAATCTGGGTTTTAACCGGCTGCACCGCCAGCACTTGCGCATACTCAGGGCCGCTTTTTACCAGGCTGTAGGTGGCAACAGCACCCCCGGCAGTCACACCGACAGCACCCAATACCGCACCAACCAGTAACGACTTGTTCACGTTGAACCTCCTGACCATCACAAGCGGACCAAACGTCCGCGCTATACCCAGCCTTGGAGCAAAAAAAAAGGCGCGAGTTCAATACTCGCGCCTTTCTTGTATCAGCGGATCAACAAACGCCCATCAAGGACGGTCGTCAACCTCCTTGCCAGTACTGGCCGGAGGGATCAGGTCTTCGCTGTTCAGGTTCAGCCAGATCAGCACCACGTTGGCGATGTAGATCGACGAGTAGGTGCCCGCCAGAACGCCGATGAACAGCGCCAGAGAGAAGCCCCACAGGTTGTCACCACCGAAGATCATCAGGGCAGCAATCGCCAGCAAAGTGGAGATCGACGTCGCCATGGTCCGCAGCAGGGTCTGGGTGGTCGAGACGTTGATGTTCTCGATCAGCGACGCCTTGCGCAGTACACGGAAGTTCTCACGAACCCGGTCGAATACCACGATGGTGTCGTTGAGGGAGTAACCAATGATCGCCAGCACGGCCGCCAGCACGGTCAGGTCGAACGTGATCTGGAAGTACGCCAGGATACCCACGGTCACGATCACGTCGTGAATCAGCGAAACAATGGCGCCGACACCGAACTTCCACTGAAAGCGGAAGGCCAGGTAGATCATGATGCCGACCAGCGCCATCAGCATGCCGAGGCCGCCCTGGTCGCGCAGCTCTTCACCGACCTGCGGGCCCACGAATTCAACACGCTTGACCGACGCCGGGTTGTCGCCGCCGACCTTCTGCAAGGCCTCGGCTACCTGGTGACCCAGTTGCGGGTCTTCGCCAGGCATACGCACCAGCAGGTCGGTGGTCGCACCAAAACTCTGCACGATGGCTTCGTGATAGCCGGCCTTGACCAGCTCGTTGCGCACCAGGGTCACATCGGCCGGCTTCTCGTAGGTCAGCTCGATGAGCGTACCGCCGGTGAAGTCCAGACCGTAGTTCAGGCCCTTATGGAACCAGCTGAACAATGCCAGAACGGTAAGGAGCACGGTGACGCCGAACGCAACGTTGCGAACGCCCATGAAGTTGATTGTACGTAACATGGCAGCCCCTTAAATCCACAACTTCTTGAAGTCACGCCCGCCAAAGATCAGGTTGACCATTGCGCGGGTCACCATGATGGCCGTGAACATCGAGGTAAAGATACCGAGGGACATGGTCACCGCAAAACCCTTGACCGGGCCGGTGCCCATGGCAAAGAGAATCCCGCCGACCAACAGTGTGGTCAGGTTGGAGTCGAGAATCGCGGTAAATGCCCGGCCGAAGCCTTCGTTGATTGCACGCTGTACGGTCATGCCCGCCGCGATCTCTTCACGGATCCGCGAGAAGATCAGTACGTTGGCGTCTACCGCCATACCCATGGTGAGTACGATACCAGCGATACCTGGCAGGGTCAGCGTAGCGCCCAGCAGCGACATCAGTGCCAGCAGCATCACCATGTTGCCCGCCAGGGCCACGGTGGCGATGATGCCGAAGAAGCGGTAGATGGCGATGATGAACAGGGACACGAACAGCATGCCCCACAAGGCCGCATCGATACCCTTGGTGATGTTGTCGGCACCCAGGCTCGGACCGATGGTACGTTCTTCAGCGAAGTACATCGGGGCAGCCAGGCCACCGGCACGCAGCAGCAGCGCCAGTTCCGAGGATTCGCCCTGGCCGTTCAGGCCGGTGATACGGAATTGAGCACCCAGCGGCGACTGGATGGTCGCCAGGCTGATGATCTTCTTCTCTTCCTTGAAGGTCTGTACCGGCACGTCTTTCTCGACGCCGTTGACCATCTGCTTGGTGTAGGTGGTCACCGGGCGTTGCTCGATGAAGATCACCGCCATGCTGCGACCGACGTTGCTGCGCGTAGCGCGGCTCATCAGTTCGCCACCATGGCCATCCAGACGGATGTTCACTTCAGGAGTACCGTGCTCGCCAAAACCAGCCTTGGCGTCGGTCACCTGGTCACCGGTGATGATCAAGCCACGCTCGATCAACGCAGGGGGACGGTTACCTTCGCGGAACTCGAACTCTTCGGCAGTGGCGCGGGTAGCACCCGGCTCAGCCGCCAGACGGAATTCCAGGTTGGCGGTTTTACCCAGGATACGCTTGGCTTCAGCGGTATCCTGTACGCCCGGCAATTCAACCACGATGCGGTTGGCACCCTGGCGCTGAACGATCGGCTCAGCCACGCCCAGTTCGTTGACGCGGTTACGTACCGTGGTCAAGTTCTGCTTGATGGAGTATTCGCGGATTTCCGCCAGCTTGGCTGGGGTCATCGCCAGACGCAGTACAGGTTGACCGTTGAGGTCGGCCGGTACGATGTCGAAATCGTTGAAGTTCTTGCGGATCAGCGCACGAGCCTGTTCGCGGGATGCTTCGTCAGAGAAGCCCAGCTGGATGGCACCGTTGAGCTGCGGCAGGCTGCGATAACGCAGGCGCTCTTTACGCAGCAGGCTCTTCACATCGCCTTCGTAGACCTTCAGGCGCGCGTCGAGGGCCTTGTCCATGTCGACTTCCAGCAGGAAGTGCACACCACCGGACAAGTCCAGACCCAGCTTCATTGGGTGCGCGCCGATCTTGCGCAGCCAGGTTGGCGTGGTCTGTGCCAGGTTGAGCGCGACCACATAGTCGTCACCCATGGCCTTGCGCACGACATCTTTGGCCGGCAATTGGTCTTCTGCCTTGGTCAGGCGCAGCAAACCGCCCTTCGCATCAGCCGCCAAGGTTGCCGCCTTGACCTGGATACCCGCGTCAACGAGCGCTTTGCTCGCGCGTTCCAGATCGGCCTGATTGACCTGCAGCGAAGTGCTGGCGCCAGTGATCTGGATCGCCGGGTCATCAGGATAGAGATTGGGAGCGGAATAAATAAAACCGATCGCCAGCACCGCCAGGATCAGTACGTATTTCCACAGAGGGTATTTGTTCAGCATCACGCCGCCCGCTTATAACGCGGGGCGCCTTGCGCGCCCCGTCGATTGGTAAAGGTTGTTACTCAGATCGCTTTGAGCGTGCCTTTTGGCAGCGTGGCGGCGATGGCGCCCTTCTGGAACTTCATTTCTACGGTGTCGGAAACTTCCAGAACCACGAAAGCATCGGAAACCTTGGTGATCTTGCCAGCGATGCCGCCGGTGGTCACAACTTCGTCACCTTTCTGCAGGCTGCCCAGCAGGTTTTTCTGCTCTTTGGCGCGCTTGGCCTGTGGACGCCAGATCATCAGGTAGAAGATGACCAGGAAGCCGACCAGGAAAATCCACTCGAAACCACCGCCCATAGGGCCGGCAGCAGCAGGCGCAGCGGCATCAGCCATGGCGTTAGAGATAAAAAAGCTCATTTAGCACTCCAGTTGCAAATAGTGAATCTTAGGGTCGGAAAACTCAGTCCAAGGGCGGCACAGGAAGCCCGCGCTTGGCATAGAAGGCATCGACGAAGGCGGCCAATGTACCCTGTTGAATAGCCTCGCGCAAACCAGCCATCAGGACTTGGTAGTGACGCAAATTGTGGATGGTATTCAACATGCTACCCAGCATTTCCCCACACTTGTCCAGATGGTGCAGATAAGCACGGGAGAAGTTCTGGCAGGTGTAGCAATCACAGGTGGGATCCAGCGGCGAATCATCATGGCGATGGAACGCGTTACGGATCTTCAGCACGCCTGTATCGATGAACAGATGCCCATTGCGGGCATTACGGGTTGGCATCACGCAATCGAACATGTCCACACCGCGGCGCACACCCTCTACGAGATCTTCCGGTTTGCCAACGCCCATAAGGTAACGAGGTTTGTCAGCCGGCATCAGGCCCGGCAGGTAATCCAGCACCTTGATCATTTCGTGCTTGGGCTCGCCCACCGACAAACCGCCGATGGCCAAGCCATCAAAGCCGATTTTGCCCAAGCCTTCCAGCGAGCGTTTGCGCAGGCTTTCGTGCATGCCGCCCTGGACGATACCGAACAGCGCAGCGGTGTTGTCGCCGTGAGCATTCTTCGAACGCTGGGCCCAACGCAGGGACAACTCCATCGAAATCCGCGCGACGTCTTCGTCAGCCGGGTACGGCGTGCACTCGTCGAAAATCATCACGATGTCGGAACCCAGGTCGCGCTGCACCTGCATCGACTCTTCCGGGCCCATGAACACCTTGGAACCATCCACTGGCGAGGCGAAGGTCACGCCCTCTTCCTTGATCTTGCGCATGGCGCCCAGGCTGAACACCTGGAAACCACCCGAGTCGGTCAGGATCGGACCTTGCCACTTCATGAAGTCATGCAGGTCGCCGTGCTTCTTGATCACTTCCGTGCCCGGACGCAGCCACAGGTGGAAGGTGTTGCCGAGGATGATCTCGGCGCCGGTGGCGACGATGTCGCGCGGCAGCATGCCCTTGACGGTACCGTAGGTGCCAACCGGCATGAAGGCCGGGGTCTCGACGGTGCCGCGTGGGAAGGTCAGGCGACCGCGTCGGGCCTTGCCGTCAGTGGCAAGCAGTTCAAACGACATACGACTCATAAGGTTCCCTCTGGGCCGCGTGGCGCCGGGTTACGGGTGATAAACATCGCATCACCGTAGCTGAAAAAACGGTACTCGTTGGCGATGGCGGCTTGATAAGCGGCCATGGTTTCCGGGTAACCGGCAAATGCCGACACCAGCATCAACAGCGTGGATTCGGGCAAATGGAAGTTGGTCACCAGGCAATCGACCACATGGAAGGGCCGGCCTGGGAAGATAAAGATATCGGTGTCGCCGCTGAACGGCTTGAGCACGCCGTCACGCGCCGCGCTTTCCAACGAACGCACACTGGTGGTTCCCACTGCGACTACGCGCCCACCACGCGCCTTGCACGCCGCGACAGCGTCCACGACTTCCTGGCTGACCTCCAACCACTCGCTGTGCATATGGTGGTCTTCGATGTTATCCACACGTACCGGCTGAAACGTACCGGCCCCCACGTGCAGGGTCACATAGGCGGTCTCGACGCCCTTGGCGGCAATCGCATCCAGCAGCGGCTGATCGAAGTGCAGGCCCGCAGTCGGCGCGGCAACGGCGCCGAGGCGCTGGGAGTACACCGTCTGATAGCGTTCGCGGTCCGAGTCTTCGTCGGGGCGGTCTATATAGGGCGGCAACGGCATATGGCCGACGCGCTCCAGCAGCGGCAGTACTTCTTCGGCAAACTTGAGTTCGAACAGCGCATCATGACGCGCAACCATCTCGGCTTCGCCACCGCCATCGATCAGGATGCTTGAACCTGGTTTCGGCGACTTGCTGGAGCGCACGTGAGCCAGTACGCGATGACTGTCCAGCACCCGTTCCACCAGAATTTCCAGCTTGCCACCGGAAGCTTTCTGGCCAAACAGCCGCGCCGGAATCACCCGGGTATTGTTGAACACCATCAGATCGCCCGGGCGCAAATGCTCAAGCAAATCAGTGAATTGACGGTGTGCGAGGGCGCCACTCACCCCGTCCAGGGTCAGCAGTCGACTGGCGCGACGCTCGGCCAAAGGATGGCGAGCGATCAGCGAATCAGGGAGTTCAAAAGTAAAGTCAGCAACGCGCATGATGGAGTTCGTCTAGCAGGGCCGGGAAGTCTAGCGGAAATAGTGAAAATTGACCATGAAAGGTGATTGACCAACGGTAATCTCATCTCTATACTTCGCCGCCATTGAGCCCTGATGGCGGAATTGGTAGACGCGGCGGATTCAAAATCCGTTTTCGAAAGGAGTGGGAGTTCGAGTCTCCCTCGGGGCACCATCTTAAAAAAAGACCTTGAAATTCAAGGTCTTTTTTTTCGTCTGTAGAAAAGTGCACCACCTGCAAAGTGGTTCTTTTGTGAGCGGTACACCACTCCAACCGCCTCTCCAGGCGCGCGCTGACACGTCCTGTCAGCGCAATGCTCGCCTACCATTCGTCGCGCGCCCATGCGCCTCTAGCAGCTACTGGAGAGCGCTCAGCGTATTTGGGTGCCAGCGCTGCTCTAATGCAGAACTGAAAACGCCTATGGAAGCGGTCACTCCGGGCTCTTCGGGACTTTTCGACCGCCCAAAACAAAACCCCATCTGCTTTCGCAAATGGGGTTTCGTAATTTAATCTTGACGATGACCTACTCTCACATGGGGAAACCCCACACTACCATCGGCGATGCATCGTTTCACTGCTG
>NZ_JAFCUA010000015.1:0-108361 GCF_049896305.1 Pseudomonas sp. DWP3-1-3b3 | reverse complement strand
GCGCTTATGAAAAATCAGAGCGAATACCAGCCGAATTTAAGGTTGCAGGGTTCCCCTGCAACATAGAATCTCCCACACTATTTTGTGGTGTCTTTTGTATCCCACAAACAACAAAACCGCCCGAAGGCGGCTTTGTTGGGTGGAGCACTTACTGGTTAGCCAGCTTGTGTTCCAGGTAGTGAATGTTCACACCACCTTCGCAGAAGCCTTCATCGCGGACCAGGTCCCGGTGCAGCGGGATGTTGGTCTTGATGCCGTCAACCACGATTTCGTCCAGGGCGTTGCGCATACGGGCCATGGCCTCGTCGCGGGTGGCGCCCCAGGTGATCAGCTTGCCGATCAGCGAGTCGTAGTTGGACGGAACCTTGTAGCCGCTGTACAGGTGCGAATCCACACGTACGCCGTTACCGCCGGGCGCGTGGAAATGCTTGACCAGGCCAGGGCTCGGGATAAAGGTTTTCGGGTCTTCGGCGTTGATGCGGCACTCCAGGGAGTGGCCGTGCATCTTCACGTCGTCCTGGGTGAAGGACAGCGGGTTGCCGGCGGCGATGCTGAGCATCTCCTTGACGATGTCGATACCGGTGACCATCTCCGATACCGGGTGCTCTACCTGCACGCGAGTGTTCATCTCGATGAAGTAGAAACGACCGTTCTCGTACAGGAACTCGAAAGTGCCCGCGCCACGGTAGTTGATGTCGATGCACGCCTTGACGCAACGAGCCAGTACTTCCTGACGCGCTTTTTCATCCAGGCCCGGTGCCGGCGCTTCTTCCAACACCTTCTGGTGACGACGTTGCAGCGAGCAATCGCGGTCGCCCAGGTGGATGGCGTGGCCTTGGCCGTCGGACAGCACCTGCACTTCCACGTGACGTGGGTTGGTCAGGTACTTCTCCAGGTAGACCATCGGGTTGCCGAACCAGGCGCCCGCTTCGGAGCGAGTCTGCTTGGCCGCTTCGATCAGGTCTTCTTCCTTGTGCACCACGCGCATGCCGCGACCACCACCGCCACCGGCGGCCTTGATGATCACCGGGTAGCCGACTTCGCGACCAATGCGCAGAGCGGTTTCCTCGTCTTCCGGCAGCGGGCCGTCGGAGCCAGGAACGGTTGGCACGCCGGCCGCGATCATGGCGTCCTTGGCCGAAACCTTGTCACCCATCAGGCGAATGGTTTCGGCTTTCGGGCCGATGAAGGCAAACCCGGATTTTTCCACCTGTTCGGCGAAATCGGCGTTTTCCGCGAGGAAGCCGTAGCCAGGGTGGATGCCATCAGCGCCGGTCACTTCCGCGGCCGCGATGATGTTCGAGACTTTCAGGTACGAGTTCGTGGCCAGTGGCGGGCCGATGCAGATGCTTTCGTCCGCCAGTTTCACGTGCATCAATTCGGTATCGGCCGTCGAGTAAACAGCGACGGTCTTGATGCCCTCTTCCTTACAGGCGCGCAGGATACGCAGCGCGATCTCGCCGCGGTTGGCGATCAGGACTTTTTGCAGTTTCTTCGCAGGTTTCAACATCGAAGGCGCTCCGCGGTTCAAACGATGGTGAACAGCGGCTGGTCGTACTCAACCGGCTGACCGTTTTCTACCAGGATGGATTCGATGACGCCGGCTTTTTCCGCGGTGATGTGGTTCATCATCTTCATCGCTTCCACGATGCAGATGGTGTCGCCCACTTTCACGGTTGCGCCGACTTCAACGAAGGCAGGCGAGGTCGGTGCCGGGGTGCGGTAGAAGGTACCGACCATTGGCGACTTGACCACGAAACCGTTCAGCGCAGGAGCCGCTGGAGCGGCAGGTGCAGCGGCAGCAGCAGGTGCGGCGGCTGGAGCAGCAGCCGGCGCCGGTGCTTGCATCTGTGGCGCGTAGAACTGTTGGGCCGGGGTCTTGCTGTGGCGGCTGATCCGTACGGACTCTTCGCCTTCCTTGATTTCCAGCTCGTCGATACCGGATTCTTCCAGCAGTTCGATCAGTTTCTTAACTTTACGGATATCCATGAATCATCAACTCCCAAGGGTCGGTCAGGGGCGCTTGGCCGGTTGTTCAAGTTGTTCCAGGGCGGCCTCCAGGGCCAGTCGGTAACCGCTGGCGCCAAGGCCGCAGATCACACCTACCGCTACGTCGGAGAAGTAGGAGTGATGGCGGAAAGCTTCGCGTTTGTGCACGTTCGACAAATGCACTTCGATGAATGGGATGCTCACCGCCAGCAATGCGTCACGTAATGCAACGCTTGTGTGTGTAAAAGCGGCGGGATTGATCAGGATAAAGTCCACGCCTTCGCCACGCGCGGCATGGATGCGATCAATCAATTCGTACTCGGCATTGCTTTGCAGGTAGAGCAGATGGTGGCCGGCTTCACGCGCCCTGCGTTCCAGGTCGAGGTTGATCTGGTCCAGGGTGACTGCCCCGTAGACGCCCGGTTCACGGGTGCCGAGCAGGTTCAGGTTGGGTCCGTGAAGAACCAGTAAGGTCGCCATCGGCTGTTCCTTGTTATTGATGTGGGTACGGCAGAACCCGGCGACTATGCCGCAAAGCCTTTGTGACTGTCCAGTTCTATGCAGTAGGCAGCACGATTAGCGAGGATAGCGCGAAATTTGTGACTGTGAGGCCGGATTCGGTCAGTTACACACGAAACGCCTGCACGGCGGTGTTGAGCTGCCCGCCCAGCACCAGCAAGTGCTCACCTTGGCTGCGGCCTTGGCCGATTCGCAGCAAGTTGTCCTCACCCAATTGGTGAATCCGCTCGCTGTTGTCGCGAATCTCACTGACGGCGCCACTCTGCTGTGCCGTCACATCGGCGATACGCACGGCGGTGTCGGAAATGGTCTGGATAGCCCCGACGATCTCATCCAGCGCGCCGTCCGCTGCTTGGGCTTGCTGGGCGGTGGCCTCGGCGTGCTCGACCTGGGCACGCATGCCTTGCACCGATTGATGGGCGGCGCTTTGCAGGCCGGCGATCAGGGTCTGGATCTCTGCGGTGGCGCCGGCGGTGCGTTGGGCCAGGGAGCGGACTTCGTCGGCCACCACGGCAAAACCACGTCCGGCCTCACCGGCGCGGGCGGCCTCGATGGCGGCGTTGAGGGCGAGCAGGTTGGTCTGGTCGGCAATCGAGCGGATCACCGTCAGCACGCCGCCGATGGTGGCGGACTCTTCGGCGAGTTTTTCGATCATCTGCGCATTCTGCTGTACTTCGCCCACCAGGGCATGCAGCCCGGTCAGGCTCAGGCCGATCACGCGTTGGCCTTGCTCCACTGCCTGACCAGCACTGCGACTGGCGCCCGCCGCCTGGCTGGCATCGCCCGCCACTTGCTGGATGGTCGCTTCCAGTTCACCCAGCGAATCACGGATCTGCGCGGTATCCCCGGCCTGGCGTTCGGCGCCGTCGTGCAGGCCGCTGCTCAGTTCGGCCAGCGCACGGCTGCTGCCGGCGACTTCCTCGGCATTGCCGCGAATGGTGCCGACCAAATCCACCAGGTAAGCCCGTAGACGGTTCAGGGAGGCTTCAATGTCGTGTAGCTCGCGGTTGGTCTTGCCCAGGGCAATCGGCTGGCTGAAATCGCCCTCGGCCCAGGTCGACAGGGCCGGTGCCAGGTTGGTCAGCACCCGTGCCAGGCGGCGTTGCAGGGTGTCGATCAGCAGCGCGATCAGCAGGATCAGGCCGATCATCACGCCTTGCATCAGACGCACTTCGCCCTGGATCTTGCCGTGCTGTGCGCGCACTACGGGTTCCAGACCGGCGATGGCTTGCTGCACGGTGTCGATTTTCTGGTGGGTCTTGGCGGCCAGGTCGGTGCGTTGCTGGATCTGTTCGCGGGTGCGCTTGAGTTCGGCGGGGTAGCGGGTGAGCAGGCTGTTGAGTTCACGCTTGAGGTCGACGCCTGTGTCCTGGGCTTCGGTTTTCTCGGTGTTCTCCAGGCCCATCAGCGCGGAAAAGTCGTCGGCGCTGGATTCGGCACTGGCTTTCACACCCAGCAACGGCAGCTGTTCCAGCATATCGGCTTGGCTGCGAATGTTGCCGACTTCGCGCTCCACATCATCGGCCAGTTCCGCGCGCCCGCTGCTCACCAGTTTGTCGCGGGCCAGGGACAGTTTGCCGAGGTGCTGCGACGCCGCCAGCAAAGGCGGCAGATAACGGGCTGCTTCAGCGGAGTTCACACCGATGGCGTACTGACTCAATTGCTCCAGGTTCGCGCCCAACTCGCGCTCGGCCTGCAGTAACAAGGCTTGCGGGTCGCCGGCCAGTTTGCCGGCCGCCAGCAAGTCAGTCTTGCTGAACGCATCCAGGTCCACCAGGCTCGGGCGCAGGTTTTGCGCGAGGTCCGCCGGCAACTCATCCAGATGCTGCAACAGGCTTTCCAGGCTCTGGCTGGCGCTGCTCAAGCGCAGGGCGTCGCCGCTGGACAGGTAGTCGTCGATATTGCGCGCGGCCTGGTTCTGGAACGTCTGGGACAACCCCAGGTAGCGCTCCATCAGCAAATACGGCCGTTCCAGCGCCCGCTGCGACCACCACAGGGTCGCGCCCAGCGCCAGGCACACGGCCACCAGAAGAAGGGTATTGAGATTGGTCAGCAGCTTCAGGCGCATGCGTGGTTTCAACCGACAGCAAAAGATAAGTGCCTGAAGTTATTGCGTTTTCATTACAGGGTTATGACCGAATCAGTGGAATCTGGTGAAAAGGTGGCACTTTGCTTTGACGTGCGCGCGGCTTGCACGCGGTTGCGTCCCGCATCCTTGGCGCGGTACAGCGCCTCGTCGGCCTGGGCCGCCATCATCAGGCTGTCGGAACCGTCGCACAGCTCCACCAGCCCGGCGCTGAAGGTGCACCACAAATCCTGGGGTTGGGCGGGGTAGTGGATTTCGGCAAAGCGCCCACGGATTTCATCCAGCACTTTGCACGCCGATTCCAGGTCGGTGTCCGGCATCACAATGGCGAACTCTTCACCGCCGTAGCGCCCGATGTAATCAGTCTTGCGCAGGCGCTGCTTGAGAAACAGCGCCAGGCTCTTGATCACACGGTCGCCCATGGGGTGACCGTGGCTATCGTTGACCCGCTTGAAGTGGTCGATATCGAGCATGGCAAAGCTCAACGGCTTGTTCTCGCGGCGCGCGCGGAAGCTGCAGTCTTCGAGCAATTGCAGGATGTGGGTGTGGTTGTACAGGCCGGTCAGGCTGTCGCGCACCATCCGCGCCTTGAGGTTGCGCGCACGCGCGGCGCGGTTGCGCACGGTGGTGATCAGGTGGCGCGGCTTGATCGGCTTGGTGAGAAAGTCGTCGCCGCCTTCGCTCATGGCGTCCAGCTGTTTATCCAGATCGTCTTCGGCCGACAGGTAAATGATCGGCACGCTCACATAACGGTCGTTATGACGGATGACCTTGGCCAGTTCAGTGCCGGTACAGGCGGGCATGTACATGTCGAGGATGATCAGGTCAGGCTGGAAATCCGCCAGTTCGGCCATGGCCTGGATCGGTTCGATCAGCGTGCGGGTGACGATGCCGGCGCTGTTGAGCAGGCGCTCGGTGTGCAGCGCCTGGGCCCGGGAGTCGTCGATGATCAGCACCTTGTACGGTTCGTACTGGGCGACGCAGGTCAGCACTTCGATCTTTTCCAGCAGGCTGGAGGCTTCCAGCGTGCCGGTGAGGAATTCCTGGCCGCCAGCGCGCACGGCGGCCAGGCGGGTCGGGGTGTCCGTTTCGTGCAAGCTGAAAAACAGCAGCGGCAGCTTTTGCTCCAGGCCTTCCTGGGCTTCGGCGGCGAGCTTGAGGCCCAGGCCGGTGCCACAGAAGTCCACGTCCATCACAATCGCCGAAGGCAGGCGCTCGGCCATTGATGCGCGAAAGGCCGCCACGCTGTCGAGGGACTGAGCGCTCATGCCAAAGAATTCCAGCTGCTTGGCCAGCCGCTCGGCGCGGTCGTGATCGGCCAGCATCACGTAGATCGGCTTGCGCATGGGCGGCAGGAAGGTTTGTTCGAGCTGGTCGCCCTGGCGCAGGCCGGTACGGGACAGGCGCTGCATCAAGCGGTTGAGTTCGGTGATCAGGTGGCTGCTCAAGCGGCCACGGTTTTCGTCCACCGCCTTGAGGGATTCACCGATATGACGCGCCAACTGGCCGTGTTCGGGCTGTTCGAAGCGCTCGGCAAAACGCAGCAGGCGCAAATTGGCCTCGCTGAGTTCGGACAGGTCGGCGCCGGACCATTCGCTGCGTTGCAGGCGCTGCCAGATCTCAAGAATTTGACGTGCCTGATGAATTACCCGCTGGGCAAAATGCTGCTTGAGGCGCTCACGGCTGGGGTCTTCTGGCTCGGTCATATCCTGACTACTAGTTAGGGTGCATGCTGAGGTCGACTGATGGCTCTATGCTAGCACCTCTTTCCGATGGGATGAGTGTCATACGTCAATAAACTGCGTGCCCGTCGCATTCAGTTGCTGACTGGAGGGTCGCGCTGCGTAAAAAGCGTGCATCCTTTATAGTCGAACGTCCCCTGTGCGCCAGTTTGGCGAAAAGCCCCGCAAGGGTGGGCACGATGGGGTAGGGTTGTGGTCGGAGTGTTTGAACGCACGCCATCAATTCAAGTGCATGAACTCAAGTGATTGAAAGGATATCGCCATGCTGGACTGGAAAAACCGTGCAGGCAGCGCCAAAGGCCCCGCGCCTGAGCCCAAGTCGGCCAACCGCGGCTATTTTCGTACCGTGCTGATGAGCCGTGCCGTGCTCAGTGTGCTCGGCCTGTACCTGTTGGTCACCGGCGCCCTGGGTTGGTACTGGAGCGAAGAGCCGGCGCTGTTTCCGGTGCAGCAGAACGCGCAGCTGGCCGCCGAGAAGGAAGGCAAGCAGATGGTGGTGGGCTACACCACGGTCGAAACCCTCAAGACCGTGGTCGGCACCTTGCTGAACAAGCCCGGTGGCTACATTTCCAACGACCGCTTCCCGCCAGGCCTGTGGATGGACAACATGCCGAGCTGGGAATACGGCGTGCTGGTGCAGGTGCGCGACCTGACCCGCGCCCTGCGTAAAGACTTCGCCCGCTCACAGTCGCAGTCGGCCGAAGACGCGGACTTGGCCAAGGCCGAGCCACGCTTCAACTTCGACAACAAGAGCTGGGTGCTGCCGTCCAGTGAGTCGGAATACCAGGAAGGCATCAATTCCCTGAGCCGTTACGAAGCGCGTCTGTCCGACCCGAACCAGCGCGGCGCGCTGTTCTATGCGCGTGCCGACAACCTGAACAACTGGCTGGGCGACGTCGCTACGCGCTTGGGTTCGTTGTCGCAACGCCTGTCGGCCAGCGTTGGCCGGGTGAAACTGAACACCGCACTGAAAACCGAAGCCCTGGCGCCGGGTGAAGTGCCGCAGGTCGATGAGGAAGTGGTGGAAACCCCATGGATGCAGATCGACAACGTGTTCTACGAAGCCCGTGGCCAGGCTTGGGCCTTGTCGCACTTGCTGCGCGCCATTGAAGTCGATTTTGCCGATGTACTGGCCAAGAAGAACGCCACGGTCAGCGTGCGCCAGATCATTCGTGAGCTGGAAGCCTCGCAGGAACCGGTTTGGAGTCCTATGATTCTTAACGGCAGTGGCTTCGGGGTACTGGCGAATCATTCGCTGGTGATGGCCAACTACATTTCCCGGGCCAACGCTGCAGTGATCGACTTGCGTCAGCTCCTCAACCAGGGTTGATGATGGACGCTACTCAAAAGGAGGCCGCACACCGCGCGGCTTCCGATGCTGAACTGATCTGCTGGGTCGACGAGCAGGACCACCTGCTCGGCCACCTTGTGCGGTCCGACCTTCGCCAGCGCGGCCTGATTGGCCGTTGCACCTTCATATTCCTGTTCAACTCCAAGGGTGAGCTGTGTGTGCATCGGCGCACCCTGAGCAAGGCGTTGTATCCCGGTTTCTGGGACACGGCGGCGGGCGGCATGGTGGCGCAGGGAGAGTCGTATGCCGTGTCGGCAGCGCGCGAGCTGGAAGAGGAGTTGGGTGTCGGTGGCGTGGAATTAGTCGAACATGACCACTTCTATTTCGAAGATGGCGACAGCCGGCTCTGGTGCACCTCCTACTCTGCCGTCTGGGACGGGCCACTGCGTCTACAGCCGGAAGAGGTCATGGAGGCGCGCTTTTTACCCCTTGAAACAGTCCTGCAGGAGGCTGTGCAAAAGCCTTACTGCCCGGATGCCCAGGAAGGGTTGCGGCGTTATCTGGCCTCGCGTCGCTAAAGTTGCATAAATTGGCGCCATTTGACTCTTAGCAAGTCGGCTTTTTGTGGTTACACTGCGCGACTTTTCACCCGAACCGCCTTGGCGGTCCGGTAGCGCTGCCCCTGCCTGAGTGGGGCTTCGCGGTCGGTTCACCGCTTTGCGGGTGCCGATCAGTCTTCATCCTCCCAAGAGGATTGCCGGTGGCCAAAAAAGCCGCATCCTTCGCCGCCCTTGGTGGCCTGGTATTTTCCACCGACGCAGGTCGACACTGCCCGGACTGTCGTCAGCCCGTGGATTCGTGTACCTGCAAACAGACCCTGATCCCTGAAGGCGATGGTATTGCCCGCGTACGCCGCGAGAGCAAAGGCCGTGGCGGCAAGACGGTGACCACCATCACCGGCGTGCCGTTGGCCGAAGAAGCCCTGAAGGAACTGGCCACGACGCTGAAAAAACGCTGTGGCACCGGAGGCGCGTTGAAAGACGGCGTCATCGAGATCCAGGGCGATCACGTCGAGTTGCTGTTGGCCGAGCTGATCAAGCTCGGGTACAAGGCCAAGAAGTCCGGCGGCTGAAAGCCTCTTCCCGACCTGTGTCTAAACTCTGTCCTGCGCGTGGGGTCCTACCTTGCACGCAGGCAAATCGTCATTTTCATTCTTTAGACTGCGCCAGCCTCTGATAGGGGCGGTGCCTTCGACTTCATTTATAGGGGACTTCGATGTCCGTACGACGCACACGCAAAGACGATGGCAGCCAATGGACAGTTGCGGACAGCCGCAGTGTTTACGGGATTCGCCATTGGGGGGCCGGGTATTTCGCGATCAATGATGCCGGTCGCGTTGAAGTCCGTCCGAACGGCCCGAACAGCACGCCGGTCGACCTGTACGAACAGGTCGACGAGTTGCGCAAAAGCGGCCTGTCGTTGCCGTTGCTGGTGCGCTTCCCCGACATCCTGCAAGACCGTGTACGCCAGCTGACCGGCGCTTTTGATGCGAACATCGAGCGTCTGGAATACCAGAGCAAGTACACCGCGCTGTACCCGATCAAGGTGAACCAGCAGGAAGCGGTGATCGAGAACATCATCGCCACCCAAAACGTGTCCATCGGCCTGGAAGCCGGCTCCAAGCCTGAGCTGCTGGCCGTGTTGGCCCTGGCGCCGAAGGGCGGCACCATCGTCTGCAACGGTTACAAGGACCGTGAGTTCATCCGCCTCGCGCTGATGGGCCAGAAACTCGGCCACAACGTGTTCATCGTGATCGAGAAAGAATCCGAAGTTGAACTGGTGATCGAAGAAGCCGCCAGCCTCAAGGTCAAGCCACAGGTTGGCCTGCGCGTACGTTTGTCGTCGCTGGCATCGAGCAAGTGGGCGGACACCGGGGGCGAGAAATCCAAGTTCGGCCTGTCGGCGGCGCAACTGTTGTCGGTGGTCGAGCGCTTCCGCGCGGCGGGCCTGGACCAGGGCATCCGCCTGCTGCACTTCCACATGGGCTCGCAGATCGCCAACCTGGCGGACTACCAGCACGGTTTCAAGGAAGCCATCCGTTACTACGGCGAGCTGCGCAACCTTGGCCTGCCGGTGGACCACATCGACGTCGGCGGTGGCCTGGGTGTGGACTACGACGGTACGCACTCGCGTAACGCCAGCTCGATCAACTACGACATGGACGACTACGCCGGCGTGGTCGTGGGCATGCTCAAGGAATTCTGCGACGCGCAGAGCCTGCCGCACCCGAACATCTTCTCCGAAAGCGGCCGTTCCCTGACCGCCCATCACGCCATGCTGGTGGTGCAGGTCACCGACGTCGAGAAACACAACGACGAAATTCCGGTGATCGAGAATAAAGAAGCCCTGCCGGAAACCGTGCAATGGCTGGTGGACCTGCTGGGTCCGACCGACATCGAGATGGTCACCGAAACCTACTGGCGCGCCACTCACTACATGAGCGACGTGGCCACCCAGTACGCCGACGGCAAGCTGACCCTGGCCGAGAAAGCCCTGGCCGAGCAGTGCTACTTCGCCGTGTGCCGCCGCCTGCACAACTCGCTCAAGGCCCGCCAGCGCTCGCACCGCCAGGTACTGGACGAACTCAACGACAAGCTGGCCGACAAGTACATCTGCAACTTCTCGGTGTTCCAGAGCCTGCCGGACACCTGGGCCATCGGCCAGGTATTGCCGATCCTGCCGCTGCACCGCCTCGATGAAGAGCCGCTGCGCCGCGCCGTGCTGCAAGACCTGACCTGCGACTCCGACGGCAAGATCAAGCAGTACGTCGACGAGCAGTCCATCGAGACCAGCCTGCCAGTGCACGGCTTGAACGAAGGTGAAGACTACCTGCTGGGTATCTTCCTGGTCGGTGCTTACCAGGAAATCCTGGGCGACATGCACAACCTGTTCGGTGACACCGACTCGGTGAACATCTACCAGCGTGAAGACGGTTCGGTGTACAGCGCCGGTATCGAGACCCACGACACCATCGAAGACATGCTGCGCTATGTGCACTTGTCGCCGGAGGAGTTGATGACGCATTACCGTGACAAGTGTGCGGGCGCGAAGATCAGTGCTTCGGAGCGTACCCAGTTCCTGGACGCGTTGCGTCTGGGCCTGACGCGTTCTTCGTATCTGTCCTCGTAACCGCGTAAAACTCGGTCTTTGTGGTGAGCGAGCTGGCCTCGCGCGGGGCAAGCCCGCTCACCACATTAGTCTGTCTTCACACGTATAAGGGGTTGGCGATGTCGAGAGTATTCTTGCAAGCGTTCACCCTGGTCGTCGCGGCATGCCTTGCGGCCTGCTCGCCCATCAAAGTGCTCAACGCACTCACCCCCACCAACACCTTCACCAAAACCTCGACCATCGCCTACGGCGATGATCCCCGGCAAAAGCTCGATATCTACCGACCTGCCCCGGCTATCTCCAATGCTCCAGTCGTGGTGTTTTTCTACGGCGGCAGCTGGAACAGCGGATCCAGGGAAGACTATGGTTTCGTCGGCGAAGCCCTGGCCTCACACGGCATCGTGGTGGTGATCGCTGATTACCGGCTTTACCCGCAAGTGCGGTATCCCGCCTTCCTCCAAGACAACGCCCACGCCGTTGCCTGGACCTATCAACACATCGCCCAATACGGTGGTGATCCCCAACAGCTCTATGTCATGGGGCATAGCTCCGGCGCGTATAACGCGTCGATGCTGGCGCTGGATGCGCGTTGGCTGAAAGAGGTTGGCCTGACGCCGTCAATCTTCACAGGCTGGATCGGCCTGGCCGGGCCCTATGACTTTCTGCCGATTGAAAACCCTGACGTGAAACCGGTGTTTTTCTTCCCCGATTCACCGCCGGATTCCCAGCCGATCAACCACGTCAGCCGCGACGCACCGCCCAGCCTCTTGATCGCCTCGACGGATGACAAGCTCGTCAACCCCAAACGCAACACCGGCGGGCTGGCTCAGCAATTACGCGCGGCGGGTGTGCCGGTGGAGGAAGTCTATTTCGGCAAGACCAACCACCAGACGCTGGTGGGGGCGATCGCCAGACCTTTGCGTTGGTTGGCGCCGGTACTGGACCGTGTCACCGCGTTTATCCAAGCCACTGGTCCTGCCGGTTCAAGCGCCAGGCAATCGCCCACAAGGTAAGGCTGCGCAGGGCCATAAATAGAAGGAAGGTTATCCACAGCCCGTGGTTGCCCAAACCCTGCAACGCCCAGGCGAAGGGCAGTGTCAGCAAGACGGTCAGCAGCATGCCATTGCGCATCTCCCGCGCGCGAGTGGCGCCGATGAACAAGCCGTCCAGCAAGTAACTCCACACCGCAATCAGCGGCAGTATCGCCAGGTAAGGCAGGTAGAGGTCGGCGGTTTCGCGCACGCTGGGGATGTCGGTCTGCATGGCGATAAACAGGTGGCCGCCGACGGTGAACAGTAGCGCAAAGCCAACGCTGGCGATCAATGACCAGCCGCCGGCCACCACCAATGAACGACGCAAGGCCTGGCGGTCATGGGCACCAATGGCGTGGCCGCACAGGGCTTCCACCGCATGGGCCAATCCATCCAAGGCGTGGGCGGCCAGCAACAGGCCGTTGAGCAGCAGCGCGTTGGCGGCCACGGTGGCGTCGCCCAGGCGCGCGCCTTGCACCGTGATCATGAAAAACACCGATTGCAGTGCGAGGCTGCGGATGAAAATGTCGCGGTTGACCGCCAGCAGCGGGCGCCAACTTTCCCACAGCTTCAGCGCCGCCCAGGCGATGTGGCCAGGGTAGGCGCGCAGGGCTTTTTGCGTCATGGCCAGGCCGAGCAAAGCGCCGGTCCATTCCGCCACCACGGACGCACGCGCCGAGCCGACCACACCCCAATCCAGGCCGAGGACGAACCACAGGTTCAACGCGATGTTGACCAGGTTGGTGGTCAGCAGGATCGCTAACGGCGCCCGCGCATTTTGTGTACCGAGAAACCAGCCGACCAATGCGTAGCTGGCCAATGCGGCGGGCAGACCGAACAGGCGGGTGTGGAAAAAATCCTGGGTCAGTTGATTGAGTTCGGGAGAGGGCTGCATCCACTCCAAGGCCAGATGGCTCAGCGGAATGCCCACCGTACCCAAGAGCATCGCCAGGCCCAGTGCGAGCAACAGGCCTTGCAGGAGGATTTGCCGCAGCGCCGCCCCATCATTGCGTCCGGCAGCCTGGGCGGCGAAACCGGTGGAACCCATGCGCAGGAAACCCATGGCCCAGGCGAGGAAGGTGTACAGGCTGGCGCCGACCGCGACGGCGCCCAACTGGTGGGCGTGGGGCAGGTGGCCGATGACCATGCTGTCGACCAGCGCCACCAACGGCACCGAAATATTCGACAGGATCATCGGCGCGGCCAGGGCCCAGACGCGGCGGTGGGTGGGGCGATGGCGCCAGTCAGTGAGTAAGGTGGGCATGCAGGCTCCTTCAGAGGAGCGGCATTGTAACCGGGCATTGGCAGCGCGGCAGAACCAAACCACCCTCCGTCGGTCAATGTGACCAGCACCTCATCGGCCCCACGCGGGCTGATATATAGTTCACCCCTCGGCCCCTCCCACTACGAGTGCCCCATGCTTAACAAAGGACTGTTCCTGGCTTGCGCGCTGGCCCTGCTGAGCGCCTGCGATTCCTCCGATAAACCGGCTGCCCCGACCGCGCCCGCGGCGGCGACGGTTGCGCCCAAACCGGCCAAGGCCGTGGTGGATGTGGCGGCGCTAAAACAGCGTTACGCCGGGCGCGAGTTGAGCGTGGTGGACGTGTCCGAAGTGCAGCTCGACGGCGCCAGCACGCTCTCCGTGAGCTTTTCCATTCCGTTGGATCCCGATCAGAAATTCGCCGACAAACTGCACTTGGTGGACAGCAAGTCCGGCAAGGTCGATGGCGCCTGGGAAATTTCCGACAACCTGATGGAACTGCGCCTGCGCCACCTGGAACCGCAGCGCAAGCTGGTGCTCACGGTCGACGCCGGTGTGAAGGCGGTCAACGACAATACCCTCGCCGCCGAATACAGCGCGCGCGTGGAAACCCGCGACCTGCAAGCCACTGTCGGCTTTGCCAGCCGTGGCACCTTGCTGCCGACGCGCCTGGCCGAAGGCCTGCCGGTGATCGCGCTGAACGTCGACAAGATCGACGTCGAATTCTTCCGCATCAAGCCCGAATCCCTGCCCACCTTCCTCGCGCAGTGGGGCCGCAACACCAGCCTGCAAAGCTATGAATCCCGCGAACTGCTGCCGTTGGCCGACCTGGTCTACGGTGGCCGTTTCGACCTGAACCCGGCGCGCAACACCCGTGAAACCCTGCTGCTGCCGATCGCCGGCCTCAAGCAATTGCAACAGCCCGGCGTGTACCTGGCGGTGATGCGGGCTTCGGGCACCTACAACTATTCCCAACCGGCCACGCTGTTTACCCTGAGCGATATCGGCCTGTCGGTGCACCGTTACGCCAATCGCCTGGACGTGTTTACCCAGGCGCTGGAAGGCGGCAAGGCGCTGGATGGCGTCGACCTTGAAGTACTCGACGCCGAAGGCCGTGTGTTGGGCCAGGGCAAGACCGAGAAGGGCGGCCACGCCGAGTTGCCATTGCCGAAAAAGGCCCAGGTGTTGCTCGCCAAGCAAGGTGAACAGACCAGTATGTTGCGCCTCGACAGCGCGGCGCTGGACCTGGCCGAGTTCGACATCGGCGGCCAACCCTCCCACCCTTTGCAGTTCTTTGTATTCGGCCCGCGTGACCTGTATCGCCCTGGCGAAACCGTGCTGCTCAATGCCCTGCTGCGGGACAAGGACGGCAATGCCGTCAAGCCGCAGCCGGTGAGCGTCGAAGTGCGTCGACCGGATGAGCAGGTCAGCCGCAAATTCGTCTGGGATGCCGACGCCTCTGGCCTTTATCAATATCAACTGCAATTGGCTGGCGAAGCACCGACCGGGCGCTGGCAGTTGGTGTTTGACCTGGGCGATGGCAAACCGCAGCTGTATGAATTCCTTGTAGAAGACTTCCTGCCCGAGCGCCTGGCGCTGGAACTCAAGGGCAGCGACACCCCGCTGAAGCCGGCGGACGACGCGGTGATCCAGGTCAACGGCCGTTACCTGTACGGCGCGCCTGCCTCGGGCAATCGCGTCAGCGGCCAAGTCTATGTGCGGCCGTTGCGCGAAGCGGTCAAGTCGCTGCCGGGCTATCAGTTCGGCTCCGTCACCGAAGAAGAGCTGAGCCAGGATTTCGAACTGGAAGAAAGCGTGCTCGACGCCAAGGGCCAGGAAGCGCTGACCCTGGAAAGCAAATGGGCCGAGGCCAAGTCGCCGCTGCAACTGATCGTGCAGGCCAGCCTGCAAGAGTCGGGCGGACGGCCGATCACCCGGCGCCTGGTGCAGCCGATCTGGCCCGCCGAGCAACTGCCGGGCCTGCGCGGACTGTTTGACGGCAAGGAAACCAACGGCGACGGCCCGGCGGAATTCGAAGTGCTGCTGGCCAATCAGGACGGGCAGAAGCTCGCCGCGCCAAACCTCAAGGTGCGCCTGGTGCGTGAGCGCCGCGACTACTACTGGAACTACTCCGAGAATGACGGCTGGAGCTATCACTTCAACGAGAAATTCCTCAACCTCGACGAACAGACCCTGAACATCAAGGCGGGCGACACCGCCAAAGTCAGCTTTCAGGTGGAGTGGGGCCCGTACCGCGTCGAGGTCGAAGACCCGCAGACCGGCTTGGTCAGCAGCCTGCGTTTCTGGGCCGGCTACCAGGCCCAGGACAACACTGAAGGCGGCGCCGTGCGACCCGATCAGGTCAAGCTGGCGCTGGATAAACCGGCCTACGGCGATGGCGATACGGCCAATGTGACCGTCACGCCGCCGGCGGCCGGTAAGGGCTACCTGTTGGTGGAGTCCGCCGAAGGCCCGCTGTGGTGGCAGGAAATCGAGGTGCCGGCTGAAGGCAAGAGCTTCGCGGTGAAGCTTGATCCGAAATGGTCGCGCCATGATTTGTATGTCAGCGCCTTGGTGATTCGTCCTGGCGAGCGTAAAGCCAACATCACGCCCAAACGGGCGGTGGGCCTGCTGCACCTGCCGCTGGATCGCACCCAGCGCAAACTCGGCGTGACCCTCAGCGCGCCGGAAAAAATGCGCCCCAAACAGCCGCTCACCGTGAAAATCGCCGCCAAGAATGCCGATGGCAGCGTGCCGAAGCAGGTGCATGTGCTGGTGGCGGCGGTAGACGTGGGCATTCTGAATATCACTGAATACCCGACGCCGGATCCGTATTCCAGCCTGTTCGGGCGCAAGGCCTACGGTGTGGACCAATTCGATATCTACGGTCAGTTGATCGAAGCCGGCCAGGGCCGATTGGCCAGCCTGGCATTTGGTGGCGACGCGGCACTCGCCAAGGGTGGCAAGCGCCCGGACACCAGCGTGACCATCGTCGCCCTGCAAAGCGCCCCCGTGACGTTGAACGAGCAAGGCGAGGGCGAAGTCAGCGTCAATATTCCCGACTTCAACGGCGAACTGCGCCTGATGGCCCAGGCCTGGAGCGACGATCGCTACGGCATGGCCGAGGCCAAGACGGTGATTGCCGCACCGCTGATTGCCGAGCTGTCGGCGCCGCGCTTCATGGCGGGTGGCGACCAGACCACGTTGGCGCTGGACCTGTCCAACCTGTCGGGCAAACCGCAGAAACTCGATGTGCAACTGAGTGCCGACGGGCAGTTGGAGCTGGTCAACGGCGGCGCGCAAAGCGTCGAGCTGAAACAAGGCCAGCGCACCACCCTGCGTATCCCGGTGAAAGCCTGGGGCGGGTTGGGGCAGGGCAAGGTCAAGGTGACGGTGAATGGCCTGGATCTGCCGGGTGAGAACCTGCCGCCGTTTACGCGCGAATGGACCCTGGGCGTGCGCCCGGCCTATCCGGCGCTGCTCAAGCACTATCGCGCGGTGCTGAAGGATCAACCGTGGAGCTTGCCGGCGGGGACGCTGGATCAGTTCGACGCCTCGGGACGCCAGGCGCTGCTGAGCCTGTCGAGTAGACCGCCGCTGAACCTCGGTGCGCAGATCAGTGCGCTCAAGGCCTACCCTTACGGTTGCCTGGAGCAGACCGCGAGCGGCCTGTACCCGTCGCTGTATGCCGACGATGCATTGCTCAAGCGCCTGTCGATCAAAGGTGAGTCGGACAGCGAACGCAAACGCAAGATCGAGCTGGGCATCGAACGCCTGCTGGGCATGCAGCGCTACAACGGCAGCTTCGGGTTGTGGGGCGCGGATGGCGAAGAGGAATATTGGCTGACGGCTTACGTCACCGACTTCCTGCTGCGCGCTCGCGACCAGGGTTTCGCGGTGCCGCCTGAAGCCTTGAAAAAGGCCAGCGAGCGTCTGCTGCGCTACGTGCAGGAACGCAACCTGATCGACGTCGACTACAGCGACAATGCCGACCACACCCGCTTTGCCGTGCAGGCCTACGCGGGCATGGTGCTGGCGCGCAGTCAGCAGGCGCCGTTGGGCGCGTTGCGCAGCATCTTCGAACGCCGCAGCGATGCGCGCTCCGGTCTGCCGCTGGTGCAGTTGGCCATCGCGTTGCAGAAGATGGGTGACCAGCCGCGTGCGGACCAGGCGTTGCTCGCCGGCCTGGCGGCGCAGCGCAATGCCAATGAATGGCTGGCCGATTACGGTAGCCCGTTGCGCGACCAGGCGATGATCCTGGCGCTGCTGGAAGAGAACGACTTGGCCAAGGGCAAGCGCGAGGAGCGCTTGTTCACGCTGTCGGATCAACTGGCGGCTAGCCCGTACCTGTCGACCCAGGAGCGTAACTCGCTGTTCCTGGCCGGGCGCCTTGGGTTTGCCAAGCCTGATGCGAACTGGCAAGTGTCATTGACGGGCAGTGGCGGTGTGCAGGAACTGAACAATCAGCAGTCGACGCTGGAGTTGGAGGGCAAGTGGCTGTCCAGTGATCTGACCTTGAGCAATCAGGGTGAGACGCCGGTGTACCAGCAATTGACGATTTCGGGATATCCACAGGTGCCACCGGCACCGGGTGGCGACAACCTGAACATCCGCCGCGAATACCTGGGCATGAACGGCCAGCCGTTGAACCTGCGCAGCCTCAACAGTGGCGATCTGGTGCTGGTGCATTTGGCGGTGAGTGCCAAGCAGCGGGTGCCGGATGCGTTGGTGGTGGACCTGTTGCCGGCGGGCCTGGAGCTGGAGAACCAGAACCTGGCGCAAAGCGCCGCCAGCCTGGAAAACGCCAGCAGCCAAGTGAAGGAGTGGCGTGAGTCGATGCAGAACGCATCGCTCAAGCACCAGGAGTTCCGTGATGACCGTTACGTGGCGGCGATCAACCTGGAGGGCTCCGGCACCACGCACCTGCTGTACCTGGCGCGTGCCGTGACACCAGGTACTTACCGTGTGCCACCGCCGCAAGTGGAGTCTATGTACCGGCCGAACTGGCAGGCGGTGGGCGAAACGCCGGCGGATCTGGTGATCAAGGGGCGTTAATGTAAAACGGGGCCATGTTCGTCATGGCCCCGTTAGTTAATGCACAACCCAGCTCAGTAGCCACAGGCCCAACAGCAACCAGATAATCCCCATGATGATCGACGCCCGCATAAAGGCGCGCACCGCCGAGTACAGCAGCATCAGGCCGATGATCAGGGTGATGATGCTGATGACCGAGGTGTCCATGCCCAAGGTGCGGGACAGGCCATCGATAAAGTTGCCACCGGCATTGGTCAGCGCACCGAACAGGCCGCTGAGCCCGTCGACGATAAAACGGATGATGGAACCGAGCGCCTGGCCCAACCAGCCGAAAAAGCTTTCTACCTGCATATGTGTGTCCTGATGAGAAGGTGGGCGTATCTGTGCCTTTGGTTGTTATTGCAACAGGCTAGTTCCCTACCAGCATAGAGGTTTGCCCGTTTGAGTTTGCGTTTAGTTGCCCGTTGGACCTTGGCCGGCCTGTTGTTGTTGGTGGCCTTGCTGTGGCTGGCCGACCGCATCTGGCCGCTCCCCTTGCCCAAGGATGATCTGGCGCGGGTGGTACTGGCCGAGGATGGCACGCCGTTGTGGCGGTTTGCCGATGCCAATGGCGTGTGGCGCTACCCGGTGCAAACCAGCGAAGTATCGCCGTATTACCTGGACGCGCTGCTGACGTATGAGGACCGTTGGTTCTACCAGCATCCCGGCGTGAATCCGCTGGCGCTGGCGCGGGCGACCTGGCAGAACCTCACGGGTGCGCGGGTGGTGTCGGGCGGCAGCACTTTGTCGATGCAGGTGGCGCGGTTGCTGGATCCGCATTCGCGCACCTTCCACGGCAAGTTGCGTCAGTTGTGGCGCACGGCGCAGTTGGAATGGCACCTGTCCAAGGGCGAAATCCTCAACCTCTACCTGAACCGCGCACCGTTCGGCGGTACGTTGCAGGGTGTGGCGGCGGCCAGTTGGGCCTACCTGGGCAAATCCCCTGCGCAACTGACCCACGCCGAAGCCGCCTTGCTCGCCGTTCTGCCCCAGGCGCCCAGCCGTTTGCGCCCGGATCGCCATCCCCAACGTGCGCAGCAAGCCCGCGACAAAGTGCTGCGCCGCCTCGCGGAGTTTCAGGTGTGGCCACAATCGGCCGTCGATGAGGCCCTGGAAGAACCGTTGCTGCTCGCCCCACGCCTGGAGCCGAGCCTGGCGCCCCTGCTCGCGCGTCGCCTGAACCGCCCCGACAGCCCGCCGCTGATCCGCACCACTCTGGATGCCACGTTGCAACGCCGTCTTGAAGACCTGCTGCTGGGTTGGCGCGCGCGGCTGCCGGAGCACACGTCCGCCGCGATCCTGGTGGTGGAAGAGGAAAGCATGGCCGTGCGCGCTTACCTTGGCTCGGTGGATATCAACGATGCCAAGCGCTTCGGCCATGTGGACATGATCAGCGCCTTGCGTTCGCCGGGTTCCACCCTGAAACCATTCCTCTATGGCATGGCCCTGGATGATGGGCTGATCCACTCCGAATCCTTATTGCAGGATGTGCCTCGGCGTTATGGCGATTACCGGCCGGGTAACTTCTCCATGGGGTTTACCGGTGCAGTGCCGGCGAGTACGGCACTGTCGAGTTCGCTCAACCTGCCGGCGGTGCAGTTGCTGGAGGCCTATGGGCCCAAGCGCTTTGCTGCGCAAATGCGCATCGGCGGTGTGCCGTTGGCGCTGCCGGCGTTGGCCGAACCGAACCTGGCGTTGATCCTGGGCGGCGCAGGCAGTCGCCTCGAAGACCTGGTGAGCGGCTACAGCGCCTTCGCTCGCGATGGCAGGAGCGCCACTATTCGATTGCAGCCGGACGATACGCTCAGGGAACGGCCGTTACTGTCGCCAGGGTCCGCCTGGATTGTGCGGCGCATCCTCAGCGGCCAGGCGCGGCCCGACCGTGACCCGCGTGCCGAACTGGCGCAACGCCCGGTACTGGCCTGGAAAACCGGCACCAGCTACGGTTTTCGCGATGCCTGGGCCATCGGCGTGGGCCCGCGTTATTTGATCGGCGTGTGGATCGGCCGCCCGGACGGCACGCCGGTGCCGGGCCAGTTCGGGCTGGCCTCGGCCGCGCCGTTGATGTTGCAGGTGCATGACGTGCTGACCAACCGCGACAGCCAGCGCGGCATCAGCGCCCCCGTCAAACCGGTGCCGGCCAATGTCGGCGTGGCAGCGATCTGCTGGCCGCTGGGCCAGCCCATGAGCCGCAGTGACCCCAATTGCCGGCGCCAGCGCTTTGCCTGGACCCTGGATAACACCACGCCGCCCACCTTGCAGGCACTGGACCAGCCGTTGAGCGTGGGTTTGATGGAAAGCGTGTGGGTCAATGCCAAGGGCTTGCGGGTCGACGCCCATTGCCCCGGCGCCGAGCCGAAAAACATCGCCCTGTGGCCCGCGCCGCTGGAACCCTGGCTGCCACGGGTCGAGCGCCGTGAAGCGCGTATCCCGGCCGCCGATCCCGAATGCCCGCCTCCGGCATTGGCCGCGTCGTCGCCGTTGTCGATTGTCGGCGTGCGCGAAGGTGACCAACTGCGCCTGCCCGCCGCCAGCCAACAGGCCCTGCGCCTGAAAATCTCCGCCTTGGGAGGGAGCGGGCGACGCTGGTGGTTCCTCAATGGCGCGCCGCTGGGGGACAGCGCCAACCAGGACTTTATCAACACCAGTTTCGAGCACCTGGGCCGCTACCAGCTGAGTGTGTTGGACGAGGCGGGGCAGACGGCCAGGATCGAATTCAGTGTGGTGGATTAACTTGCCTTCCGGCGCTTTCGGCCCGAAGCTATCCACCTTCAGGAGCCCGCCGCATGAACCTCGAACACCTCACCGAACGCCTGCACCGCATCCGCGATACCAACAATTGGAAACAATTCCACAGCCCGAAAAACCTGGCCATGGCCGCCAGCGTGGAAATGGCCGAGCTGGTGGAAATCTTCCAATGGCTGACCGAAGACCAGTCGCGCCAACTGCCGGCCGACACACTTGCCCATGCCGGGCAGGAAGTCGGCGATATCGTGCTGTACCTGCTGTTGCTGTGCAGCGAGTTGGGCTTGGACATGAACGAGGTGGTACGCGCCAAGTTGGCCGACAGTGAACGGCGGTTTGCCCATGAGTGATCGTCATTTCGACCAACTGGCCACGCGTTTCGCCGAGAAAATCTACGGCGGAGCCAAAGGCGCGATTCGCCTGGCAGTGCTCCAGGCCGACCTGACCGAGGCCCTGCCGAAACGCCCTTTGCGCGTGCTGGATATCGGCGCGGGCCTGGGCCATATGTCGCTGTGGTTGGCCGAGCAAGGCCATGAGGTCACCCTGGCCGAGCCCGCTGAGCCGATGTTGGAAGGCGCCCGTCAACGCTTCGCGGATGCCGGGCAAACCGCCACGTTTATTCATGCGCCCTGGCAAGACCTGCTCGGCCAACTCACCGAACCCTACGACCTGGTGCTGTGCCACGCCGTGCTGGAATGGCTGGCCGAGCCCCACGCGATCCTGCCGGTGCTGCACCAGCTCACGGTGCCCGGCGGCTGGCTGTCGCTGGCGTTCTACAACCGTGATGCGCTGATTTACCGCAACCTGCTCAAAGGCCACTTCCGCAAAATGCGCAAGAACGACATGGCCGGCGAAAAGCAGAGCCTGACGCCGCAACAACCCCTCGATCCCCGTGAGTTGGCGGCGCAACTCGATGGCCTTTGGCAGGTCGAAAGCCAAAGCGGCGTGCGGGTGTTCCACGACTATATGCCGGTGGAATTCCAGGCCCGCGCCAATTTGCAGGACCTTTTGGAGATGGAACTCGCTCACCGTCGTCACCCAAGCTTTGCCGGACTTGGGCGTTATTTGCACTGGATCTGCCGTCCGGTTTAAGCGGCCCAGTCTGCGGAGGTCGAAATGCGTCGTCTCTGTTTGATCCTGTTGTCCCTCGGTTTGGGCGCGTGTTCCAGCCCGAACCCCTATGTTGCCGCTTCGGCGCCGATTCCTCCGGCGCCGCCCCAGGCGGCCAATACCTTTGATGCCAGCGCCTACCCGGCGCCCGTGCGCGACTACGGCGCCTACCGCAATTGGGCCTGGCGCAACGGCCAGTTGCCGGCGGGCACGGCCTGGGCGGATTCGGCGCAGATTGCCGAAGCGGTCAGCGGTGCCCTTGACCAACGCGGGCTGCGCCCCTTGCATGACAATCGCCCGGCGGACCTGTTTGTCAGCGCCGATGTGCGCCTGGAGAAGCGCCTCAAGCAGGTCCAGGATGACTACGGCTACGGTTACGGCGGCTACAACCGCTATGGCAATGGTTACGGCATGTACAACTCGGTGCCGATCGTGCGCACCTATGAAGTGCAGGTCGTGGTGGTTCGCGTCAACCTGTTCGATGCCCGCACCGGCCAGCCGGTGTGGAGTGCCAGTGCGGAAACCGGCAGCCAGGGAAGCCTCAGTGAGCGGGGAGATGCCTTGCGCCAGGCGGTGCAAAAGGCAATGACGGCGTATCCTCCCAGTTAACAGCTATTCTCATCTTTAGCGCGGGTCGCTCTTTGGAGATAAACCATGTTTCGTCGTATCGCTACGCTTGCTGTTGTAGTGCTGCTGGGCGGTTGCCAGACCAGCCAGGTCAACCACGATTTTGACGCCAGCCGGGACTTCGGGGCCTACCGCAGTTGGGCCTGGAAAGACCCGGCGCTGCAATACCGTCCGGATGATCCGCGCATCAAGAGTGACCTCACCGAACAGCGCATCCGCCAGGCCGTCGGCGAGCAACTCGACCAGCGCGGCCTGCGCCCAGTGGCGCCGGGCAGCAAGGCTGACTTGAATGTACAGGCCTACCTCATCGTCGAAGACCGCCAGCAACAAGTCACCACCAACTACGGCGGCGCCTGGGGCGGCCCGTGGAACGGTTATTGGGGCGCGCCGATGTACAACGAAACGCGCAACATCACCTACAAAGTCGCCACCATTCAGATCGACCTGCTCGACGGCAAGGACGGCAAGCTGGTGTGGCGCGGCAGCGACGAACAGATGATGGCCACCTCGCCCAACCCCCAGGACCGCGACAAAGCCATCCGCACCACCGTCACCCGCGTCCTTTCCAGCTACCCACCGCACTAGAAATACCTTCCGCCAGTCGCCAATGTGGCGACTGGCCAGCGCGCATCTGAAGCCTTGTCTACACTCCAACCCAACAATGGAGAGTAAGCGCTAAGGAGTGCCTGATGTCTCCCCGACTTGGTTCCCGGCAGCGTGGTGCGATTGGCTTGATGGCGGCAGGCACCCTGGCGGTGGCCATGGTGTTCATGCTGCTGGCGGTGGACAGCGGGCGCCTGTACCTGGAAAAGCGCCGGTTGCAGTCCATCGCCGACACCGCCGCGTTGGAAGCCGCCGGTCGTGGCGGCCTGTGCACGCCCTCCACCACGGCCAATGACTACGCCAAGGAAAACGCCGCGCGCAACGGTTTTACCGTGGTCGCCGGCGACAACAGTCGGGGCCTGGCCGTGACCTGTGGCACCTTGCCCACCAATGCCAGCAATATCCGTGTGTTCGTCGCTGATGCGACCAAGAACGACGCCATACGCGTGGTCGCAACGCGCAGTGTCATGACCAGTCTCGCCAGTGGTATCTGGAACATGTTCAGCGGTGCACCGGTTGCCACCCAGACGATATTGAGTGCCACCGCCGTGGCTGCGACTGCGCCACCGGTGGCGCAACTGACGATTCGCAGCAGCCTGGCCTCCGTGAATTCGGCCAACTCCCCGTTGCTGAACATGGTCATCGGCAATCTGTTGGGCGGTAGCCTGTCGCTGACGGCAGCGGGCTGGAATGGCTTGCTGACGACGAACGTGAACCTGCTCAGCTATCTGGATCAGTTGGCGATTCAATTGAACGTAAAGGCGGGGGACTACGACGCGCTGCTGAGCACTGCTGTCTCCGCCAGTCAGTTGCTCGACGCCGCCGTGAAGGTTCTGCAAAAAAACGGCGCGGTCGCCACGGCGGTCATCAACGATCTGATTACCGTGAACGCCATCGCGCCGAACACCCAGTTGCTGAAGGTCGGAGACTTGCTGAAAGTCGCCACCGGAACGCCGGCGGCGGCCTTGAATACCAGTGTGCAGTTGTTTCAGTTGCTGGAGACCGTGGCGCAGCTCTCCAGTAGCAAGAATGCGGTGAGTGCGGCAGCCAAGGTCAATATTCCGCTGGTGGGCACCGTTTCGATCCAGACCAAAGTCATCGAGCCACCGCAACTGTCGGCGATTGGCAATCCGGCCAAGGCCAAGGCGGGGCTTTTGAATAACCCGCAAACGGATCAGATTTTTGTGCGAACGGCGCAGGTACGCACATTGGTCACCATTGATGCGCCGATCATCAAGGTGGTTTCGGGTGTCACGTCGATTCTTTCCGGGCTGGGGACGCCGGTGTCGAAGGTGGTCAGCGGCCTGTTGAACCTGAACATTCCGGCCGTGGTCGGCGGTGTCTTGTGCCTGGTGGCGTGTAATGTCACGGATGTCGACATCAACCAAACCCTGTCCATTTATATCGAGGCGGCCAGTGCGCAAAGCTATGTCACGGACTACAGCTGCGCCACGCCTGCCACCAAGTCGTTGACGGTAAAGACCACCACCTCGTTGGCCACATTGGGCGTGGGTTACGTGGATCCGGTTGCTGCGTTTTCTTCATCAGCCCCCGTCACGGTGCAACCGGTCAGGCTGATCGACTTCGGCGAACGCTATTGCATTGTGCTGACGCTGATCTGTGGTCCGCGTACAGCGGGCGTAGGCGGGGGGTTGAATTTGAAGGCGCTGTCTACCGTCGCCGCGCAAACCAACTCGATGCTGTTTTTACCCGTGGCAGAAATGAACACGACGCCGACCTACAAGAACGCGCCAGGCACCGCCGATATCCTTTATAGCCTGGGGGATACGCTGAACGGTCTGCAGGTCACCTACGTGCCGCCCAGCGGCAGCACACCCAACCCGGCGAACGGCACCGTGACCAGCGCGTTGGCGACCATCATCAGTTCGGTGGTCAGCCTTGTCCAAAACGTCCTGTCGCCGATACTCGACCCCATCGTCAACACACTGCTCTCGGCATTGGGCATCAGCCTGGGCAACGCCGAAGTCGGCGCCAACCTCAGTTGCCACATGGGCCGCGCCTACCTGGTGATTTAACTTACCGGCAACTCCACACAAAACCTCGCGCCGTGCTCGCCATTGGCGACGCTGAGGCGCCCGCCCATGTTTTCCACGATCCCGTAACTCACTGACAAACCCAAGCCGGTGCCCACGCCGATCGGCTTGGTGGTGAAGAACGGCTCGAAAATCCGCTCCAGCAACCGTGGGTCAATGCCGCCGCCGTTGTCCTCCACCCAGATGCGCACATGTCGGCTGTCATGCTCGCAGTGCAGGGCGATCCACGGGCGGAACCCAGGATCCTTTTCCCGTTTGCTCAGCAGCGCATCACGGGCGTTGACCATCAGGTTGATCAGCACTTGCTCAAGCTGGTCGACATGACCTTTGACCTGCACCGTGAAGCCCGAAGGCGTGATGCGCAGCTCCACGCCTTTGCCGCGCAGGCCTTCGCCGAGCAGCGACAGGGTGCCTTCCACCGCCTGTGACGGGTCGAAGGGCTGTTGTTCGATTTCCGAGCGGCGGCCGAACACGCGCATGTGGTCCACGACACGTGCCGCGCGCTGTACCTGGGTGTCGATGCGCTGGAGCTTTTCGGTTAGGTAGTCGATCTGCGCATCGCCGTTACCCAGGCGCTTGAGCACATTGACGATGGCCATGCGCATCACGTTCAGCGGCTGGTTGATCTCATGGGCCAGGCCGGTGGCCATTTCGCCGAGGGTGGCCATCTTGGCGCTTTGGGTCAGTTGCTGCTGGGAGCGGCGCACTTCGGTGTTGTCGCGGCCCACCGCTTGCACCTCCACCAGCGTGCCCTGTTCGTCGAACACGCCCCGGTCCGACCACACCCACCAGGCATGTTCGCGGCCGGGCAGTTCCAGACTGATCTCGGCGGTGCTGACCGGGAATTCCGGGGTCAATTGTTCGATGCGTTGCACAAAGGCCAGGCGTTGTTCGTCCGACAGCCAGTGCCCCAGGTTCAGCCCCGGCAGTTGCGCCGGCGGGCATTCCAGGTAGTTGGCCAGCGGTGTGTTGCCGAAGGTCAGGGTCAGGTCCGGGCGATAGCGGCAGATCATCGCCGGGGAGTCTTCGACCAGGATGCGGTAGCGCTCTTCGCTCTGTTTGATCTGCTCGGCGGCCAGGGTCGCCTCGGTGACGTCCAGCCACAGCCCGACGGCTTCGACCGGCAGGCCGAGGTCATCGCGCAACAGTTTGGCTTCGTCCAGCAGCCAATGGTAATGGCCTTGTTTGTCCCGCAGGCGGTAACGGCTGCGCACGTTGCCTTCGCGCAGTAACTGGCGGCTGCGCTCGAAGTACAGTTCGCGGTCGTCGGGGTGGATCAACGAGGCCAGATTGTCTGGGGTGCAGTCGGCCAGGGTCCAACCCAGCAGCGGCAGCAGGCTGTCGCTGAAGAACGCCGGGTGCAGGGCGCCGCTGACATAGCGTTGCACATAGATCACCGCTGGCGAGCTGGCGATCAGGTTGTCCAGGCGCGCATGGGCGGCGGCGGCTTGCAGTTGCTGGTTCTTGATGTCGCTGATGTCGAGCATGAAGCCAATCCAGCGCCGGTGATCGCCCACGCCCAGCACCTGGCCCTGGACGCGATACCACAGGGGGTTGTGCTCGGCGTCGGTGCGTTGCAGGCGCACGCTGGTCATCAAGGGTTTGCCCAGGGCTTGCAGGTCGTGCAAACGGCTGTTGAACGCCTGGCGGTCGGCGGGGTGGATCAGTTCAAGCCATTGGTCCAACGGCTGGCGGGTTGGGCCGTCATCCTGGCTGAGGCTGTGCAGCAGCTGCGGGGCCAGTTGGATCTCCTGGGTGGCCGGCAGCAGTTCCCACCAGCCGGTGCCGAGCAGGCCTTGCAGGGCTTCCATACGGTCGAGCTGTTGATGGTTGCGTTGCTCGCGCAGTCGGCTCAACAGCGGGGCGGCGAGGGCGGCGGTGAGGTTCAGCCAGTCCCGCTCGTTGGTATGTTGCTGACCGCTGTAGAAGCCGCAGAGCAACCAGGCGGCAACGCCCTGGCTGTCACGATAAGGCACCAGGAACCCATCGGCATTGCCGAAAATGCTGTGCAGGCGCGGGTTGTCGCTGCGCTCCTCGGCCAGGCTCAACGGCGTGTTGCCGTTGGCACTGTCCAGGCTGGTGCCCAGGTGCTGGCCGGTCTGCCACAAGGCGGGTGCATCGTGGGCGGCGTAGTGGTTGTAGATCCGCCAGCCCTGGTTTTCTTCGTCGAGCAAGGCCATGGCCACGCAGGGGATGTGCCAGCGCTGGGCCAGGCTGCGCAGGTGCTCGTTGAACACCTCGGGCAGGCGGGTCAGGCTGCACACCCGCAACTGCTCGCTCATCTGGCAGGCCAACTGATGGTTCTGCTCGCGATGCTGGGCCAGTTGTCTACCGGCCAGCAAGTCGCTGACGTCTTGCAGGTGCAAGCGCCAGCCGTCGTCTTCGGGCTCGATCCAGCCCCGGGTGTGCAGGGGCCGGCCGGCGACGCCCTGGAAGTCCAGGTCCAGGCTCTGGTGTTGCCAGTCGGCGGGCTGGCCTTCGATGCTCAAGGCGCTGCTGGCGCACAACAACTCGCGCAGCAAGGGGCGTGAATCATGGGGGGCGAGCAGTGCGCGCAGGGTGCCACTGAAGTCCAGCACACGGCCCTGAGCATCCAGTAGCAGGTGCAGCCCTGGCACAGGGGCGCCGGGCGTATCGAGTGCGAGCGCGCTGCTGCGGCCGAGCAGGCGCCCGAAGAGCTTGTCCCCCGAGGTCAAAGCTGCAGACTCGAACTGACCAACAGGTTGGCCGGCAGATTCGGCACGGTGCCGATGACCGGCAACACCAGCGCCGGGAACACCGAATAGAGGCGGCTGGTGGGGTACTTGATCGAAACGGTCAGCGTGTTGCCGGTGTAGGTGGCAGTGATCAGGTCGTCCGAAAACTGGAAACTGGCCGGGATCCACTTCAGCTGGTTTTTTGCCGTTGTCTTGGCGAGTGTGGTCACCTGCGTGGGATAAGCGGTGCCAGCGGCCACCGGGTCCACCGACATCGCCTGGCGCACGCCTTCCGCCGCCGCCTGGTTGAACGACTGCAACATCAGCAGCGGCAGGCTATAGCTGATCAAGCCATAAAACACCGCAAAAAAGATCCCGAAGACCAGGGCGAACTCAATCGCGGCTGCACCTTTTTGCTTTCCAGGCAGGCCTGTTTTCATGACTGCGTCTACCCTGACGGCTACTACTTGATATCAGCATAGAATCATTCAGCGAAAAGGGATGTTTTTTACGTGATCCATAGCGTGGTGATACTGCTCTGGTTGGGACTCTGCGCGTTGCAGGACATGCGTCAACGGCAAATCGCCAACAGCTTGACCCTGGGGGCGGCGTTGTTGGCGTTGATCTACCTGATGTGGACGGGTGCGACCTGGTTGGGGGCGCCCGCCACCGATGGGGGCTGGGCCTTCGCCGTGGCGCTGTTGCTGACCTTGCCGGGGTATGCGCTGGGCCGCTTTGGCGCGGGGGATGTGAAGCTGCTGGCCGCCCTGGCCCTGGCGAGCAATCTGGATGTCTTGTTGTGGTCGTTGATCGGTGCTGCCGTGTTCCAGGGCGTCTGGGTGCTTATCCATCAACGGCTTAGCGTGCGCCGCGAGGTATCGTCACCAGGCGTGTCAACAAAGCAGCCTTATGCCCCCTTTGTATTGACAGGGTTTGTGCTGTACTGGCTTTGGATCCATTAGTCGCACAAGGCCTCTATCGCTATGTACATAGTCGGAAAGTAGGTCTAGGTTTATTGAGTGGATGCATAGGATTCTTCGTCAAAATGGATAGGTCAATCTTTTGGCTGGCCAGGCATGGAGTAACGCGTGAACAAGCTTACCTCGGCGGTGAAAGTGCTCGTGGTCGACGATCAACCGTTGATCGTTGAAGAGCTCTGCGAATTTCTTGAAAGCAGTGGTTACCGCTGCGTCCCGTGTGAGTCCAGCCGACACGCCTTGAAGCGCTTCAGCGAAGACGCCGAGATCGGCCTGGTGCTGTGCGACCTGCACATGCCGGACATGGACGGCATCGAGCTGGTGCAGGCCATGCAGAAGGTGGCGGGCAAGCAACGGGCATTCGAGGCGATCATGCTCACCGGACGCGCCGACAAACAGGACGTGATCAAGGCCCTGCGCGCGGGGATCTCGGACTACTACCAGAAACCGATCAATCTCGACGAGTTGCTCGAAGGCCTCCAGCGCCAGGAAGCCGCCTTGGAGGAACGGCAGAAAGACCTGCAACTGGGGCACCTGAACCAGAAGCTGCAATACCTGTCCGAATCCATCAATGACCTGTACCAGGACCTCGACAGAGTGCGCCGTAGCCCGGGTGCCAGCTTGGCGGATGAGACTGAGCTGGTGGTCGAAGAAGCCAGCCCGGTGGAAATCCCGAGCATCTTCAATCAGCTATCGCCGCGTCAGCTGGACGTTGCGCGCCTGGTGGGCAAGGGCCAGACCAACTACCAGATCGCCTGCGAACTGGGGATTACCGAGAACACCGTCAAGCTGTACGTGTCCCAGGTATTGCGCCTGACCCATATGCATAACCGCACCCAACTGGCACTGGCCTTGTCGCCGAGCAACTCGGCGATGCGCCAGCGGGTGACCGCCCATTGAGCGTCACTGGCTCTTGCCGCCTTTAGAACCCCCACCCGACTCCGATTCATAAAACTCCGGAATTGGATGCTTGTGACTGTCCAGCCAACGCTGCAAGGACTGCTCCCGTTCCGCGGGCGTGGCCCTTTGCGGCGTCGGCGAAGCGGCCCGCCCATTGATCTGCAACGCCATCCAGTTTTCCGTTTCCGCCTGCTGCGGTGATGACGGGCCGGGTTCGATGGCCATGGCACCCAGTGGTAACAGCGCCAGCCCGATCAGGTAATGTGCTTTCATCGATCACTCCTTACTTGAGGCTCACCGGCAGGCCATCGCGGACTGTCGCGACTTTGCGCGCCGCCGTGCGGGCACCCTTGAGTTTTTCCGCACGGGCCTGGGCGTCCGTGACTTGCTCGCGGCTCAGGCCCAGTTGGCTGACCACTTTGGCCGCTTGCCCCCAGTCATCCTGATAGATCAACAGCGTTACCAGGTTGACGGCGGCCAACGGGTCGCCCTGCTTGAGTTCGATGGCGGTCATGAACTCAAAGCGAGCGTCTTCCACGCGCAATTGGTTGAGGTACACCACACCCAAGTCATTGCGGATCTTTTCGTCGGTGGGCGCCAGCTGCGCCGCCCGTTGCAGGTGAGTCATGGCCAGGCCGTTGTCGCCCTTGGCGACCGCCAGCTGCCCCAGGCCGTGCTCACCCTCGGCGGTCATGCAGGTGCCGAGCAGGCTGCGGTACAGCGGCTCGGCTTCACTGCGCCCGAGCAGGCGGTACGTGCGGGCCTTGCGTTGACGCACCTGAGGCAAGGCGTCGGGCAGGTTCTGCAGGTTCGCCAGGCTGGCGTGCAGCTTGCCTTCGTTGGCTAAATCATCGGACAGGTTGAGCGCCAGTTCCTGCTCCGAACTCGGCTTGGCGCAACTGCCCGGCGAGGTCAGCGCGGCCCAGGGCGATTGGCCGTTGGTGGCGCAGCCGCCGAGCATCAGCAAGGCCATGCCGGCAATCAGTACTTTCATCAACGTCTCCTCAAAAATGGACCAACGCACGGGCGATGCCGATAAAGGCCGGGCCGCCGAGCACGATCAGCAACGCAGGGAACAGAAACACCATCATCACCACTGACATCTTTGCCGACATCTTCGAAATGTATTCCTGCAGGCGGGTCAGGCGGCGGTCGTCGAGCAGTTGCTTGAGCGCCAGCAAGGACTTCATCGCGCCGCCGCCCTGCTGGATCAATTGTTGGAGAATGATGCAGGTGTCCGTGAATTCATCCACCTCCAACACGCGCACGGTCTTGCCGAGTTCTTCGCCCAGCTCCAACCCGGAGTCGACCCGTGCCAGGATCAGGCGCAATTCGTGGGTGAGGTGAGGGAGCAAGCGTTGGGCTTCGGTGCCCATTACGCGCAATGACTGTTCAACTGCCATGCCCGATTCGAAGAGGATGCGCAGCAGCGGAATGAAGGTTGAGATCTCTTTGGCGATGGCCTGCTGACGATGCTTGGCGGCGGCGGCCAGCACGCGTTTGGGCAGCAGGTAGCCGATGCCCAGGCCAAACAGGGGCGCAATCCAGGCGGGGTCCATGTCAGGGAAAAAAATCTGCTGGCCGAGGAAGGTCAGGCCCAAGAGAACGATCGGCAAGCCGATCTGAAAGGCCGCAAACATCGAGCGTTGGCTGGCCTTGCGCCAACCGATGCGGTTGAGCAACACCTGGGTCTCGTTGTCCAGGCTGACCGAGCGCTGCGCCAGGCTGCTTGCGCCGAGTTGGCGCAACAGCGTACCGAATTTGGCATCGCCACCCATGCGCCCTTGCAGGCGTTCAGCTACCTGGCGATCACGCCGGCGGTTTTCGAACAACTGGCCGCCCACCAAGACCAGGGCGGCGAGTAACAACAAGGCACAGGCCAGCAGGGCCATCTCACACACTCCTCAGCATGCGCCACATGAGCAAGGTGCCGCTGATGTCCATGGCCAGCGCGCTGAACAGCATGATGCGCCCCGTGCCGTCGTTCCACATGGTCATCAGGTAATCGGGATTGACGATGATGAAGTAGCCCACGATCAGTATCGGCAGCCCGCCGAGCACGTAGGCGGTCATGCGGGTTTCGCCGGTCATGGCCTTGAGTTGACGGGCGCCCTGTTCCCGTTCGCGGATCATCTTGATCAGGTTTTCCAGCAGCTCACTGGCATTGCCGCCATAGCGGTGGTTGACCTTCAAGCCCAAGGCGAACAGGCGGAATTCGTCCTGTTCGTAGAACTCGGCAAAGTCGCTGACCGAGTCCGGCAGGCTGACGCCCATGCGCACGTTGCGCTGCACACGGCCCATGGCTTCCTTGAGCGGGTTTTCAGTGCTCTCGACGCCGCCCAATACGGCATCGGCCAAGGTTCTGCCGGATTTGAGGCTGCGCACGCTGTGGTCGAGCAACTGCGGCAGTTGCTCGACCATGCGTTGTACGCGGCGTTGATAACGCCAGCTGATGTACACCCGCAGGAACAGGGGGGGGGCCACGATCATTGCGATCAGGCCCAAGCCGTCGGCGAGCAACCAGCCCAACAATGCGCCGATCACCCAGGCGCTCACCCACAGGCCAAGGCGGTCGGTGGGTTTGCCCAACCCGGCACGCTGAAACATCCGCTCAAGGCCCGTCCACGTGGTGTTGACGTCCTGTGCTTCGGGCTGGCCCTGGCCGAGGCGTTCCAGTACGCGGTCGGTCTGGGCCTTGCGCAGGCCATGCTGAAGTTGCCAGAACGACAGGCCGATCAGCAGCAGGCAAACAAGCAACAACACCGGTCCTAGCATCACGCGCTCCCTATGACTGCAAGGCCGATTCGCGGCGCAGTTTGTCGCCCGCCGGGTTGATGGCCTCGCGCAGGAAACCGAAGCCGGTGCGCCGGTCCAGGCGGAACAGGGTGTTGGTGACATACACGTCTTCGCGCACGCCGACCACTTCCACGACTTCGCTGACGCAGCGACGGCCATCAGGCATGCGCGTCAGTTGGATGATCACGTCCAGCGCAGCGCAGATCATCTGGCGCAGGGTTTTTTCGGCGACCACGCGGCCGGTCAGGCCCACCAGGGTTTCCAGGCGCAGCAACGCATCCTGGGCATTGTTGGCGTGCACGGTGCTCATGGAGCCGTCGTGGCCGGTGTTCATGGCCGTCATCACGTCGAGCACTTCCACGCCACGGATTTCCCCGAGGATGATGCGGTCCGGGCGCATCCGCAGGGCGTTGCGGATCAGGTCGCTGGAGCGCACTTCACCATGGCCCTCGGCGTTCGGCGGACGGGTTTCCAGGCGCACCACATGGGGATGGCCCAGTTGCAGTTCGGCGACGTCTTCGATGGTCACCAGGCGTTCATGGGGGTTGATCAACTGGCTGAGGATGTTCAGCAGTGTGGTCTTGCCGGTGCCGGTGCCGCCGCTGATCAAGATATTGCAGCGCTTGCCCACGGCCTCCTGGAAAAATTCGAAGATGCTTTGATCAATGGTCTGCATGGCGACCAAGTCGCTGCTCTTGAGCATGTCCTTGCGGAATTTCCGGATCGACAGGCACGGGCCATCCAGGGCAATCGGCGGGATGATCGCGTTGACCCGGCTGCCATCGGGCAAGCGCGCATCCACCATCGGTGAGGACTCATCCAGGCGCCGGCCCAGCGGCGCGAGGATGCGTTGCATCACACGCTCCACGTGGTGGTCGTCGATAAAGCGCAGGTCACTCTGGTGTAGCAGGCCATCGCGTTCGATAAACACCCGATGTGGCCCGTTGACCAGGATTTCCGTCACCGAGGGGTCACGCAGCAGCACTTCCAGCGGGCCGAAGCCGGTGAGTTCGTCAACGATTTCTTCGGCCAGGCGCTCCATCTCATAACGCGAGATCGCCAGGCGCATGCGCGTGATGTATTCGGAGACCTTGTCGATGACAAATTGCGCCAGGGACTGGCGCGTGCCTTCGAGCAGGTTCTTACCCGACTCCTCGATGGCGTCGATGATGTAGCGGTGCAGCACCAGCTTCAAGCCATCGTGATCGCTGTTGCCACCGGCAGTGCGGGCCGGGCCGCCAAACAGTTTTTCGCCGTTCATCGTCCCGACCCCAGGATGCGTTCAAACCAGCGCATTGAAGGTTTTGCCAAGCCTTCGGATCGCTTCGCCAGGCGCTCGCCCAAGGTGCGCACGGCTTGGGTCAAGGGTTCACGCGGGGCCAGGGCAAACAGGGTCTGGCCCTGGTTTTTCACATTCAGGCGCAGCTCGGCGCTCAGGGGAAGCACGGCGATGCACTCAAGGCCGAAGCTTTTTTCCAGGGCTTCGGTGTCGGGTGCGCACGCCTTGATATAGCGGTCCACCACCAGCTTGGCGTGATCGAGTTTCATGCCTTTTTCGCGCCAACGGTTGAGTATCGCCAGGTTGCGGCGACAGTCCAACACGCTCTGGTCGGTGCACCACAGCAGCTTGTCGCAGTGGCTGACAAAGGTGCGCAGGGCTTCGCTGTCGGGTTGCCCGGTAATGTTCACAACGATGTGCTGGAAATGTTGGCGCAGCGCACTGAGCAACATGAACAGTTCGGCGGCACTGGTGAGTTTGAGCGGTTCGTCACCGGTGGCGTAGGCCAGGATGCGCAGCCCGCCCAGGGCCGTGGTGAAGGCGCTGTTGATCAGGGTGGTATCGAGGCGGCGCAAATGCCGCAACGCATCGCCGAAATTGAAGGTGCTTTCCAGGCCCAGCAGGGCCAGGCTGTCGCTGCGCGGCAGGCCGAGGTCGAGCAGCAGGGTTTGCTGGCCGCTTTTCTGTACGACCAGCGCCAGGTGGGTGGCCAACATTGCGCCATCGGCATTGCTCTGGGTGCCAAACAATACGGTCAGGCCGCCCAGCTGTGTGTTGGGCGTGACGGTGGGCAGGCGCTTGCTCAAGCGTCGCACCAGGCCCGCCACTTCACTGGAGCGCGAACCGTAGGCGACGAAATCGCGGGCGCCGGCGCGCATCGCATTCAGGACCAACTGGTTGTCCATGCCATCGCCCAGGGCGACCACGGCGAGCATCGGCTTGGCTTCCAGTGCGCCTTCGATGAGTGCGCTCTGGGCCACGACGTTTTCGCGGTCCAGGCCGACGAACACCAGGTTGGCGAAGGTCACGTCCACCAGCGCCAGCAGTTCGTCGAGGCTGCCGGTGCCTGCGCTGACGACTTGGCCCAGGGGCGCCAGGGCGCCCTGCAGCCACTCCAGGTCAGTGGTGTTGCGGGTGATGGCGAGGAAGGTCTGGCTCAGGCTATCGCTCATTGGGAAAGTCCACTGCGACGGTCGAAGTTGCCGTTTTCCAGGAAGAACAAGCGGAACCAGTTCGGGTCGTAGCTGCGCAGTTTCTCGCCCGGCAAGGAGGGCAGTTGGGCATTGGCCGCCAAGGGTTGCACCAGGTGCGGCGTGACGATCATCAACAGTTCTTTTTCTTCGCGGCTGATGTTGGAGTCGCGGAAAAACGCACCGAGGATCGGGATGTCACCCAGCCCTGGAAACTTGTTGATGGTGGAGCGGTTGTTGCTGCTGATCAGGCCGCTGATCACAAAACTCTCGCCATCGGCCAGGGACACGCTGGTGTCGGTGCGGCGCACCGTCAGGGCGGGCACCTGGATGCCTTGGATCTGCACGGCGTTGCTGTAGTCCAGCTCGCTAACCTCTGGCGCCACCTTGAGGGAAATACGATTGCGGTCAATCACCGTGGGGGTCAGGGTCAGGCGGATGCCGAACTCCTTGTATTCGATGGAAATGGTGTCGCTGCCGGCGCTGGGCACCGGGATCGGCACCTCGCCGCCCGCCAGGAAAGAGGCGCTCTGGCCGCTCATGGCCACCAGGCTCGGGCGCGCCAAGGTGTAGGCAAAGCCGCTGCGTTCCAGGGCGTTGATCATGGCTTTGACCCGACCGCCGCCAAAGCCGACGTTGAAGCTTTCGGTGTTCACCGGCAGTTTGAACACGCCTTCCGAGGGAGACAACAGGTTGGGGCTACCGAGGAAAAAGTTCGCGCCCGTGCCCAGCAGCCGAGTGCTGGCTTCCTTGAGTTTGGTACGACTGACCTCGACAAAGCGGATATCCGTCTGCACCTGGCTGGGCAGCGACGGGTCTTCCGACGGCGACAGCGACAAGCTGGTCAACGCCGACGTCGCCTTGCCCTTGACGAACACCATGCTCTGGCGCGGCGTGCTGGCGCAGGCGGTCCACACCATCAGGCTGGTGGCGCCGGACGAGACACCGGTCAGCAGAAAATTGCGGTCGCCATTGACCCGCACATCGGCGACTTTCGGGTCGCCGATGGCCAGGCGTGTGATGGCTACTGGCGATTGCAGCTCTTGTTGCAGGCCTTCTCCCACCTCGACCACGGCGGGCAACTGGCCCAAGGCGCTGCAGTTGCCCGGCGCCGCCACGGCCATGCCGACCGGCAGGCTCGACAGCATCAGGGCCCAGGCCAGTTGCGTGAACAGGGGTGCGTAGCGATGGCTCATTCAAGGCATCCTTGCTCGATCACGGAGTTTGTGGCGCCGCTTGGGCGCCGCGAATCACTTCAATGCCACGGCGTACGCCGGGCCCAGCGGTGGAGGTTTGGGCGACGCGTTTGGGCGGGCCGACCAGGGCCAGTTGGGTGAATTGGTAGAGGTCGCGGTTGGCGCTTTCCAATCGCTCTGACGCATCGCTTTCCCCGGCCCAGTAGCGGCTGAGCAGTTGCTCCTCGGCGCTGCGCACGGCCAGGCGCAACACACCGGCTTGGGCCGCGAGCATCAGGCGGCTTAACAGTGGCTCCGGCACGGCCAGCACCACGGTGCGTGCGCCGGCTCGGCGTTGGGCAGCTTGGACGCGTTCTTCAGGCGTGGCCGGAGGAGGAACCGCAGGTTTGCCATCGTTGGCCAGGCCCAATTGGTCACCGACGCTGAGCAGGCGCATGGCCGGAAGAACGATCTGCGCCGACTGTTCGGCGTTGTCGGTATCCTGGCGCAGGAACAGCAGCACATCCACGTAGTCGCCGGGCGTCAATTGACCTCCGGCGCCGCTCACTTCATCCACCGCTACGGCCAGGGCGCGCTCGTTCGGGCGGATCATGCGCGCGAGCGGGCCGCCGGCGCTGAAGCTTTCTTCGGTGAGCCATGTGCCCGCACCCAGTGTGCGCAGGGGCGTGCGGCCGATGGCCTGGTCGAGCTGGGTCAGGCTGCCGGCGGGGGCGGTGAGCAGTTTTTCGACGGCCAGGTCGGCGGCGGTCAGTGGCATAAAGGCAGGCACGTCATGCACCAAGACCACCACCGGTTGGCGGGTTGGGTCTTCAACGGCAGCGGCAGTGTGATCAACAGAAACGACAGGTGTGGCAGGGGCTGCGACAGGCTCCGGTGCGCGACTCAGAACAAGCCCCCAGTACCCGGCGATCAAGGCCCCGATCAGCAGCAAGCCGGCCAGGACCATGCTGATGCGACTGTTCATGACGGCTCTCCCTTTCCCGTTGCACTGCACACCCGATTAATTCGAATGGGTTAATCCGCAACCTGGCTGTGATGAACATCTAACGATTTGGCTATTTGAAGGTAGCTCAGCTAGGACGAAATGCCATTACCCCAGGAAAAATTTATCTGAACTATAAAAGCAGCCTTTCAGGGTGGGGGTTTATGGCGTCAACGTTACGACTAATACTTTGTGATTAATCCGTTATTACAGTTGTGAGGCTGAGGTTTGTTGACAATGCTCTAGTAGCACGCCGCGATCATCTGGTACTAGAGCCGTTCCGGCTTCCAGTGGCGTTTTAGGGAGAAGTCTTATGTTCCTTGACCTGGTGTTGAAACTTTATGTCCATACGCAACTTTTCTTCAGCCGCAAAGAGGGAGCTTCAGGTATTGAGTACGCCATTGTCGTGGCGTTAGTCGCGCTCGTTATTGTGGGTGCCGGGACCGGGCTGGGAACTAAGATAAAGACAATCTTCACTAACATGTCTTCCGGCATGCCGACGGGGACTTGATTGATTTTTGGCTGCCGTTATGACTATCCCCTTTTGCAGGTAATGCCATGAGCGCGTCTTCTTCACGCCAGCAAATTCTATTGGTGGACGACGAAGAGGATGCTCTTATCGAACTCGCCGAATCCCTCGAAAACGAGGGATTTGTCTGTTTCACTGCCACTTCCGTCACCTTCGCCCTGCAAGAACTGACACTTCACCCGGACATCGCGCTGGTCATCACGGACCTGCGCATGCCCGAGGAAAGTGGCATTTCCTTGATCAAGCGCCTGCGCGAACACACCTCACGCTCACACCTGCCGGTGATTGTGATGTCGGGCCATGCGGAAATGGATGATGTGAGCGACATGCTGCGCCTGCAGGTGCTGGACCTGTTTCGCAAACCGATCTACCTGGTGCGGTTGATCGATACCTTGAACAACCTGTTTCCTCTCCCCAAAACCAGACTGTAGGCGCCGCTATCCCAGGCGCCTACAGGGTCCGGTTACAACTGGTAGCTGAAACTCAACGAATACCGCGGCCGCCGATCGTAGCTGTCCAATGCCACGTCCGACATCGGCTTGGCGACTTCCAGCGCGATGTTGTAGTACTTGGCATCACCAAAGCGCAGGCCCAGCGCCGCCGATGACAGGTCGTTGCCTTTGACCGGCACGTCGTTGAACCAGGTCTTGGCGCGGTCGAACACCACGTAGGGTTGCAGGATCCTCACCCAGTCGCCGGCGCGGTTGTAGCTGTAGTTGACCTCGTAGGCCAGGCCCCAGCCCTTGTCGCCGGTGCCCTGGTCATCCGGATAGCCGCGGCCGAAGCTTTGCCCGCCGAAGGTGGCGCGTTCGCTGTCGGGCAAGTAATCGTTGCTCCAGTAGAGCGCGCCGGATAGCACGCCTTGCCAGTTATCGAACAGCTTGTTGCTCTGCACGCCGGACAGGCGCAGGCGGAAGAAGTCGAGGTCCTGCTTGAGGCCGCCGAAATCCGTGCGGGCCTTGGCGCCCAGGCCATTGATGCCTTGGTAGATGCCACCGCTGATGATGCGCAACTGCGTGGTGTCGGCCTTGCGCCAGTCACCTTCGAATGCCAGGGCGCGCAGGTCTGTTTCCAGTTCAAAGCGTTGCGGGAAACCGTCGATCTTGTAGCGGTTGGTCTGGTCGACGGCGTAGAGGCGCGTGCCCAGGCTCAATGACTCGCTGGGCGAGGCGATAAAGGGGTGGCTGAGACCAATGGAGTAACGGTCGATTTCCTGGTGTGGCTTGAGTTCCAGGCCGTCGCCCAATTGCAGCCCGGTCTTGGGATCGGCGCGGTAGCGTTCGCCCGAGAGCGCAAGTTGGGTGCCCTCGGCGTTGATGAATTGGCTGTAGCTCGCGCGGTAGTAATGCTCTTTGTCTTCGCCCGGTGGGAACAGGCCGCTGACGCTCAGTTGTTCGCCCATGGACGTCCACGAGTTGCTGGTGGCGGTCAGCAGCGCCTGGGTGCCGCCGCGGTTGGCTTCATTGAGGCTCATGCTGGTGGTAAAGGGTTTGCGGCTGGCAGTGACCTGCATATGCGCGCCGCCATCGGTGGTGTTGGGTGGCGGCACCAGGGCTTGCACGGTGAGGCCAGGGATGGCGCTCATCAGCGTGGTGTAGCGTTCGAATGTCTTGCGCGTGAGCGGGCGCTCGGCCTTGAGTTTTTCCGCCAGCTTGTCGATGTAGGACGAGACCGAACCGGTGTCGCCTTGCACTTGGTAATCGCGGATATAACCCTCCACCAACACCACGTGTACCAGGCCACCTTCGAAGCGTTGCTCCGGCAGGTAGGCATAGGACAGCAGGTAGCCGTCCTCTTGGTAACGGCGGGTAATGCTGCGGGTGGCTTCGATCAGTTGCGCCAGGTTGGTTTCATGGCCAATCAGCGGCTCGAAAACCTGGGCGACTTCCTTGAGCGGGTACACCGTGCCGCCGTCGATCTGCAGTTTGCGGATGGTCACTTTGGTGTCCATCAGCAGCGGTTGCCCGGCGGTCGCCGCTGGCACCGGAACCTGGGTCGGTGTGGCGGCCGGTCGGTAGGCGTCGGCGGGCAGGTTGGGCACGGGCAGGTTGCGGATGGTGTCGTTGCTGTTGAGGAAACTGGGTAGGGTATCGGCGTGGGCGTAAGCACTGAGGGTGAGCAACAACAACGGCGTCAAAGCGCGCATAGGACACTCCATGGTCAAAATTGCTGCAGCGTTTCGCAGATTCCCGCCGGGCTCTGGGGGCGCGGTTCGGGGGACTTTCAGGGATCGATCACTGACCCATAAAAAAGACGAGAGACTTAGTGGGGTCTCTCGTCTCAACCAAGCGTAGGCGCTGTAGGTGAGGCCGTCTAATCGGCCAGGTGCAATTCTATTTTTTGCCGGTCAGGCCACCCAACAGCCCGCCCAGAAGACCACCATTTGCACTGGCGCCTGCCCCGGCGCCCGCCGAGGCACCAGCACCCACATTGAGGCCACCACCGAGCAAGCCGCCGCCGGTATTGGTGCCACCGGTGACCAGGCCGCCAATTGACGCCACGGTGCCACCCACTGCGGTCACGGTGCCGCCCAGGGCGTTGGTGACCGGGTTGGCATTGGTGCCGCTGATTTTGCCGCCGAGGCCGCTGACGGCGCCGCCGACATTCGTGACCAGGCCGTTGACCGGGCCACCCAGGCCAGTGGCATTGCCGACGTTTTGGGTCAAGCTCTGCACGCCACTGGTGACGGGGTTGAGTGCGCCGCCGATCTGGCTGGTCAGCCCGGCAACGGGGGCGCCTGCCGCCGTGTTGGGCGTGCCGCTGCCACCCAGGAGAGTGCCCAGCGAGGCCACGGTGGTGCCGGCTTTGACGCCGGTCACGCCGGTCGCACTGACCACGCCATTGGTGCTGCCCGCATCCAGGCCGCTGCCAGCGCCTGCGATGATGCCGCCGATGAGTTCAGGCAAGCCCAGCGGGTTAGTGCCGCCGCCGGTCCCACCGCCGCTGCCGCCACCATTGCTATCTGCATCCGGGTCGACATAACCACCGGCCTTGCCGACCACGGTGCCGACACCATTGAGCACGTTGCCTACGGCGCCGGTCACAGGGTTGCCGGTGCCGCCTGCGCCAGCGACTTTATCGCCGAGGCCGTCGACGGTATCGCCGACTTTCTGCAGCAGGCCACCCACGGGCTTGTCGAGACCGGTGGCGGTGCCGACTTTACCGGTGGTGTTTTCCACCAGGGAGACCACCGGCACCAACACTTTCGCGCCTACGGTGTTGGTGACCGAACCGAGTGGGCCAGTGGTACTGGCGGTGCTGAGGGTGTCGCCGAGCATGGTCACGGCATTGCCGACCTTGCCCACCACATTGCCGACGACCGGTGCAGCGCCGCCGACTACAGGCACATTGCCCAGCAGGGTAGCAACGTTAGTACCGGTGACGGTCACGCCATCGCCCAGGTCGGAAACCCCGTTGGCCACGCCAGCGACGGTTTTGCCCAGTGCATTGCTGTCAGTGCCCAGCGAACCCAGGCCGTCTGAAAGGCCAGTGCCGATGCTGCCGACGGCGTTTCCGGTCGCGTTGACCAGGCCACCGGCAGTGGCGCCCACGATTGGCAGGCTGCCAAGGGTGGTGCCCAGGCTGCGCACGGTGCCGCCGAGGCCGGTCACGGTATCGCCGAGGGTGTCGACCACCGTGGCGGTGACCAATGGCGTCGAGCCGCCGCCGGGGGTGGTGCCAGGGTCGGTGCCGCCACCAGTTCCGCCACCGGTACCGCCGCCTGTACCACCACCTGCGCCAGCGCCGGCATCGGAAGATCCGCCACTGTGATGCCCACCGCCACCGCTGCTGCAGCCGCCGAGTGCCAGTGCTACTGCCAGGGCCAGCGCGGTACTTGCTTTCCAAAACACGACTTGAGTTTTCATGATTGAGTTCCTTGCACCTGTACAACCTTGGTTGTCTTCAAACACTCGCTATTTCTGGGGATAGCGATATGTTTGTCCGTGTGGCTATAACAGCCCCGGCGGTGCTTTCGCTCAATGCTCTACTTGGTATTAACGATTTATATACGGCGCAGGTGTACCGTTTAAGTGACTAATACCAAGGGTATAAGCCTGGGATGTATCAAGATGTATATATCTTGATTATCAGTGACTTGAATAAAAAAGCGGACCTGAAAAAGTCCGCTAGTACTTAGGGTGTATATATACAATTAATCGAGTTATTTCAGGCGATCGGCCGCCACTTGCCTACCATATGTTCAATATCGCCAGCGCCTTTCAACCATAACTCACCGCTGGAACCGGCGGCGCTGGCCAATAACGTCACTTCACCGGGCAGGCGCACGGGTTTTCTGAACTCGACGCTGATCTCGATATTGGCGGCGGGCAAGTGTTCGCCAAGGGCGGCTAGGGTGCGCGCCTTGTTCCACAGCCCGTGGGCAATGGCCTGGGGGAAACCGAACAGCTTGGCGGTGATGGCGCTGAGGTGAATCGGGTTGTAGTCGCCGGAAACCCGTGCATAACGGCGGCCGATATCGGCGGGGGCTTTCCAGCGGGTCAGTTCGTTGACCTGGATGGGGCAGGGTTGGGTGTCATCCTCGGGTTCACCTTCCAGCTTCACGCCCCGGCACAGCATGCGGCTTTCGGCTTCCCATAGCAGGCCGAGTGAGTCCTCGACGGTGGTGATCAGGTCAAAGGTCGCGCCTTTGGGATGGGGTCTGAGGTTCTGCGTGTGGACACCGACAGACAACTCACTCACCCCCCCGAGCGGGCGATGAATGCGGATGCGGTTACTCAGGTGAATCAACCCCAGCAGCGGGAAGGGAAAACTGTTGTCGGTGAGCAGTCGCATCTGCAACCCGAACGCCAGGATATGCGGATAGGTCGCCGGCAGGATCGGGCTCTGCGCAAAACCGCAGACCTTACGATACGCCGCCATCTGCTTGGGATCGATGCTCACCCGGCAGCGCAACCCCTGCTCGGGCAGCGTGTTACCGGTGATCTTGCGTTTGAGCGCCGCACGCCAATACAGCGGCGGCAGGAATGGCGTAGTGCCTAGCGTCTTCCATTGCATGCTTATGCTCCCAAGAGGCTTTGCCCACACACCCGCAGCGCTTGCCCGCTGACCGCACCGGAGCCCGGTTGGCCGAGCCACGCCACCGCTTCGGCGACGTCCTGCGGCAGGCCGCCCTGGCCCAGCGAACTCATGCGCCGTCCGGCCTCACGCAAGGCAAATGGAATATGCGCAGTCATCTGGGTTTCGATAAAGCCGGGGGCCACCGCATTGATGCTGATGCCGCGCGCCTTGAGCAGCGGTGCCCACGCTTGGGCGAGGCCGATCAATCCGGCCTTGCTCGCAGCATAGTTGGTCTGCCCACGGTTACCGGCAATGCCGCTGATCGACGCCAGCAACACCACGCGGGCGTTGTCATGCAGGGTGCCGCTGTCGAGCAACGCCTGGGTCAGTACTTGTGGCGCATTGAGGTTCACCGCCAGCACCGCGTCCCAGTATTCCGGGGTCATGTTGGCCAGGGTTTTGTCACGGGTGATGCCGGCGTTGTGCACTAGGATGTCGAGGCCATCGGGCAGGTGTTCGATCAATTGGCTGGCGGCATCTGCGGCGCAGATATCCAGCGCGACCGTGCGTGCCCCCAGGCGCGCAGCCAGGGCTTCGAGGTCGGCCTTGGCCTGGGGCACGTCGAGCAGGATCACTTCGGCACCGTCGCGGGCCAGGGTTTCGGCGATGGAGGCACCAATGCCTCGGGCAGCACCGGTGACCAGCGCCTTGCGCCCGGCCAGGGGCCGCGTCCAGTCCTCGACAGGTGTGGCGCAAGCTTCCAGGCGAATGACCTGGCCGGAGATATACGCGCTCTTGGGCGAGAGGAAGAAGCGCAACGCACCTTCCAATTGATCCTCGGCACCGTCGCCCACGTAGAGCAATTGCAACACGCCGCCATTGCGCAGTTCCTTGGCCAGCGAACGGCTGAACCCTTCCAGGGCGCGCTGGGCGCTGGCGGCGAAGGGATCGCTGAGGCTTTCCGGCGCGCGGCCGAGGATCACCAAGTGCGCGCTGTTATCCAGGTTTTTCAGCAGCGGCTGGAAGAATTCGCGCAGCTGTTTGAGTTGATCGGTGTGTTGCAACTCGCTGGCGTCGAACACCACGGCCTTGAGCTTGGGACCGTGTCCGGGGATCCACGTCGATGTCTCGGTGCCGTAGGTATAAATCGCGTCGGTAAGCTTGTGGGCAAACGCCTGTACGTTGCTCGCCAGCGCGCCGCCGCTCAGCAGCAATGCACCTTCCACCGGACGCAGGCGCCCGGCTTGCCAGCGTTCCAGGCGTACCGGTGACGGCAGGCCAAGGGCGGCGACCAGGCGATGGCCGAGGCTTGAGTTGGCGAAGTCGATATAACGGTCAGACATGGAACGCTCTCCGAAGGCTGGGGTTCAAAGGGTTGACCACCCCGGGGTGGCACTCGTTCGATTGAGCCTAGGCTAGGCTGAATGATTCCACCCATAACCATAAGGGAGCTTTCCATGACTCAATTGCGCCGTGTGGCGATCATCGGCGGTAACCGCATTCCGTTTGCCCGCTCCAATGGCCCTTACGCCACGGCGAGCAACCAGGCGATGCTGACCGCCGCCCTGGAAGGCCTGATCGAACGCTACAACCTGCACGGCCTGCGCATGGGCGAGGTGGCCGCTGGCGCGGTGCTCAAGCATTCGCGCGACTTCAACCTGACCCGCGAGTGCGTGCTCGGTTCGCGCCTGTCGCCGCAAACCCCGGCCTATGATATCCAGCAGGCATGCGGCACCGGTCTGGAAGCAGCGTTGCTGGTGGCCAACAAGATTGCCCTCGGCCAGATCGAATGCGGGATTGCCGGCGGGGTGGACACGACGTCTGACGCGCCCATTGGCGTGAATGAAGGCCTGCGTAAGATCCTGTTGCAAGCCAACCGCAGCAAATCCGTGGCAGATAAATTAAAAGTCCTGTTACAACTTCGTCCCCATCACCTCAAGCCGGAACTGCCGCGCAACGGCGAACCCCGTACCGGTTTGTCTATGGGCCAGCACTGCGAATTGATGGCGCAAACCTGGCAGATCCCCCGCGCCGAGCAGGACCAGCTCGCCCTGGAAAGCCACCAGAAAATGGCCGCCGCCTACGCCGAAGGCTGGCACAACGATTTGCTCACCCCGTTTCTGGGCCTGACCCGCGACAACAACCTGCGCCCCGACCTGACCCTGGAAAAACTCGCCGCCCTCAAGCCCGCTTTTGAGCGCAGCGAAAAAGGCACGCTCACCGCCGGCAACTCGACGCCGCTCACCGATGGCGCCTCGCTGGTGCTCTTGGGCAGTGAAGCCTGGGCTAAGGAGCGCGGTTTGCCGATCCTCGCGTATTTGCGCGATGGCGAAGCGGCGGCAGTGGATTTCGTCAACGGTGCCGAAGGCCTGCTGATGGCGCCGGTGTATGCGGTGCCGCGCTTGCTGGCGAGGAACGGTCTGACGTTGCAGGACTTCGATTACTACGAGATCCACGAAGCGTTCGCTGCCCAAGTGTTGTGCACGCTTAAAGCCTGGGAAGACGCGGACTATTGCAAGACACGTCTGGGGCTTGACGCCCCCCTGGGCGCCATCGACCGCAGCCGGCTCAATGTAAAGGGCAGCTCCTTGGCCGCCGGACACCCGTTTGCCGCCACGGGTGGACGTATCGTCGCCAATCTGGCCAAGTTGCTGGATGCGGCGGGCAAGGGCCGCGGGCTGATATCCATCTGTGCGGCAGGCGGGCAGGGCGTTACGGCGATCATTGAACGCTGAAACTGGCCTATTGGTTGCATTCTTGAGTGATCAACGGTCGGTAGCCCCTCCCACCGACGCGCTGATTGCCGTATAACGAGTGCCATACGCGTATTTGGTAATAAAGGACCCACAATAAAAGCTGATGAAGACTCCTAAACGCATTGAACCCCTGATCGAAGACGGTCTGGTCGACGAAGTGCTGCGCCCACTCATGAGTGGTAAAGAAGCAGCTGTTTATGTGGTGCGCTGCGGCAACGAATTGCGTTGCGCCAAGGTTTACAAGGAGGCGAACAAACGAAGTTTTCGTCAGGCATCCGAATACCAGGAAGGCCGTAAGGTCCGTAACAGCCGGCAGGCCCGGGCCATGGCCAAGGGCTCCAAGTTCGGCAAGAAAGAAACCGAAGATGCCTGGCAGAACGCCGAAGTGGCGGCGCTGTTCCGCCTGGCCGGTGCGGGCGTTCGCGTGCCCCAGCCGTTCGACTTCCTCGAAGGCGTGCTGCTGATGGAGTTGGTGGCCGACGAGTACGGCGATGCGGCGCCGCGTCTGAACGACGTCACGCTGGAACCGGACCAGGCGCGCGAATACCACGCCTTCCTGATTTCCCAGATCGTGTTGATGCTGTGTACCGGCCTGGTGCACGGTGACCTGTCCGAGTTCAACGTGCTGCTCACGCCGACCGGCCCGGTGATCATCGACCTGCCCCAGGCGGTGGATGCGGCGGGCAACAACCACGCCTTCAGCATGCTGGAGCGCGATGTGGGCAACATGGCGTCCTACTTCGGGCGCTTTGCCCCGGAGCTGAAGAAGACCAAGTACGCCAAGGAAATGTGGGCACTGTACGAAGCCGGCACCCTGCACCCGGCCAGTGTATTGACCGGCGAGTTCGACGAGCCGGAAGAGCTGGCGGATGTCGGCGGAGTGATCCGCGAGATCGAAGCGGCACGGCTGGACGAGGAGCGTCGTCAGGCGATTCGCGCGGCGGATGATGCGCCACCGAGCAAGGTGCCGGACGAGCCACCGCCACCGCCTTGGATGCAATGATTCTTGGGTAGATGAAGATCAAAACTGTGGGAGCGGGCTTGCTCGCGAAAGCGGAGTGTCAGTCGGTGCATGAGCTGACTGATCCACCGCCTTCGCGAGCAAGCCCGCTCCCACATGTGGTTTTGCATGTATTCAGATAGATTCCATCAGGCGCAACAACCGCCCGACGCCAACTCCTTGAGGATCGGGCAATCCGGCCGATGATCGCCTTGGCAGTGCTCTACCAGGTCCTGCAAGGTATCGCGCAGTTGCCCCAACTCCAGAATCTTCTGGTTCAGCTCATCGATATGCTGGCGCGCCAAGGCTTTTACGTCGGCGCTGGCCCGTTGCCGGTCCTGCCACAGAGTCAGCAGCTTGCCGACTTCCTCCAGTGAAAATCCCAGGTCCCGCGAACGCTTGATAAACGCCAGGGTGTGCAAGTCATCCTGCCCGTATACGCGATAGCCACTGTCGGTACGATGCGCGGCTTTGAGCAGGCCGATGGATTCGTAGTAGCGAATCATCTTGGCACTCAACCCGCTCTGGCGTGCGGCTTGGCCGATGTTCATGGGCGCTGATCCTCCAGGTTCTTGGGCTTCCACGTCTTCAACAGTAACGCATTACTCACCACGCTGACGCTGGACAAGGCCATCGCCGCGCCGGCCAACACCGGGTTGAGCAGGCCGAATGCCGCCAGGGGAATGCCGATCAGGTTATACACAAAGGCCCAGAACAGGTTCTGGCGGATCTTGGCGTAGGTCTTGCGGCTGATCTCCAGAGCGGCCGGCACCAGGCGCGGATCGCCGCGCATCAGGGTGATGCCGGCGGCGTGCATCGCCACGTCGGTGCCGCCGCCCATGGCGATGCCGATATCAGCGGCGGCCAGGGCCGGGGCGTCGTTGATGCCGTCACCGACCATGGCCACCACGCCGGTTTTTTTCAACTCGGTAACGGTTGCGGCTTTGTCGGCGGGCAGTACTTCGGCGTGCACGTCGTCGATACCCAACGCCTCGGCCACCACGCGGGCACTGCCGCGATTATCACCGGTGAGCAAATGGCTGCTGATGTGCTGAGCCTTGAGTTGCTCCACCGCTTCCAACGCGCCGGGTTTGAGCGTGTCGCCAAAGGCGAACAGCCCAAGCACACGGGGTTGTGGGCCTTGCTCGATCAGCCAGGACAAGGTGCGGCCTTCGGCCTCCCAAGCCTTGGCTGATTCGGCCAACTCGCCTGCGTTCAAGCCGCTTTCTTCCAGCAGGCGACGATTGCCCAGGGCCAGTTGCAGACCCTCCAGCGTGCCGGCGATGCCGCGTCCGGTCAGGGATTGGCTCGCCGTTACGTCAGCCACCTTCAGCCCTTTTTCATCACAGGCATCCAGCACGGCTTTGGCCAGCGGGTGTTCACTGCCCCGTTGCAACGCGCCGGCTTGCTGCAGCAGCAAGGCCTCATTGCCATCCACGGCCGCCAGGTGCGCAATTTTTGGCGCGCCGGAGGTGAGGGTGCCGGTCTTGTCGAAAACCACCGCGCTCACTTCATGGGCGCGTTCCAGGGCTTCTGCGTCCTTGATCAAAATGCCGTGGCGCGCGGCAACGCCTGTACCGGCCATGATGGCGGTCGGCGTGGCCAGACCCAGGGCGCAAGGGCAGGCGATCACCAACACGGCGACGGCATTGATGATCGCGGTCTCCAGGGGCGCGCCATACAGCCACCAGCCCACCAAGGTCACCAACGCCAGCACCAGCACGGCCGGAACGAATACCTGGCTGACTTTATCCACCAGTTTCTGGATCGGTGCCTTGGCGGCCTGGGCGTCTTCCACCAGGCGGATGATCCGCGCCAGTACGCTTTCAGCGCCGAGGGCCAGGGTGCGTACCAGCAGGCGGCCTTCGCCATTAATGGCGCCACCGGTCACCTGATCGCCGGGTTGTTTCGGTACGGGCAGGCTCTCGCCACTGATCAGGGCTTCGTCGGCATGGCTTTGGCCCACGACGACTTCACCGTCCACCGGGAAGCGTTCGCCGGGTTTTACCAGCACCAGGTCATTGAGTTTCAGGGCATTGATGGCGACATCTTCTTCACGGCCTTCAATCACCCGAGTCGCCCGCTCTGGACGCAAGGCTTCCAGGGCGCGGATAGCGCTGGCGGTCTGGCGCTTGGCGCGGCTCTCCAGGTATTTACCGAGCAGCACCAGGGCGATCACTACCGCCGAGGCTTCGAAGTACAGGTGCGGCGCCATGCCAGGGTGCGCCGTGAGCCATTCATAAATACTCAGGCCGTAACCGGCGCTGGTGCCGATCGCCACCAGCAGGTCCATATTGCCAGCACCGGCACGCACGGCTTTCCAGGCGGCGATATAAAAGCGTGCGCCAAAGATGAATTGTACGGGGGTGGCCAGGGCGAACTGCACCCAGGCGGGCAGCATCCAATGCAGGCCGAACGGTTCCACCAGCATCGGCAGCACCAGCGGCAATGCCAGCAGGATCGCCAGCAGCAGCGACCAACGCTCGCGGTGCAGGCGCTGGGCTTGATCCGTGTCGGTGGCGGTTTCGCTCTGGGGCAGGGTGGCGGTATAGCCGGCTTTATCGACGGCGGCGATCAACACGCCGGGGTCCATCTGGCCGAGTACTTCGATATGGGCGCGCTCATTGGCCAGGTTGACGCTGACGCGTTGCACCCCCGGCACCTTGCCCAGCGCACGCTCGACCCGGCCGGCACAGCTGGCGCAGGTCATGCCGCTGATGGGCAGGTCAAAGGTGGTGGATCCATTCATGGGGCAGTCCTCCAAGAGAAGTTGCCCCTAGGATCAACCTTGACCTGTGGGGAAGGTCAAGCGCCTTCAGTATTCCAGTTTGGCGGCTTTGAGGTACATCCCATCCGGGCCCTGGGCAATGCGCAATTTGCGCACGTCACCGACCTTGAGCGTGATGTTCTGCGCCGGTGGCGCCAGCATCCCCGGCAGGCAGCCAGGGGATTGGCCCGGCAGCAGCTTCAGGCGCAACGATAGATTTCCCGCCGGTAAGTTGAACGATGTAGCCTGTTCCTGGAACAGCCGGCCCGCGAGTTGGTCATTCAGGTACAGGCCGATCTCGCAGTTGGTCGGCACTTCCAGGCGTTCCCGGGAAATGATCAGCACCGCATAGTCTTCTGCGGCGAAGGCCTGAGGCACGGCGGCCGACAAGCTCATCAGGCCCGCAAGGGCAAAAAATGACCAGCGCATGGCGAATGCTCCGTGGTGTGAATCAAAGATGGGTGAAGCTTGGCCTTAGAAGCGGCCAAATACCAGCCCGGCAGAAGTTTTCAGAACTTGACCTTGCCATCGTGGCAAGGTCGAGACTGGGTCCAACCTCATCAAAGGAGTCATGTCATGCAAGTATTCAGCGTTGAAGGAATGACCTGCGGCCATTGCGTTCGAGCGGTGACCCAGGCCGTGCAGAGCCAGGACCCGGCGGCCAGCGTGAAGGTCGACCTGGCGGCCAAGGAAGTGGGCGTCGAAAGCCGCCTGTCTGCCGAACAAGTGATCGCGGCGATCACTGAAGAGGGTTACAGCGCCAAGCTTGCCTGACGCGAATAAATAGTTAGCGAGCTATCGTGTTCAATGCACCCAAGCGCGGCTAGACTATCGGGCTGCCGTCTCACTTGGGTGCCCGATGAACCTTCGCATAATCCTGATTCTGGGTGCCTTGAGCGCCTTCGCGCCGTTGGCGATCGACTTTTACCTGCCCGGCTTCCCGGCCATGGCCAAGGCTTTCGCGACCGATGAAAAACACATCCAGCTGACCCTGGCGGTGTATTTCGCTGGCCTGGCCATCGGCCAATTGATCTACGGCCCATTGGCTGACCGCTTTGGGCGACGCGGCCCGCTGCTCAGTGGTGTCACGCTGTTTACCCTGGCTTCATTTGCCTGCGCCTTTGCGCCGACCCTGGAGTGGTTGATCGCTGCGCGTTTCGTGCAAGCCCTCGGCGGCTGCGCCGGCATGGTGATTTCCCGCGCAGTGGTCAGCGACAAATGCGACGCGGTCGGCTCGGCCAAGGCGTTTTCCCAGTTGATGCTGGTCACCGGCCTGGCGCCGATCCTCGCACCACTGGCCGGTGGTTTGATGGTGGGCATATGGGGCTGGCAGTCGATTTTCCTCGCGCTGTCGATCTTCAGCGTGATGGCGGCCATCGCCGTGGCCGTCGGGCTGCCGGAAACCTTCCCGGCCCATCAGCCGCGCCAGCCGTTGTCTGGATCGCTGCGTCGTTATGCGTCGCTGTTGTCGGACCGGGTTTACCTCGGCTATGCCCTTACCGGTGGTATCTCGATTGCCGGGATGTTTGCCTACATCGCCGGTTCACCTTTCGTATTTATTCAGCTCTATGGCGTGCCTGCCGAGCATTACGGCTGGCTGTTCGGCTCCAACGCTGCAGGCTTTATCCTGGTGGCGCAGGTCAATGCGCGGTTGCTGTCCAAGCGTGGCCCGGCGTTCCTGTTGTCGCGCAGTGTGTGGGTGTATCTGCTGGCCGCGTTGAGCTTGCTGGGTATCGCGGCGCTGCGCACTGACGCGTTGTGGCCATTGCTGGTGCCGCTGTTTATTTGCATCGCCAGCCTGGGCTGTATTTTGCCGAATACCTCGGCCTGTGCCATGAGCGGGCAGGGTGCACGGGCGGGTAGCGCTTCGGCGTTGCTCGGTTGCATTCAATTTGGCGTGGCGGCGGGGGCGGCGTCGTTGGTCGGGGTTTTGCACGACGGCACGGCGATGCCGATGGCGATGGTTATCAGCCTGTGCGGTGTGTTGGCGGTGACGATTGCGATGTCGACCCAGCGCCTGCAACGCAAACGGGCCTTGCAGGCGCAGGTCTGAGCAGCGGATCAGCCAGCGGCGGAGCGTTGCTGGCTGTTCGGAAAACGGTGAGGGGCCTGGATACGGGCTTGCAGGGTGTCCGCAAAGGCACGGGCCTCGGCCTCGGTGCGGAAGGTGAAGGCGTCCTGGTCGAGACGGACCTGCCATTTATTGCCTGCGGATTTTGCTAACGCTTTTATCAGGATTTTCATTGCTGACTTCCTCACGTAAAAGAATCGTGGCAAAGGCGGCCAATATAAACCCGAATACGCTCACAAAGATGACAAAGGTCAACTCTCTGACTAGCGGTGTCGTCCATTACCCACATGAATAATGGACGACCCTGACAGCTATTTTTTAGAAGCCTTCCAGCACGATCTTGCCCTTGGCCTTGCCACTTTCCAGCAGCGCGTGGGCACGGCGCAGGTTTGCCGCATTGATCACACCGAAGTGCTCACCCACCGTGGTTTTCAGGGTGCCGGCGTCGATCAGTTCAGCCACGCGATTGAGCAGGTTGTGCTGTTCGATCATGTCCGGGGTCTCGAACATCGAGCGCGTGTACATGAACTCCCAATGCAGCGACAGGCTCTTGCGCTTGAGTTTGCTGACGTCCAGCGCCTTGGGATCGTCGATCAGCGCCAGCTTGCCCTGGGGTTGCAGGGCTTCCACCAGTTGGTCCAGATGATGATCGGTCTGGGTCAGGCTGGCGACGTGGGTCACTTGCGGGTGGCCGGCAGCTTTCAGCGCTTCGCTCAGCGGTTGGCTGTGGTCGATCACCAGGTCGGCGCCGAGGGCTTTGGTCCACGCTTGGGTTTCCGGACGCGAGGCGGTGCCGATGACTTTCAAGGCGGTGAGCTGGCTGGCCAGTTGAGTCAGGATCGACCCCACGCCCCCGGCGGCACCGACGATCAGCAGGCTCTGGCCTTCGTCTTGTGTACCTTCCTGCACTTGCAGGCGTTCGAACAACAATTCCCAGGCGGTGATGGCGGTCAGCGGCAACGCGGCGGCGTCGGCAAAACCCAGGCTTTTCGGCATATGCCCGACGATGCGCTCATCCACGGTGTGCAATTCGCTGTTGCCGCCTGGACGCACCAGGGAGCCGGCGTAGAACACCTTGTCACCGGCCTTGAACAGCGTCACGTCGCTGCCGACGGCCTTGACCACACCGGCCACGTCCCAGCCCAGTACCTTGGCGGCGCCATTTTCCGGGGCGACGTTCTGGCGCACCTTGGTGTCTACCGGGTTGACCGAGATGGCTTTGACTTCCACCAGCAAGTCACGCGGGCCGGCGACAGGCGCGGGCAGTTCGATGTCTTGCAGGGCGTTTGGATCGTTGATCGGCAGTGAGGCGTAGTAGGCAATGGCTTTCATGATGGCTCCAGAAAAGGGGGGATCAGGCGAGGAATTTCAGGCGCTTGAGCTCGAAGTGTTCGAGCACATCCGCGGCCTTGGCGCGAAAGCTCTGGATGTGTGCGCTCTGGTCGTGGTCGGCCAGCGCCGCGTCGTCGCTCCAGCGTTCGAGCATGTAGAAGGTTTCGGGGTGTTGCAGGTCCTGGTGCAGGTCGTACTGCTCGCAACCGGCTTCCAGGCGCGTGGGCTCCAACAGGCCGCGCAGCAAGGTTTCCAGGGTGGCCTGTTGGCCGGGTTTGGCGATCAGCGTGGCAATGACGTTAAAGGCGGTGGACATATTCAACTCCAGACACGTGATGAACGGGATGCACAGATGATTGGCTATTTCCCGCGCAGATAAAACCCGCTAAAACTGCAGTCTGTTTCAACAAAATTTTGATAATGAGCGGAAGAGCATGCTGCGTTTTGATGATTTGCAGTTGTTTGTGCGTGCGGCAGACCTGGGCAGCTTGTCCGCAGCAGCCAGGGTAATGGACCTGTCGCCTGCGGTGGCGAGTGCGGCGCTCAAGCGCATCGAACAGCAACTGGGCACACGCTTGCTGGCGCGTTCCACTCGCAGCCTGCGCCTGACCGCCGAAGGCGAGGGCTTCCTGGAGTATGCCCGTGCGGCCTTAAGCTCGCTGGATGAAGGGCGACGCTTATTGGCCAGCGGGCAGGACCATGTCAGTGGTGTGCTGCAGTTGTCGGCCCCGTCGGATTTCGGGCGCAATCAGCTGTTGCCGTGGTTGGATGAATTCCAGCGTGACTACCCGCAACTCACCGTGCGGCTGTTGCTGGGCGACCGGATCGCCGATCTGTTCCGCCAGCCGGTGGATATCGCCTTGCGCTATGGTGAGCCTGAAGACTCCAGCCTGATTGCGCTACCCATCGCCCCGGACAATGTGCGTGTGCTGTGTGCGTCTCCCAGCTACCTCGCACGTCATGGCGAGCCTCGGCACCTGGAGCAACTGGCCCAGCACAATTGCCTGCTGTATATGCTCGGCAGCCGGGTCCACGACCACTGGAGCTTTCACGACGGTAAACGTGAAATCAGCCTGACCGTCACCGGTGACCGCTTCAGTGACGATGCCGATGTGGTGCGGCGCTGGGCGGTGGCGGGCGTGGGCATTGCCTACAAGTCCTGGCTGGATGTGAGTACCGATGTGCTGGCAGGACGTTTGCGCCTGATCCTGCCGGAGTTGCGGGGCGAGCGTACGCCGCTCAATCTGTTGTGTGCCCATCGGGCGCAACTGAGCAAACCCATTAACTTGTTGCGGGAAATGCTCGTGTCCCGTTGTGCGACATTGACCGGCCAGTTGCCAGAGCGATCCGGCACCATGTAAAGGACTCCATCAAAGCAGGAAATTTCACTCAGATCCTGTCCCTATCTACGCTGTCAGACGCCATGGAACCGGCGGTTTGCGCCCCTATACTTTGGTGCCAACCTCAGCAGAAAAATAAATCGACAGGGAGTGAAAAGATGGAAGCTGCACCTTGCATCAGTCAGATCGCCAGCTTGCTCGCCGAGCCCAAACGTACTGCCATGCTGTGGGCCTTGATGGATGGCTCGGCCAAGTCGCCCGTCGAGTTGGCGACGCTTGCCGGCTTGTCACCGACCTCCGCCAACGCGCATTTGGCGCGAATGACGGCCAGTGGTGTATTGCGGGTGGAAGCCCGGCGTGGCAAGCGCTTGTTCCGTGTCGCGGCGCCTGATGTCAGCGCCGCCATCGATGCCTTGGCCAGGACCACCATGGCCTGCGCCGCACGCTGCGCGCCGGATGCTCTGCCTCCGGCCCTGGTGGCTCCCGCATTGTTACGCCATGCCCGCCTGTGCCACGGTCACCTCGGCGGGGAATTGGGCGCGCAGTTGTATCAGCACCTGCTGGAAGCGGATTGGATCGAACGTCATGAGCACCGCACCGATATCACGGTCAAGGGCGCGCAGCGCCTGGCAGGCCTGGGTATTTTTACCCAAGCCCTGGCGTCGCCGCTGGTATGCAATTGTTTCGACTGGAGCCAGCACCAACCTCATCTGGGTGGTGCGCTGGGGGCGGGGTTGTTGCAACTGTTTCTGCAGTCGAATTGGATCACTGTGATCAATGAGTCTCACGCGTTACGGGTCAACGCCGTAGGGCACAGGGAAATCACCCGATTGGCCATGTCTGTGTGACATAGCCAATCGCTTTTACTCAGTCATGGCTTTACGAGGCGCGCATCCAGGCTGTTCTGCGCCAGGCGTTTGGCCTGGTCCTGGGTCATGCCCAGCGAGGTGTACAGCGCGTGGAAGTTCTCGGTGACATAACCGCCGAAGTAGGCCGGGTCATCGGAGTTCACTGTCACCTTCACGCCACGCTCCAGCATGTCGAGGATGTTGTGCTGGGCCATGTCGTCGAACACGCACAGCTTGGTGTTGGACAGTGGGCACACGGTCAGCGGGATCTGCTCGTCGATGATGCGCTGCATCAGACGCTCGTCTTCGATGGCGCGCACGCCATGGTCGATACGCTGGATTTTCAGCAGGTCGATGGCTTCCCAAATGTACTCGGGCGGGCCTTCTTCGCCGGCGTGGGCCACGGTAAGGAAGCCTTCGTGGCGGGCACGGTCGAACACGCGCTGGAACTTGCTCGGTGGGTGCCCCATTTCCGAGCTGTCCAGGCCCACGGCCACGAATGCGTCACGGAACGGCAAGGCCTGGTCCAGGGTTTTCTCGGCTTCGGCTTCGCTCAGATGGCGCAGGAAGCTGAGGATCAAGCCGCTGGTGATGCCTAGTTGCTGTTCGCCATCTTTCAGCGCGGCGGCGATGCCGTTGAGCACCACTTCGAACGGGATGCCACGGTCGGTGTGGGTCTGCGGGTCGAAGAAGGGTTCGGTGTGGATCACGTTCTGCTCTTTGCAGCGCAGCAGGTAGGCCCAGGTCAGGTCGTAGAAATCCTGGGAAGTGCGCAGCACGTCGGCACCCTTGTAATACAGGTCGAGAAACTCTTGCAGGTTGTTGAAGGCGTAGGCCTTGCGCAGGGTTTCGACGTCATTCCACGGCAGTGCAATCTTGTTGCGCTCGGCCAGGGCGAACAGCAGCTCAGGCTCCAGCGAGCCTTCCAGGTGCAGGTGCAGTTCAGCCTTGGGCAGGGCGTTGAGCCAATCGTACATTTTCTAAATTCTCATCAGGTGCAATGGCGGCATTCTACAGGCCATGGCCGAAATAATTGGCAAAACCTGACCAGCAGGATTGTTTTCGTTGCACTCGCGCAAGGGCCGCGTGAACTAAGGTGTAACGAAACGTTAGCGGCGTGACGCAGTCTGTACCCCATCAATGACTGATTTGCCGCACTAAAAGGCCCGGAATGCTCACATCCCTCAAGCAAGAAAAATTCATGCTGCTGGCGCTGATTGCCGCCATCGCCGCCTACCCGTTGGAGCACTGGATGCTGCACAACGGGCAGATCACGGCGTTGCTGGCCGGCGTGGTGCTGATCGGCTTTATCGTGGTGGCGTCGATGCGCGTGGCGCACCATGCCGAGCAACTCGCGGAAAAAGTCGGTGACCCCTACGGCACCATGATCCTCACCCTGGCCGCCGTGCTGGTGGAAGTGGTGATCCTGGCGATCATGATGAGCAACGAGCCGTCGCCCACCTTGGTACGGGATACCATTTATTCCGCGGTCATTTTCTAGACACACTCCGCTTTGGTGTCAAAGCCCTTAGGCTTTGACCTGCTCCTGCTCCTGCTCCTGCTCCTGCTCTGGATAGAGAAGCTTAAGATGTGTATTTGATTGGGGAGTGCTCTTGCCTTGTCCTCCCTGACACACCTCTATCTATGGCATACCCCGGAAGCCGGGAAATTTCCTGAGCCCGTGTTTGTGACTCTGCTTGAGGTCTAAGGATGACTTACTGAGTGGGGAGCATCCTTGCCGCGAGTTCATACAAGATCAGCGACACGGGCTACCTGTCAGGCATTTGGCTGGGCGGAAAGAAATGGCGTTACGTATGTGACGAACTCAGCATGAGGAGTGCGATGCTCACTCCACCTTGGAGGGTTTGAGGCCGGTCGATGGCGTAAGTCACATGTCGTGATCATCAACCGCTCCTTGGCACGTGAAACACCCACAAAGAAGCCGCAACGCTCCTCTTGGACTTTGCCCCAAAATGTCTGTGTTTCTACGCCGATCATGATTACAGAGTGAAATTCCAATCCCTTACTTTTATGAATCGTCAGAAATCGGACTGCTTGATCGTTGGAGAACAGATCAAGTGCTTTGAGCAAATCCGGTTCTTTCTCGAGCAACTTCTCAATTTGCTGTCGTGTGTTCTTGATAACCTCGTTCAACCTGGCTTTTGCTTCGTAGTCAGAAGAAAGGGTGGCCAGCACAGGCAGCCCGACATTCTTCAGGAACGTCATGGTTAAATCCCACCACCCTTTGTAAGGCGTGCCAGATCGTGAAGACTTTTTGACCTCCTTGAGATGAGTGAGATATAGCCGCTCGAAGCTTCTTTGAAGCTCTGACTCACCCTCTTCGTCATTAAACGAAACCAATTGCTCCATCAAGCTAATCCACGCCTTTGGCTCTCGTTCTCGGTACAGGCATGACAGATAGTCAATTATTAGACGAGCGACGGGCTCATTAACCAAGTCCTGAGACTCATGCTCGTTGCGATAAGGAATTCCTCTGGTTGCCAACTCTTCCATGAGAGGAGCGCCGTATAGGTCAATCTGCCTTGGAAACAGAATCGCTATTTCGTGGAGGGGGATTTTCTCTACATCTATCCACTGTTTGATGAGCGTGGCCAGTTCGACCGCTTCACTGTGACTGGTGTCGTAGTTTCGGGCGAAGAGCTCGCCGTCGTTCCCGATTATCAGGTCGTCGGCCATAACAGCAGCAGGGTCAAGCGTTCGTATGATTTCGTTCTGCATACGCAACAGGCGAGGCTTGGATCGGAAGTTACGGTACAGATTGAGTGGCCTAGCGTCGAAGTCTTTTGCGTAATCTATGAATATGCCATCCAATGCCCCTGCCCACCCCATGATCTTCTGTTTGGTATCACCCACTGCGGTTAGACGAATCGGCTTATTCATGAATACGAGCTTTAGAAGTGTGTACTGCTCAGTGGTGCAGTCCTGAAACTCATCAAGGAATATATCGGAATAAGTCTGACAAATTGCATTCCTTGCAGTCTTTGAGGAGCTCAAAATTTTCGTGGCGAGTGGTATAAGCTGCGCGAACGTAATCTGCTTTCCTAGTATTTGTTCGTTGCCTACAGAGTAGTTGGGTTCTAGAGAATCCTTTCCTGTAAGTACCGGCCTAAACCTGTCGATAATGCGCTTGGCAAAGCCATGAAACGTGTAGCTGTCGAAGCGCGCAGACAGGTCAAGGCCGCATCTGCGACGAATCCGCTCCTTGAGGTTTTTGCTGGCATCGACCTTGAAAGATATCGCGAGTATTCGCTTAGGATATCGACAGTTCCCTGTGCGTAGCAAAAAGTCCGCGCGCTGCGCCAGAACCTCCGTTTTACCAGCGCCGGGGCCGGCGGTGAGCGCGAGTGACTTTGCGAGTTCCTTCACGGCGAGAAGTGCATTTTTCTCCATGGTCAAACCATCTGCGACTGTCCATGCGTCCGCGCTAATCATTCTGGGATGTCCTCGAGCGCCGCGATAATTGCGTCGGCCAAACGATCTAGCGATGGGGGAAGACTTTTTAGCAGGTCTTCATCAGTCAGCTTTGCAAGGGCAGAGATGTGTGCTGCCGGCTTGCTGCCTAATTTGAACTTGGAGTGGTAGGTGCCAAACAATTGCTGCTCGGCCGGGGTGTACTGTGCCGCATTGTGGTGGCTTTTCCCGAGAACCGCTTTAAGAGTTGACTCGTCAGGGGCATTTCGATCAACAGCGTACGCGTCTGGATAAGCGCTAATCATTGCAAAGTCTAAATCCATCGGCTCGGAGAAGAAGACATTGCGGCTTTCCAGTTCGACGAACAAATCTAAGCCCTTGAACATGTGATGAGTTCGAATCGGAGGCTCTTCGTTCCATTTAACAATGTTCCAATGATCAGGAAGTATTTTTGTTGGAGAAAACTTAGCTAGCTGATTATTGACGTTGCTAATTCGCCCCCATCCACCTTGATACCGCGCTACGTCCAGATCCAACAGGGTCACATAAGGCGTTTCTAATGCCGCCAACAGCCGCCAGAAATGATTAACGTGGCGCCCCCCCAGTGGAGCGATTGTCACCGCCGACTCATCAACAGGCGCACCTTTCGCCTGAAGAATTCTCGGAAGGACAATTTCCTCGCTGTCTCCCTCGCCCAGTACCACCAGCCTGGAAAAATAGACTTCCGGAAAGGCCTGTACAGCCTCTCGGACAAATTTATGAGCTTCATCTTCCTTGTCGGGTAGGGCTATACAGGTAACCTTGGTTGCGCGGTTCGCAGCAAGGCGTAGATAGCGGATGTTCTCAGGATCCACGCGGCGAAGCATGGATGGAGCATGCGTGGCGATGATTGCCTGAGAGTCAGCCCCTCCAATTGAGCTATTGAGGGCGTTAACGATGCGCCCGAGGTAATGAGGTGAAAGGCTGTTTTCTGGCTCCTCCACTGCGATCAGCGTAAATGACGGTGGCTTCAGTTTGTCAGCGTCGAAAGAAACGTTCTTACCAGTTAGGACTGCACGCCCGATAGCGTGAGAGGACAAGACCAGTGATAGGTATAGCATTGACTTCTGTCCATCGCTGAGGCGAGAGAAGTCGACAAGATTTTCGTCGTGCCCTGGTGAGAACGACACTGACATATGTCTGAGAAGCGACTCAATTTCGGATGTGACGAAAGTGAGCTTGGGGTCGGTGAAAAAGGTGCCCCTGTGAAGTCGCTTCCACATCACATTCAAGCTTTCACTGAATGCACTTACCGATTGGTTTCCTGACAAGCATTCGCTGATTTCGTCAGTGAGTCCTTTGATCCGTTCGCGGTCATCTTCCCAATTGACGGCTCGTAGCAAGCGTCCAAGCAGGGCATTAGCGCCATAGGTTATGTGGTCGGCAGGGTCTCGTCTGGCGGGGAGGTAATGCATTTGAATTGTATTGCGATGCACTCGAGTGACTACTGCGGTCGACAATGGGTTGGCGTCTTTATCAACATCAAGGACATAAACTAGGTTCTCTTCAATGTCCCCATCAATCCCCATCGTTGCGCTCAATCGATATCTAGCGCGCGGGATACCTTCGGCTGTGTCCAATCGCATATGAGCGAAGTGCGGGGCCACGGTAGCGTTGTCCTCGTCCTCTAGAAGCTCTGGGAATTCGAAATCCGCTTCCAGCCACAGACTGCGCTCCTCAGGTAACAAATCCTCATCAGCAGGCACATGGAAGTCGGATCGCTTGATTCGACGGAGGCTTGGATCAAAGGCAAACAACCTGCAGAGCGCTTGCAGGACTGCTGTCTTTCCAGAGCCATTAGGGCCGATAAGGTAGGTGACATCCTCGAATGTGATTACCGTAGGCTCATTGCCGAAGGATTGAAAATTACATAGCCGAATACTCTGCAGCTTCATTGCTCACCGCCCATCGTCCAGGATGTGTACGTACCGCGTCTGCTGACTCGGTTCGCGTCGCCGACAGCCGAACGGCTCGGATATCGCTGACTTAGAATAGGCGGTTTGATCTAAAAGATGTTAGTAGGCCAGCATTCAGTAAAGATTATTTGGTGCGGTCTTGAAGGCTCTGTTGCAGATCGCCTAGCTATTGATGAACGGCATGGTGTGTCCATTGTCTAGAAAGGTGCTCACCGTAACCCGATGACGACAGGGTAATACTGAGCCTACAGAAGGAGTGTACGCGGGGCATTAGCGTGGGTATGCGTGAGGTGCTCGGGGGAACAGAATAAATCAACGTAAGGAGCCTTAAATGGCCGGCAGTAGCTTGTTCGCGTTATTGGATGACATCGCCACGCTGCTAGACGACATCTCGCTCATGAGTAAAGTCGCTGCAAAGAAATCGGCTAGCGTCCTGAGCGACGACCTTGCTGTGAATGCTGAGCAGGTTACCGGCATGAAAGCAGACCGAGAGCTACCGGTGGTTTGGGCTGTTTTCAAGGGGTCGTTGAGAAATAAAGCAATCCTGGTGCCTTGTGCATTGGTGCTGAACGCACTGCTGCCTGCTGCGGTTCACTGGCTGCTCATGATAGGGGGAGCATATCTCTGTTATGAGGGCTTTGAGGCTATCAAGGACAAGCTCACGGCTGGTCGAGACGATGACACAGGGCAGCCAAAGAAAACGAAGCCTAAGACGCCTGAAGAGCTTGCAGCTTATGAAAAGCGGAAGATTACAGGGGCTGTTCGAACGGACTTCATTCTGAGCGCCGAGATCATTGTCATCACCCTAAATATCGTTACTGATGCCCCGATGCTCCAACAGATTTTGACGTTAGCGCTGATCGCGGTGGTCATGACAGTGGGTGTTTACGGATTGGTAGCGGGGATCGTCCGCTTGGATGATGCCGGCATTGTTCTCCAGAAGTCTAAAGCTACCGGCACATGGGGTTCTCTGGTGAGGACTGTTGGGGGATGGTTGCTGTCGGCTGCACCAAAGCTTATGAAAGCATTGTCCTGGATTGGGACTCTTGCGATGTTTCTGGTCGGCGGGGCGTTTATCACGGAAGGCATTGAGCCAATACGGCACTTTGCTGAGGGACTGGTGGAAGGGGTAGGGGCGTGGGGCTCCGTCGCAAATCTAGGTATTCACTGCCTAGTAGGTGCGCTCGTAGGGATAGTTGCGATGCTTATCGTCAAGGGTATTGCGGCTATTTCTGGTAGAGCATCAACGTAGACAACTTGAGCTGAGCACTTGCTTCGTATCCGGGGAGTTTCCTACAGCTTTTTTTACGTATGGGGCAAGCATTGTCGCCCTCTTGGTAAGCATCCCTGTCCTTCATGATGCGATAGCGCAACGAACAGTTCTGGCTGCTCGGAAGACGGTACACTATAGGCATTCTGCCATCACGGCTGCCAGCTTTCGTCACGGATACATCATGGATTACAAGCGTATTAGAGGCATGGATTCAGGACAGCGCCTCGCCTTTGAAGAACTCGTTTGCCAGCTTGCACGGCGTGAACCACCAGCCGCTGACGCTGAATTTAGGCGAATAGAAGGTGCCGGGGGCGATGGGGGTATCGAGGCTTACTGGTTGCTCAGCGACGGGAGCGAAATTGGATACCAAGCAAAATACTATCTAAAAGCAGGTGACATTGATTGGGCCAATATTGACGACTCCGTTAAACGCGCCCTTCAGTCACATCCATCGTTAACCAAATATGTTGTGGCTTTAGCCTGCGATCTGACTGATAGGAGCGGCAAACAAGCTAGCGGGAAAAGAGGCTGGGAACATTGGGAAGCTCATAAGGCAACATGGACGTCTTATCTTCCTTTGGGCCATAAAGTCGAATTTATTCCCTGGACAGCTTCAGACCTGACTGCCCGACTGTCGCTCTCAAATGCCGAAGGATTAAAAAGGTATTGGTTCGGGGACGTTGAGTTTTCACCGAAATGGTTGTCAGAAAAGGTCGAATGGGCAGTTGAATCCCTCGATGAAAGATATCATCCTGAAGATCATGTTGAAGTCGGTATTGAAAAGTTATTTCAGATAATTTTACGAGATCAGAGCATCATTTCGGAACTTCAGGGCAAGATCGACAAACTCTCTGCGCTGGCCAAGATGAACGATGTAGAGAGCGTGCTAGGAAGCGGTAGCACTGCTCTGATAGAACGCGTTACATTCCGGGTCAAAACGCTTAGCGACCTGAGACAGAAACTCACATCTGATGCTTGGACAACTTGGCCGCTGGCAGAGTGTCTTAAGTATATTGAAGAAATCTCGGACGACGTCCACTCCCTTGAAAACCTTACTTGGAAAGCTAAGGAAGAGAGACGCAAGGGAAAAAATTCCAGCGATCACTCTTTAGAATACTTACAACATCGCTTAAGCGAACTTAGTAACGCATCGTACGCATTCAGATCATCTCTTCAAGATAGATACTTCTCTGCAGCGCTTAGTCGTAGCTTCTTTCTCATCGGAAAAGCCGGCACCGGAAAATCTCACTTACTCGGCAGTATTGCTCAGCAGGCCATATTAGACGGCAGGGTCGCCATCCTGATATTGGGCCAACACTTGAACAGTGAGAGTGTCTGGAGCCAAGTCACTAACCGGCTGGGCCTTGGCGATATTGATCCTGACGCCTTCCTTCAAGCCTTGAGTGCTGCTGCTGAGGTTACGGGCAAGCGCGGTTTGATTTTGATCGATGCTTTGAATGAGGGGTCAGGTATAACTCTTTGGCGTAAGGAGCTTGCGGAGTTTATCGGAAGGATAGAAAAGCATAACAACCTGCTAGTCGTGTTCAGTTGCAGGACAGAATATACCTCGTACGTAATACCTGCGACTCTCAACGAAAAAATTCCATCCTTTCAGGTTCGCGGATTCGTGACCAATGACGAGCAAACCCGCGCCGCACGCATGTATCTTGGAAAAAGAGGGATTTCCCAACCCAACACTCCTTGGTTAGCTGCCGAATTCGTCAATCCGTTATTCCTGCGAAGTGCCTGTACTGCACTCGAGAGAGAGAGTCAAAAATGGTTTCCCAGAGGTTTAACAGGTACGAAACAAGTCTTTTCGTTTTATCTTAAGAGTATTGCTCGAAACCTAGGCGCAGGCAGAGATGGTAGTGATGATCTTGTCAAACCTACCAATCAGGCACTTTCTATAATTGCTACAGAGATGGCGGCGAAACAACGTGACTATGTTCAGCACTCCGATGCCATACGAATCGTCGCTGAAAAATTTCACGCTTTTCCAGCTCCATCAGGAACAACCTGGTTTGAGATACTTCAGCGAAATGGGTTGTTTCGGATGGATCCAGACCCGAAGAGTCGGGATGCTGATCCGTTCGATGCACCAGAGGACATTGTTCGCTTCAGCTTCCAAAGGTTACAAGATTACTTGATGGCTTCGGGGCTTTTGGGCGAAGTTGAAGATCCAGCTGAAGCGTTGAAAAGCGGTTCACTTCAATTCATTCACAATGGTAAACGGCTTCACGGTAAGTGGGCCGGACTGACGGAAGCGCTCTCCGTACAACTACCTGAACGTTTCCAAAAGGAGCTTCTTGACGTCATGCCTGGTGGCGTAGATCGCTGGGCAAATGAGCACTCTGTTCGCAGTGCATTTATCGAGAGTCTCCGGTGGCGAGCCAACGAATCCTTCAGCAACCGTACACTTGAGCTCTTCAATTTTTTTCTATCTGAAAGCGAAGAGCATTTCGACATTATCCTCCAGGTGAGTGCAAGCGCTGACCACCCATGGAATGCGAAATCCCTGCACTGCCGGCTAGCTGCTCAGAGCATGGCCAAACGTGATGCTTCATGGACTATTCAGCTTAACAGCCTGCCCATGGACGAGGAAAATACTGCCCAGCGATTGATTGAGTGGAGTGCCTTTGAGCAGAGTCAACAAACAGACCCAGGGATTCAGTATCTCTGCGCAATAACCCTGACTTGGTTTTTCACAAGCTCCAACCGGGAACTGCGAGACAAAGCTACCAAGGCGCTAACGTCGCTCATGATTTGGAACCCCAGCTTGTATGGGATGCTCTGCACAGACTTTTCCGGAGTTGATGATCTCTACGTCCTTGAACGCCTGCACACAGCGGCCTATGGCGCATGCTGCATCGATCCAGACCAGCATCGACTACACGCCTATTCGGAGATCGCAAATACATCGGTTTTTGACAGAGAGGCTGTACCGCTGTCGATCATACTCAGAGACAGTGCATTAGGCATTATTGAGCTAGCGTTGCTAAATGATCACCTGCCTGAACAGGTTGATATCGTGAAGGCGATGCCGCCTTATCACTCCAAAAGCATCAGGCTTTCCGTATCCGAAGAGGCCCTTGAAAAGGTCGCTAAGCAGGCCGGGGACTCGCAGATTTTGGATTCTTGCACGGGCTGGGGAGGCGATTTCGCGAGTTATCAAATCCAACCTAGGGTCAGCTCATTTTTGAACGTACCACTGGTTTCACCTGAGCCACTTAGCGCTACCGAAATTTATGACAGGTTTGAGGATGAGGTCATTAACCACTGCGAGCTGAGGACTCGCGTTCTAAAATTGATGCATGATTTTAGCCCTAATCCCTTCAGAGATCTCAGGCTCGGTCTTTCTGAGCAAGACGTTGAAGAAAGCTCAAAAAACTTCAAGATGGCTGAAAGCCTGCTTCTGGAGTTTTTAAACTCTGAAGAGCGGACTAGATATAAAAAAGAATATAAAAAACGCTTCAAGTCGTCTAGAAATGTTCGTGAGCAGCTTCCTCATATCGACATAAATTCGGCGAAGCGCTGGGTCGCTAAACGAGCCTATAGCTTTGGCTGGACGAAAAAGCTGTTTCCACATGATCGCAGCCTTCGGCATGACTACAGTCGGGATCGGCCATTAGTTGAGCGCATAGGGAAAAAATACCAATGGCTTGCTCTCGATGAGCTTCTCTGCAGCCTAGCCGACAACAGATGGCTATCAGAAAGGACTGAGCAGGGATCGCGTCGGTATGCCTACCCTTTGGACATCGGCACTCATCGAGAAATCGATCCAACCATTTTGCTTGCTGACGGGCGCAGTCGCCCCCAAAGGCAATACCCGTCGGTTGAGAAATTTGAGATATCAATTCGAGAGACTCTCGAAGCGGATGTGGGGAAATGGCCTTTTGAAGAGGAACCTTCAGCCGGCATAACGAACCTAGTTGGCCGTGAAGATTTAACCGGTGGGACGTGGGTAGTCCTGCACGAACATCGCTCAGTAACCGAGCGATACGAAGAGAAGCAAGGTCGGGAGCATGGCTCCAGGCAATCACAGTGGCGCTTCCTGTTACCGGTAGTCGTGAGAAAGGAAGACGAACAGCAACTTCTTGATTACATCCGGACAAAGCAAAAATTGGACGTAGATTCTTGGACTGCCCGTGACTTCACTAACGATGGTTATCTCAGAGAAGCGCCATGGCGCTCGACATGGGCACAAGAGCAGTGGTCAATATACGAATTTTACGAATTGGGTGAGATAGAGGTCGCCTATCCCTGCTTCCGTCACTACTGGGAGCAACACTTGGATGTCTCAATGCCCGAAGGCGCCCAAGCTTTGATACCAGCGCCGTGGCTCGCCCAGAGGCTCAACCTAAAGCCAGACCCTGAAGATCCGGCAATCTATGTAGATCAAACAGGGGAGACGCGCTTCGTTTGCGGTAGAAGCTCAGGTGATGGTTCGCACGCGTTCATTGACCAGCAACTTTTCCAGGCATTCCTGAAGGAAGATGGGCTCGCCTGCGTATGGATATTTATCACGGATAGGAGCGCATGGCCGGGCGGTGAAAACGAAAATGCATCCCGACGACGCTCAGAGGGTGTGGTGTGGTACGAGCACGGCAAACCACAGATGACTCATTGGAGCGATGATTGGGCTAGGGGAGATTCAAAGCAGCATGTGCCAGCAAAGGTTTAGTTAATTAGATCACATCGAGAGTTCAGATAGCGCTGCAGACACGCACCCAAATGGACGCATCAAGTCCGGACGTAACTGTGAGCCTAGGACACTAGACTGATGTGCACTAGGGCGCGAAGGCGCCCTGCAACTACCACTGGCTGATCTTGTAGCCGCAGCTCCGAAGCTCTCTGACCACTTCGGCTTTCCAAGCTCCGGCGGCATCCAGATCGACGTACACCACTCCGCTTATGTCGTTAGGTGTCTCGATATCACCCTTCTTGAGAGCGCAAACGTTCTCCCGCCCAAGATGCCCCATAAGGTATCCGTGCTCAAACACCACATTTTGACGCGCTCGATTCCTAGGCGATTGGTTGCTTTCGCTTACACCGCGCCCTAGGTCGCATGGCGTGTACAACACCAGCGCGAAGTCGGCGTCATTTGCATAGTGCTCAATCTTTTCGATGATAGTCTTACCGCCACTAGCCTGCTCATGCAGCACAATGGCCTTCAGCCCCAACGATTCGATGAACCGACTTACTTCCTGCTTCGCCTCGTTGTCTCGACCGTGGACGATGAACACATTTCGCTTGTTTCTAGGAACTGTGGCAGGTGGGCTGTTCGTACTCGCACGCCCGGAATGACTGGCCCCACTAGGAAAGATGCTCGCAGCTCTCGGCGCAGGAATCGGGCTGGTGGCCGGCAAGACCACAGCATCTGGAGACTCTAAGGCATCTAGCAGTGGTGTGAACTCAGCAGACAGGAAGTCTCGTCTGTCGGCATAGCTTTTGAACTTTGGTTGGATGAAGTTCCAGAAAGAGTCGAGACTGCTATGCGTCTTTAGCCACGATGGCAGGAGAGCTGCGACCGCCGAATCGCTCAGGAGCACGAAACGCAGTTGCTGAAACTCACTATCGCTTGCGGGCTTTCCTGTTGCGCGAGTCGTGAGAAGGTTCAGCAGGTAGCTGACACGCTCATAGTTATTGTTTAGAAACTCCAAACTCATTTTGCAAGCCCTAACAATGGCGCAGCGCGCCGGTTTCCGTGTCTGGTCAAGCAGGTCTACCGAACTTGGATGATGGCCATTTGAGGGCAATCCTAAGCGGCTACCGTCACGAAATCAATGTGTCGCCAACCCGAGTGGCTGTTCGGACTCAGGTTTGGGCCAAGAGGCTGCCGGGAGGCATACTAAGCCGGCATCTCACTCACGTTGGCAATTGGCGTCAATACCGCGTGCGTCTGATAGAGACGCTTGAAATACGCGCTCAGCCTTGCAAAGTATCTGGATCCTCAGAGCTCCGAGCACTGAACGACAGGCACAAAAAAACCGCCTTTTGGGGGCGGTTTTTTGAACATCATTACTTTCACAGGAGACGGTATTAGCCGTGTCGCCGGGGTGGAGTCCTGCACTCTTAGCCCGACCATGTATGCAAATTATATAGAACAGGTGCCACACGTGTCAACCGAATTGACGGAATCCAGCTCACCTCTACTCGATTCAGGCGCGATCCAGCTCTCGCTGAGCCTCAAGGCCTTCATCATAGTTAAGCTCCCACTCTGACGCCCATCGTCTTGCAAGGTTGCCTGCTGTGGTCGATGCGCGCAAGGCAGCGATGGATGCCTCCAGCTCTCGAGTGAGACGATCAACGTCCTGCTGGAGCGTGTCGGCCCTGACGTTTTCTTGAAGGAATTGGTTGTAAGGCACATAGCTGGAAACGCCAACTGCGTGCACCAATGCAGCCTTGAAGAGCTTCTCCTCAGCCTTGCTCAGGGTAACGGTGTAGCGGACATTCCGAGAGGGAACACTTGTGCCAAAACTCACAGGAGGCAGGAGGCGCTGAATCGACACGGACTCCGTCCTGCCACAAAGCACGTAACTGGACTTACCGCTAAATTTATAGCGCGGCATCCTGTTCAACGTGCGCTGCTCAATCTGGAATACAGACTTGTCACCCAGCGAGGGCTGGACGGATGTCACGGGAGCGACCTGAACGAGATTGGTCGACACTACCTTCACTACGACAGCCAATCGGCGCTTGTACATTTCTCCCGCCAAGAGAGTGTCGCTATAACGCTTGTTGGTTTTGGTGCTCGCGTCAGTGCGCCCGGTATACTGAACAAACCCGTAGTCCACCTCAACCAATGTGCCAGGCCTGAGCAGCTTAGTGATCGTTTGGTTACCGTCCTTCTTCAGCGTCTGATAGAGGAAGACTTCTTTAGCGACGTCTTGGGCCTTGAGGAAGATCGTAAAGACCGCCGGGTCGGCTCCATTCGCAGGTGTGCTGACGACTGATTGCAACTCCCAACGGTGGAATTGCGAGGTCGAAAAGCATTTTGTGACATATATCGGCGGCGTCTTCTTGCCTGGCCGAGGTGTTGGTAGGCCGGGAATGAGCGCTTCGCGAATATTTTCGTAGGATTCAGTTCCCAGCAGATTTGGCTTTTCAAGCCCTGATGCGGGGTCGATCACAGTCTCAAAATAGCGAACGATGATCGTCAGCATTAAACATCCTGTATGCACGTCAAAAGACTATTTTGACGTGTTGGAAGGACAAGTGGAAGCCTTAGAAAGATTCCTGTGCCGTGCTTCGACGTCGACTGACTTTCAAGTCGATTTGGGCTTGCCCCCCGCTGGGGTACGGCTGTCGTAAAGCAGACCCCGGCTTCGCCAGGTTTTGGCCCTCCGGGCTTCCATCCTCAAGCCTCTCGCCCATCCTGGGCCGGCGCGCTCCGCTTGCGCGAGAGAGAATAAGTGCTCACAGCGCTGCTAATCCCAAGATTATGGCGCATCGCCACTTTCCAGCTACGCTGAGGAGCCTTTCCCACCGTAGAAAAGGAATTCACCCCATGCACGCCTTGAGCAAAATACACATCAAGAACTTTCGCTCTTGCAGGCAAGTGATCTTGCCCCTCGGCGATTTCACCCCACTGGTCGGTCAAAATAACGCAGGAAAATCTACTATCCTGGACGCGATCAGGCTGGTGCTTGCGCCCAAGGCATTTGCGAAGACAGATGCGAATGACCCTGCCCAGCCCATCATCATAAGCGCCTGCGTGTCCGGGATTACCGAGGAGCTGATTGCGCAGATCCCTGAAGCCCGACATCAAGCCGCTATTAACCCCTACTGCATCGGCGGTGACCTTTGGATCAGAGTTTCTGCGTTAGGCTCGGCTAGGCCTTCCACGGAGGTGTGGGAAAATGCTGAACTCGATGATCAAGGTGTCCCTACTTCTTGGCGCTCCTATCCGACGGGCCTGCCTCAAGCCATTTCGGCGTTGCTACCAGAAGCGTTGCATATCCGCGCCATGGACGATGTTCAGGAAGACTTAGGTAAAGGCAAAGCTGGGAGCACAATTCGTGGGCTCCTAGATGAAATCATGGCGCCCATCCTCACTGCCCACCAAGAGGTTCAGGATGCGCTCACAGCAGTCAGGAATATCCTGGGAACAGACGGTGAAAACAGATCCCCTCTGCTGACTGAGTTCGACACCAGCGCCACCAATGCCCTCTCAAGCTTCTTCCCTGGTTTGATGTTAAACCTAGACGTACCGTCAATCGACGTTAAGGAGTTTTTCAAGAGCGGTGATCTGAACGTGACAGATGAGATATCTGGTCAAACCAGACGATTCGACACTTTAGGTAGCGGTGCTCAGCGCGCAATACAAATGGCCTTGATCCGGCTCCTAGCCGACATCCGTAAAACCCGCGATCAAGACCTTTCTCGTCGTCTCTTGCTGATCGATGAACCCGAGATTTTTCTCCACCCACAAGGTGTCAGGGGCCTTAGGGAAGCACTCCTTGTGCTTTCAAAATCCGGCTACCAAGTTGTGTTCACGACCCATTCGCCATTGATGGTAAGCAGGGATAATGCGCCTGAAACGGTGATCGTGCGCCGCTCACGGGAGAACGGTTCCGAGGTTCGGATTCCTATGGGCACGGCGGTTACTCAAGCTATAGCAGAGGCTCAAGCCCAATCTCGAACGCTTTTTGAGCTCGGAAACATTGCGGAGATCTATTTCGCCGAAAAGGTAATTTTGTGTGAGGGCAAAACTGACCAGAGGTTGTTACCCCTCATTTACGAAAAGCTCTATGGCGTTAGTCCGGAGCTTGAACGGATCTGTTTCGTTGCCCTTGGGAGTTGCACCGCTATACCTAAAGGATTTTCTGTACTGACGGCAATGGGTATCAAATGTGGCGTGATCGCTGACTTGGATTTTGCATTCACCCACGCTAGAGGCCCCTGGCTTACCAAGGAATGCGAAGAGATGGATAACGTCAAATCTGTACTTCGAGTGGTCAGCCAAGCCGAAGGTTTCCAGCTTGGAGGAAATGGAATGCCTCAAAAATCCCAAAGCGGAACTGCAGCGGACTGTTGGGCTGCCTTCGCGAGACATGCTGAAGGCCGACCGCTCGCAAAGGCAGCCCATGAAGCCATGAAGGCAACGTTCTCAACTTGGGTCTGGCCAATGGGGTGCATTGAGGACGCATTAAATATTGAGGAGAAGGGAGAGGCAGCCATCATCGCCCAGGAGGACAGCATCAGGAACTGGCAGCCAGAGCTAATTGACCAAGAGTTTCCCGTTTTCCGTAGCACTCTAGATTGGATGCGGGCTATCTGACAGCACCTCCATTGTGATGTTTCCATTTGGGAGCATTACATGGGCAAATCCTGGTTGATGAACCAGTCCAGTATCGGAACTATCGTAGACGCTTCGCAGATTGCCATGCTACTTTCGCCGCCTCTGATCTTCCTGGATCAAACGGTCGGCTCGTGAAGGCTCTAAAGCCACAGGTTGCAACACCCTCTTTAACGCACGCATTTCGACGATAGTCAGCGGGCAGCCGACACCCTGACGCTACCGGAGAATTGCTATGCGCGTCCCAGTCTATCCAGACGATCTGATCCGAAATCGTGGTTTCAAAAGCCTGTCCAAACAGTTGCAAGAGCGATGGTATGGCTCAACCCCGATCTCGCTTGCAGATGCTCAGAAAGCGCTCGCACTAGGACTGGGTTATCAGAGCTTCCACGATCTCAGCGAGACCGCGAAGGCCTGGCCTCCAGATGCCCCCGTACCACTCGAAGCCGACGTCAGGCAGGCAATTCGTTCAGCCATCGACACTGCCCTGCAGCCGGAAACATTGCTTCCTCTGGATCAACAGAAGCTGGAACGGCTTGTAAGCGATCTGTCCCTGAAAAAACTCGTAGCCTTCAAACGTGCGCAGGTTTCTCCAAGTAATGGTCATAGCCCGTCACCTGAACGGGTTAGCCGGGCTCAGTCAGGACTGTCCAAAGAACATATTCAGACGCTGGAGAATATCTTGTCCGAATCCGGCAGCTTGAGAGATCGGGCGCTGTTCGCATGCATGCTGGGTGCGCTGCGGACAGGCGAGTTTCTATCGGCAAGAATGCGGCACGGTGGTGCGGTGTATGGCGTGAAGAGCCTTGATACCAAGAAGGTACTCGATGCAATTCCCGCTAGGCACAGGTCGGTGTTCGAGCAGTACATCAAGACCTCGAAGTTGTCGGACGGAGAGTATCTGTTCCGTGCGATTAATGGCCCTGAACGTCCACTATCGTCTGAAGCGCTGAGAAAAATCTGCGTCTTGTGGGCTCGGAAAGCGGATATTGATGCGTCCCTGGTCACACCTCATAGCGTACGCAAGACCACCGATGGTTATGCCGACTTGATGCGCTAAATTAGCGAGAGGATGGGGCACCACTCAGCCAACACCTCATTGGCATACGCAGTCGGATTACCGACAACCAGTAGCGCTGCTTTCAAGGATTAGGCTTGAAAATGATAGAGCCTAACTCACGAGGGCAATTGGGGCTTTTCCTACTTCATAGATTGACGCCGATCCAGGGTATCCCTGCTTTGGGCCTGCCCCTGTCGGGGTACGGCTGTCGTAAACCAAACCCTGGCTTCGCCAGGTTTTGGCCCTCCGGGCTTCCATCCTCAGGCCTTTGGCCCAAAGGGCCGGCGCGCTCCGCTTGCGGTCATGCCTATGAGCGTCAAGCGTTAGTCATCATCGTCATCCTGACTACAATGGTGCGAGGTACATCCACAGTCTTCAATGGCTCCGCCGTAGTAGTTGTCTTCGCCATCTTCCACCTCCCACATGCTGGTGGTGCAATAACAATGTTGGCACTGATAGTGATACGTTGACATATAGATTGATTCCTAGCTGGCAATGGCTGAGTTAGTCGTTGTTGTGCGAGTAATCGTCGAAATAATCCTCTTCATAGTAAGGATCGTATTGGGCGAATACCGCTGATACGGCTTGGGCATCCCGCTCACTCAACCCAAGGCTCGAGTTCAACGCTATTTTCTGCCTGGCTGCGGATTCATGATTATCGTAGGTGTATGGGGTAGCTTGCCCATCACGACTGCCTTCCTGAACGAGCATCAGCCTGAAAATGTGCCGCTCGTTTGGAAGCTCGGTGCAGTAGTAGCAATGTTTTCTCGGCAAGACCTTTCCGGTCAGCTCACGCAAAAACAAGCTTGTAACGCACTCATTTTTGGGAGTCATGGATTGCTCATGCAGAGAGTAGAAGGCGAGGGTTTCCGGCTCACCTGGATCGCCTGCGCGAAGCAGGTAACGTGGACTTAGCCACCAGAGCCAAATGGTGACTTCTCCGTTCGCTATCGTGACCTGAACAGGGGGAAGCGCTGTGGAATGCTTTCTTCGTATGGGGAGATTGAAAACTGGCCAGTCTTCTATAGGCTCAGCTGGGTCTAGCAACGAAAACTTTGAAGTTGCGCCTGAAAACCGATGTTCTCCACCGCTGGCGATCCTTTGAGCTAGTTTTTCGGCAACTTGCACCATGTTCCAAGCGTTGCTGCGATCATGGATCAAGTGGTAGGAGGTCGCACGTCCCGGCGCGCAAACAACAGCAAAACCGAGACCAGAGTCTCCCCAATCATCACTGGGCAAGTCAGGTAATTTCGGTGCTTTGACGCTCATCACGTTCCAGTCACGGAACCCACAGGCGCGCGATATAGCTGTCAGCCATTTCCCGAGCGGTACGGTATTGAAGATGTGAGCGTGAGAATGCTTTACGTAGTGTGCTAATTCTTTGGCTTCGGCAACGCTGAGAGCAGGCATACCTTTCTCCATGATGAGCACATGTAAGAACGGGGGCCTCCCCTTGCCATTCAGTGCTCAGTCAGGAGCGTAGCAAAGAATTTTTCACCAGAGATTTACCGTGCCCAAGAGGGGCGGGAGGGGATGGTTCTCTAGACCTTTAGTGGATGCTACCCATCGTTGATGGCTTTCGCAATATTATATTTGGATGGTTGAAAATGGGGAGATCGTCCGAATGGCACCAGGTAAGGTGCGGCTTCAACCAATTCAATTTGCCTCATTCGAATTCTGCTGCGGGTTCAGGCCGCGTGAGCGATGATCAACTGCGGCATCTCAAGGAGTTAGTTTGTGACTATCAGTTCCCTCGCTGAGCGGTTGCGGGAGGCTCAGCACGTCGTGGTCTTTACTGGCGCTGGTGCATCAGCAGAAAGCGGCATCCCAACATTCCGAGATGCTTTGACGGGGCTGTGGGAGCGGTTTGATCCTGCACAGCTCGCGACCAGCGATGCCTTCCGAGCTGACCCATCACTGTGTTGGGGATGGTACGAATGGCGCCGGCACAAGGTTGTCCAGGCGCAGCCAAACGGGGCGCATCGCGCTATCGCCGAACTGACCAAGTATTTGCCAAAGCTGACAGTGGTCACACAAAACGTAGATGACCTTCATGAACGCGCCGGCAGCCAGGATGTGATTCATCTGCACGGAAGCCTGCATGCACCTCGGTGCATCGATTGCGGGCTGGCGTATACGCTGTCCATCACATCCGAAGCCCTGCCGGAGGGTGGGAGTAGGATTGAGCCGCCGCGATGCAGCGCATGCAGTGGGTATGTCCGGCCAGGAGTTGTGTGGTTTGGCGAGATGCTGCCTGAGGACGCGTGGAGTGCTGGTCTCGCAGCTGCGGATGACTGCGATATCTTACTGTCGGTCGGTACGTCTGGAATCGTTTACCCGGCTGCTGAGCTACCGCTACGTGCTTTGGGCCACGGGGCAACTGTCGTTCACATCAATCCTGTGCGGTTCGAGATCAGCAGTCAGGAGCATTTTCTCCAGGGCCCTGCTTCGGTGATGATGCAGAGCCTGCTTCGCGAAGCCTTTGGCGACCATCCTGCCTCGTAGCTTCATGGCTATTTCCGGTAGATCCGTTTTGGGCTTGACCCCTTCGACGCACCGTTGGCGTGAACCATAACCTGGCTGCGCCAGGTTATGGCCCTGCGGGCGTTCATCCTCAAGCCTCTGCTCGTCGCGGGCCGGCGCGCTCTGCTTGCGCTTGATGCTTACAGCGTTGCCAATATGCAATCCACGCCCCTCTCAGCTCAGCAGGTTGGCTTCAAGTCTCTGAACGGCTCAGATAATCACGATGAAGAAAACCGTTCGACCATGCAGCGACTATTACCGAGCTATTGGGTTTGGCCAGCGCAGGCAGAACTCGACCATAGTGGCCGTCATCTGGTGCTCAAAGTTCGCCCACGGTCTGATTAGCCGTGAACTTGGCAACTACTTCTGGATAGATTTTTTGAACCTCTGTGATCTTCAGATTAAATTGCCCCAAGGTCGAATAGGGGTACGGTTTGCTGATGCCCTCAAACCAAGTGATCACAAAAGGAGCATGAACCTTTGGGCTCTGGTCATCCCCTGAGCCTGAGCGGGAAATGGAGGCAAAATTGTACTTTTCCAGGATTGCCCATTGCTCGCGTGTGGCAGCAAAGGTGGCATCCAAGTCTAGCTGATAGCCACCAGTTGCGAGGAAGAGCACCGAAAGCGCTTCACGTGTCTCGGCCAGATCGGCCCCGTAATCGCGGGACGCAGCCTCCAAAATACCGGTAATTACTGCGGCGCCTTCCGGCGTGTATTCAACTACGGCGGATCCATATGAAAGGTCATTGGATATGGGGTCATGGAGGAAGCCCATACGGATGAGGTCATGCTTCGCAGAATACATGCCGTCTCGATATGTACTGGTCATTGAAAAGCGCATGGAGTCTGACTCCAGGCTGTAGAGCAATAACCCAAGGGCCAAGCAGGATATCTCCTGCTTCGGTGGCGGCGTTTGTATCCTAGCTGACAAACCAGCATCAGGAAGTCGCCCCGGTTCAACGAGTGAAAGGCTGGCGAGACCGCGTGCACTGGGGCGAAACCGCCTACTGATGTCCGAGCCTTTGAAGGCTTCTTCAAATTTTTTCTGACCGTAAAGTGTCATCTCCATCAATCCGGCTTTTACCATGTACTGGAGTTCTTCACCGTAATAGGAAGTAGAAGCACCTTGAGTAAGGATATTAATCTGCGAATCGGTTAGCGGTTGTGTCTTGACGTAATGCTTGTTCATACGCAGAAGTCCTTGAAGATAGGCTCTTTACATTAATGGTGATTTTGCGTTCATTGCCGCTCAATTGTTACTTGAGTGGGGGGCATGTCTCAATCATCGGCAAACGCCTCGAGCGCAGTCAGCAGCTTGGCAAGCTCAGCCAGGTTGGCTGCCGTCACTATGTCATATTCTCCTCGACTGCTTAGCCGATACACGTCGCGCGCTTTTTTAACGCGTTCGAGAAGAGGGACGACGATGCCGGATGCCCGCTCTAGGAAGTCGTTGATGTCTGCACGCGTCTGGGGAATTTTGTAGCCCTTCGCCGCGCTGGTGATGATGACGTCCGCATCCCGAAGCTTGGCAATGCCACTGGATCGGATTCTCTGGCCGTTGACCTCTCCCAATCCGCTGTCTTTTAGATGGGCCATGATCTCAGTAGTCAGCACGTAATCCTTAGTGACAAATTCGCTCTGGAATCTCAAGAACCGCAAGATGCTTAGCTGCAGGCGCTCATCTTCATCAGGGTGCTCACCAACCCGTTGGCTAAAGAGGTCGGCCTGGCGGAGAGCTTCTTGGTGTACCTGGTAGTCAGCGTACCCAAATTCATCCGTGGGCGGTGGCAGAAGAGACTGGTACTTGGATGGCCACTCAAGCATTCCAAGGGTCAGGCTTCGTAGAATCTTTTTGTAGGCAAGAACTGCTTCTTCCGATGCTTTCTCTTCGTAGATCTGAGCGACTGAGCCAGCAAAAAAATCTGCAACCTGAACCAAGACGTTGTCCTTACTGGCCATCGTCTGGAAGGCATCTTTATCGCCAAATAGGTCATCGACGAACCGTTCTGAAACGTAGCTTTTGAGGCTCTCCTGAAATTCCTGGCCACCATGCTCGTCTACGATCATCTGGAGGTCGGGGTATGCGCGGAACAAACGTTCATAGAGCAACCCATTCACATATTTTATGAATGAGGTCTTGAAACGAAGGCCACCGTCTTTGCGAATTTGGGACTTATCAACGACGGTGAAATAGAGCCTGAATGGCAGATCGGCTAGCTCGTTTAGGATCCGGGCACGGCGATCTGAATCCTTGGGCTTAAGATTGCTGGATTTGATCTCGCCCGTTTGAAAATGCCGCTCGCGGAGTGCTTCAGCTTGGGCATAAGCAGCCTCCAGGTCTTTCTCTGCCACTAGAATGGAGCACACGATGAAGAAGCCCGAGCTTCCTCCCTTTGACGTATCAAGGTCGGAATTCCCGGACTCATCCACGAAGGCATAGGTTCTGTCCATGAGCTTGCTCCATCAACAACGTACTGAGCGCAGTGGGTCGCTCAATGGCAAGGTGGCGAACTTAGTTCGTCGCAGTGGTACTGCCTGGAGCGGGGCCTTCGCTGAAGGTGTAGTTGATGACCACGTCATTTCGGATCAAGAGGTCGAGAGTTTTCTGAGTGCCCGTAGTCGTCACCTTCATGGTGACCACGTAGCTTTGGGCATGGGCTGAGCCATTGGTGTAGGTGTAGATCCACTTCTCGTCAGTCTCGCTGACGGCGCTCTTGGCGTAGGGCTCGCCAAATAGCGACTTCAGTTCTGAAGTAGTGGTTTTACCTTTGGTGATGCTCGCTACACTGACCGACGGAAAGTCTCGTCCTGCGGTGTAGTGGGACGTAGCGCAACCGCTAAGTGCGACACAGATTCCCATTACTGCGATGAGCTTTTTCATATCCTTCCTTGATCGTAGAAAGCTCCAAATCTAGCCGGCATCGAGGCAAAAAGCCATCACCAAAGCGATCAGCTACTTCGCTTACTCGCAGATAGGGCCTCTACATCGATTTAACAGAGACGACCTCTACGTACTTGTACTTCTTCCTTGCAGACCTCACAGCCTCCTGCTCAGCAAGTAACGAGCTCATCGTATTGGCCTCGTGAATCAACTCGATCATTTTCCCCTCAAACTCGTTCCCAACCCGTAGCGTGACCCGCAGCCTAGGCGTAAACGCTTTTGCCGCTTTCTTCTTGACTAAGGGAGCTGCTGCAGGCGATGTAGAGACGACCTCTGGCACACCCTCCTGTCTTTGAGGCGTCGGCACCTGCTCTTCGGGATGAGTCGTACCGAACAGCGCACGTCGCATTTCTTCTTCAGTTAGTTCTGGGTTCATAAAGCATCTCAAGGGGCGGCATTTCGCCCGGCAAGTTCTAGTAGGATTCTTGCGGAGTGGGGTCTTCGGTGGAGCCTGCGTGGACGTCAAATTCCCAGCTCGATTTCAATACGACAGCCCCGCAAGGCTCGCGATAACTGCTCCTTTGGCAGCAATGCTAGGAGCGTCGCTAGAAAGTCCTACTAATTTTTTGGCCAGATCATTACGTAACAGTTCAAGCCGCCCCTTTTCCAATTCGCCGCTTTCTCGCATTACCGACCTCCTCTGTCGAATGGTCTACCCGCTAAATGCTCAGCATGAACGGAATAGATACTGTTTTACGAACGGAGAACCGGACATCCGCCCATGTCGCGACTACAACCTGATGAAGATCCGTTGGGCCAAGGTGTTCCTATGCAATTCTCCATAGCAGTCCTTCCTGTGACATTTCTAGCCGGGAGCTTGTCGTTGAAAAATCATTCGGAATCAGTTTGCTCGGATGTGGTTGTTTTAAGATATCTGCGAATAGTGGTCTTCGACAGCCCCAGCGCTTCCGCGATCTCAGCGACCGGAACTCCTTCACTATTCAGGCGATTAGCCTCCGCCGCCTTTTGCGCCGCATCGGATCGGACAGGTCGACCAGGCGGCAGCTTTCCTGCTTGTGCTAATGACTCCATCTCCTGATCAACCCTGTCCTTCGAAATCCTATTTAGCTGCTTATTCAGACGCTTTAGTCCCTCCCTAAGCGGCTCATCGGACTGTAGACACGTCGCCATGAGAATCAGCGAGGCCGGCTCCACCTCCAGCAGCGCTGCAAGACGAATGAGCACATCAATCGTGATGTTCACCTCTCCACGCTCTATCCGGCCCCAGTAGGAACGGTCAATCGTGATCAGGTTTTCCTGCGTAAAACCCTTTCTTCTTCGCAATGCTCGTACTACTACAGCCAGGGCTTCTGCGGCCTCCATTACATTTCCCCAAGTAAATCGAGGATAAGGCCATATTGCGGCGAACCATAACACGGACTATCATCCGTATTATGGTGCTATTAGCACTTTCAGGCAGGCTTCCCGCGATTCGATTGACGCCTCCAAGCCAACGCAACTGGCGTGCGGATAGACTCTTTGCGAGGGGCGAGCGACAACAAGCGGGGTTGAATTGTCAATTTCCGGGTTATTAATTGAGGTAAATCCCATGGCTAGCGTCCAAGAGCCCGACTTTATGAAAGGGCCGAGAACGCCCCTTGAGGGCTTGTTAGGTACTTCCGAGGCACGAGCTTTATCAGTCGAACGATTTCCTAGAAAGCCCTACTGCCTAGTTCGAGACTGGACAATATTTCGAATCGAATTAACCCCCGACGAACTCGCCAAACTGCATGCAGTGGGCCAGCTCCCGATGATCGTTTTTGCTCACAACGTGGCCGAGGATAGCCAAGGTCGTTTCGAGAGGGGGGATTGGGTTCGTTCAAGCATGTGCACCGGTTTCCACGACGGGGTTGTGTTCGAAACGAGGAACACTGTCTACGTCTTGATCGGCCCTGGCCATGAACAGCCTGCCAGCCTGAAGGAAGTATTTTCCTTCTTCTAACATGCGCTTCGTAACGGAGCCCTTTGAGGCTCAGGAAATACAATGTTTAGAACACACGACGCCGATATGCTTGGCATGCCGGGGATGTTTGGTGAAGGCCAGTACCAATGGCATCAGGTATCCAAAGTTCTTCGAAATCACTGGTATCACGTCACCGTCCAGGCTCACCACAAGGGCCGAACCACCGAAGTGGTTCTGATGATCGACAGTGAACCTCGATTACAGCAGGTGCTGATTGCACAAGACGAGGAGACGATCATCACCGACGTTCAGGTGGTCACGCCGGCATATATGAATGGCACCACAGGATGGCGCATGGAAGCACTGACCAAGGTGACGCTTGGCGAAGACCAAAACGAGTGTGTTGTGTGCCTGCTAGATGTGGAGAACGGCTCCAAATATCACAGCTCTCACCAACCTGGCTTCAACACTGATGCACTGAGCAACCTTCGTCCGATCTATCACGCGAACATGATTCGCACAGCCTGAGATTTACCAAGAATCCCGCACGATATCAGGGCAGATGGTTCCGTGCAGATTTCCTGGTAACTCCATACTGGCTGCGAAAGGAGCGCAATTATGCTGAACGCTTTGGATGTGAGTTTTCATGGAAAACGTCACACTGACTTTGACCTCGTGCGAATCATCAAGGCCCAAAAGCAAGGCTTCGACAAACCGATCACAGCCTATCTCTGCGGAGTATCCATAAAGGCTCGTGCTGGATTGGGCGTCGTGTTTGGTCACAACCGTAAAGACCAATATGGACGGTTGGGCGACGGTCACCTGATCCGGACATCTGACGTCATTAAGGCGGAGCGCGAGGGCCGATTTTGGGTACTGACCACAGTCAACTCTAGGTACGTCATCGCTACGTTTCAGCGCGGTAATGGACGTGCGAGCCTGCGCGATTTTCTAAGGCTTTCACAGGGGCAGCACCATTTCACTCCCCGAGTGTTGCAGTGACGGTCGCGCCCATTAGCATGGATGGAAATCACCGTCCTGTGCTCAATTTGGCTCGTCCGCCTGCGCACTTTTAATAAGGTAATTACCGAGAGAGGCACATAGGCCAACTATCAACTCAGCTTCATTGAATGAAGGTTCTCGCCCTTCGCGTATGTGCCGACCATTTTCAGATGCGTAACCCCAAGCTTTTGCTACAGCCTGATCCAATGGGGGAGGAATGATGGTGTTGTGTCGTTTGAGAATGTCACCCAGATTCGCTTTGACATCACCAGTGATTTCTCGGGCAACACACTCTAATGATGCCATAGCATGTTGGATGGCACCTGTTGGATCAGGAGAGGGGCGACGGGAGAGATCTGCAATCGCTTCGTGCAACTCCTTCCCAGCTGTCACGTGGCCGAATGCGCGCTCGGTCTCCCGAGCATTCTTCACGATGACTTCAAATGATTCCGGGCCGCGAATTTCGACAAGGCCATCTACAAGCTTCCAACCAATGCCATTTTCTACGAAATAGTCATTTAACTCAGTGTGAAAATGTTCGTAAGTATCAGGGTTATAGTTGTACTGACCCAAATCGGCTTGGATGCGCTCGATTACGTCATAAACTTTGTACCACTTACATTCCTGGAGAAGATTGTTCACCTCCCAGTCAACGTTGGGAAATTCGCTCCAGTTGTTCGAATCAGGCTGTTTTTTTAGGGCTTTACAAAGAATAGCCCGCAGACCTGAGGGCTTGAATCCGCACTCGTAGGCCAGTTGAACCAAATACCCACGCAGCTCCTCAGGCGCATCCTCCCTGATGGTGATTTCACGCTCTTGGGTGCGATGAAATCCGTTGCGCTTAGAAAAAGAGTCATTCATCCCGTTTTCGCTCCATTGATCTCTTGTTTCAGCAAGCTAAGGTTTTTCAGTTTCCATGTCTATTGCCTAGATGGCCGTAGCGTCTGAGAAACCAGCGAGCCCGCGTGATGGTGTCATTCTAGCGCTGAGCGTCGGTCGGATTTCCCGATTCGATTTCTTAATTTCTGGTTTGGATCATGCATTTTATGCCAAATCAGAAAATCTGATCCCTTTTAGGGACGACCAGCTTCCTACCTTGAAGAATAGGCCTCCGCTCTCATCCCCAGATACGCAATACGCAGCATCGCAGGTGCAGAAAAAAGCGGTAAACTCGCTGCGACCAACACAGGGCAGGATGTTATGAAAATCAATGCTGTAAAATCAGCGCACTGCCCAAAATGGCTAAGTACGGAGAATTTTCTCCAACGGATTTGCATTGAGGTGACAAGGATGTTTAGAAAAAAAGCGCAATGGCCTCGCCCGAAACACTCCCGCAACGTACTAGCCTTAACTGTTAAGTTAGTTCTTATTTTTCTTAGCATGGTTGCGTTACTTGCAACTGTATACCCCCTTGTGGATGTGGGAAAATTAACCCCAGCCTCAGCATCGGTCATATCGATAGTCGGGGTGGTTTTGGTTTTTCTGTACATATTTTTAGTTTCTTATGAGATATATGTAGCAGAAGGAAAAAGAGTATTTAAACAATCCGACCCTGATTCTATTTGCAACTACATGCTTCATTGGATAGCCTATGGAGGACGAGTAGCAATTTGGACTCGTGACATGAGTTGGGCAAAAGGTGATAAGTCACAAAACTTACTGCGCGAAAAAGCAGAAAACGGTGAGCTGATAATTTGTCTACCAAACCATACTGATTTTTCGAGAGAGCTGGAAACGAAAGGGGCTCAGATTTATGTGTATGGCCGGGAGTTACTCAGTGACCCAAGCGCCCGCTTTACTATCGCATTCTATGGTAGGGACGGCAGTAAAGTTGCCATTGGAAGAGCGCAAGCAGATAAGCAGGTAGTTGAGGAGTTCAGCTCTGGCGCACATCCCTCATTTCAACTGGCCTACGAGCTTGTGCAAATAGCTAAAAATATTTCTCAAAAAAAAGGTGAAAACCAACTATGAACTCACGGTTTTCGTACGTTGACAGCATATCTTCTCAAGAATTGGCCAGAGAGTGGGACTGCCTTGCCTCAGAACGGCATCAGCAAATCTTCAACGGATTAGATATCACATTTACTCATGTCATGGCTCCATTGGTTGAGTCACTTGTTGGTCAAGATGATGAGGCAACCTTGGTCGACATCGGTTCTGGGACTGGTGAGCTTACGGGCCGCTTAGCCGCTAGGTTCAAAAAAGTCGTGTGTGTCGAACCATCGTTGCAGAGCATTAACATTGCGAAATCTATACTGTCATTTTTTTCTAACATTGAATTTATCAACTCCGACTTTGAAGACTGCGAAACTCACCTAAAATCACGAACCGAGAAAAATGTCTTTCTAGCAGCCATGATGTTATCGGCAGATCCGCAACTCGACAAATTTGCTCAAACCCTCTCACGGGTGGCACAAAAAGGCGATGAATTTGTAGCTACCATTCCTCATCCGTGTTTTTGGCCAAGATATTGGGGGTATGAAAAAGAGTCGTGGTTTTCTTATAGCAAAGAGCTGATGATTAAGGCTCCCTTCAAGATATCTTTATCTGATTCCGAGTTTAAAACTACGCACATTCATCGGCCAATTGAACGATATATAGTGACGTTCGCCAAATATGGATTTCAATTGGCTAGCATGTCCGAACCGATCCCTAATAACAAGGTTCAGTCTTTATACCCAAAGAAATGGGAATTTCCACGATTCTTGGCATTTAAATGGATCAAGAGCTGACCTAAATAACCCAATCATATTTGGGTAGTTCGGCATTTAAGTAGAACGAGTATTCACTTGGTATGGCTGTTTCATAGATCGTAGGTGACCCCGGCTGGCCCAAAAGAGGCCATTGAGCGTACCCGTGATGTCCTGATCACCTGACTCGCTTGAGATCAAAATCGACCAGTGGCTGCCTCATGGAGGCTTTCTGAGACGGGCCAGCCCCTGCTATATGTGGCCAGCGTTCTCCCCAATTGTGTAAAGCGCACCACGGACGTTGTCGCCGACTTCTGCATGTCCCTGGGCTTCCACCTGGAGCGTCAGCTCCATGAGCGCAGCTTCGAGAGCGAGCTGATTTTGGTACATCCTTTCCAGCACATCTGATAGCGAGTATTCGGTCATGATGCACGTCTCTATTAGTCAAAAACCAGCATAGCAGCGGAAAGGACGAAGGTAAGACGGGCAATTTAAGCCGTGAAACACGGCTGGATGTCCCCCGCATTTATCAACGCTCCGTCCAAAAAAACTCGAAGACGTGCCATCGAATGCCATACAGCCCGAACTCACCGCTATGTTTTATTTTTCTTCAGGGCGACCCGCTTTAACCAGCGCAGCGCCTTTGCCGTCCTCCTTAGCTATAAAGCTTTGTGCATTTTCAACTGAATAAAAAAATCCGAATATCATGACAAAATAAATACCTATTACCAGCAAGCATGCCTCCACGAAAGCTGACTTTCCGTATTTCAGTAGATAAACGAAAGTCAGAAGATTCTTACGCTTGAGATCTTGTCCAGCCAAGCTCTTAACATACGGATCAAGACCGGGGGTTGCCCCAGCCCTAAACTCTATAAAGAAGTTTTTAATGTTGGCGTGGGCAGCCAGATAAAGTAATAAGAATATGAGGAAGCAAATCAACCACATGGTGGCTGCGTCGCCATAGCGATGTTTTGCTATGAGCGTATCAGCTTTTCCTGCAGATATGGCAACCAGCACCATAAGGAAAAACTGAATTGACGTATTGCGAAGGAACTCTAAAAAATGTTTCTTCCCCGAGTTCAAAATCCACATAGATAGCTCCGTGCTAGCGATTGCGCCAATAACATTGTGAAAGGTGAGGCATGCTCACGTTTAATTTTCATAAAATCTTAGAGGGGGATTACGACGCCCCCTATCCATCGTAACGACAGGCTGATATGAAAATTGCCCTACAAGGTTTTCAACAGTTTTTCGAGTGTCTGATGTTCCCAAGTGCTTAGCAGCGCAATGGGATCCGTGCCAAAGCGATCTCCCGAGTCAAACGACCACCGCCGTCCATCCGGACTGACGCATTGTTCGCAGTAGTCGAGCTGATCGCAGTCGTTGTAAATCGACATTCGCCATCCATCGACATCGACTTGGAAATGGCCGGAATGGATGTGGGCCCATGACTGCTGACCAACTTTACTCATGACACTTCGACCGAAAATCGCCTCCCTTAGTACCTGAGATACCTCTCTTGCGGAGAGCGCAGCCGCTGTGTTTTGGCTAACTCTACCGACCTGGGATGAGCGAGCTTCTGCTCTAGCCTCTTCCAGCCTTTGCTCAACGTAGATAGCCGGATCATCATCTAGTTTGAGCGGGTAGCCTACAGTCGATAGGGCCTGGGCCCGCTCCTCAATCAGCAGGCGCTCGGGGTCACGAACCGCTTGGTAGGATCTGCCTGGTACGCGTTGAGTTACGCCAATTCGCAACTCCCCAAGACTTACTCTCCAGCCGGCATCGCCTGGGTGCTTGGCAAGCTTGTAACCAGAGCAGTTAGGCACGTGGTTAATGATCTCGTACTCTCGCCATTCGGCCATAGCTTTACCGTCAATCTTCTGTGGCCTGCACTCAATCAGCCAAGCCACCGCGTTGATGAGTTGCCCATGTGAAAACACGGCGATGTCCTGGGCAGAATGCTCTGCAAGTCTATCTAAGAAAGACTGAGCTCTAGATATAAAGTCCAGGAATGACTCGGCGCCTTCACCATCCTTGAACGCTGGGTCTGACTTGGCCCAGTATCCCTCCACCCAGTCTCTTCTCTGGGCTACGGTTGTGTTGATACACCGTGCAGGTTCAAGGTAGGTGAACTCGTGGATAGACCATATTTCAAACGGCACTGAAGGGAACGCAGTCACTGTCTGCATCGCAGTTGCTTGAGCTCTGGAAAACGGAGAGGCGACAATCAGATCTGGGGCCTGGGTGAATGACCCTGCCACTAGGCTCGCTTGCTCCACACCCTTCTGCGTTAGAGGAATGGTCGCGTGATCCATGCTGGCTTCGCCGGCGTTCGCGGCACTTTCTCCGTGGCGGATCAGCCTGACCTGTCTCATAAATCAAATATCCTCCAATTCAATCTCGCCCGTGGGTGAGTAAGCGCTGCTTCTGCTAGGATTCCAGGCGAGTAAAGGCTTGGCAATGAGCCTGACCGCATCGTCATCGACCGATGGATAGTGGTGGGGGCGAGCAGCAACATTCGGAGCACACACATTCGCCCGTCTGCTTGGCGATTCCCCCAGAGATACAACTGCACAAGGAACGATCAGGTGCTGAAGCCCATCCGCAAAGAGCCTAGTGTGAATGAGAGCGAGCGCATACTCACATCGATTGTCGAGAATAAATTTTTCAGTCTCTGGTGCTACCCCAGCCTGTTTCGGTCAGTAGGGAACGGCAAGGAACTGGCTGACCTTACGATCTACTTTAACAACCATCTCATTCTTTTCTCAGATAAGGGCCATGTAAAATTTCAAGACGATAGGGATATTAATATTGCTTGGAAACGATGGTATCGGGGCGCAGTCAAAGAGTCGGCTAAACAGCTGCACGGCGCCGAGAGTTTCATTAGGAACTACCCTGATAGAATTTTTCTCAACAACAAGCTTGAAGATACTTTTCCATACGATTTGGGCAATCCCGATTTGAAGATCCACCTGGTCGCAGTAACTCGTGGAATCGGCGATCATGCCAAGAGCTTTTTTGATTCGATAGCGCCTGGTAGTAGTGGAACGTTAGGGTATGCGTATCAGGTCGCGGAAGATGTGTTGATCGAAAAGCCTTTCTTTGTAGGGGATGTCGACCCAGCCAAGACTTTCGTGCACGTGCTCGATGAGAGTGGAATTCGCCTGCTTCTCGAGGAGCTCTGTACGCCGCCAGATTTTATTCATTATCTGGAAACCAAAGAGAAGACAATTCGCAATCGAACCTTTTTGTTGAGCGCTGGCGAGGAGGAAACGCTCGCGTCTTACCTTCAGGAGGAGGGCGGCAACGGCTTTGGGGATCTGCGGCTTCCTCTTGTACACCAGGGGCATTGCTTCCAAATTCCAGAAGGCGAATGGCGACATTACAGGAAGACTGTGGACTATGCGCTGCGCCATGGACTTAAACAGAAAGCAAAGCTATGGAATGAGATAATCGCTCGTTTTGCCGATGCGATCACGGATGCGTGTGTCGGAGAGGCTAGCGACCTCCCTTTCATCGATCATGCTAATGCGGTTCAGGTTCTTGCCTCTGAAAATATGTATTCCAGCAGCTTTCTGGCGTCCGCTTTGTTTGAAAAATTTGGCAGCGTACCAGAAGGCGCTCGCTCTGCTCGAACAGTCCCGTCCGTTAGCAATCCAGGTCGAATTTATGTCTTCGTATTTTTTCCTTGGGATGATGATTATGTTTCATATGATCACTACAGACAGGTGAGAACAGAGTGTATGCGGCTATATGCATATGTCGCTCGATACAAATATCAGAAGGCTGAGGAAATCCTGATTTTTGGCGCGGACACTCGAGGCCGATCAGGTGGCTCTGAGACGATTTTCGCTATCGATACTACGTTGCCAATGACGGGTGAAGAGCGCGTGATGGCCCAACACATCATGAAAAACCATCAGATTTTGGACAATGTCTCAGAGAGAGTTATCAAGTTTTCGGGTTTACCTCCAGATGTTGGGAGAAATGACGCTTGCCCATGTGGATCTCAGAAAAAATACAAAAAATGCTGCATGAGTTCTGGCATGTATTAAAAATACATCCAAGCGATACATCCATCATAGGGGAGACAGTTCGCTGAATGCATCAGCGATGCAGGTGCTCTCGACTGCAAGCGAAATCTCAGGAGACAATCGTTGCCATGCGACCTACCCAGCGCTTTCATGGGGTCGGATTGGTAATGCTTGGCCACAACGCAGGGGAGCGCGAAGGAGTGAACATGACTGATGACCTGCGTCTACGGGAGACCGTCCGACGCAAAGCGCTCTGGACGCTGTCTCACTTGGTGCCAGGCGATCCACAGGCTGTTGCGGTTCTGGATGTTTTGGACAACATCCAAGACCAGGAAAGCATCGACTTGAACATCACTAATCCTGGCTTCGACATCGATGCTGCGCGAAAAGCAGTTCTGATTGAACGCTACAGTTCAGGAATTAGCATTGTGCGCGAGGCCAGCATTCCACAACCATGGCGTGAGCGATTTTTGCAAGCGAGCGTTGGATCGACGCGCTTGGTCGATGGCCTATACGCCCATGATTGGGAAAAGTTCCTGAGTGAGTGGCAGGCTGAAATGAAGCGCGTCGATGTGCACCGGGCTGCTAGGCGAGTGCGTCAGCTTTAAGCATCGGGCGTATCTTGGATTGTTAGAAACGCTGTCATTGACCAGTGAAGGATCACAGTGCTCTTCTAGGAAGTGACACCATCGTTGGGGGCTCGCGTGCACCCTCAGCAAGCCTACTTGACCAGAGCCTGAAAATTTACCTTTGGTCGTTGCGCGACTAGATTGGTACGGGCAAGCGGAGCGCGCAGGCGTGAGGTCTGCAAGCCCGGAGGGCCGAGACGCAGGCTTGGTTCACGACAGACCATACCCGAAGGGGCACGCCCAACTCCATTCCGGATAAGCCGGAAACGCAGACCATGCTACGAGGATTTTGCGATGGGAATGACGGACGATGACGACAACGTCTATTGCGACCTTCAAATGCCCTTGGTGCAGGGGAGGGAACTGCTGCAATTGGTGAAGACATTGAGAGAGTCAAATGCCCATCTGACTCTGAACAGGGTCTTCGAGCGCATGCAATACGAGCTCAGTACCTCAATCGATATCGTAGAGAGCCCGCCTACCTGGGGCGCATGGTGTCAGTAAGTCGAGCTTCTGTGGAGACTTTTGGGTTGTAGTTTTGAAACCATGTTATAGCGCTGTGGCTGCAAACAGGTTGCCTGCTCAACACCGTTATTTTTGAACCAAGTCTTTGTATAACTCTCGGGCCTCAAGGATCTGATCCCTGATCTCCTCGGGGTCAATACGCATGCCACCGCGAGGCGTTGTATGAAGCGTCTTTAGGCCGTTCGCAGCCTTGATGAATTCCCGTTCTTCTGCCTGAACCCACGCGGGGCGCTTGTCTTTCCAAAATAGCCAACCCATTTGCCCGGCCTCATCTTTGATCGGATGCTCAGCAGTATGTGGGAGCGGTAGCCAATGTCCAAGCAAGGAAGTGACCTCGGCTAATAGGCAAGCGGAGCGCGCGGGCCAGGATGGCCGAAGAGCGTAAGGATGGAAGCCCGAAGGGCCGAGACCCAGCGTAGCGGGGCTCGGTGTACGACAGCCGCCCCCGGAGGGGGACGCCCGTCTATTGGAAATGCAAAGATTACCGAATAGCTCGTTGATCGAATGACCGAGGCACTACGCCTAGCGCGCAAAGATCGTATGTCCTGCGCAATGCCACCTCGTCGCCAGAAGACACCCTCGCATGGGTAAAGATCGTCGACAGAAACCGTTTCCTTTCGCCATTACCGAGCTCAGACCAAATCCTTGGCTGTCCTTGTGCATCAGGAACCGCCAGTTGGTCGATGAGATACTCTTCCAGGCTATGCAGACGTTGCTGGCCATCAATCAAAATTTCACTGTTTTCGGCCAATGCCCTGCCAGCGCTCAGCGGCTCGTACCAGTCATTCGTGAGGTAGCTCCCCAGATTCCCGCCTGACCACACTGCAGAGATGAAGCGAGACTTCTGACCGAGGTTCCACTCCAGCCCACGCGCCCACGTTCATAACGAATCGCGCAGCCCACGGAAAGTGCTCACGAGCGGAGGAGGGGTCTACAAGATACTTTTCCCAGTGGCCCACTAATACATCGAGTGGATAATGACTGACGGTCGTGGGTAGAAACCGCTGCGGCATCTGGATGTGCCTGTCTGATCTTCCGACGTCGGCGTAGCGTTGAAAAAAGGAAGTCATGGTTTTCCTGGGTGGCTCAGGTTGGTCGAAGTATTCGGGTAAGTACGGGCGCATCGCCATGCATCCACCGTTGCAATGATCAGCAGATCCCGGTCTGTGGAGATATCGATCTGGCCGCTGTCGGCCAAAGCATGTGCATAGCCCTTGGCATAGGCTGCCGCTTTGTTGAATTCGGATGCGCAGGCTGAGGATTCGATGTAGCTGATCAGCCGCTCCCATGTGCGCCGCTGGCGGTTGCCGAAAATCGTGAAGGGGAACGATAAGGCGTCGCTTAGGCGATGTGCTAAGTCATGTATAGAGAGGGTCAAAGCCGTCGTTCAAAAAGGGTACTTACCCCTCACAAACGGTTGGTTTCGAAAAACCTTGAGCCTGAAGTGATTTTTTTAAGAGATACAGGTTCGCCTGACTCGATAATCAGGTTTTCATCTGATCGACCTAGCGCTCCATAGGAACGTAGTAACCGTCGGGATACGGCAATCGACCGTTTATGAATCTCACAAATTCGAGAAACGTAGCCAATGCTCCATGTAGCTCTTCTTCGGTTCCGATGGAGTTTTCCTTAAACGCATGGATCGCGTTTCTTCGACGCTGCACCATGCGCACCCATGGCTCCCAATCTTCGTCCGGCGACCATATTTTTCGCTTGAAGAAGACGATCAATGGTTCCAGGCTCACCCCGTCCGGATCGAGAGTATTTCCGGTTCTACTGCTCTTGATAGCCTGGGTATCTGCTAAATAGTCCTTGTAGTAGACCGACAACAGTAGCTTCATCTGACCCTCAACTAACGCGCCAAGGTTTGCCCAAGCTAGGATTAACTGACCATCGCTCAATGTGCCGCACCACGAACTCAGCTGTTCCGCTAGCGAGCTTTGCCATTCAAGCATGGACTTGTTCAACAACTCGGCTGCTTCAATTGGTGCCCACCCATGAGCCCCCTTCCAGAAGTCCATCATGCGCCGGATCAATGTTGCGATGCGTTCGGCTGTCTCGGGGAGGGGAAAGGTGCCGGGGTTCCTATGGATCATATGAATAAATTCCTGAGTTCAGGCCGAGAGATAGGAGGCCCGTTCGTTGTCTTTCTGAGCAAATCGGCGTCTTCGACCTACTGAGAGCTTTGCCATGCTTCCATTTTTTTTCAGCTTACCTTGTTCAAAAAGCTTGAGTTTCGCCAGCATCGCGAGCAATCGCTGTCTTTCTGCTTGTGATGGAAACCACTCAAGCACCTCATACAGTCCAGGACGCCCCATGGAGCCTCTACGAGAGAATTCGACTCCTGTTCCATCTCGGGGTCATTGATTAGCTTCATCGGTGGGGGGGCTACTGGTTTGTGAACCAAAGGCTTGAGCTGATCACGTGATGCGATCATCTGCTCGCGAATATCTTCAGGATCTATGGACATGCCACCCTCCGGTGTCACCCGAAGCGTCTTTAGACTGTTCGCTGCCTGGATGAACTCGCGTTCACGTTTGACCTCCAATCTAGTTCCGAAGGTTGGGAGCAACAACTTCCTCAGCTATCGAGTGATTCGCAACTGAGCAAACTCCTGTTACGTGAGCCCTGGGGCACAGGCTGGGTGGGCCAAGCTCTCAATTCTTCCCGGTTGTGGCAAGGGATTACGCAGAAAACTCCGAGTTGCTTAAGCGCATTTCCAGCTTTTCCGCCATGGCTTTGAGGTTTTGTATTTCAGCCGACAGATCAGTTTTCTGAAGCTTGGCCTTATGTTCCAGTGCCGTGAGCGTGTCCTTGACGGAGTCCAGCTCATCTTGAGCCTCAAGCAGCGAGCTGTAACTTGAGCTTGAAGTGAGAGCTTTGAATTCCGCATGAAAATAGTGGAAGAGGGATGCTGGATCAGAATGACCGGTAAGACGTGCCACCTCTCCACATATGTCGTCACGCAGTGTTGGAGTCCATCCCTCTCTGAGGTGTGGATTTTTGTTGAATTTCGCTTCCAGCCTGATGTTGATCTGACGGGTTACAAAACGGTGTCTGAACATGGATAGGCAAACACGGATATTAGTTAACCCGGCACCTTTGCACAGCCGATCAAACTCCTTAGTTATTGATTCTTTCTTCAAGCAACCCCCGTGCTCACCTATAAAGATGTTAGCAGGTTGGTTGCAGAAAATTCCTCGAATATGTAGGGAGTCGATGTACGCCTGCCTAGCGTCGACGTACACCTTAAACTGTCTTGCAGCTGCGGCATTGACTTTGAAGCGGCGGATAGGCGCTGGGATTCCCCGCTTTTTAGTGGGGATCACAATTTCTAGAGCGCCTGAAACGTTTTGGTTCAGCCGAAGGTCTAGGTCGAATAGCTCTTCTGGACGCAGTCCAGTAAGCTTCATCATTCTTATTGTAAACATTCGTCTTTCATACAAATACCCACTGGTAGCATCATAGAGTTCAAGGTCACTGATCGATTTCAACCTGGATCGGACTGGGAGTTCATCCCACTCACGCTTGCGAAAAATCTCGTTCTGAATTTTTTGTATTGTGTGCTCGTCTATGGCTACCTTGTCATCATTGTAGGGAACTGGGGCTGCGAGCGATGGATGATCCATGTAAGAACGCTTGGTCTTGGGGTTTATCTCAAAAGATACGATAATGTTAGCTCCGCTATGCACGGTTCCTACCAACGGTCTCTCCACTATTGATGGGTGTTTGGTGGTGACCCAGTACAAAAAATTAAGGGTGGTGTGTTGGATCAGTCGGGTGCGGTTGTTATTCCTTTTGGGCCTTACACCCGTAAGTGTTGAAACAGTTTCTTGCACTAGCTGCTCAGTGAATTCATCGAAGTGAGATTCGCTGAAGTCCTTGAAAAGGACAGGCTTTACAAAGCAGTAGCGAATAAAGTGTGTAATAAGTGCGGCCATTACCCGCGCAGAGTCTCTAGCGCCTGTTGAAGCACAAAATTCTGCAATCCAGAAATTTACAAGGTTGCATGGCCTACCATTGGGCCAACGAATCAGTACGTAGTTCGTAATAATACGCGGCTTTCCTACAAGTTCGCCCGTTTGTCGGATCGGCATAGGATGGCCTGGAACGCTTACCGACTCGTACTCTGAGTAGAGTTGCTTAGCCATTCTTTTTACCACCATCAATAACCTTTATATTTTTAGATGAAATCATCAGATCGCTTGTCAGAAAAGAATGGTACTTGACTTTGGATGTTTTTACTTTCAGCGCGATATACGCACGAATTTCTTCGGCGCTGTGTGAACTTTGAGGGTCGATTCGTTCCAGGAAGGTAAGGACGTCAAAGTAGGCCATTGAGGCGATGTGAGCCTCTAGCAGCGCGATACGTGCTTGCTCTTTGAAGGTGGGGAGGCTGGGAGTGGGCGCTTCGATTACCGTAGGAGTCGATAGGGCGAATGCCTTAGCTCTCATCTCTAACATCTCGCTCCACATGTTCGACACGGGGATATCTAGCATTGAGGACTTTGCCGCTTGCTTCAGCGAGTTTAAAGAAATGCGCTTGAAGAGACCGGGGATCTCGAGTAGGCAGAAGCTCTTCATGGTAGACAAAGCCCGAAATTCTTCCTTTGAAGGTAAACTTTCACCAGAAAGAACCTTTGTTAACCATGTACGCCTGGAGTGCAAATTATTAATTGTTGTAGTGCGCATCTTTTTTATCCCCAAGACTAATCGCAAAATCAATTGCGTAAATCTCGTCTTCAAATGTCTCGAGTCTGACCCTATAGGTGGTCATGTCAAACCCAGGTTGTTGGATTGCCTTGTCAAGATACTTGAGGAACTCCGAGTTGCTAATTGTAGAAATGCTTGTAACCTTGAAGTCTTTCAGAGCTTTAGTATAAAGAGCTAGAAGCCCTTGGTTTTGATCTTCGGCCAATAGACCATTTTCAAGAGCAATCATCTTGTCATCGATACATTCGGACTCATAGCGTATGGCCTCAGAATCCGAAGGATCATACTCGATATAATGGTTAATGTGATCCTGGTCAGAGTGGCCGGCCATATATCTTAATAATTCTTTTCCGGCATCACCTACGTGCCTATGTACTAAAAGGAGGAAGAATTTTCTCATCTCATGGACGCGTACGTACCATCGGCGACCTAGTTTATCAACAGGCATTTTAACGAAATCGCAAAACGTATCGATACATTGGTTAACCTTCCATTCAGCTCTTTTGCCCTTAGGGCATTTAAAACCCCTTCCTGGAATATAAAATAGACTATTGGCGTACTTTGAATTGTCTCCATATATGGCAGTTAGAGAGTTGCCTAGCACTTGAAGTAATTGAATAGCGTGAGCCGCTATGTAAGGTATAGGGCGTTCAATTATATTGTTAACACCCAAAGCCCCAGTTTTACCTACCATGTGCCTGATAAACGCGCCATTGTTGCCAGTGTCAGTAGATAAGCAATCTCGTACCAGGGTGGTCAGTTCAGTGTTGCGAATCGGTTTCACCATTCCTATAATTATGGCGCACGCGCCAAAGAAACACTCCATTACCATCTTGTAGTGGGACTGATCGACAGGGAAATTTTTCTTCGCGTCGGTTTGAAGTCTTCTTATATCAAGGGCTTGTGATAACGGTTGAGAAGGTAGGCCTGGCATGCCACTTGTTATCCATAAATGCTTGGTTTTTTGAAAGAATTCATTCTTTTTTTTAGCTTGGTGCTGTAATGGGTAATTTTCATGAATGGTGATGAAGTGCTCAGCGTAGTAAGTTAGCGAGTCGATAATCGCCTGGCCGTAAACTACTATCCATTTGCTGGCTTGGTTCAAGCACTTTAACCCAATTTCCATGGGTAGAAGATTGGTGTGATTGCCGGGTTTTAAACGCTGGGTATATTCCTGGACAAATTCATCGACATTGATGTCGATTTCTGGAATGTCCTCTGGTAGCGCATCATGGCCTTGAAAGAACATCTTCAACATGACCATGTCGTCCCTGAAAGTTCTAACGCTTACCCCTCCTTTAGTTACATCTTCAATTATTTTAGTGTTTTGCGTATTGTGAATATTCTTACGCACACCTTTCTGCAACAAGTGCTCGTGGAAAAGAGTTGGTTCAAATTGCCTTATAAAGACCCGAAAACTTGGGTTGTGAAGACTGTATGGGGGTCTGCCGAGGACAGATCCGATATAATCTCTGGAGAGCAGTCCGTTTTCATAGGTGCTGGTTTGCGTGCTAGCAACGTAAAGTTTTTTTTCAGTGAAGTAGGCAATCGCCTCGCGTATTAACTCAGCAGGTAAGGAGTCTGGATGTAACAGTACATCCTCCAATGGCAACGATACAGGCAGGACGTCAATCAGGTGAGCAATGAATCGCTCTTTCAATAACAAGGCGGCAGTCCACCCTCCATCGCTCAAATCCTCGGCGATGGCCTTGCAAGCATCTATATCGAATAGCTTAAAGCCATGTTCGCTAGTTTTATATATGTCTTTGTAAAGGTTAGCTCGCGCCGCCAAATTCATTGTGAAGTGAAAGTAGGAAAGCCATCGAGTCCGCGCGGATGGCTTACCAGTGATGGTGCCCATGCGGAGGTGGTACAACCATTTTTGTACCGTATGTAGGACTTTGTGATTAACTTCGTCATTTAGCATGGTTCCGTCCGCCATCAAGCGTTCAAAACTCATACTGCGAAGCTCTGCTGACCCTGGAAAGCTTACTACCCATTCCGAGCTTCCGATCCCACCTCGTACGAGCCAGTCTGCCTGGTAGCTATGGGTCTGCTTGTAAATTCTGCTTTGTCGTTCGGCGTGTTCGATCATCGCCTTGATGCGACTATCATCGAATAAGGAGTCTTCAGTCATGATGCTCTTCCATTGCGAATTGAGACCAGCGGACGGAGATCTTTCATAAGGATGGTCGCGTGTGCGTGCGATTTTCGGAGCTCCCTCATGGAGTCTCCTGATACCCGGTCTGCTATAGCCATCTCAGCGTTTGATGCGCTATCAAAGTCAAGGCTAATTGTTTTTGCAACTAAATCCCTGATCGTAGGGAACACCCACAGTGGTACATTTGTACATTCATCAGGCAGCAAACGATCTTTCGGTTCAAACGCATCAACAGCTTCTGCGTATGCGTAGATCGCTGCTAAGCTGTTTGAACTGCGATCAAACAGCAGTTCGTGCTCTACGAACATTTCAACGATAGAGCTTTGATCAGGCGAATATCGACCAAGTTTCTCCCGTATCAATTGACTTAACGGATCACCGTATTTTAATCCTAACAATACCCGCCGGATGAAAACTTGAAGCTCTTCTTGGCTTGTAAAGTCGGATACAGCCAACTGCCACGGTTCGCCTTCAGTAGCAACCAACATAAATTTTTGATGTAATACTCTGAAAAATCTCACCGACCAGCGATGAATCATCCAAGGTGGAATATAATGCTTTGTGACAACCTGTAGGGAATTTCCCAATAAGTCTGCCACGGCTTGGAGGCTACCGCTACGCAGGAACTCCAGTATGCCTTGAGTGCATCGAATTTTGTTGAGATTCAACATGCCCGGAGTGACACCGACTGCCTCGAACTTTTCCTTGTAAATATCATGCAAAGAGAGACCCGCATTAGTGGGCAAAGTTTTTGCAAAGGCAGGATTGGAACCGATTTGGTTGCTGCTTGACATAAGAAAAAGCTTTCTCCATCCACTTTTTCCTTCTGACATCAGGCGTCGCCTTGGCATGCTTGTGCATCGAATTACATCCATGACGATCTTGGTACTCAAGGGTGGAAGCACAGAAAGCTTGCGTAACCCAGCCCGAGGCTTAATGACGCTGATTGTAATTCTTTTGTAATCGCCATTGCCACGAAGATAGAATTTCCCATCTTGTCGATATAACCGTATATTGGTCAGTGATGATGGATTAAAATTAGGGTTTTCAGAAATCATAATAGCGCTGGCTACCGCGCAGTCCCTCGGCGAGAGGTATCCTAACAATCGGTTGAACGTTTCGCTGACCGTATGGTTGGCGATGCCGTCGTCACCGGCAGCTTCCCATATCCTTGCAACAAGTTTTGGTTTGCTGAGGCAGTTGAAAATTACCGGTCTGAAGAAAGGCAGCTTCTCGAGTTCGCTAAAAGTTATCGATTTAAGCTCGTTAGTTTGCTCGGCGTAATAACGAGCAACTGCTAAAAACCAATTTAGACCTGATGGCGAGTCAGGATGAGCGAGATGTTTTCCGTCTTTGTAGAAACATTTGTTGCCAAGCATAGTCTCAATTTGATCTACCGAAATATCTTTGCAAAGCTTATCGCCTCGCGCATGGCACCTCAGCATTCGATCCCAATAGTCCACCGAACATTCAACGATTTTGCCGGCTCTCATCTCGAGAGTATTTTTGAGATTAAGAAGATAAACATCATCTTCAAGGCTCAAACCCTCTTCAATAAGATATTTTTTGGGAAGCATGAGTTTCGTCGATTTTGGAATAGGTGTGTGCACAGTGCCATAGCCGTGCGGTTGAGCCACGGTCTCAGGTTGACTCACGCCTTTAGCTGATGCATCTGGAATGAATGTATTAGTCGGGATCAAACCTGCACGCCTAAGCGACTTATAAAGAATCGCTATGTTTGTCCATTGAGTGAAGCGGGTTTTGGGCTTGTTAGTTATATCTGTCAGATGAGTCGCGTAATGCGTAACGATAAAGTTGTTCCAGCCATCGTCCGCAGGTGGAAATTTTAAGCGAAGCTTTGCTACATGGTCGAAAATGCATCTGCCAGATCCGAAATGCCTTCTATAGCTTGTTTCCGCTCCGGTAATGCATAGTAATTTCAAGGCCTCGGCTATTTCCTTAACTGCCGAGTCTTCTATCTGTGGAGGTATGTTTAGTTCATGAGTTCGGCATCCCCTGATGGTCTCATCGTCATCCCACTTGAAGGTGATTTTACCATCCGAAACTTGGTAGCTCAGCATCAGGAGACCTCCATGGGAACTACCATTAGAGATTCGATTTTATGACTGGGTCAAGAACTTTTTGCAGGTTTTTTTTGCGAGATTGGTATATTAACAATATACCGTTTGTTTGATTTTAACAGTATGTTTTTTAGATATCGTTACTTTGCGTTATTTGTGTTTTACATTCTGGCGGTAATAATTGTCATGGGCATTCAATGAGAGTTCACGTGCTATTTGTATGCTTTCCTATTGCTTGAATGAACAGTTTCGTGTCTTCTCAGATTTTAGGGGTGGCGGCTGAGGCTAGCATAATCCTTGATTATCGCTCGCGCCATGTCTATCCTACTGCAATATGCGCCTTACTCCTCCAGGCTAGCTGTATATGCGCTGGTTCCATCTTTCTGACCATTCGATGCTAGATGAGCGCATTTTTGGTTCAGCCATAGCTGAGGCAACATTAAGCAATATTGACATGGTGTTTAGTCGCTTTCACAAGGTAATGCGGTACTCTCTGTGGGACAATGTTAATATCATATAAGATGTTTTATCTGGCTAATCTTGCGATATGTTACTCGTAGCCCTGTGGCGTTTATGCTGCACCAGATAGGATTGCTCCGGGTTCTGAGGTCAGTTTGTTTTTTTGTGGTAACCAGCCCGGCGATTTTCCTAACCCATTCTGAGAATGAGTATCTGCTCCCAGGCGCTGGGAATGGTTCGTCGGAAAATCCAATTTTGGGAGAGTTAATTTTCAGCCCCGTGGTTGGGTCTAGCCAGTTTACGTCATGCAAAAACCCTGCTGATCCTTCGCGCTCTCAGGCCAGGAAGGTAGTGCTCTGCAGATCAACTCGGTGTCTGGAGCTTTTTCTGCCCGCTTGCAGTCGTCGCCGTAGTTAAACGTCGCTGTCAAATCCCCAGTGTCAGATCACTATCTAACCTATTGATGTACAACAAGTTCACTGCTTTTAGTCATTCATATGTCTAGAAAATCGTGATGCTCGATATCAACGGCATCCTCGGCCTGGCCGCGCTGATGGGCGGCATCAAGCATGGCGAACAGTCCTACAACGATGATTCGGCCCGCACCTACAGCGTGATGATCCTCACCGCCATGGGCGTGTCGATGGTGGTGCCGGAATTCATCCCCGAAGCCGACTGGAAAATCTACTCGGCCTTCACCATTGGCGCGATGGTGGTGTTGTACACCCTGTTCCTGCGCATGCAGGTGGGGCCGCACAGTTACTTTTTCAGCTACAGCTACCCGGAAAAACGCCGCAAGAAGTTGCCGGAAGAAGAGCAGGCGCCGCCGGTCAACCTGGCATTTTCCATCGGCACCCTGGTGTTTGGGGTGATTGTGATCGGCGCACTGGCCGAGGTGATGTCCAAGACCCTGGACCTTGGCCTGGAAGGTACGGGAGCGCCGCCGGTGATTACGGCGATTGTGGTTGCGGCGATTTCAGCAGCGCCGGAGATTTTGACGGCATTGCGCGCCGCGTTGGCCAACCGCATGCAGTCGGTGGTGAATATCGCGTTGGGGGCTTCGCTGTCGACGGTGATCCTGACAGTGCCGGTGATGGAAGCGATGGCGCTCTACACCGGCCAGCCGTTCCAGATGGCAATGACCCCGGTACAGACCGTGATGGTGTTTATCACGCTGATTGTCAGCGCGATCAACCTCAACGATGGCGAAACCAACGCCATCGAAGGGATGACCCATTTTGTGCTGTTTGCGACCTTTATCATGCTGTCGCTGTTGGGGTTGTAAGCACCGCATATCCCCTGTGGGAGCGGGCTTGCCCGCGAAAGCGGCGTGTCAGCCAGCACATGCATTCACTGACCCGGCGCCTTCGCGGGCAAGCCCGCTCCCACATTTTGATTTGTGTAGGGCTTAGGTTCCCGCGATCAGTTGGCGTGCCGCCTGGCTGTGATCGGCGATCAGGCCTTTCAGGTCCAGGCCTTCGACCTGGCCGTCGATCACGCGCCATTTGCCTGCAATCATCACCCGGTCCGCACGGTCGGCGCCGCACAGTAGCAGCGCCGAGATCGGGTCGTGGCTACCGGAGAAGCGCAGTTCATCGAGCTTGAACAGCGCCAGGTCGGCCTGTTTTCCGACGGCCAATTCACCGATATCCGTACGGCCCAACAACTGTGCCGAGCCTTTGGTCGCCCAGCCCAGCACGCCTTGCGGGGTGATCTTTTCCGCGCCGTAACGCAGTCGCTGGATATACAAAGCCTGGCGGGCTTCAAGGATCATGTTAGACACATCGTTGGAGGCCGAACCGTCCACGCCCAGGCCAACAGGTGCGCCGGCGGCGAGCAGGTCCAGGGTCGGGCAGATGCCGGATGCCAGGCGCATGTTCGAGCTTGGGCAATGGCAGATGCCGGTGCCGGCGGCGCCCAGGCGTGCAATTTCATCCGGGTTGAAGTGAATACCATGGGCCAGCCAGGTGCGCGGGCCGAGCCAGCCGACGCTATCCAGGTAGTCCACGGTGCGCAAGCCGAAGCGCTGCAGGCAGAAGTCTTCTTCGTCGAGGGTTTCGGCAAGGTGGGTGTGCAGGCGCACGTCCAGGCGGTTGGCCAATTCGGCGCTGGCTTCCATGATTTCCGGGGTCACGGAAAACGGTGAGCAAGGCGCCAGTGCGATCTGGATTTGCGCGCCGTCACCCCGTTCGTGGTACTCGTGGATCAGGCGTTGGCTGTCTTCAAGGATAACCTGGCCCTGTTGCACGGTCTGTTGCGGTGGCAGGCCGCCGTCGGCTTCGCCCAGGCTCATGGAACCACGGGTGAGCATGGCGCGCATGCCCAGCTCGCGCACGCTTTCCACCTGTACGTCGATGGCGTTTTCCAGGCCATCGGGGAACAGGTAGTGGTGGTCGGCCGCCGTGGTGCAGCCCGAAAGCAGCAATTCAGCCAATGCGACTTTGCTGGCGAGGGCGAGTTTTTCCGGGGTGAGCCGCGCCCACACCGGATACAAGGTTTTCAACCAGGGAAACAACGGCTGATTGACCACCGGCGCCCAGGCGCGAGTCAGGGTTTGATAGAAATGATGGTGGGTATTGATCAGCCCCGGCAGGACCACATGCTCACGCGCATCGATCACTTGGGTGCAGGGCTGCGCAGGTTCTTGGCCTTGGGGCAGCACTTCGGTGATCACACCGTCTTGCAGCACCAGGCCGCCACGGGCGTCGAGGCCATTGGCGGTGAAAATCGCGAGGGGGTTTTTTAACCAGATACGGGTCGCAGGCATTGGCCGGCTCCTCTGAATGATGGGTTCAGGTTTGCCAGCTCAGTGTTGCCCTGTCTGCTGATCCAGGGTCGCCGGTGAGGGCGAGAGGGCAGTCTACGCGCGGATCGTTACCGACGGCAATCGGTCGATAACGATCCCCTGGGTTTTACCAGGCGATGGTGTCGCCTTTGTAATCGATGAAGTGATGGCCGCCCTTGCCGGTGTAGGCGTTCACCTGGTCCACCAGGCCGCGCACGCTGGTATCGACGTCGATGTGTGCGTTTTCGCCGCCCATGTCGGTCTTCACCCAGCCTGGGTGCAGCGACAGCACGGTCAGCTTGTGATCGCCCAACTGGGTAATGAAGCTGTTGGTCATGGAGTTGAGTGCCGCCTTGCTGGCTTTGTACAGCGCCAGGTCGGAGCCGTCCGGGATGGTCACGCTGCCCAGTACCGAACTCATGAATGCCAATACGCCGCTGTCCTTGCGGATCTGCCCGACAAAACGCTGGGCCAGGTTGATCGGCGCTACGGCGTTGGTGAAGAACAGCTGGCCGACTTCTGCCAAGGTGGCGTGGCCTGGCTCCTGATTGGCGGGGCCTTTGACGCCGGCGTTGACGAACAGCAGGTCGAAGGTGCGTTCCTTCAGGCGCTGGCTCAGGGCGATCACGGCTTGCTGATCATCCATGTCGAGTTTCTCGATCTTTACCGGGCCGACGGCTTTCAGGGCATCGGCCTTGCTCGGATCACGCACGGTGGCGGTCACATCCCAACCGTCCTGCAACAGTTGCTTGACCAGGCCAAGGCCCAGCCCACGCGAGGCGCCGATGATCAATGCGGTTTTTGGCGTAGACATGAAAAGCTTCCTTTAAGCGTCGCGGTTCAGGGATTTCAGCGTTGGAGCAGGATACGCCCACGGCTGAGGTCTGCGAGTTGAATTTGCAGGGTGTCGATATGCGCTTCGCCCAAGGCGAGTTGCAACTCGACGCCGTTGGCGGTGAAGGTTTCTTCGACCACCAGCCCGCCCAGTTCTGCAACGCGCAGTTTAACCAGATTCAGCTCGGCGAAAGCGCAGGCGCAGCTCAACGGTACGCGGCTGATCAACTCGATTCGTTCGGCCGTTTGCAGGCATTTATTGGCGCCACCACCGTAGGCGCGGGCCAGACCGCCGGTGCCCAGTTGAATGCCGCCGTACCAACGGATCACCAGCACTGCGACCTGATCAAAACCCTGCGCCTCGATGGCGGCCAGAATCGGTCGGCCAGCGGTGCCACCGGGTTCGCCGTCGTCGTTGCTGCGGTATTGATCCGCGAGCTTCCAGGCCCAGCAGTTGTGCGTGGCGTTCAAGTCGCTGTGCTGCTCGAAAAATGCCTGGGCGTCTTGCGCGCTGGTGATGGGCGCCGCGAGGGTGATAAAGCGGCTTTTGCGTATTTCTTCACGAAACTCGCAAAGGCCGGTGAGCGTAAAAGGCATAAGTCGCTTCGTTTAATAGGCGGGCTTGACGCCACAGCCTTTGAGAATGATGTGGATCAGGTTGGTGCCGGCGTCTTCCATGTCCTGCTTGGTCAGCTTGGTGCGCCCGGTGACGCGGCAGATCTGGGTGGCGAAGTCGGCGTAGTGCTGGGTGCTGCCCCACAGCAGGAATATCAAGTGCACCGGGTCGATGGGGTCCATCTTGCCAGCATCCATCCAGGCCTGGAACACCGCCGCGCGGCCGCTGAACCAGGCGCGGTAGTCCTGGCTGAAGTATTCGGTCAGGCATTCGCCGCCGCTGATGATCTCCATCGCGAAGATTCGCGAGGCCTGGGGTTGGCGGCGTGAGAACTCCATCTTGGTGCGGATGTAGCGCGTGAGGGCCACGGCCGGGTCATCTTCGGCGGTCAGCGCGTTGAAGGTGCTGTCCCACAGTTCGAGGATGTTGCTGAGTACCGCGATATAAAGGCCGAGCTTATTGGTGAAGTAGTAATGCAAGTTGGCCTTGGGCAGCCCGGCACTGGCAGCGATGGTGTTCATGCTGGTGCCTTTGTAGCCATGACGCGCGAACTCATCTTCAGCAGCCTGGAGAATCGCTTGTTCGTTCTTTTGCCGAATGCGGCTGGCAGGCTTACCGGCGTGGTTGCTGTGGGCAGGAACTTCGAGGCTCATGGAGGTTTCCGTGCTGATCGATAGAGACGACGTGTGCACAGATAACCCACCCTCAAGCCTCAGACAAGTCCTGATGCAATAAAACCGTCAAAGCGATTCCAGCGTGTCGCTTTCTGGTGCGTGGTTTGCGGCAGTCGTGGTTGCCTCGGCTTCGGGCAATAACAGACACAACACAATCGCGGTCAGCCCGCCGCTGGTGATGGCGGAGTCGAACAGGTTCTGTACCAGCGTCGGCATCAGGTGCAGCAGGTTCGGTTGGGCGGCGATGCCCAGGCCGACGCCAAACGAGGTGGCGATGATCAGCATGCTGCGTCGGTCCAGCGGCGCCTGGGCGAGAATGCGTACGCCAGCGGCGGCCACGCTGCCGAACATCACCAGGGTGGCGCCGCCCAACACCGGTTTGGGGATTTGTTGCAGTACCGCGCCAATCAATGGAAACAAGCCGAGGCAAAAAAGCACCACGCCTATGTATAAACCGACGTAACGGCTGGCCACGCCGGTCAGTTGGATCACCCCGTTATTCTGCGCGAAGGTGGTATTGGGGAAGGCGCTGAACGTGGCGGCGATCATGCAGCTCACGCCATCGCCGAGTACGCCGCCCTTGAGCCGGCTTATATAAGAGGGGCCGCTGATGGGCTGACGGGCGATCATGCAGTTGGCGGTGAGGTCGCCGACGGTTTCGATGCTGCTGATCAGATAAATCAGCGCGATCGGCAGGAAAGCGCTCCAGTCGAAGCTGAAACCGAAGCGAAACGGAGTCGGCAGGCTGACCAGAGGGAGGTCGGGCAGGGCTTGCGGCACGAGCTTGCCGCTGAACCAGGCGGCCAGGCTGCCGAGGGCCAAGCCGATGATGATGGCCGAGAGGCGTACCCAAGGCGTATTGGAACGGTTGAGCAGAATGATCGTCAGTACGACGAACACGCCCAGCGCCAGGTTGGTCGGGGCGCCGAAGTCGGGGGCGTTGAAGCCGCCGCCGAGGTCAGTGATACCGACCTTGATCAAGCTGATGCCGATCAGTGTGATGACAATCCCGGTCACCAGAGGCGTGATGACCCGACTCAGTTGCCCGATAAAGCGGCTCAGCACGATCTGCACCACAGCGCCGAAAAAGCACACCCCAAAGATCATCGCCATGATGTCTTCCGGGCTGCCGCCGCGTTGTTTCACCAGGAACCCGGCTGATAGCACTGCACCGAGAAACGCAAAGCTGGTGCCTTGAAGGCAGATCATCCCGGCGCCGATACCGAATGGCCTACGCGCCTGAATGAAAGTGCCTACACCGGAAACCATCAGCGCCATGCTGATCAGGTAGGGCAAGTGGGCAGTCAGCCCAAGGGTGGAGCCAATGATCAGCGGTGGGGTGATGATGCCGACAAATGCAGCGAGTACATGTTGCAGTGCGGCGAGAAAAGCCGGGGCGGGTTTTGGGCGATCGTTGAGGCCGTAGATCAGGTCGCTGCTGTTGGACGCTTCTGGTGACATGGCGGGCAAACTCGAGGTCTATGTCCTCGGGTTGTTGCAAAAAGCTGTCCAACTGCTCAGCTTTCGCTTCGGAGCCGAATTAACGGGTTGCCGCGAGACTTTCCAGGAAACTTTCCAGCACCAAATGGGGGCGTCGGCCCTTGCGCGTGACCGATGCGAGGCTTAAATCGTAAAAACGTGTAGTCGGTTTCAGCGCACGCAGTCGGCCTTGCTGTACCCACAGGCTGGCGTAGTGGTCGGGCAGATAGCCGATATAGCGGCCGGTGAGAATCAGGAACGCCATGCCTTCCCGGTCCGAAGCGCTGGCGGTGCAGTTGAGCGCCTGGTAATGGGCCTGGATCTCGGCGGGCAGGCGGAAGGTCGGGGCGATCGCGTCTTGGGCATCGATGCGGGCGTCGTCCAACTGCTTGTTGTCGGCGTAAAACAGCGGGTGACCCACCGCGCAGTAGAGCAATGAACGCTCACTGTACAGCGGCTGGTATTCCAACCCCGACAAGGCGCTGGCCTGGGGCACCACGCCGACATGCAGGCGGCCGTCGAGTACGCCTTGTTCGACTTCGTTGGGGGCGATCATGCGGATCTGGATCTGCACATCCGGACCACGTTCCTTCAACTGCGCAAGTGCGTGAGTGATGCGCATGTGGGGCAGGGTGACGAGGTTGTCGGTGAGGCCGATGATCAACTCGCCGCGCAAGTGCTGGTGCAAACCGTTGACCTCGGTGCGGAAACTTTCCAGGGCGCTCAATAGTTGCAGTGCGGATTGGTAGACCTCGCGGCCCTCTTCGGTCAGCGAGAAGCCGGCGCGGCCGCGTTGGCACAGTCTTAACCCGAGGCGTTGTTCGAGATCGCTCATCTGCTGGCTGATCGCCGAGCGCCCGATGCCCAGCACGGTTTCCGCCGCCGAGAAGCCGCCGCATTCGACCACGCTGCGAAAGATGCGCAGCAGGCGGATATCGAAGTCGCTGACTTGGGCCAGGGGGTCGGGTCGACGGCTGCTCATAGTTTAGTGAAGGCCTGACTGAAGGTTAGAAGAGTTGAATTTCACCGACTTTATCGCCGTGGCAATTTAGCTGCAACAACGCTTTTCAATCCCGACGCTGCCTTTTGCCCTGCGAGGTTTTGCTGATGAACATGCCCGAAAACGCCCCATCGTCCCTGGCCAGCCAATTGAAGCTGGACGCGCACTGGATGCCGTACACCGCCAACCGTAACTTCCAGCGCGACCCGCGCCTGATCGTGGCGGCCGAAGGTAGCTGGTTGACCGATGACAAGGGGCGCAAGGTGTACGACTCATTGTCGGGCCTGTGGACCTGTGGTGCCGGGCATACCCGTAAGGAAATCCAGGACGCGGTGGCCAAGCAACTGGGCACTCTGGACTACTCGCCGGGCTTCCAATACGGTCATCCGTTGTCCTTCCAACTGGCGGAAAAGATCACTGACCTGACCCCTGGCAACCTGAACCATGTGTTCTTTACCGACTCAGGCTCCGAGTGCGCCGATACGGCGGTGAAGATGGTGCGTGCCTACTGGCGTCTGAAAGGCCAGGCGACCAAGACCAAGATGATTGGCCGCGCTCGCGGTTATCACGGTGTGAACATCGCCGGTACCAGCCTGGGTGGTGTGAACGGCAACCGTAAGATGTTTGGTCAGGCGATGATGGATGTTGACCATCTGCCGCACACCTTGCTGGCGAGCAATGCCTTCTCCCGTGGCATGCCGGAGCAGGGCGGTATCGCGCTGGCAGATGAGCTGCTCAAGCTGATCGAGCTGCATGACGCGTCGAACATCGCGGCTGTTTTTGTCGAACCAATGGCCGGCTCTGCGGGCGTGCTGGTGCCGCCACAGGGTTACCTCAAGCGTCTGCGTGAGATCTGCGACCAGCACAACATCCTGCTGGTGTTTGACGAAGTGATCACCGGCTTCGGCCGTACCGGTTCGATGTTCGGTGCCGACAGCTTCGGCGTGACCCCGGACCTGATGTGTATCGCCAAGCAAGTCACCAACGGCGCGATCCCGATGGGCGCGGTGATTGCCAGCAGCGAGATTTATCAGACCTTCATGAACCAGGCGACGCCGGAGTACGCGGTGGAATTCCCCCACGGCTACACCTACTCGGCGCACCCGGTTGCCTGCGCCGCTGGCTTGGCGGCGTTGGACCTGTTGCAGAAGGAAAACCTGGTGCAGAGCGTCGCCGAAGTCGCGCCGCACTTTGAGAATGCGTTGCACGGCTTGAAGGGCAGCAAGAACGTGATCGACATCCGCAACTACGGCTTGGCCGGCGCGATCCAGATTGCCCCGCGTGACGGTGATGCGATCGTGCGTCCATTCGAGGCCGGCATGGCCTTGTGGAAAGCCGGCTTCTACGTGCGTTTTGGCGGTGACACCCTGCAGTTCGGGCCAACCTTCAACAGCAAGCCGCAGGACCTGGATCGGCTGTTCGATGCGGTCGGCGAAGTGCTGAACAAAATCGACTGATTTCTCCTTCTATATAGAACAATTTTTCAGGAGCCCCGCATGAGCCTTATCCAGCATTTGATCAACGGTGAATTGGTCAACGACAGCGGTCGCAGTGCCGACGTATACAACCCGTCCACTGGCCAGGTGATCCACCAGGTGCCGTTGGCCAGCCGTGAAACCATTCAACAGGCAATCGACTCGGCCAAGGCGGCGTTCCCGGCCTGGCGTAATACTCCAGCGGCCAAGCGTGCCCAGGTGATGTTTCGTTTCAAGCAATTGCTGGAGCAGAACGAAGCGCGTATCTCGCAGTTGATCAGCGAAGAGCATGGCAAGACCCTGGAAGATGCCGCGGGTGAATTGAAGCGCGGGATTGAGAACGTGGAATACGCATGCTCGGCGCCGGAAATTCTGAAAGGCGAGTACAGCCGGAACGTAGGACCGAACATTGATGCATGGTCGGACTTCCAGCCACTGGGTGTGGTTGCCGGTATTACCCCGTTCAACTTTCCGGCGATGGTGCCGTTGTGGATGTATCCGCTGGCGATTGTCTGCGGTAACTGTTTCATCCTGAAACCATCGGAGCGTGATCCAAGTTCCACGCTGTTGATCGCACAATTGTTACAGGAGGCCGGTCTGCCTAAAGGTGTACTGAGCGTGGTGCACGGCGACAAAGGCGCGGTGGATGCGCTGATCGAAGCGCCGGAAGTGAAGGCGTTGAGTTTTGTGGGTTCGACGCCGATTGCCGAGTACATCTATTCGGAAGCGACCAAGCGCGGCAAACGTGTGCAGGCGCTGGGTGGTGCGAAGAACCATGCGGTGCTGATGCCGGATGCGGACCTGGATAACGCCGTCAGTGCCTTGATGGGCGCGGCTTACGGTTCTTGCGGTGAGCGCTGCATGGCGATCTCGGTGGCCGTGTGCGTGGGCGACCAGGTGGCGGATGCGTTGATTGCCAAGCTGGTGCCGCAGGTCAAGGCGCTGAAGATCGGCGCAGGCACGTCCTGCGGCCTGGATATGGGGCCGCTGGTGACTGGGCAAGCCCGTGACAAAGTCAGTGGCTATATAGAAGACGGCGTAGCGTCGGGTGCCAAGCTGGTCGTTGATGGTCGTGGCTTGAGTGTTGCCGGGCATGAAGAGGGTTTCTTCCTCGGTGGCAGCCTGTTTGACCGTGTGACGCCAGAGATGCGCATCTATAAGGAAGAGATCTTCGGGCCAGTACTGTGCGTGGTCCGGGTGAATAGCCTGGAAGCGGCGATGCAACTGATCAACGATCACGAATATGGCAACGGCACCTGCATTTTTACCCGTGACGGTGAAGCGGCGCGTCTGTTCTGTGACGAGATTGAAGTGGGCATGGTCGGCGTGAACGTTCCATTGCCGGTGCCGGTGGCGTATCACAGCTTTGGTGGCTGGAAGCGTTCGCTGTTTGGCGACCTGCATGCCTATGGGCCGGATGGGGTACGTTTCTACACCCGCCGCAAGGCGATTACCCAGCGTTGGCCGCAGCGGGCCAGCCATGAAGCGTCGCAGTTTGCTTTCCCTAGCTTGTAATGTTGGCTGAAAGCCGGCCCCTTGGGGCCGGCTTTTGCGTTTCTGGGGCTTTTTCTGACTTATATGACAGAAATATTAAGAAAGGCATTGACGGCAGATTCTGGATGTCTATAATTCGCCCCACTTCCGGCGCAGTCGAAACGGAAAACTCCTTGGTAAACAATGAGTTATGTAGGTTTCGACAGCAGGTTGCTTCAGTTCATCGAAGCGGTCAGGAAGTTGAAAAAGAGGTGTTGACAGCAGCGTGTAGCGCTGTAGAATTCGCCTCCCGCTGACGAGAGATCGGAAGCGCAAGTGGTTGAAGTTGTTGAAGAAATCTTCGAAAGC
>NZ_JAFCUA010000014.1:0-129904 GCF_049896305.1 Pseudomonas sp. DWP3-1-3b3 | reverse complement strand
AGTAGGTCATCGTCAAGATTAAATTCCGAAACCCCATTTGCGAAAGCAGATGGGGTTTTGTTTTGGGCGGTCGAAAAGACAGCTAACATCCCAATTCCGCCAACAACTGCCCACAGTGCTAAAGTCGCACCCTCGATTTTTGCTTTTCCCAAGGAAGCCGTTATGCCGGATGCGACGTCCCTCAGCCCTGGATTCATGGTAGTTCACGGCAACCGCCTGGACGAACTGCGCAGCCTAGCGGTCAGTTGGATGCGCCGCTATCCCCTCGCGCCCCTGGAAAACGAAATCGCCCTAGTCCAAAGCAACGGCATCGCCCAGTGGCTCAAGCTGGCCCTGGCTGAAGATCCGGAAGACGACGACATGGGCGGTTGCGGCATCGCCGCAGCAATCGATGTTCAACTGCCCGGCAGCTTTATGTGGCAGCTCTACCGCATGGTCTTGGGCAAAGATGAAATTCCGCCCAAGTCCCTGCTCGATAAAGCACCGCTGACCTGGCGCCTCATGCGCCTGCTGCCGGAGCTTATCGATCAACCGCACTTCGAGCCGCTGCAGCGCTTTCTCACCCACGACACCGATCTGCGTAAACGCTACCAACTCGCCGAGCGCCTGGCTGACCTGTTCGACCAATATCAGGTCTACCGCGCTGATTGGCTCGAAGACTGGGCTGCCGGCCGCCACCAACTGCGCAACGGTCGAGGCGAGTCAAAACCGCTCAATCCAGCCAACTGCTGGCAAGCCGAACTATGGCGCGCACTGCTGCTGGATGTCGGTGAAGAAGGCATGGCCGAAAGCCGCGCCGGGGTTCACCAGCGTTTTATCGAGCGCATCAATACACTGGATACAGCGCCTGCGGGCCTGCCATCCCGAGTCATTGTTTTCGGCATCTCCTCGTTGCCCGCCCAGGCACTGGAAGCCCTCGCCGGCCTCGCGCGATTCAGCCAAGTCCTGCTTTGCGTGCACAACCCCTGCCGTCACCATTGGTCTGACATCGTCGCCGATAAAGACCTGCTACGTAACGAATACAAGCGCCAAGCGCGTAAAGCCGGCATGCCGGTCACCATCGACCCACAAACCCTGCACCAGCACGCCCATCCGCTGCTGGCCGCCTGGGGCAAACAAGGCCGTGACTACATCAGCTTGCTGGACAGCTACGACGACCCCAACAGTTACCGCGCCGCATTCCGCGATGGTCGCATCGACCTGTTCAGCGACAGCGAGCCCCCCACACTGCTCAACCAGCTTCAGGACGACATCCTGGAACTGCGTCCACTCAATGAAACCCGCGAGCTATGGCCCGCTGTCGACCTGGAACGTGATACCTCCATCCGCTTCCACATCGCCCACAGCGCCCAGCGTGAAGTGGAAATTCTCCACGACCAGTTGCTCCAACGCTTCAGTGCCGACCCCTCGCTGCGCCCGCGAGATATCATCGTCATGGTCCCGGATGTCGACAGCTATGCGCCGCATATCCGCGCCGTGTTCGGCCAACTCGAACGCAATGACCCACGCTTCATCCCGTTCACCCTGACCGACCAGGGCCAACGCGGCCGCGACCCGTTGCTTATCGCCGTCGAACACCTGCTGAAACTGCCCGACAGCCGCTTCCCGGTCAGCGAGATCCTCGACCTGCTCGATGTGCCGGCCCTGCGCGAACGCTTCGCCATCCAGGAGCGCGACCTGCCGACGTTGCATCGCTGGATCGAAGGCGCCGGCATCCGCTGGGGGCTCAACGCCGAACAACGTGCCGGCCTGGGCTTGCCAACAGAGCTGGAACAAAACAGCTGGCGTTTCGGCCTGCGCCGCATGTTGCTCGGTTACGCCGTAGGCACCGGTGCCGCGTGTGAGGGTATCGAGCCCTACGATGAAATCGGTGGCCTCGACGCAGCGCTCATTGGTCCTCTGGTCGCTTTGCTCGACGCACTCAACGACGCACATCAAGCGCTGTCGCTGCCTGCGGCTCCTGCGCAATGGGGTGAGCGCCTGCAACGGCTGATGCAACTGTTCTTCCTGCCCAGCAGCGAACACGATGACTACCTGCTGGGCCAACTCGAACAGCTCAGGGAAACCTGGCTGGAAACCTGCGAATCCGTCGGCCTGCAGGACGAGTTACCCCTCACCGTAGTCCGCGAAGCCTGGCTTGCAGGTCTGGACCAAGGTCGCCTCTCCCAGCGTTTTCTCGCCGGAGCTGTCAATTTCTGCACTTTGATGCCCATGCGAGCGATCCCATTCAAGCTCGTTTGCCTGCTCGGCATGAATGATGGTGATTACCCACGCGCCCAACCCCCACTGGACTTCGACCTGATGGGCAGCGACTACCGCCCCGGCGACCGCTCACGCCGTGAAGACGACCGCTACCTGTTGCTCGAAGCGCTCCTGTCAGCCCGCGACCAGCTGTACATAAGCTGGGTGGGCCGCAGCATCCGCGATAACAGTGACCGCCCTGCGTCGGTACTCATCGGCCAACTGCGTGACCACCTTTCCAGCGGCTGGCACCACGCTAATGGCGATGAATCGCTGATCGACGCCATGACACAAGAGCACCCATTGCAACCGTTCAGCGCCCGTTACTTCCATGAAGGCGACGCGCTGTTCAGCTACGCCCGTGAGTGGCAATTACTGCACGAAACGCTGGATGCCATGCCAAAAGAAGAGGAACTCAGCTCGCATCAACAGGACGAGCCCCTTAGCCTCGGCCAGCTTCAAGACTTCCTGCGCAATCCGGTCAAACACTTCTTCAGCCAACGCCTGAAAGTGTTCTTCGAGGCCGCCGAAGTGCCACTGGCCGACGAAGAACCCTTCGTTCTCGACGCCCTGCAACGCTACAGCCTGAGCGACAGCCTGCTGAGCGCCGCACTCACCCAACCCGATCATCTCGACCAAGCCCTGAACGCCCAGGCCCTGCGCCTGCAGGGCAGTGGCCTGTTGCCTATGGTGGGTTTCGGCGAATGCCTGCGCAACGAACTGATCGAACCGTTACCCGATCTGTTGCGACGCTATCAGCAACTGCTCGCGCTCTGGCCCACCCCGCACACCGGCGCCGAACCGGTCAGTTTTGAGCATAATGGCGTGCAGTTGGAAGGCTGGATCAGTGGTCTGCATCGACGCAGCGATGGCGGGTTGCTCAGCGTTACCACCATCCCCAACAGCATCGGCTCGATCAAGACCCGCAAGTGGCATCGCCTGATTCGCCCCTGGGTCAATCACGTGGTTGCCTGCGCCTGTGGCCTGCCGCTGAGCACCGGCTTGGTGGCCAGCGATGACACCCTGCTGCTGCCACCTCTGGATAAAGCCAATGCCCAGGAAATCCTCGGTAACCTATTGCTGGCCTGGAATACCGGGATGAGCCAACCGTTACCCGTCGCCGTCAAAACCGCTTTCGCTTGGCTTAGCCAGACCGATCCCGCCAAGGCCCAGGCGGCGGCCAGCAAAGCCTACGAAGGCGATGGCCTGACTACCGATGGCGAACGCCGCGAAACCCCGGCGCTCACCCGCCAATTCCCCGACTACGCCACGCTCATCGCCAGCGAAGAATTCGAAGGTTGGTGCGAAACCCTGTATCGCCCGCTGCTCAATGCCCCGTGGCGATCACTCACAGGCGAGGAGGCCGGCGCATGATTAGCAAACCCTTGGCCCTGGCCTTTCCGCTCAAAGGCAGCCAGCTGATTGAAGCCAGCGCCGGCACCGGCAAGACCTTCACTATCTCTGCCCTCTACCTGCGCCTGGTTCTCGGCCACGGAGGCGATGAATCAGGCTTTGGTCGCGAACTGTTGCCGCCGCAAATCCTGGTGGTGACCTTCACCGATGCCGCCACCAAAGAACTGCGCGAACGCATCCGCATCCGCCTGGCTGAAGCAGCACGCTTCTTCCGCGAAGAAATTGAACAGCCCGACGCTCTGATCGCTGATCTACGCGACGAATACCCACTCGAACAATGGCCCGCCTGCGCCAACCGCTTGGACATCGCCGCCCAATGGATGGACGAAGCCGCCGTCTCGACGATCCACAGTTGGTGCCAGCGCATGTTGCGCGAGCACGCCTTCGACAGCGGTAGCCTGTTCACCCAAACCCTGGAAACCGATCACAGCGACTTGCTCGGCGAAGTGTTGCGCGATTACTGGCGACTGTTCTGCTACCCGATGCACGACGACGCACTCAATTGGGTGCGCAGCAACTGGGGTGGCCCCGCCGCATTGATGCCGCGAGTGCGCGCGTTGTTCGGCAGCGAACGGCCCACGGATGAAGCCCGCGAGCCCGCAGAGCTGATCACGGCCTGCCTGCAAGAGCGCCGCGAAGCGCTGACCGCCATCAAGGCGCCCTGGCAACAATGGGCCGCCGAGCTGCGCGACATCTGCCTGCAAGCCGTGGCCGCCAAAGCTGTCGACGGTCGCAAGATGCAAGCCCGCTACTTCGAACCCTGGTTCGAAAAGATCAGTGCCTGGGCCGCTGACGAAACCCTCGAACAACTCGACATCGGCACCGGCTTCACCCGCTTGACGCCCGACGGCATGGCCGAAGCCTGGAAGGGCGAGCCGCCGCAGCATCCTGGCATCGACGCCATGGCCGGTCTCAAGGCGGCCCTTGATGCTCTGCCAACCCCCGACGCCGCCGTGTTGCAACACGCGGCCGGCTGGGTCGGCAAACGCTTTGAAGAAGAAAAACGCCGTCGCGCCGAAATGGGTTTCGACGACATGCTCATCCGCCTCAACGCTGCACTGCAAGCCGACGGCGGCGAACGCCTGGCCAGTGTGATCCGCGAGCAATTCCCGGTAGCCCTGATCGACGAGTTCCAGGACACCGACCCGGTGCAATATGCCATCTTCGACAGCATTTACCGCATCGAAGAAAACCACCTCGACAGTGGCCTGTTCCTGATCGGCGACCCCAAGCAAGCGATCTACGCCTTCCGTGGCGCCGATATCTACACCTACCTGCGCGCCCGTCAGTCCACCACCGGCCGTCATCACACGTTGGGCACCAACTTCCGCTCCAGCCACGCGATGGTCGAGGCGGTAAACCACGTGTTCCAGCGTGCGGAAACAGGTCGCGGCGCATTCCTGTTCCGCGAGCCCAATGGTGAAAATCCGGTGCCGTTCCACTCGGTACTGTCCCAGGGACGTAAAGAACAATTGCAGGTAAATGGCCAAACGCTGCCAGCCATGAACCTCTGGCACTTGCCTACTGACCAGCCGGTTTCCAACGTGCTGTATCGTCAGCAACTTGCGGCGGCCTGTGCCACGCACATTGTTGAATTGCTCAACGGCGGGCAGCAGGGCAGCGCAGGCTTCTTACAACCGGACGGCAGCTTCAAAGGCGTGCGTCCGTCAGACATCGCCATCCTCGTGCGCGACGGCAAGGAGGCCCAGGCCGTGCGCGCCGAGTTGGCCGCCCGTGGCGTGCGCAGCGTCTACCTGTCCGACAAGGACTCGGTCTTCGCCGCCCAGGAAGCCCACGACCTGCTAGCCTGGCTCAAGGCTTGCGCCGAACCGGATGTGGAACGTCCGCTGCGTGCTGCTCTAGCCTGCGTCACCCTGAACCTGTCACTGCCGGAACTGGAACGTCTGAACCAGGACGAACTGGCGTGGGAAAGCCGCGTCATGCAGTTCCGTGGCTACCGTGCGATCTGGCGTACCCAAGGCGTGCTGCCGATGCTGCGTCGCCTGCTTCACGACTTCAAACTGCCGCAAACCCTGATCGCGCGCAGTGATGGCGAACGTGTTCTGACCAACCTGCTGCACCTCAGCGAATTGCTACAACAGGCCGCATCGGAACTGGACGGCGAACAGGCACTGATCCGCCATCTGGCCGAACACCTGGCACTTTCTGGTCAGGCGGGTGAAGAACAAATCCTGCGCCTGGAAAGTGACGAGCAACTGGTCAAGGTCGTGACCATCCACAAATCCAAAGGCCTGGAATACGACCTGGTTTTCCTGCCCTTCATCTGCTCCGCCAAACCCGTGGATGGCAGCCGATTGCCCCTTCATTACCACGATGAAACCGGCAAATCCCAAGTCAGCCTGCGCCCTACGCCTGAGTTGGTCGCCCAAGCCGACAATGAGCGCCTGGCCGAAGACCTGCGCCTGTTCTACGTCGCCCTGACACGCGCCAAGCACGCCTGCTGGCTGGGCATCGCCGACCTCAAGCGTGGCAACAGCAACAGCTCCGTGCTGCACCTGTCGGCGCTGGGCTACTTGCTCGGTGCAGGCGCCTCGTTGGGTGAGTCCGCCGGCTTGGCACGCTGGCTCCTGGACCTTCAAGAAGGTTGCACCGCCATCAACTACGCCCTGGTGCCCGAAGCGCAAGACATCCTTTTCCACCCACCGCGCAACGAAGCCACGCTACGAGCGCCGCTCCTGCCCAAGCGCAAGGCTGCGGAAAACTGGTGGATCGCTTCCTACAGCGCCTTGCGCATTGGCGACAGCATGAGCGCCGCCCCGCTCGAAGCACCGGAAAGTCCACAGGCCCAGAAGTTGTTCGATGACGAACGGATCGACCCCGATGCACCTCGCGAAGTGGCGGCATCCGGCGGCGATATACACCGTTTCCCACGCGGTCCTAACCCAGGGACCTTCCTCCACGGCCTATTGGAATGGGCAGGGGAGGACGGCTTCAACGTTACGCCCGAGGCCATCGAAAAAGCCGTGGGCGCCCGCTGCAACCGGCGCAACTGGGAAGGCTGGATCATCACCCTCAGCAGCTGGCTCGGCCACCTGCTGCAAACGCCATTGCCTGTGGACAACGGTCACGTCTCCCTCAGTGGTTTGCAGCAGTACCAGATCGAGATGGAATTCTGGTTTGCCAGCCATAAGGTTGATGTCCTCGCCGTCGACAAACTGGTGTGCCAATTCACCCACAACGGCGCTTCCCGCGTTGCCGCCGAACCTGTATTGCTCAACGGCATGTTCAAGGGCTTCATCGATTTGACCTTCGAACACGATGGCCGCTATTACGTGGCCGACTACAAATCCAACTGGCTGGGCCCCGACGATTCGGCCTACACCTTGGATGCCATGGAACAGTCGATCCTCGATCATCGGTACGACCTTCAATACGTACTTTACCTACTGGCCCTGCACCGCCAACTCAAGGCGCGTCTGCCGGACTACGACTACGACCGCCATATCGGCGGCGCGCTGTACATTTTCCTGCGGGGCACGCAGTCCGCGAGCCAGGGCGCGTATTTCACCCGTCCGCCGCGGGAGCTGATCGAAGGCCTGGACCTGCTGTTCCAGGGTAAGCCCATCCCGCCCAAGGTTGAGCCCGCCTGGGAACAAGGAGTGTTGTTATGAGCCTGTCGCCGCTACCGCTGGAGGCGCTGATGCCCCTCAGCCGCGCCGCTGACCTGGTGCAACTGCTGGAGCGCTGGGTCGATCGTGGCTGGTTGCGTGCCTTGGACAAAGCCTTCGTGGGTTTCCTGCACGAGCTTGATCCTCAGGCCGACCCGCTGGTGCTGCTGGCCGCCGCGCTGACCAGCCATCAATTGGGCCATGGTCACGTCTGCCTCGACCTGTTCGAAACCCTCAAGGCGCCGGATTTTGCCCTGTCATTGCCGCCAGAGGGCGATCTGCAAACCGGCGCCATGTTGTTGCCGTCGCAGTTGCTGGAAGGCCTGGACGGCGCCCACTGGTGCCACGCACTGGCCGCCAGTCACCTGGTGGCGTTGGCGGTCGATGGCAGCGAATCCGCGCAGAGTCGTCCTTTGGTACTGTCCGGCAAGCGCCTGTACCTGCGCCGCTATTGGACTTACGAACGGCGCATCGACAGCGCCTTGCGCCTGCGTCTTGCCACCCAGGAAAACGTGGCCGTCGATTTGCCGCAGCGCCTCAACAGCCTGTTCGATCAACCGCCGCCCGACGGTGTGATCGACTGGCAAAAACTCGCCTGCGCCCTGGCCACCCGCGGCGCATTCAGCATCGTCACCGGCGGCCCTGGCACTGGCAAAACCACCACCGTGGTGCGCCTGCTCGCGCTGTTGCAGGCGCCGGCTGTGGAATCTGGCAGCCCATTGCGCATTCGCCTGGCCGCCCCCACCGGTAAGGCCGCCGCACGCCTCACCGAATCCATCAGCCAACAAGTGCTGTCGCTGAAAGTGCCGGACAGCGTGAAGGAAAAAATCCCGACCCAGGTCACCACCGTCCACCGCTTGCTGGGCAGTCGCCCAGGCACACGGCATTTTCGTCATCACATCGGTAACCCATTGCCCCTGGATGTGCTGGTGGTGGACGAAGCCTCGATGATCGACCTGGAAATGATGGCCAACCTGCTCGACGCCTTGCCGCCCCACGCACGCCTGGTACTGCTGGGTGACAAGGACCAACTCGCGTCGGTAGAGGCGGGCGCTGTCCTCGGTGACTTATGCCGCGACGCCGAAGCCGGTTTCTACAACGCCGACACCCGTCAGTGGCTGCAAGCCGTCAGCGGCGAAGACCTCAGCGCCAGCGGCCTGCAGGAAGACCTCGACGGCAGCCACCCCCTGGCCCAGCAGGTGGTAATGCTGCGTTACTCGCGACGTTTCGGCGAAGGCAGTGGCATCGGCCAACTGGCGCGCTGGGTCAACCAGCAAAACGCTGAAGAAGCCCGCAAGCTGCTCGCCGCGCGCAGTCACGCTGACCTGTTCTGCGTCAGCCTCAAGGGCGAACACGATCACGCCCTCGAACGGCTGGTGCTGGACGGGCAGGGCGACGATGCCGAGGGCTATCGCTATTACCTCAACTTGTTGCAGAGCGCCCGCCCGTCGCCGGATACGCCGCGTGAAAGTGAGGCCTGGACCCTCTGGGCGCAACAACTGCTGCAAGCCTTCGACGCGTTCCAACTGCTCTGCGCGGTGCGCAAAGGGCCCTGGGGCGTGGAAGGCCTGAACCTGCGCATCACCGCCGCCCTGCGCAAGGTGCGGCTGATCGAAGGCGACGAGCAATGGTACGAAGGCCGCCCGGTGCTGATGACCCGCAACGATTACGGCCTGGGCCTGATGAACGGCGACATCGGCATCGCGCTCAAACTGCCCGAAAGCGACGGCGGCCCCCAGGTGCTGCGCGTGGCCTTCCCACGCAACGACGGCCAAGGCGGTGTGCGATTTGTGCTGCCCAGCCGTCTGAACGATGTGGAAACCGTGTACGCCATGACCGTGCACAAATCCCAGGGCTCGGAATTCACCCATACCGCGCTGATCCTGCCGGATGCGCTGAACCCGGTGCTCACCAAAGAGCTGATCTACACCGGCATCACCCGGGCCAAGCGCTGGTTCAGCCTGATCGAGCCCCGAGGCGGCGTGTTTGAGGAGGCTGTCAGGCGCAAGGTCAAGCGTTTGAGTGGGTTGATGCTGGAGCTGGGTCACGAATCGGAAAAAACTGACTGATAGGTCATGCCAGATTTCTGGTTCAGTCGCCTGATTTTTCTGGAAAAATAGCGGCCCCTGCGAAGACCTACACTTCGCGGGGTTTTCCGCCGCTGTGCTATCGTTGCGGCATCATCTAAAAAACACCTGAGAGAATCGCTGCATGAACGTGGCTGTCTCGCCCACAGAGCGCAGTTTGAGCTGGAGACGCATGCTGCTGGTGGCGTTCCTGTGCGTGTTCGCGCCACACGCTTTCGCCCAGGCGCCCGACCCTGCGGGCCTTGCCGCCCAGCGTGCGCAGGCCGTCACCCAAGTAGTATTGGGTATCCTCAGTTATGCGCGCTGGCCGGTAGAACCTGCGCAATTGCGCCTGTGCATCGTTGGGCCGACCCAATACACCGACGACCTGATCAAAGGCACCACCCAAGCCACCGGCCGCCCAGTGGTGGTGCAGCGCCTGCTGGCCAGCCATCCCGATATCGTCAATGCGTGCGACGCGGTGTACATCGGCAAGCTTAGCGCCGATGAGCGCAGCCAGTTGTTCACCTCGTTGATCGGCCATCCGGTGCTGAGCATCAGCGAAGGCGGCGACCAATGCACCGTGGGCAGTCTGTTCTGCCTGCGGGTGAGCGATGAGCAGGTGTCGTTCGAGGTCAACCTCGACTCCGTCGCCCGCAGCGGCGTGCGCATTCACCCGAGCGTGTTGCAGTTGTCCCGCCGCCGAGCGACTGCGTCATGACAGCCGTCAAAGCGCGGCCGACCCTGCGTTCCGTCATTGGTCGCGGACACATGATCCTGGCGCTGGTGGCGGTGACGCTGGCGAGTGTTTCCCTGACCCTGCTTGGCGTGCTGGCGCTGCGAGTCTATGCCGAGCACAACCTGCACCTGATCGCACGCTCCATCAACTACACCGTGGAAGCGGCGGTAGTGTTCAACGACAGCGCGGCGGCCACTGAAGCCCTCAGCCTGATTGCCTCCACCGAAGAAGTGGCCGAGGCCGAAGTCTTCGATGCCAATGGCAAGCTGTTGGCGAAGTGGATACGCCCGGAAACCGGCATGCTCTCGCGGGTCGAGTTGGAGCTGGCGCACACTCTGCTCGAACAACCCATCAGCCAGCCGATCCTGCATCAAGGCAAAGCCATCGGCAGCATTCATCTGACCGGCCACGGCGGTAGTCTGTTGCGCTTTTTGCTCAGCGGCCTGGCCGGGATCCTCATCTGTACCGCCCTCAGCGCATGGGTTGCCCTGCACCTGGCGCGGCGTTTGTTGCGCGGCATCACCGGCCCATTGCAAAGCCTCGCCGCCGTGGCCCATGCCGCCCGTAGCGAGCGCGATTTCGACCGCCGCGTGCCACCGGCGCAAATCGCCGAACTCGACAGCCTCGGCAGTGACTTCAACGCCTTGCTCGGCGAAATGGAAGCCTGGCAGAGCCACCTGCAAAGCGAGAACGAATTCCTCGCCCACCAGGCCAACCACGACAGCCTCACCGGCTTGCCCAATCGTGCGTTCTTCGAAGGCCGTTTGATCCGCGCCCTGCGCAGTGCGGCCAAGGCCAAGGAACAGGTGGCGGTGCTGTACCTCGACAGCGACCGCTTCAAAGAGATCAACGACAGCTTTGGCCACGCCGCCGGCGACGCCGTCCTCGTCGCCGTGGCCGAGCGTGTGCGTGCGCAATTGCGTGAAGATGACCTGGTGGCACGCCTGGGCGGCGATGAGTTCGCCATCCTGCTGGCGCCATTGCACAAGGCAGAAGACGCCGAGCGCATCGCCGACAAGATCATCGCCAGCATGGACCGGCCCATCCCCGTGCCCGGCAACACCCAGGTGTTGACCTCCCTCAGTATCGGCATTGCCATTTACCCCGATCATGGCGCCACCCCTGGCACCTTGCTCAATGCCGCCGACGCGGCGATGTACCAGGCCAAGCGTTTGTCCTCGGGCGGCCAGCAAACGGCGGAGTCGGATAACCCCGTCGTCAACGTTCAACACAGGAGTTGACCCCTTGTTCACGACCGCGCGTTTCATGTTTATCACCTTGCTGGTGGCACTGCTCGCCCTCGGCGGCTGCCAGACGCCGCCCCCCAAAGGCCTGACCCCGGCGCAAGTGGCCGTCCTCAAGCAGCAAGGCTTCGAACTGACGGACGAAGGCTGGGCATTCGGCCTGTCCGGCAAAGTGCTGTTCGGCAGCGATGTCGAGACCCTCAACCAACCCAGCACCGACATCGTCCAACGCATCGGCAAGGCCTTGCTGAGCGTCGGCATCGAGCGCGTCCGCGTCGACGGCCACACCGATGCGTCGGGCAAAGAAACCTACAACCAGCAACTGTCCCTGCGCCGCGCAAAAAGCGTGGCGGCGGTGTTGACCGGTGTGGGCATGAAGGAAGAGAACATCCAGCTGCGCGGGCTGGGCAGCAGCGAGCCGGTGGCGCCGAACACCACAGTGGCGGGGCGCACGGAGAATCGGCGGGTGTCGATTGTGGTGATTGCGGACTGAGTCACTACCCCCATATCAACTTGAAACCCAATCAATTGTGGGGGCTGGCACTCCAGCTCCCACAGTTGTTTCTGCGGTGTGCCTGAAACAGCGTTCGCTAAGTAATGACTCCTTAGGAATGCTCTGCCATGACGAATGTTGATGGCTAGGCTGACGAGGTTTCGCTTTTTCGCACGAAGTCGGCTTAGTTAAATGGCCGCTCTGAGTCGTTCCAAAGCTCATCATTCAAATCCTCCGATACCTGCCACAAGCCGAGCCCCATGGACAACTCCGATATCGCGATCACGCTGGTCTTGATCTCAGCCTTCATGCACGCCACCTGGAACGCTGTCGTCCGCGCCGGCAGCAGTCGCTTCATGACCTTGGCCATGGTGGATGGCACCGCGCTGGTGATATGCCTGTTGGCGTTGCCGTTTGTCAGCGTGCCGAGCCTGGAGGTGTGGGGCTACATCCTCGTCTCCGTGGGACTCAATACGGTCTATCGGTTATTTCTGATCAAAGCCTACGAAACGGGTGATTTCGGGCAGGTGTACCCGGTGATGCGAGGGATTCCGCCCGTATTGGTCGCGCTGTTTTCCTACTTTATGTTGCATGAGCAATTGTCACGCGAGGCGCTGGTGGGTGTGGTGTTGATTTGTGTGGGCATCATCAGCCTGACCTTTGTGCGCAGGATGACGGCGCAGATGCTCAAGCCGATCCTGATGGCGGTGTGTGCCGGGGCGTTTATCGCGGCTTACACGGTGGTGGACGCCAAAGGCGTGAGAGCCAGTGAAACGGTGTTGCAATACATCATCTACCTGACGGTATTCCAGAGCATTCCGATCCCGGTGCTGGCGTTTTCCAGGGAGCGTTCGACCTTGGTGTGTGCGATACGTGGGCATTGGCGAGTTGGTCTGTTAGGCGGTGTTTTTTACCTGGCGTCTTACGGATTGGTGTTGTTTGCGTTGTCGCTGGACGCGGTGGCCAAGGTCTCAGCGCTGCGGGAAACCAGTGTTATTATCGGCGCCATTATTGCCGCGCTGTTCTTTCACGAACGGTTCGGTTGGCGACGGATGCTGTCGGCATTCGTCATTGTTTGCGGGATCATCTTGATCAAAGTGAGCACCTGATGGCCCAGCGTCCGCCTCCCACTCCGATGCTTCAAGCGTTCGTCAGCGCTGCGCAAACCGGTAGCTTTGCGCGTGCGGCGTCGCAGCTTAACCTCACTGCCAGCGCCATCAGCCATCAAATTGCAGGCTTGGAGGAATGGTGGGGCGTGCAGTTGTTTGAGCGGCATTCGCGCGGCGTCAAGCTGACGTCAGCAGGGCAGGCTTTGTTGCCGGTCACCGACGGATTTTTCAAGGCGCTGGATGGGGTCTTGCATTCACTCAACCCCGCAAAGTCCCGACCGCTGTACGTCTCATGCACGTCCTCGCTCTGTTCGACATGGCTGATCCCCAGGATGCACGGCTCTCACACTGAGGCTTCGTTCAACCTTGATCTGGTGTTGACCAGCGCCGACATCAGCAGCACCAGTCTGGAAGCGCATCAATACGATGTCGCGGTGGTGATGGGGTATGGCGATTACCCGGATCATCATGTTGAACTGCTGATGCGTGACGCGGTGTTCCCCGTCTGCTCGTCGGAATTTCTACGGTTGAAGGGGGATATCGCGCCGGGGGATGTGGCCCAATACCCGCTGATTCATAGGGTTGACGATCAGGTGTGTCCGGGGTGGGAAAGCTGGTTTGCGTTTCAGGGCCTGCCGACGCCGCCTTATCACCATGGGCCGCGCTTTCCGGATTCGAGCCTGGCGATCAGTCTGGCGGTAAAGGGCACAGGGATTGCGCTGGGCAGGACTGCGTTGGTGTATGACCAATTGGAAAACGGTGCATTGGTTGCGTTGAAAAGCCCCGTGATGATGTCCCCAGCGGCCTACTACATCATTTGTCGAAATGGGCGGCAGTCAGAGCCGGATATTGCGCGTCTGATTGAATGGCTCAAGACCCGTGCGGGTGAGTTCCTGCGCGAAGTTCGGGCTCGGTATCCACAAATAGCCGGGACCACCGCCGTTTAAATGTTGGGAGGAGCAGGGCTCCTCCCGCATTCGAACGGTGTTCGCTTAACGGCTTGGTGTCATCGCTTGCGTCAGGTCATCGACCACGGCCTTGCCCATTTCACACAGGTAATGCGCGGCCCACGCGTATTGCTCGCCGCGCACATCCATGGCGGCTTCCATCGCGAGTTTCTTGGAGTAGAAAAGCAGGGTGGAGGCGTGCTCTAACGCTTCCTCAATCGGCATGCCGGCGTTGACGCGGAACAGGGGTTTTTCGTTTTCGCCGTAATCGCCGAAGGTGACGACGCCGAGGGTAGTTATGGAGGAAAGCGGTGGGTCGGGGACGATTTTTGACATGATGTTTCCCAAATTTGCAGTAGGGGTCACCACGGCATGTCGCTAAACATGAAGAGGTGGCAGCTGTACACGGGTTAGCGAACCGGTAAATTTGGGAACCCGGCAGACCCGAAGGTCTCCCGCGTACAGCCGCCATAAAACGGTAAAGACAGGTAAAAAGCCTGGCAATACTTTGGCATCACATCCCAACTAATCCGAGTCGCTAAACCCGATCGCTGATGAGCAGCGAAGTCAGGAGGCTAGTGACCCAAACGGTAAGGCGCAATGGGGTAGAGAGTCTCTAGGAAACGTCCTGCAAATTAAAGCGAATCATCGTTGATGGCCCTTTAATCCGCGAACCTGATCTCCCTGGTCTCCCCCATCAACAACCCCTGATTCTGCTCCGTCACTTCCCTGATGTAGTCCCACAACAACGTAATCCGCTTCAACTTCCTCAGATCTTCCCGGCAATACATCCAGAACTGGCGAGTGATGGAAATCTGCTCCCCCAACACCGGCAACAACCGTGGATCCTGCGCCGCCAAAAAACACGGCAATATCGCCATCGACCGCCCTTGCTGCGCCGCCACGTACTGCGCGATCACGCTGGTACTGCGCAAACTCGCGCTGGCGCCGGGCACCACGTTGGCCAGGTACAGCAACTCCGAGCTGAACGCCAAGTCATCCACATAGCTGATAAATGGATGTTCGGCCAAGTCCGCCGGTTTGCGGATCGGCGGGTGTTGGTCGAGGTATTCCTGGGTCGCGTACAGCTGCAATTTGTAGTCGCACAATTTGCAGCACACATAGGGCCCGTGTTCCGGGCGTTCCAGGGCGATGACGATGTCGGCTTCGCGCTTGGACAGGCTGATGAAGTGGGGCAGGGGCAGGATATCTACCGAGATGGCCGGGTAGGTGTCGACGAAGTGGCTCAATTGCGGGGTGACGAAGAAGCTGCCGAACCCTTCGGTGCAGCCCATGCGCACATGCCCCGACAGCGCCACGCCGGAGCCGGAGACTTGCTCGCAGGCCATGTGCAGGGTGCTTTCGATGGACTCGGCGTAGCCCAGCAAGCGCTGGCCTTCGGGGGTGAGGACGAAGCCGTTGGTCCGGGATTTTTCGAACAGCAGCGTACCGAGTGACACTTCCAGTGAACTGATGCGCCGCGACACCGTGGTGTAGTCCACCGCCAGGCGCTTGGCGGCCACGCTGGCCTTGCGGGTGCGGGCCACTTCGAGGAAAAACTTCAGGTCATCCCAGTTCAGGGAGCCCAGCGACGTGATGTTTTTTTGCATATTGGTCCGGCTTTTATGTGCGTTCTTATTAGAGATTTGCACATCTATACTCGAAAAACAGTCCGAACGCCTCATTTCCAAGGCGATTCACGCGCCTTGTCTCTGCATAACTACAAGATTGGAGACCACATGAACGCTTCTGCCGATATTTCCGTGCAACAGGTCAAGCTGCTGATCAATGGTGAATGGGTCGAGTCAAAGACCACCCACTGGCAAGACATCGTCAACCCGGCCACCCAAGAGGTGCTGGCCAAAGTCCCGTTCGCTACTGCCGATGAAGTCAACACTGCCATCGACGCTGCCCACCATGCCTTCCAGACCTGGAAGCTGACGCCGATCGGCGCACGCATGCGCATCATGCTCAAGCTGCAAGCCTTGATCCGCGAACATTCCAAGCGCATTGCCGTGGTGCTCAGCAACGAGCAGGGCAAGACCATTGCCGATGCCGAAGGCGATATTTTCCGTGGCCTGGAAGTGGTGGAACACGCCTGCTCCATTGGCACCCTGCAGATGGGCGAGTTTGCTGAAAACGTAGCCGGTGGCGTCGACACCTACACCCTGCGCCAACCCATCGGCGTGTGCGCTGGCATCACTCCGTTCAACTTCCCGGCGATGATTCCACTGTGGATGTTCCCGATGGCCATCGCCTGCGGTAACACCTTCGTGCTCAAGCCGTCCGAGCAGGACCCGTTGTCGACCATGCTGCTGGTGGAGCTGGCGCTGGAAGCTGGCGTGCCGGCTGGCGTGCTCAACGTGGTGCACGGCGGCAAGGATGTGGTGGATGCGCTGTGCACCCATAAAGACATCAAGGCCGTGTCCTTCGTGGGCTCGACCGCTGTGGGCACTCACGTGTATGACCTGGCCGGCAAACACGGCAAGCGTGTGCAGTCGATGATGGGCGCCAAGAACCACGCGGTGGTGCTGCCGGATGCCAACCGCGAACACACCCTCAATGCCCTGGTCGGCGCCGGTTTTGGCGCGGCGGGTCAGCGTTGCATGGCCACTTCGGTGGTGGTGCTGGTGGGCGCGTCCAAGCAATGGTTGCCGGACCTGAAAGCGCTGGCGCAAAAACTCAAGGTCAACGCCGGCAGTGAAGCGGGCACCGACGTCGGCCCGGTGATCTCCAAACGTGCCAAGGCACGCATCCTGGAACTGATTGAAAGCGGCGTAAAAGAAGGCGCCAAGCTGGAGCTGGACGGCCGTGACATCAAGGTTGCGGGCTTCGAGCAAGGCAACTTTGTCGGCCCGACCCTGTTCTCGGGCGTGACCACCGATATGCAAATCTATACCCAGGAAATCTTTGGCCCGGTGCTGGTGGTGCTTGAGGTCGCGACCCTCGACGAGGCCATCGCCCTGGTCAACGCCAACCCGTTCGGCAACGGCACTGGCCTGTTCACCCAGAGCGGCGCGGCGGCGCGTAAGTTCCAGAGCGAAATCGACGTAGGCCAGGTCGGCATCAACATCCCGATCCCGGTACCGGTGCCGTTCTTCAGCTTCACCGGTTCGCGCGGTTCAAAGCTTGGCGACCTCGGCCCGTACGGCAAGCAAGTGGTGCAGTTCTACACCCAGACCAAAACCGTCACCAGCCGCTGGTTCGATGACGACACGGTCAACGATGGCGTCAACACCACCATCAACCTGCGCTGATTCCGGGAGACGACCATGAAGATTGCATTTATCGGCTTGGGCAACATGGGCGCACCCATGGCCCGCAACCTGATCAAGGCCGGCAATGCGCTGAACCTGTTTGATTTGAACCAGACGGTGCTCAAGGAGCTGGCCGAGCTGGGTGGCACCATCAGCGATTCACCGCGTGATGCGGCCACGGGCGCTGAACTGGTGATCACCATGCTACCCGCTGCTGCCCATGTGCGCAGCGTGTGGCTGAATGAAGACGGTGTACTCGCCGGCATCGGCCCAGGCGTACCGGCGGTGGATTGCAGCACCATCGACCCGCAAACCATCCGCGATGTGGCGGCTGCGGCGGCCAAGCAAGGTGTGACCGTGGCCGACGCCCCCGTCTCCGGGGGCACGGGCGGCGCCGCAGCCGGGACGCTGACCTTCATGGTCGGCGCCACCCCTGAACTGTTCGCCACCCTGCAACCGGTGCTGGCGCAGATGGGCCGCAACATCGTGCACTGCGGTGAAGTGGGCACCGGGCAAATCGCCAAGATCTGCAACAACCTGCTGCTGGGGATCAGCATGGTCGGTGTCAGTGAAGCCATGGCGTTGGGCGATGCGCTGGGCATCGACACCCAGGTGCTGGCCGGCATCATCAACAGCTCCACCGGACGTTGCTGGAGTTCCGACACCTACAACCCATGGCCGGGCGTGATTGAAACCGCGCCGTCGTCGCGGGGGTACACCGGTGGGTTTGGTGCCGACCTGATGCTCAAAGATTTGGGCCTGGCGACCGAAGCGGCGCGTCAGGCCAAGCAACCCGTGATTCTGGGCGCTGTGGCCCAGCAGTTGTATCAGTCAATGAGCCAGCGTGGGGAAGGGGGCAAGGACTTCTCGGCGATTATCAACAGCTATCGCAAGCCCAAATAGGGGCGTTTTCCGGGAGCCGGCTTTGGGTGGCTCCCGGTTTTTTGCAATTAGCGAGCCTTTTGACCTTTCAGCCAGCATCCCACCACATAAGGCACCAGACTTGATGCCTTTCCTCGCATGAATTCGTAGCCGTAGGGCTTACGCGAAACGGCCAATCCAATCAGGACCTTTTCGGCAGAATGCCTGGCTTTTGTAACCAGTCCTGCGGCCGGCTGAGTGGTCAGTGATGTGCCCACGACCAGCACTTTCTCTGCGTTTTTAAAGTGCTGCAGCGCCTTGTCGATATTCGGCACATTTTCGCCATACCAGACGATATGGGGGCGTAATTGGCTGCCTTTTTCACAGGTGTCACCGAGCAAGATCGGCTTATCGTCGATCTTGTAAATCAGTTGCTCGTCGACCGTGCTTTGCGCCAGGTTGATTTGGCCATGCAGATGCACAACGCATGTGGACCCAGCGCGCTCGTGCAGGTCGTCGACGTTTTGCGTGATCACCACGACATCAAACTGCTGTTCTAACTCCGCTATGGCGCGGTGCGCCGCATTGGGCTGTGCAGTCCACGCCTTGTACCGTAACGCGTTATAGAACGCCAGCACGTCTGTGGGGTGCCTACGCCATGCCTCTGGCGTAGCGACGTCTTCGACGCGATGGTCCATCCACAGTCCGGTTTCGTCGTTGAACGTGTCCAGGCCACTTTCGGCACTGATGCCGGAGCCGGTGAAGATGACGATTTTTCGTTTGCATTTGTCAGTGGTCATGGACGTTGCCTCGCGCATTCCGCTCGAACTTCTGTGAGCGCAGGGCATAAATACTGACCCAAAAAAACCGTCGCTAGCGACGGTTTTTTTGTAGGAGTGTTCCTCGTTTCGGGCTCTACTTAATCACGCAAACACAAAATACTTACGCACCGTCTCGACCACTTCCCACGTCCCCTTCATCCCCGGCTCCACCACAAAGATATCCCCAGCCCGCAAATGAATCGGCTCCAGGCCTTCTGGGGTGATGATGCAGTAGCCTTCCTGGAAGTGGCAGTATTCCCACTTCACGTAGTCCACGTACCACTTGCCCGGGGTGCAGATCCAGGTGCCCATGATCTTGCTGCCGTCTTCGCTGGTGTAGGCGTTGAGGTTGACGGTGTGCGGGTCACCTTCGAGTTTTTCCCATTTGCAGGCGTCCAGGACCGGCAGGGGATGGGTGTCGCGCAGTACGGTGATGGGCTTGGACATGATGTCTCCAGGGCAGGGAATGGAAAGGTCCACCCTAAGGCCTTGGGCGTTGGGTCAGTGGTCTGAACTCGACATCGGGATGCCCAGAAGCGCAGCGGTGTTTATTTGATATAACCCATCACCAATCCGCCATTTCCTCGCAGTAAGTGCGAAAGATTTCCTGCTTCACGCCAGAATTCGCAAGAAAATTCGCAGCAGGCCCTCGTATCATTCACCCCAGTAACCGCCGAGAGCCTTGAAATGAACCCAATAAAAACGTGGTGGGATATCAGCCCGCCCTTGAGTACGGCGACCCCGACCTGGCCGGGGGATACGCCGTTCCAGGAAGAGCGTGTGTGGCAGTTTGGCCCGGAGTGTCCGGTGAATGTCGGGCGTATCACGCTATCCCCACATACCGGCGCCCACGTGGATGCGCCGCTGCATTACAGCGCGGACGGCGCGCCGATTGGCGAGGTGTCGTTGGATGTGTACCTGGGGCCATGCCGTGTGCTGCATTGCCTGGACAGCGGCGCGCTGGTGCAGCCGCATCAGTTGGAAGGCCGTGTGGATAACTTGCCCGAGCGCGTACTGCTGCGCACTTATCCACAAGCGCCGCTGACTGAATGGGATTCGAATTTCACCGCCATCGCTCCGCAAACCATCGAGCTGCTCGCCAGCCTGGGTGTGCGCTTGATCGGCATCGATACGCCATCCCTGGACCCGCAGCAGTCCAAGACCATGGATTCCCACAACGCTGTGGCGCGCCATGGCATGGCGATTCTCGAAGGCATCGTGCTCGATGACGTACCCGAGGGCGACTATGAGTTGATCGCACTGCCGCTGCGGTTTGCCAACCTGGACGCGAGCCCGGTCCGCGCCATTCTCCGTCCGCTCAAGGAGCTTACGCGATGAGCCAATGTCCCTTCTCTGCCGATTACCAACCTCCGGAAGAATGGCATAACGCCGAACTGAATTTTTCCGAGTCCATGAGCTACGGCGATTACCTGGACCTGGGCAAAGTCCTCAGCGCCCAGCACCCGCTGTCGCCGGACCACAACGAAATGCTCTTCATCATCCAGCACCAGACGTCCGAGCTGTGGATGAAACTCATGCTCCACGAACTCAAGGCCGCCCGTGAACACGTGCGCCTGGGCGAGCTGCCGCCGGCGTTCAAGATGCTGGCGCGGGTGTCGCGGATCTTCGATCAACTGGTGCATGCCTGGGCGGTGCTGGCGACGATGACGCCGTCGGAGTACAAATCGATCCGCCCGTTCCTGGGGCAGTCGTCGGGGTTTCAGTCGTTCCAGTACCGTGAGATCGAATTTATCCTCGGCAATAAAAGCGCGGCGCTGTTGCGGCCCCACGCCCATCGGCCGGAGTTGTTGAACGAGTTGAAAGTGGCGATTGCCACGCCGTCGCTGTATGACGAGGCGATCAACCTGATGGTCAAGGCGGGCCTGGCGATTGATCCGAAACGCGCCGAGCGCGACCCTACGGCCGCGACGGTCCACGATGAATCGGTAGAGGCGGCGTGGCGTGAGGTGTATCGCGATCCGAGCCGGTATTGGGATTTGTATCAGTTGGCCGAAAAGTTTATCGACCTGGAGGACTCGTTCCGTCAGTGGCGCTTCCGCCATGTGACCACGGTCGAGCGGATTATCGGCTTTCAGCCGGGAACCGGTGGCACGGAAGGGGTGGGGTATTTGCGCAAGATGCTAGATACCGTGCTGTTCCCAGAGCTGTGGCGAGTACGCTCAACGCTCTAAACAAAAAGCCCCGGATCACCGGGGCTTTTCATTTGGAACACATTCAAAACTGTGGGAGCTGGCTTGCCTGCGATGGCATCACCTCGGTCTCACGGTAAACCGAGTCGCCTGCATCGCGGGCAAGCCCGGCTCCCACAGGGATCACTGTGCGTTCACTACCGCGTTACTCCTGCGAACCCGCAACCGGTAGGCAATGTAGATAATCCCCACCCACACCGGCATCGCATACACCGACTCGCTGATGCCCGGAATCGCCAGCATCACGCTGATGATCATCACCATGAACGCCAGGCACAGGTAGTTGCTGAACGGGAACCAGAAGGTCTTGAACGATGGCGTCAGGCCTTGTTCGCCCATGGCTTTGCGGAACTTGATGTGGGTGATGCTGATCAGTGCCCAGTTGATCATCAGCGAGGCAACCACCAGCGCGAACAGCAGTTCCAGCGCGCTCTGCGGTGCCACGTAGTTGACCACCACGCACAGCATCGTCACCAGCGCCGAAATCGCCAGGGCGCGGATCGGCACGCCTTGCTTGTTCAGCTTCATCAGCGATTTCGGTGCATCGCCTTGCTCGGCCAGGCCGAACAGCATGCGGCTGTTGCAGTACACGCCGCTGTTGTACACCGACAACGCCGCGGTCAGCACCACGAAGTTGAGGATGTGCGCGGCGGTGTCGTTGCCGATCAGCGAGAAGATCTGCACGAACGGGCTACCACTGTAGGCATCGCCCGAGGCGCCGAGGGTTTGCAGCAACTGGTCCCACGGGTACAGCGACAGCAGTACGGTCAGGGCGCCGACGTAGAAAATCAGGATCCGGTAGACCACCTGGTTGATCGCTTTCGGGATCACCTTGCGCGGCTCGCTGGCTTCGGCGGCAGTGATGCCCACCAGCTCCAGGCCACCGAACGAGAACATGATGAACGCCATGGACATCAACAGCCCCATGCCGCCATTCGGGAAGAACCCGCCGTGGCTCCACAGGTTGCTGACCGAGGCTTGTGGGCCGCCGGTGCCGCTGAACAGCAGGTAGCAGCCGAGTACGATCATGCCGACAATCGCCACCACCTTGATGATCGCGAACCAGAACTCGGCCTCACCGAAGAACTTCACGTTCAGGGTATTGATCAGGTTCACCGCGACAAAGAACACCAGTGCACTGACCCAGGTCGGGATCTCCGGCCACCAGAACTGGATGTACTTGCCCACCGCCGTCAGTTCGGCCATGCCCACCAGCACGTAGAGTACCCAGTAGTTCCAGCCCGCCAGGAAGCCCGCGTAGCCGCCCCAGTATTTGTGCGCGAAGTGGCTGAAGGAACCGGCCACCGGCTCTTCAACGATCATCTCGCCGAGCTGGCGCATGATCAGGAACGCGATGAAACCGGCAATCGCGTAGCCCAGGATCATCGACGGCCCCGCCGACTTGAGCACCCCGGCCGAGCCGAGGAACAACCCCGTGCCGATCGCCCCTCCCAAGGCGATCAGCTGAATGTGCCGGTTCTTCAAGCCACGCTTGAGGCCTACCGGGTTAACCATGTCATCCGCCATTAACATTCCCTTCTACTTGTTGTTCTCAGGGTTGAGTGCACGCCGCATCTGCCCCTCAGAAGTACTGAGGGTCAGATATTACTCTGCGTAAACTTTTCGTAATACAGCTGAACGCCATCAAGTGCCTGATCCGCCAGCCATTGCTGTATGGATTCGACCATTGGAGGGGGGCCGCACAGGTACATATCTGCCGAACTGTCCCGCAATTCGGCCAGGTCAAAATGCTCGGTGAGGTAGCCGCGCTTGCCGGGCCAATCCTCTGACGGTGCGCTGAGGACTTCGGTGTAGCGAAAGTTCGGGATTTTTGCAGCATAACCCTGGATGCGCGCCGCTTCGCACAAGTCTTCGGCACCGCGCACGCCGTAATACAGGTGCACCGGTTGGTCGCAACCGTTGGCCGCCAGTTCATCGAGCATGCCCAGCAAGGCCGACAGCCCGGTGCCACCCGCCACCAGTACCAATGGTTGGGTGACGTGGCGCAGGTAGAAGGCGCCGAGGGGCGCTTCCATCAACAGCTCATCGCCCACTTGGCAGCGCTCGCGCAGGTAGTTGCTCATCACCCCATCGGGCAACAGGCGCACCAAAAATTGCAGGCGGTTGCCCGGCAGGTTGGCGAAAGAATATGAGCGCCAACTGTGCGTGCCAGGCACCGCTAGGCGGGCATATTGGCCCGGCAGAAAATCCAGCGACTGATCCAACTGCACCCGCAGGATCGCTGTGCTGGCCGACACCTGCTCCACCGCGTTCACGCTGCCCTTGACCTGAACCGGCCCCGGCGCGTTGCACAGGCTCGAATCAAAGTCGAAATAGAACGTCGCGTCAGACTTCACCCGCGTCTGGCAACTGAGCACCTTGCGCTGTTGCAGGTCGAGGCTGGACAGCGCCTCTTCGTCGACATAGTCCTGGCTGTAATCGCCGGATTCGCAACGGCCCTGGCAGGTGCCGCAGACACCCTCACGGCAATCCAGTGGGATCTTGATGCCGTTGCGCAGCGCCGCATCCAGCAGGATTTCATGGGCGCCCACCGGGAAAAACAGGGTTTTGCCGTCGGCAAAACTGAAGGCTACTTTGTGATTCATCCACCGTTCTCCATGGATTGGATAACTGTAGTGAGCGGGCTTGCCCCGCGCTGGAGTGCGCAGCGCTCCCAAGCTTTTGGGGCCGCTGCGCAGCCCAGCGCGGGGCAAGCCCGCTCACTACAAGTCACAGTCGGCTGTCAAAGGTGATAGAAATCCAGCACCGAGTTGATGGTGTCGTTGAGCAGCAACGCGTGCTTGCGTGTGATCAACCAACTGTCGCCATTCGGCTTGAGGTTGTACGTCGCATGCCCGTAAAACTGCTCCGACATGGCCAATCGATAGAACAACGTGTGCCAGTTCAATTTCACCTCCAGCGTTCCATCCGCCTGCTCCGCCACGCGCACGTTATTGATCAGGTGCAAGGTGCGCGGCATCGGTGTCGCCGACGCGGCTTTGCCGGTGCGCAAACGGAACACACGGTCTTCCAGGCCCGAGCGGTTGGCGTAGTAGATCAACGACATCTCGCGCTTGGGATCACGGGTGTAGACGTGTTCCGAGTCCCATTGCGGCAGGTGGAACTCGCTCTGCGGGTCGAACAACTGCACATAGGCGTCCCAGTCCTGGGCGTCGCACAGCTCGGATTTGCGGTAGAAGAACTGCTCGATCTGATACTGCAGTTGCGCATTCATCACTTCACCTCCCGCAATGTCAGCGCTTGGTTGTCGAGGCCCTTGAGCAGGAACTGCTGCCAGTTGCGATGCTGGTTCACATAGAGGCCTTCATGGGTGAATTCGGTGCCGGTCATGGCCGGTTGGATGCCGATGGCTTCGCTGTTCGGCGTGGGGCCGGTTTCCCAGCGATGGCTGCCGCGTGAGATGTCGCTCCAGCGCTCAAGCCGGCCCTGGAAACCGCGCTGGGCCTCGCGGAATTCCACCAGGTCGTCCGGCGTGCCCATGCCGGACACGTTGAAGAAGTCCTCGAACTGGCGAATACGGTTTTCGCGGTCCGCGTCGGACTCGCCCTTCACCCCCAGGCACTGGCTGATGATCTCGGTCTTGTTCCACGCCACCGGGCGGATGATGCGCAGCTGCGAGCTGATCTGGTCGAGGAAGAACAGGCTCGGGTAGATATTCAGGTTGCGCAGGCGGTGCATCATCCACTCGGCCTTTGGCTGGCCGTGTTCTTCCACCAGGCGCGGCATGATGGTGGCGTAGCCGGAGCGCACGCTGGGGTTGGGCATGTCGCTGAACAACACACTGTGACCATTGTTGAAGGCGAACCAGCCGTCATCGGTGTTGGCGTCACCCGCGCCGAGCTTGCTGTAATCGAGGGTGCTCCCTGCGCCGGTGCCGTTCTCGGTGTTCACTTGCTGGCGATGCTGCACCGTGGCCACGTAGTTGTAGTGCACGGTGCTGACGTGATAACCGTCCAGGCCGTTCTCGTTTTGCAGCTTCCAGTTGCCGTCGTAGGTGTAGGCGGATTTGCCCGGCAATACCTCCAACTCACCGGTAGCGGACTGGGCGACCATCATGTCGAAGAACACTTTGGCGTCGCCCAGGAAGTCTTCCAGGCTGTCGGTGCCCGCCACATCCAGGCTGATGAACACGAAGCCTTTGTAGCTTTCGATGCGGGCCTTTTTCAGCCCGCGCGTCGCCTTGTCGAAACCCTCCGGGTATTCCCCCGGCGCCTTGACCTTCACCAGCCGGCCATCGCTCTTGTAGCACCAGGCGTGGAACGGGCAGGTGAAAGTGGACTGGTTGCCCTTGCCGACCCGCGTCAAAGTGGTGCCGCGATGCTGGCAGGCGTTGATCAGCGCGTTGAGTTGGCCTTCGCCGTCGCGGGTGATGATCATTGGCTGGCGCCCGGCGCGCATCGTCACGAAGTCGTGGTTATTGGCTAGTTCGCTTTCGTGGCAGGCGTAGATCCAGTTCTTTTCGAAGATCAGTTCCATCTCCAGATCGAACAGTTCCGGCTCGGTGAACATGTCACGGGCGATGCGGAACACCTCATCCGCCGGGCGAAAATCCAGACAACCTTCGATAAATGTTTTCCACTGCTCGACGCTTCTTGCACCACTCATGGGAGGCACCTTTTGATAGGGCTAATCGGTGGTTTATTAGAGGCAGCGGGGCAGGGCGCGGGCTATCCGCTTAGTGGGGGAACCTGCGCCGGATAATTGGGCAGCAAATACCCAACCCGGTGCGCAGCGGTGACGGGATGCGCTACTGTCTGGCAAGGCAATGGCCGCAAAAGTCGGCGGCTTATCCACTTAGTCGACCTTTGCTATCCACCCGCTGGCCATTGCGCCGGCGTGGCGCATTATTTGCTGTCAAACAACAAAACGACGCGCCGCCAGAGCGCGCAACAGCCTAACCGCCGTGGGTGCACCCTGATGAGCAGCCAAACGATTCAACGCTTCGACCTGGAAGGCGCACGCAGCTGGATGTCCGGCATCTGCGGGCCCCATCGCCTGGCCACCGCCACGCCCGAGCGCCTGCGTTTCCACCACAGTGCCAACATGTTCAAGTCCCGCGCCACCACCTTGGGCGTCATCGAATACGGCACCGACGTGACCATCGACATCGAAGACGCCGAGCACTTCAGCAGCTACAGCCTGAGCCTGCCGTTGGTGGGCGAGCAGGAGTTGAGCAAGAACGGTGAGCGCCTGAGCTCCAACCGCGACCAGGGCGTGATCATCTCGCCCAACGAGCATCAGGTGCTGGCGATTTCCGGCGACTGCCGCAAGTTGCAGGTGGTGATCACGCGGGCGGCGATGAGTGAGTCGCTGGAAGGTTTGCTGCAACGGCCGATTGAGGCGCCGCTGCGCTTTGAGTCGGTGATGGACGCGGTGGACGGCGCTTCGGCGGCGTGGTGGCGCATGGCACGCTACTTCATCGCGGAGTTGGAACACGGCAGTGAATTGTATGAGCAACCAGCGTTTACCCGTGACCTGGAAAGCTCGCTGATCAAGGGCCTGATCCTGGCCCAGCCGAACAATTACTCCGAAGAGCTGCGCGATGTCCTCGGTGTGAAACTGCCGCATTACCTGATCCGTGCGCGCCAGTACATCCACGACAATGCTCGGGACGCCGTGCATCTGGAAGACTTGGAGGCCGCGGCTGGCGTATCGCGGTTCAAGTTGTTTGATGCCTTTCGCAAATACTTTGCGCTGTCACCGATGGCCTATTTGAAAAAGCATCGGCTGTCTGCGGTGCGCCAGGCCATCCTTGAACAGGGCTCCACCAGCACCATCTCCGAGATTGCCCTGGGCTGGGGCTTTACCCACCTTGGGCGGTTTTCGGCGGAGTATCGCAAGCTGTTCGATGAGTCGCCGAGCCAGACGCTGCAGCGCAATGATGCCCGGCGCCTGCGTGGCTAGATCAACTCTTCCACCAGTTGCAGGCAATGACTGAGCCCCGGCGACTGGTCATTCACCCGTCGGCTGAGGATGATCGGCGAGGTCGCCGTGGCCTCCACCACCGGCGTGTAGCCGATGTCCGCGCGGTGCAGCACCTGCACGGAGGCGGGCACCAGCGTCACGCCCATGCCGGCGCCGACCAGACCAATGGCGGTCTGCAATTCGTTGGTCCACTGCGCCACCTTGAGGCTCAGGCCATGGGCGTCGAACAGCGCGATCACATGGTCGGCGTAGCTGGGGCGCGGGTTGCCGGGGTAGAGCACAAAGGGTTCGGCGGCCAGTTGGGCGAGGGTGGCGGGCGCATCGAGCAACGGGTGGCCGGCAGGCAGCACGGCGACCAGCCGATCCTCCACCAGCACGCGCTGGACAATGGCCGGGTCGTCGATGCGAATCCGCCCGAACCCCACATCGATGCGCCCGGCCTTGAGCGCTTCGACCTGCTGCAAGGTGGTCATTTCCGACAGCCCCAACTCCAGCTCCAGCGCCTCATGGGTGCGCAGCCGGCGGATCAGTTCCGGCAGCACGCCATACAAGGTCGAGGGCGCAAAGCCGATGCCCAGCCAAGTCTTCTCGCCTTGGCCGATGCGTCGGGTGTTGTCGCAGACCTTGCTCAGCTGTTCCAGCAGCACGTTGGCATGCTCATAGAAAAACCGCCCGGCTTCGGTCAGCCGCAACGGTCGGCCACGCTCCAGCAGGATCACCCCCAACTCATCTTCCAGTTGCTGGATCTGCCGGCTCAACGGCGGCTGGGCGATGTGCAAACGTTCGGCGGCGCGGGTGAAGTTCAGGGTTTCCCCCAGCACCTGGAAATAGCGCAGATGACGCAATTCCATAACCACTCCTTTCATACCTTGAGGGTATTGCTTCAGACCCATTCTATATTGGAAGCCTTTAAAAATACGGCACAGAATCGGCTCAAACCTAAAAAGAACCCAACGGGTATAGCCATGCCGATTTGCGCCATCGAGTCGATCGACACGATCATCGTCGACCTCCCCACCATTCGCCCGCACAAGCTGGCGATGCACACCATGCAAAACCAGACCTTGGTGATCATCCGCCTGCGCTGCGCCGACGGCATCGAGGGCATCGGCGAAGCCACTACCATTGGCGGCCTGAGCTACGGCAACGAAAGCCCCGACAGCATCAAGATCAACATCGACCGCCACTTCGCGCCGCTGCTGATCGGCCAGGACGCGAGCAATATCAACGCGGCCATGTTGCGCCTGGAACGCAGCATTCGCGGCAACACCTTTGCCAAGTCCGGGATCGAAAGCGCCTTGCTCGATGCACTGGGCAAACGCTTGAACCTGCCGGTCAGCGAACTGCTCGGCGGCCGTGTGCGCGATGCCTTGCCGGTGGCCTGGACCCTGGCCAGCGGCAACACGGAAAAGGACATTGCCGAAGCGGAAAAGATGCTCGACCTGCGCCGCCACCGCATTTTCAAATTGAAGATCGGCGCCGGTGAAGTCAGCCAAGACCTGGCCCATGTGATTGCCATCAAAAAAGCCCTGGGCGACCGCGCCAGTGTGCGCGTCGACGTCAACCAGGCTTGGGATGAAGCGGTGGCACTGCGTGCCTGCAAGGTGCTCGGCGACAACGGAATCGACCTGATCGAACAACCCATCTCCCGCAACAACCGGGGCGGCATGGCGCGGCTCAACCTGTCGAGCCCGGCGCCGATCATGGCCGATGAATCCATCGAGTGCGTCGAGGATGCCTTCAATCTGGCCCGCGAAGGTGCGGCCTCGGTCTTTGCGTTGAAGATCGCCAAGAACGGCGGCCCGCGCGCCGTATTGCGTACGGCCGCCATTGCCGAAGCGGCGGGCATCGGCCTGTACGGCGGCACCATGCTCGAAGGCGGCATCGGCACCCTGGCCTCGGCCCATGCCTTTCTCACGCTGAACAAACTGGCGTGGGACACCGAGTTGTTCGGCCCGTTGTTGCTCACCGAAGACATCCTCACCGAACCGCCGGTGTACCGCGATTTCCAACTGCATGTTTCCACCGCACCGGGCCTGGGCCTGGCCATCGATGAAGAGCGCCTGGCGTTCTTCCGTCGTGACAAACACTAAGAGGCGCCTGCCATGTTGTTCCACGTAAAAATGACCGTGAACCTGCCCCTCGATATGAATCCCGAGCGCGCCGCTGCGCTCAAGGCCGAAGAAAAAGCCTTGGCGCAGCGCCTGCAACAGCAAGGTAAATGGCGCCACCTGTGGCGCATCGCCGGGCATTACGCCAACTACAGCGTGTTCGATGTCGACAGCGTGCAGGACCTGCACGACCTGCTGATGCAACTGCCGCTTTTCCCCTACATGGCCATCGAAGTGAATGCCCTGTGCCGTCACCCGTCGTCGATCCATGAGGATGACCGCTAAGCCGGTTTTCACCCTAATAACTACAAGATGAGGAATGCACCATGTCCATCCGACTGTCCCAGACTGCCCATGCCCAACAGTTTCTCGAAGAAGCCAGCGGCAACCTCAATGACGGCGGTAACCCGCGTACCAAGGCGTTGATCTACCGGATCCTGCGCGACACCGTGAACATCATCGAAGACCTGGAAGTGACCCCGGAAGAGTTCTGGAAGGCGGTCAACTATCTGAACGACTTGGGCAAGCACCAGGAAACCGGCTTGCTCGCCGCCGGGCTGGGCCTGGAGCATTACCTCGACCTGTTGATGGACGCCGCCGACGAGGAAGCCGGCAAATCCGGTGGTACGCCGCGCACCATCGAAGGCCCCTTGTATGTGGCCGGTGCGCCGCTGTCGAAGTATGAGGCGCGACTGGATGATGGCAAGGACGACGCGGTGCCGCTGTTCATGCGCGGGCAAGTGCGTGACACCGAGGGCAAGCCGCTGGCGGGGGCGATTGTGGACGTGTGGCAGGCCAATACCGGTGGCACCTATTCATGGTTTGACCCGACGCAATCGGAGTTCAACCTGCGCCGACGCATCGAGACCGATGCCCAGGGCAACTACCGGTTTCGCAGTATCGTGCCGTCGGGCTACGGCTGCCCGCCGACCGGGCCGACCCAGCAACTGCTCGATCAACTGGGGCGCCACGGGCAGCGGCCGGCGCATATTCACTTCTTCATTTCGGCGCCGGGGCATCGACACCTGACCACGCAGATCAACCTGTCGGATGACCCGTACCTGCATGATGATTTTGCCTATGCGACGCGGGATGAGTTGATCGCCGAGATTCGCTTCAGTGAAGATCCGCAGCTGGCCCGCGAGTTTGGTGTGGAAGGGCGGTTTGCGCAGATTGATTTTGACTTTGAATTGCAGGTCGCTGATGCGCCGGTAGAGCAAAAGCGCATGCAGCGCGTGCGCGCCCTCGAAGACTAAACGCGGTTAAAAATGTGGGAGCTGGCTTGCCTGCGATAGCAATGGTGCATTCACCACCGTCATCGCAGGCAAGCCAGCTCCCACAGAGTGCGGTGGTGTTGGGGCTATTTGCGGATAACCAGGTCCAACACCTCATCCCGATCCTTGATCTTCTGCAACACAATCTCCGAGCGTATATCCATCACCCCCGCCGTGCGGTTCAGGTGGTTCACGATAAAGTCCGAGAAGTGCTTGAGATTGCGCGCCTGCACCCGCAGCACATAGTTGCTGGCGCCGGTGATCACGTAGGCGCTGGCCACCTCCGGCCAGCCCTGCACTTTCTTGATGAACGTCTCATGCCAATCCTCCACATCCTGGCGCAAGGACAGGTGGACGATGGCCTCCAGCTCGATCCCCAATTGCTCCGCATTCAGCACTGCGCGGTAGCCGCTGATGATTCCCTCGCTCTCCAGCAAGCGCAAACGGCGCAGGCAGGCGGACGGCGACAGCGCGACTTTTTCCGCCAGTTCCTGGTTGCTGATGCGGCCATCCTGTTGCAGGAAATGCAGGAGGCGCAGGTCGGTGGCGTCGAGAATCATGGTTAGAATAAATCCGCGTGTTTGGGGGTTAAATTCGAATTTCCTACAGCTTAATTAGCCTGTTGCTACTCACTTTGCACGAAAATTCTCTAAAACTTCGTTCATTATTTGGTCCATTCTTACTTATAAAAACCAGGACCGCCCATGACCCCTCGAAGCCATTGCCAAGCCCTCGACGCCCAGGACCCGCTGGCACCGTTGCGCAGCCAGTTCGCCTTGCCGGAGGGCGTGATCTACCTCGACGGCAACTCCCTCGGCGCCCGCCCGGTGGCGGCGTTGGCGCGGGCGCAGGCGGTGATTGCCGAAGAGTGGGGCAACGGGCTCATCCGCAGCTGGAACGCCGCCGGCTGGGCGGATTTATCCCAGCGCCTGGGCAATCGCCTGGCGCCGTTGATTGGCGCGCGTGACAACGAAGTGGTGATCACCGATACCACCTCGATCAACCTGTTCAAGGTGCTGAGCGCCGCATTGACCGTGCAGCGTCAACGCCAGCCGCATCGCAAGGTGATCGTCAGCGAGGCGAGCAACTTCCCAACCGACCTGTACATCGCAGAAGGCTTGGCTGAACTGCTGCAACAGGGCTATTCCCTGCGCCTGGTGAACAGCCCGGACGAACTGCCCCAGGCGATCGATCAGGACGTGGCGGTGGTGATGCTCACCCACGTCAATTACAAGACCGGCTACATGTACGACATGCAGGCGCTGACCGCCTTGAGCCATGAGTGTGGCGCGTTGAGTATCTGGGACCTGGCGCATTCGGCCGGCGCGGTGCCTATCGACCTGCATCAGGCCGGCGCCGATTATGCGATCGGCTGCACCTACAAGTACCTCAACGGCGGCCCGGGTTCCCAGGCGTTTGTGTGGGTCAACCCGGCGTTGGTGGATGTGGTACGTCAGCCGTTGTCAGGCTGGTTCGGGCATACCCGGCAGTTCGCCATGGAATCGACTTATGCACCGAGTGCCGGTATCGCTCGCTACCTGTGTGGCACGCAGCCGATCACTTCGCTGGCGATGGTTGAATGTGGCCTGGAGATTTTTGCCCAAACCGATATGGCGAGTTTACGCAGCAAGTCCCTGGCGTTGACCGACCTGTTTATCGCGTTGGTCGAAGCCCGTTGCGCTGCCCATGACTTGAAGTTGATCACCCCACGCGAGCACGCCAGGCGTGGTAGCCATGTGAGCTTCGAACACCCTGAAGGCTACGCGGTGATCCAGGCCTTGATCGCCCGTGGGGTGATCGGTGATTACCGTGAGCCGCGCATCATGCGGTTTGGTTTTACGCCGTTGTACACGAGCTTTACCGAGGTGTTTGACGCTGTGGAAATCCTTGGCGACATCCTCGACAACCACACCTGGGACCAGCCGCAATTCAAAGTCCGCAACAGCGTCACCTGACACACCTACCGACCACCTGTGCAATCACAATAATAAAGGGGCACACCACGTGACCACGCCAGACAACGGCTTTGCAGAGATCACCCACCGCGAACTGGGCCTGCGGCGCCAGCTCACTTCCGGCCAGATGAGCATGATCGCCATCGGCGGCGCCATTGGCACCGGGCTGTTCATGGGCAGCGCCTACGCCATCGGCTATGCCGGGCCCAGCGTCTTGGTGAGCTACGCCATCGGCGCATTGATCACCTTGCTGTTGATGGGCTGCCTGGCGGAGATGACGGTGGCCCATTCCACCTCGGGCTCCTTCGGTGCCTATGCCGAGTTCTACATCAGTCCGCTCGCCGGGTTCCTGGTGCGTTATGCCTACTGGGCGGCGATTGTGTTGGCGGTGGGCGCCGAGGTCACGGCGGTGGCGATGTACATGAAGTACTGGTTCGCCAACGTGCCGGAATGGGTGTGGATCGTGTCGTTTTCCAGCGTGTTGATCCTGCTCAATGCGATCAGCGTGAAGACGTTTGGCAACTTCGAATACTGGTTTTCCACGATCAAGATCAGTGCGATTGTCGGCTTCATCATCCTTGCCGTGTACGTGGTGTTCGGCTCCGGCAATCCGGAGTACGGCGTGCAGAACTACACGGCCCACGACGGCTTTTTTCCCCATGGCCTGAGCGGCATGTGGATGGCGGTGATCGTGTCGATCTTCAGCTATTTGAGTGTGGAGATGATCGCCGTGGCCGCCGGTGAAGCCGCCGACCCGGAACAGGCGGTGAAGAAAGCCTTCCGCGCGACCATCGTGCGGCTGGTGGTGTTTTACCTGCTGACCCTGGCGCTGATGCTGGCCATCGTGCCGTGGAACCAGGCCGGGCAGACCCAGAGCCCGTTCGTCACGGTGATGCAGACCATCGGCATTCCCGGTGCGACCGGCGTGATGAACTTCGTGATCCTGATCGCCGCGCTCTCGGCGATGAACAGCCAGCTCTACATCACCACCCGCATGATGTTCAGCCTGTCCCGCGCCGGCTTTGCGCCCAAGTCCATGGGCGCGTTGAGCAAGAGCGGCATCCCGTTGAACGCGTTGCTGCTGTCCAGTTCGGGCATTGCGCTGGCGACGTTGCTCAACGTGGTGTACCCGGAAAGCTCGTTCACGCTGATGATGGCGATCTCGATGTTTGGCGCGATCTTCACCTGGTTCATGATCTTCCTCACCCACCTGTTCTTCCGGCGCTACCGCAAGCGTCACGGTGGGCCGAAATTGTCGTTCCAACTGCGGCTGTTTCCCTACAGCACGTTGCTGGGGCTGGTGCTGATGGGCGCGGTGATGATCACGACCTATTTCACCGACGCGTTCAAGATGACCCTGGTGTTTGGCGTGCCGTTCCTGCTGATTCTGTCGGCGGTGTATTACGGGTTCTTCCGCAAGGGCAGGGCCAAGGCGTCGAACAAGGCCTTGGCATAACCGGGCAGCTGTTCGAACGAACGCGCACATAACAGCAGTTTCCGACAGGCCCACGCTTCTTGCAGAGGGTGGGCCTTGACGCTGGGTTCCAGCGGCCAACGTTCCAGCGCGGCCTGGGGCACGATACCCAGGCCAGCGCCGCGGGCGACCATGCGAATAACCCCATCAAACCCTTCGGCACGGATGCGCGTCTGCATACGAAAGCCGGCGTGCAGTGCCTGTTCTTCAAGATAAACCGTCAACGCGCTGTGAGTGGCGAGGCCGACAAAGTCGTGTTGCAGGCTATCGACAAAACTCCCAGCGGTGAACGGATGATCCAGCGGCGCGATCAGCACCAGCGGGTCGTCGCGAAAGGGCAGGGTTTGCAGGCCGTGGGTGTCCACCGCGTCGGAAATGATCCCAATATCCGCCGTGCCCTGGCGCAAGGCCTGGGTGATGCGCAGGCTCGGCAGCTCCTGCAGGTCGATATCGAGGTTGGGGTGCTCGCACAGAAAGTCCGCCAGCAATTCCGGCAGGTATTCGCTGAGGGCGGTGGTGTTGCACAGCAAGCGCACCTGGCCTTTGATGCCGTTGGCGTATTCCGCGAGGTCTTGCTGCAGGTGTTCGGCTTGTTGCAGCAACAAGCGTGCGTGGCGGGCCAGGGCCTTGCCGGCGGGCGTTGGTGTGACGCCTCGACGGTTACGCGCCAGGAACTCGATACCCAACGAAGCCTCCATCGCCCGGATACGCGCACTCGCGGCGGCCAGGGACAAATGGCTGCGCCCGGCACCGGCGGTGATGTTGCCGGTGTCGAGGATGTGCAGATAGAGGCGCAGGTCGATCAAGTCAAAGTGCATGGCACCAGCCTAAGGGAAAACAAGAGTCTGCCTCAGTATATGGCGTATTTTCGGCGTCACCGAAAAACCGCACAATCCCCCCATGAATACCTTCCTCGCGTTCTACCAAGAAATTGGCCCCGCCCTGACGCTGCTGGTGATCGGCACGTTCGTGCTGGCCGGCACCGTCAAGGGTGTGATCGGCCTGGGCCTGCCGACAGTCTCCATGGGCTTGCTCGGCCTGGCTATGTTACCGGCGCAGGCTGCGGCCTTGCTGATTATCCCGTCGACGATCACCAACCTGTGGCAACTGGCGTTCGGCGGGCATTTGAGCGCATTGGTCAAACGCCTGTGGCCGATGTTGCTGCTGATCTTCCTCGGTACCGGGTTGGGCACCTTGTGGCTGGGCATGAGCGGGGGAAGCTGGGTGGGCCATGCGTTGGGCGGTGCGTTGCTGGTGTATGCACTCAGCGGATTGTTCCTGCCGACGTTCAAGGTAAAACCTGAGACTGAACGTTGGCTGGGTCCTATGTGCGGCATCGTCACGGGAGTCATCACTTCAGCGACCGGCGTGTTCGTGATTCCCGCCGTGCCCTATCTGCAGGCCTTGGGCTTGAACCGTGATCAGTTGGTGCAGGCGCTGGGCCTGTCGTTCACGGTTTCCACCCTGGCGTTGGCCGCCGGGCTGGCCTGGCGTGGCACCCTCGGTGGTGGTGAAATCAACGCCTCGCTGCTGGCGCTGGTGCCGGCACTGCTGGGCATGTGGCTCGGCCAGGCGGTGCGGCAGCGAATCAGCGCCGTGTTGTTCAAGCGTGTGTTTTTCGTGGGTATGGCCTTGCTGGGGGCGCATCTGCTGATCAGCGGTTAACAATGGGTGGTGCATTTGTGCTTTCTGGTCAAATGTATTTTGCCGTGCCGCCGCTTATTCCGAGGGGCCAATGTCGATAGCCTGCCGGCAGACATTTTTAACCCTTCTGGATGCCCTCCCATGAAAAAAATCCTCCTGCTCAACGGCGGCAAAAAATTCGCTCATTCCGATGGCCGCTACAACACCACCCTGCATGACGCCGCCGTGGCCGTGCTGGACCGCGCCGGCCTCGACGTCAAAGTCACCCACATCGACGAAGGCTACGACGTGGCCGAAGAAGTCGCAAAATTCCTCTGGGCCGACGTGATCATCTACCAGATGCCCGGTTGGTGGATGGGCGCGCCGTGGATCGTCAAGAAATACATCGATGAAGTCTTCACCGAAGGCCACGGCAGCCTGTACGCCAGCGACGGTCGCACGCGCTCCGACTCGTCGCAGAAGTACGGCAGCGGCGGCCTGATCCAGGGCAAGCAGTACATGCTCTCGCTGACCTGGAACGCGCCGCAGCAAGCCTTCGACGACCCGACCGACTTCTTCGAAGCCAAAGGCGTGGACGCGGTGTACTTCCCGTTCCACAAGGCCAACGAGTTTCTTGGCATGACCGGCCTGCCGACCTTCTTGTGCGTGGACGTGATGAAGCGCCCGGCGATCGAGGCTGACGTGGCGCGCTACGAGCAGCATCTGGCGCAGGTGTTCAATTTCTCGGTGTAAGCTGCTGTGAACCGATAACGAGGAGCGCCTGTGAAAGCCCGATCCGATGAGCTACAGATCTTCGTCAGCGTGATTGAATGCGGTTCGATTTCCGCTGCCGCAGAACAGGTTGGACAGACGCCTTCGGCGGTGAGCCGCACCTTGTCGCGCCTGGAAGCCAAGCTCGACACCACGCTGATCAACCGCACCACGCGGCGCATGGACCTGACCGAGGAGGGCAAGTACTTCTTCGAACAGGCCAAGGTGATCCTGGCGCAGATGGATGAGCTGGAAGAACGCCTGTCCTCACGCCAGAAGAAACCAGCGGGGCGCCTGCGCATCAATGCGGCGGTGCCCTTTATGCTGCATGGGATCGTGCCGTACATCGCGGAGTTTCGCAGTCTTTACCCGGATATCCAGCTGGAGCTGAACAGCGATGACCTGATCATCGACCTGTTGGAGCAGAGTACCGATATCGCCATCCGCATCGGTGTGTTGGCCGACTCCACTCTGCATGCGCGCGCGCTCGGTTGTACGCCGCTGCATATCCTCGCCAGTCCTGATTACCTCAAACAACACGGTACGCCGACCACGGTCGCGGAACTGGCAGACCACACCTTGCTGGGGTTCACCCAGACCGAAACCCTCAACCACTGGCCGCTGCGCCATGTGGAGGGCGACCGTTGGCTGATCCAGCCCGGCGTGGCCGCGTCCAGTGGTGAAACCGTGCGTCATTTGGCGCTGGAAGGGCAGGGCATTTGCTGCCTGTCGAACTTCATGACCATCGACGACATCGAAGCCGGACGCCTGGTGCCGGTGCTGGAGGCGTTCAACAGTGGTTATCGCCAGCCGATCCACGCGGTGTTCTACCGTAACTCGCAGCTGGCCTTGCGCATCCAGTGTTTCCTCGACTTCATGCAAGCCAAGCTGGCGCGGTATGCCTGCTGATTCGTGACCTTCGCGCAAGAGTGAATTGGGCAATAGGGGCTTATTCGTCAGGGATCGGCCCTTGATACTGGTCCCATCACTTACCCACTCAGGAGCACTCTCCATGAACGTATTCGTTACCGGCGCAGCAGGTTTTATCGGGGGTTCCATCGCAACCGGCCTGGTCAAGGCTGGCTATAGCGTGACCGGCCTGGTGCGCAGCGCCGAGCAAGCCGCCGAGATGACCGCATTGGGTATCACCCCAGTGATCGGCACCCTGGATGACGCCGCTGTATTGACCGAGCAAGCGCAAAAGGCCGATGCGGTGATCAATGCCGCGAGCAGCGACCATCGCGCTGCCGTGGAAACCCTGCTGGCAGCCTTGAAGGGCTCGAACAAGCCATTCCTGCACACCAGCGGTTCAAGCATTGTCGGTGATGCGTCGGGCGGCAAGTCCAGTGATGTCATCTACTTCGAAGACAACTTGCCGGAGCCGACCGTCGACAAGGCGGCACGCGTTGCCATCGACAACCTGATCCTGGCGGCTGCCAACAACGGCGTGAACTCGGCGGTGATCTGCAACACGCTGATCTACGGCCACAGCCTGGGCGTGAAGCGCGACAGCGTGCAATTGCCGCGCCTGCTCAAGCAGGCGCGCAAGAGTGGGGTGGTGCGCCATGTGGGCAGTGGGCAGAACATCTGGTCCAACGTGCATATTGAAGACGTGGTGGCGCTGTACCTGCTGGCACTGACCCAGAACGTACCGGGCACCTTCTACTTCGTGGAAAGCAGCGAAGCGGCGTTTAACGACATGACCACCGCCATTGCCGAAGCACTGAACCTGGGCAAACCGCAGGATTGGCCATTGGCCGACGCCGAAGCCGAGTGGGGCTATGAAATGGCCAACTATGGCCTGGGTTCCAACAGCCGGGTGCGGGGCAAGCATGCCCGTGAACTGCTGGGCTGGGCGCCTAAGCGGACTTCGGTGGTGGAGTGGATTCGCAACGAGATGGTGTAAGTCTCCCTGTGGCGAGCGGGCTTGTTGTGGCAAGCCCGCTCGCCACAACCACAACCACAGGGTGTAGCTCGCCTTAAAAATCTGGTTCTGCCCCGCTCAATTCCGTACCATTCCCCGCCTTATCCCCCGCATTACCCTGGTACTTCATGAACCTCACCCGTCTGCGCGCCGATGCCCTGGCCGGCCTCACCACGTCTTTTGCGTTGCTGCCCGAATGCATCGCCTTTGCCCTGGTGGCCCACCTCAACCCGCTGATGGGGCTCTATGGCGCCTTTATCATCTGCACACTGACCGCATTGTTTGGCGGCCGCCCCGGCATGGTGTCCGGTGCGGCGGGCTCGATGGCGGTGGTGATCGTGGCGTTGGTGGTGCAACACGGCGTGGAATACCTGCTGGCGACGGTGTTGCTGGGCGGGTTAATCATGGTCGCCTTCGGCCTGCTGCGCCTGGGCAAGCTGGTGCGCATGGTGCCGCATCCGGTAATGCTGGGGTTCGTCAACGGCCTGGCGATCATCATTGCCCTGGCGCAGTTGGAGCATTTCAAGAGCGGTGAACACTGGCTCAGCGGCACGCCGCTGTACGTGATGATCGGCCTGGTGCTGGTGACCATGGCCATCGTCTACCTGTTGCCACGCATCACCCGCGCGGTGCCGCCCGCGTTGGTGGCGATCCTCGGCGTGGGCTTGGCGGTGTACCTGCTGGGCCTGCCGACCCGCACCCTGGGCGACATGGCCCACATTGCTGGTGGCCTACCCAGCTTTGCCCTGCCGCAGATCCCCTGGACCTTGGACACCCTCGGCATCATCGCGCCGTACGCCTTTCTGATGGCCATGGTCGGCCTGCTGGAAACTCTGCTCACCCTCAACCTCACCGACGAAATCACCGAAACCCGTGGCTACCCGGACCGCGAAAGCGTGGCCCTGGGCGCGGCGAATATGGTCTCGGGCCTGTTTGGTGGCATGGGCGGCTGCGCGATGATCGGGCAAACCGTGATCAACCTCAGCTCCGGCGGGCGCGGACGTTTTTCCGGGGTGTTTGCCGGGGTGATGATCCTGTTGTTCATCCTGTTCCTGTCGCCGTTTATCGAGCGGATCCCGCTGGCGGCACTGGTGGGTGTGATGTTCGTGGTGTCCCAGCAGACCTTCGCCTGGGCGTCCTTGCGGGTGATCAACAAGGTGCCGCTCAATGACGTACTGGTGATTATCGCGGTGACGGTGATCACTGTGTTCACCGACCTGGCCACGGCCGTGCTGTGCGGGATCGTGATTGCGGCGCTGAACTTCGCCTGGCAACAGGCGCGCGAGCTGTATGCCGATGAGCATCTGGAAGCCGATGGCAGCAAGCTCTATCGCCTGCATGGCACCTTGTTCTTTGCCTCGACCACGCCGTTCCTCAACCAGTTCGACCCGGCCAACGACCCGGCCCAGGTGACGCTGGATTGCCGTCACCTGAGCTTTGTCGACTATTCAGCCATTGCTGCGTTGATGACCCTGCGTGAGCGCTATGCCAAAGCCGGTAAGCATCTGCGGGTGCTGCATCTGTCGGAGCGCTGCAAGAAATTGCTCAAGCGCGCGAAGGTTCACCACGACTGATGCTTTATTAAACCATTCGGTTTTAAATCGTCCGGAGGCTGCCTATACTGGGCGACTCCCTTAATTGACGGTTCAAGGTCGGATCATGGGCAGAATCAAGCTATTTACCCGCGAAGATGTTCTGGAAAAAGCGATTCCTGTGTTTTGGCGTCGAGGTTTTTCAGACACAGGCGTGGCTGATCTGGAAAAGGCCACCGGCGTCAACAAGTCGGGCCTGTATGGCGAATTCAAAAGCAAAGACGCGCTGTTCGTGGCCTGTCTCGAACATTATTTCGAATGCAGGGAATGGCGTGCGCTGCTGAGTGCCGAGCCATTGGGCTGGTCGAACATCGAACAATTCCTGCGCTCAGCATTTGCCACCCCCGAGGGGCAGAGCGGCTGTTTTGCAATCAACTCCTTGCGCGATTTGTCATTGTTGCCGACTGAGGCTACCGTGGTCTTTGCGAAAAACTCAGTAATTCTCAAGAAGCTGATCGGCAATAACATCACCGGCGAGAACACGGTGCTCGCGCCTGAAGCCATTACGGATCTGATACTGACGTTTTTCTACGGGCTGGGCATCGAGCAGAACATCAAAAACCCAAGGCGGGCCTTTGATCATAAAGTGAGCGATTTTTTGGCACTGCTGGTGCCCGCCAAGTAATTGGCTGCCGGGACTGACAGCCAATTCGCCCTTGTTTACGCCAACGCGGCGTTGACGATTCTGACTTGGGTGTAATCCTGCATGCCTTCAATGCCACCTTGTTGACCAATACCCGATTGCTTGGCGCCGCCAAAGGGTACGTCGAATGGCAGCGATACATGGGTATTGATCCACACCGTACCGGCTTCGATGCGCGAGGCGACTTCTATTCCTCGATCGGTGTCTGACGTCCACACCGACGCGCCCAGGCCAAAGTTTGAATCGTTGGCGCGCAGGATCAACTCATCCAGATTGTCATAGCCCAGAATCGGCAGCACCGGGCCGAATTGTTCCTCGGTCACTAGCCGCGCCGTATCGGCCAGGCCTGTGACGATGGTCGGCGCGATGAAATAACCGTCTTCTGGCACCTGTTGCCCACTGACGACAACGGCGCCTTGGTCTTTCGCTTCGTCAATAAATGCCCGCACCTTGTCGTACTGCGCTTTATTCTGCACGGGCCCGAGGGTGGTCGTTGCGTCGAAGCCGTCGCCAGGTCTGGCCTGTTGCGCCAGGTTGACCAATTCGGCAACGAAAGCCTTCATCATCAGATTGGGGACGTACACGCGTTTTGCGGCGAAGCAAATTTGTCCGGCATTCAGGAACCCGGCCCGGAAGACTTTAGGGGCAACCGTCTTGATGTCAGCATCATCCAGGACAATCGCCACATCATTGCCACCCAGCTCCAATGTCGAACGTTTCAAGGTCGCCACGGTGCTGTTGAGCACTTTTTTGCCGGTTTCGGTTGAGCCAGTGAAGCTGACGTAAGCCACATCCGGGTGGCTGGTCAACAGAGGCCCCAACTCATTTTCATCCACCAGGGTCTGGAATACACCCGCCGGGAAAATGCTGGCGGCGAGCTCACCGAGCATCAGGGTAGTGATGGGGGTGGTAGGGGCCGGTTTGCCGATGGCGGTGTTGCCGGTCATCAAGGCTGCACCGATCTTTGACATCAGGATCCACACGGGGAAGTTCCATGGCGCAATAGCGACGACGACGCCCAGTGGCGAACGCTGCTCGATGATTTTCTCGGCAGCGGTTTCTCGAATGACCTTGGTTTTCAGCTCTTGCGCTGCGTGGTACTTGAGGTTGGCGGCAGCCCAGAGCACTTCGAAGCGGGCATCCTCCAGCGGCTTGCCTTGTTCGTGTGTGAGCATGCGGATGAGATCTTCTGCGTTGGCCTCGATGGCCTCTGCAAAACGGATCACGTAGGCGGCGCGTTCGGTGTAGGTCAAGGCGGCCCAGGCGGAGAAGGCTTTTTTCGCCGCGGCGATCGAGCTCAAGGCTTGGGCTTCGTCCGCTTTGGGAACGTGCTGGAAAACCTTGCCGGTGGCGGGGTTGAAGACGTCAAGACGGGATGCGCCATCGACCAATTGGCCATCGATTAACAGCTTGAAAACTCGGCTCATGAGAGGCTCCTGATGGGTTGGATGCTATAAAGAACTGATCGGTTCTTTATGCAATATCAAGGAGCCTCAGCGTCAAGTCAAGCGCTATCAATCGGTAGGAGCTGCTTGGTTACGGCCCGACCAGGTCTTCCAACTCCTGGGCGCGGGTCTGGGTCATGTCCAGCAGGCAGGCGGAGCCGTTGACCTGATCAATGGTGCCGCCGGTCGCGGAGCCGGCGAAGCTGCAATTGGCATCACGGTATTTTATCCACAGGCGCTGCACGTCTTGCAGTTGCTGCTTGCGCGCACCTTCCTGGGCGGCGAGGGCGGTTTTGTAGGCTTTGTTCAGGCGCGTGTCCTGCACCTTGGCTTCCTTGGCGTTGCAATTGACCATGTCGGCGGTCGTGTTGGCGCTGTCCATGCATTTTTTCAACGCCGCGTTATCGGCGGCCGACGCAGTGCCGCACAGGGCGAGAAACAAAGCGCTGACGGCGAGGGAGGTGCGAATCATGGTCGATTTTCCTGGGCATGAGGGGAGGCGCATTCTATGACTCGATGGCGGCGTTTGAGTTTCCAGCATCTTCTGATCTTCATGTAAGAACACCCCTCGAATTTTCATGGGCGACCGTTGGGCATATCCCAACGCGACAGCGCTTGCCTGTGAGCGAAAATTACTTTCATAAAAATTGAAAATACTCCTCGGTAATGATTTATGAGTTTCACAACCAATTCGACGTGACCCTTTCCGAGGAGTACCGCATGGCCGCATCACCGGGCTTCGGGCTATTGGCATACGCTGCCATCGCCATCATTGCTTTGATCGTGCTGATTGCACGTTACCGGCTCAACCCGTTTATCGTCATCACCTTGGTGTCCATTGGCCTGGCGCTGATGGCCGGGATGCCGGCGGACACCATCATGGGCTCGTATGAAGCGGGCGTCGGCAAGACCTTGGGGCATATCGCCCTGGTGGTAGCGCTGGGCACCATGCTCGGCAAGATGATGGCCGAGTCCGGCGGTGCCGAGCAGGTGGCGCGCACGTTGATCAACCGTTTTGGCGAGCGTAACGCGCACTGGGCCATGGTGTGCATCGCCTTCCTGGTGGGGCTGCCGCTGTTTTTCGAGGTCGGTTTTGTGTTGCTGGTGCCGATTGCCTTTACCGTGGCGCGGCGTGTGGGCGTGTCGATCCTGATGGTTGGCTTGCCGATGGTTGCCGGCCTGTCGGTGGTGCATGCGCTGGTGCCGCCGCACCCGGCGGCGATGATGGCGGTGCTGGCTTACAACGCGTCGGTGGGGCAGACCGTGCTCTACGCCATCCTGATCGGTATCCCCACGGCAATCATCGCAGGTCCCGTCTACGCCAAATTCATCGTGCCGCGTATTCATTTGCCGGCAGAAAACCCGCTGGAACGCCAATTCATCGAGCGCGAACCGCGTACCCGCTTGCCGAGCTTTGCGCTGACCATGGGCACCATCCTGTTGCCGGTGGTGCTGATGATGATCGGCGGTTGGGCCAACGTGATTTCCACGCCGGGCACCGGTTTCAATCAGTTCCTGTTGTTTATCGGTAACTCGGTGATCGCGCTGCTGGTGGCGACTTTGGTGAGCTTCTGGACCTTGGGGATCGCCCAGGGCTTCAACCGCGAATCGATCCTCAAGTTCACCAATGAGTGCCTGGCGCCGACCGCGAGCATCACCTTGCTGGTGGGCGCGGGCGGCGGTTTGAATCGCATCCTGGTGGATGCGGGGGTGACCAACGAAATTCTCGGTCTGGCCCATGCTTTCCATCTGTCGCCGCTGGTGATGGGCTGGCTGTTTGCAGCGCTGATGCGTATTGCCACGGGCTCGGCCACCGTCGCCATGACCACCGCGTCCGGCGTGGTGGCGCCGGTTGCGATGGGCCTGGGTTATCCACACCCCGAATTGCTGGTGCTGGCCACCGGCGCGGGTTCGGTGATCTTTTCCCACGTGAACGACGGCGGCTTCTGGCTGATCAAGGAATACTTCAATATGACGGTGATCCAGACCTTCAAGACCTGGACCGTGCTGGAGACTCTGATATCGGTGGTCGCCTTCGGTCTCACCTATGGTCTGTCCTGTATCTTGTAACCCGGAGCCCCCATGGACATCCTCTACCAGATCCGCGCCCGCCAGGACTCCTTCAGCGCCGGCGAAGGGCGTATCGCCAAGCTGATGCTCGATGACGTGGGTTTTGCCGCGTCGGCCAGCCTGGAGGCGTTGTCCCAACGGGCCGAGGTCAGCACGGCCACCTTGTCACGCTTTGCGCGCAGTGTGGGTTGCCGGGATCTGCGGGATTTGCGCCTGCAATTGGCCCAGGCCAGTGGCGTCGGCAGCCGCTTCCTCGACCCTGCGGGGTTGCCGGAGCAGTCGGCGTTTCATCGGCAGATCCTGGGGGATATCGAGGCGACCTTGCGTCAGCACTTGTCGGGGTTCAATCAGGCGGGTTTCGTTGATGCAGTGAGCCTGCTGGGCAAGGCGCGGATGATCCATGCGTTCGGCATGGGCGGCCCGTCGAGCCTGTGCAGCGATGAGTTGCAGGTGCGTCTGGTGCGCCTGGGTTATCCAATTGCCGCTTGCCATGACCCGGTAATGATGCGCGTCACAGCGGCTACGCTGGGGCCCGAGCATGCGCTGATTGTGTGCTCCCTGACCGGCCTCACCCCTGAGCTGCTCGACGTGGTGACGCTGGCGCGCAACTACGACGCGCGCATCGTCGCCATCACCCTGGCGGATTCGCCCTTGGCGCAGTTGGCGGACGTGGTGTTGCCGCTGCAACCGGCCGAAACCAGTTTTATCTACAAGCCCACCGCGGCGCGCTACGGAATGCTGCTGGCCATCGACTTGCTCGCCACCGAGCTGGCGTTGGCCCTGCCGGACGACAACCAGGAACGCCTGCGCCGGATCAAGCTGGCCCTGGACGATTATCGCGGCGGCCCCGACAGCCTGCCGCTTGGAGACTGATATGAAGTACGACACATTGATCCGCCAGGCGCTGATCATTGATGGCAGCAACACCCCAGGTTATGTGGCCGATGTGGGGCTGCGCGACGGGCGCATCGAGACGATCGGTGATTTGTCAGCGGCGGTGGCCGAGCATGAAATCGATGCGAGCGGACGTGTGTTGGCGCCGGGTTTTATCGACGTGCACACCCACGATGACACCGTGGTGATCCGCCAGCCGCAGATGCTGCCCAAGCTCAGCCAGGGTGTGACCACGGTGATTGTCGGCAACTGTGGCATCAGCGCGTCGCCGGTGACGTTGCGCCGTGATCCGCCGGACCCGATGAACCTGTTGGGCAGCGCTTCGGCGTTTGTTTATCCGCGTTTCAGCGACTATCGAGCGGCGGTCGAAGAGGCTCATCCGGCGGTCAACGTCGCCGCGTTGATCGGCCATACAGCGTTGCGCAGCAACCATATGGACGACCTGCATCGCACTGCCTCAGCGGATGAAATTGCCGCCATGCGCGTGCAGCTGCAAGAGAGCCTCGAAGCCGGTGCCCTCGGCTTATCCACAGGCCTGGCCTACGCCAGTGCGTTCAACGCCGAGACTGATGAGGTGTTGCAACTGAGTGAAGAACTCACCGCGTTCGGTGCGGTGTACACCACCCATTTGCGCAGCGAGTTCGAACCGGTGCTGGAGGCGATGGACGAGGCGTTCCTGATCGGTCGGCATGCCAAGGCGCCGGTGATCATTTCCCACCTCAAATGTGCCGGCGCCGGTAACTGGGGGCGTAGTCCGCAGCTGCTGGCGTCGTTGGAGCTGGCGGCTAAAACCCATCCCGTGGGGTGTGATTGCTACCCCTATGCGGCGAGTTCTTCGACCCTGGACCTCAAGCAGGTGACCGACGCGTTTCGGATCACCATTACCTGGTCGACGCCGCATCCCGAAGTGGGCGGGCGTGATTTGCAGGATATTGCCGCTGAGTGGGATGTTGCGTTGATCGACGCAGCCCGTCGGCTACAACCGGCAGGGGCGGTGTACTACGGGATGGATGAAGAGGATGTACGACGAATCCTGGCGCATCCATTGTCGATGGTCGGGTCGGACGGGTTGCCGGAGGATCCGTTCCCGCATCCGCGTTTGTGGGGGGCATTTCCACGGGTGTTGGGGCACTTCAGCCGGGATGTGGGGTTGTTCCCACTGCACACAGCCGTGCACAAGATGACCGGCTTGTCGGCGGCGCGGTTTGGTTTGGCTGAGCGCGGTGAAATTCGTGAAGGGCATTGGGCCGACCTGGTGCTGTTCGACCCGTTGCGCGTACGCGATGTGGCGGACTTCAAGGAACCGCAGCGCGCGGCGGAAGGCATTGATGGGGTGTGGGTCAACGGCGTGTTGAGCTACAGCGACGGGCAGGCAAATGGCCAAAGGCCGGGTCGGTTCCTGGCACGCAGCGGGGATTTGCGTCGGGGGTTTTCGTCTCTATAGTGGACGCTCATTTAAACGGAGCGGTTGCCATGCACTTAGGAAAAGTCATCCCCATCCTGCGGATTTTCGACGAGGCCAAGGCGTTGGAATTCTACGTCGATTTTTTGGGGTTCAAGGTAGATTGGCAGCATCGTTTCGAGGCGAATTTTCCGCTGTATTTGCAGGTTTCGCTGGGCGAGTGTGTGTTGCATCTGACCGAGCATCATGGCGACGCGTCGCCAGGCGCAGCAGTGCGGATTCAGGCGCAGGGTGTGGACGCCTACCAGCAGCAATTGGTGGGCAAGGATTACCGGTACGCCAAGCCTGGGGTTGAGGAAACGCCTTGGGGCTCGCGGGAGATGAGCATCAAGGATCCGTTTGGGAATCGGGTGGTGTTTGTTGACGAAGGCGAGGGCTGAGGGGTAAATTGCGGCAATAAAAAACCGCCTTAGTAGGGCGGTTTTTTTGCAAGCCCAGTTAGTGGCTGGGGTTGCGATTTCACAGGAAGCACTGACGTGTTGGAGATACTACTGCTGCGTTGGCGCTTTAAGCAAGACCTCACGGTAAATGGTTTTTCACCACGCTAATGCTCGGTTTCTTTTGGTTGAAGTCTGCAAAGAACAGCAACAACTATTAAGGCCGAGCAGACTGTGTCTGTCACACCTTGGCGTGGGGTACTGAGCTAGTATCGCCCTCGTTCTACGTTCATCGTGAGGTAGGTTGGCTGGGTTCGCGCGCAAATTTTGGACCGACTGCCACGGGCTAGTAATCCGTGCCGGATTCATGCAGAAGGACCATAAACCCAGCCGCCTCACAGGAGCACTGACGTGCATCCAAAGGCTCACATGTTCCGGTAAGTGCGTTGGAGGTAAGGCCCAACCTAGGGAGGGCCGAGTATGTCTAAGTTTGCACGACGTACGTGGAACCTCGTAGTGAACTGCCTGCGTGCTTATCACGTCTGGAAGTTCCTGCGGGACAGCTTCGATGACCGCTAAGGTCTGAGAAGTGGAGCCGCCTCGGTGTATACCAAGGCGGCTTTTTGGTTTATTACACCCGGAAGTGGCTGACCATCTGCTGCAACTGGCTACCCAAGCGCGCCAATTCAACACTCGACTTCGCCGTCTCGTCACTCGCCGTAGCGGTCTGCTCCGATACATCCCGCACATTCACAATGCTGCGGCTGATTTCTTCAGCCACGGCGCTCTGCTGCTCGGCGGCGGCAGCGATCTGCTGGTTCATCGACTGGATATTCGACACCGTACGGGTGATGTTCTCCAGTGACACACCGGCCTTGCGCGTCAGCTCGACACTGCTGTCAGTGAGGCTGCGGCTGTTGTTCATCACGTTGGCCACTTGCTGGGTGCCGTTCTGCAAGCCGGCGACCAGGCCTTCGATTTCCTCGGTGGATTTCTGCGTGCGCTGGGCCAGGCCGCGCACTTCGTCGGCGACCACGGCAAACCCTCGGCCGGCTTCACCCGCCCGTGCGGCTTCGATCGCCGCGTTAAGGGCCAGCAGGTTGGTCTGTTCCGCGACGGCCTTGATCACGTCCATCACGCTGCCGATCTTGTTGCTCTCTTGTTGCAGGTGGGTCATGGCGTCGGTGGAGCGCGCCACTTCAGCAGCCAGGCGTTCGATCTGGGCGATGGCCTCGGCCACCACTTTGTCGCCTGCGCGGGCTTGGCCGTCGGCATCGGCGGCGGCCAGGGAGGCCTGCTCGGCGTTGCGCGCCACTTCCTGCACAGTGGCAGTCATTTCGTGCATCGCCGTGGCGACCTGGTCGGTCTCGATCTTCTGGCTGTTCACGCCGGCGCTGGTCTGCTCGGTCACGGCCGACAGTTCTTCAGCGGCACTGGCGATCTGGGTCACGCCGTCGCGAATACCGCTGATCAATTCACGCAAGGTCGTGCCCATGCGCTGGATGCCTTGTTGCAGCACGCCCAGCTCATCCCGGCGAGTGACCTGGATGTTGTGGCTCAGATCGCCGGAGGCAATGCGCTCCACCACGGCCAGGGTTTCCTGGATTGGGCGGGTGATCTGGCGGGTGATGACCCATGCTGCGATCACGCCCACCAGCAGCGCCAGCAAGGTGCTGATCAATTGCAGGCTGCGGGCCTGCGCGCTCTCGGCGTCGCGGCGAGTCAGCTGGATGTCGTACAGTTTGTCGCTGATGGTGACGATATCAGCGCCTTGGGTGGTCATTTCGGCACGGGCAGTGACGATGTTGGCGTTGGCCGCCTTGTAGTTCTGCACGGCGCTGCGATAGGCACCCAAGGCGGTTTCCAATGCGGTCAGCGCACTTTGCTGGCTGGCGCCGAAGGCGGCGCTGAGGTCTTTCAAACCGGCGATGGCTTTTTCAATCTGTGCGGCTGCGCGGGCTTCAGTTTCCGGGCTGACGTTGCCGGTGTAGCCACGCACTTCGTAGCGAGCCAACTGAAATTGCATCTTGGCGTCGGCCACCGCCTGGAACTGAGCCAGGTGCTCCGAACTGTCGGGCATCTGCTTAACACTGGTTTCCAGCGCGTTGATTTGTGCGTTGGCGATATCCGCCTTGTCGCCCATCACTTGGCGAGAGGCGTTGCCGTTGCGGTAGGCCTCGCGCATTTTATTCAGTGACTGCTGGTAAGCGGTGATGATGGATTTCTGCTCGTTGAGCAGCTTGAGGTTTTCCGGGCTCTTGAAGCTGTCGAGCAATTTCTGTTGCTGGGCAGCGAAGGCATCCAGGTTGGTTTGTACGTTCTGGGCCACGGCTTCGTCGCCATTGGCGAGCATATATTGCAGGCGCACGATGCGCAGTTTGGTCAACGAAGCATTGAGCTGAGTGATATCGCTCATCCAGTTGCTGCGGTCGATCAGGCCGCCCAGGCTGGTCCAGCCGGTCAGTGCCAGGATCGAGGTAAGGACCAGCACCAGGCCGAAGCCCAGGCCCAGTTTGAGATTGACGCTGATGTTGCCGAACCAGCTATTCATCGAATGCTCCGCAAAGTTGATGTCTGTCTGCTGGACGGTGTTGTTGTTTGAGCCAGCCAAAGTATGTAGGTGGGTATCGGCGGCGAGACGTGAATCTGAAATGGCTTTTTCAACGGACAACATAAACGCAGACCCCGCCCGATGAACGGGCAGGGTGCCTGAGGGGGTGTCAGGTCAAATGTGTCATACCCATTCCGGCGGGTGGGCGGGCTTTGAGTACCTCAATGAGTTGGGACAAGTAATAGAACCGCAGCGGTTTCAGGGGCTCCCAACGCTCGACGAAAAACTGGCCTTTTTCGTCAATATGAATCGGCGTGGCGAGCACTTCATTGCTGCGCGAAAAATGCGCCAGGTTGATCTCGCTGTCGGTCGGCCGTTCGATGATGAACTGCCCTGGCTCGGTGAGTCGGGACCGGTTCGGCGGCGGTGCGGTGAGCTGTACGCGTATTCCGGCAGTACCCACTTCGATCTTGAAGTCGCTACGCAGCGCTGGGCCATAGCCTTCTTCAATGGCCTGCCAAACGCCAGTGTGCAAGTGCCTGGCCAGCTCAGGCGCGACATCGCGCACGTGCAGGCTGACGGCATCCTGCAATTGTGCAATGCCTGGCACACCTATGTGCATATCGGTGTGGCTGCTACCCATGAAGGCCACCCACTTGTGCGGCCCACGGGCGAGTTGGTCAGCCTTGATCACTTCGTTGGCGAAGTAGCTGAACAGTTCGCTGCGCGCGGCATGGCCACCGAGTCCTTTGACGTGATAGCTGGACGTGCAGTCCAGTGCACGCACACGAATCCCGTATTTATTGGCGGCCTTGACCACACTGGAAAAGGTGTTCGGGCCCGTATAACGCGGCATGTGGCCGGCGTCCAGGCTGGCCAGGTAGTGCTTCAGGCTGTCCGGCATGACCAGGGTGCGATGATACGTATCGAGGGCTTCCTGATGCAGGTCAGTGAGCAGGTGTTCGATGTACAAGGTTTTGACGCCCTGCTTTTTTAGCACCTTCATGGAGTCGATCAGCAGCCGCTTGCTCGATTGCGCGATATGGGCTTCGCCGATGACCAGGCCGAGTTTATGCAGGTACAGCCGTTCAAAGAACATTGAATCGCTGGTCGCCGTAGCCAGGTGAGCCAGTGAGCCGCGTTGGGGCACGGTGTAATCGGTGAAAGCCGCTTTTGCGGCATTCTGCAGGCGTTTGCGGGTTTGGCTGAAGGTGTTCAGCGCAGCAGCGTGTTTTGGGTTTTGTTGGTAGTAGTGGGTGTCCAGGCCTCGGTGGCTTTGTCTCATCACATTGATGTCTGTCCGCATGGCCTGGGGCAGGTCGTATTCAGCGTAGTGCGTTATGGTTGCCGGCGCCGTGACAGGTGCTCCGGGACTTTGCAGGGCGACATGGGTGGTTGGCATCGACAGCACGTAGTCGCCACGGGACTGGGTGCTGGTGGCGTTGTCGGGCTTGATACCGATGGGCTGGCCGGGTGCTGTGTCTTCTACGCGCAAGGCCAGGGTGTTTTGCAAGTCCGCCAAGCCGGCAACCCGTTCATAAGTGCCTAGGCGGTTCGCATCCACCAATGCCAGCCAGCCTTCGTCGGGGCTATTTTTCAGGTGGTGCTCTATCGCTGAGTGCGAGTAGAAGTTGCGTAGTTTGCTGCTGCGCGGGATAAGACGCGGGCTGTCGCTCAGTGCCAATACGTGGTCCATATGGTAGGAGGCGGCGGCATCCAGGCCGTCGATTGTGATATTCAGGCGCTGGGTTTCGAGCAACAGCTTGCGGTAGGTGAACGGTGCCTCGGGCGCAAACCCGAGGGCTTGGTCCACTTGTGTCAGATGGCGTTCGATCTGGCGCAACGCGTGGGCCTTGTTGCCGCTGAGTTGGTTGTTGAGGACTTTGAGTTTGCGATGGAACAGGTCGCGGGGCAGGTTCTCGATATACACACGCTTGAGCCCCTGCTCGGCAAGGCCGGGCAGTTGTTCAATCAACAGCTGTTTACTGGCGATGGAGTTATTGGCAGCGCCGATGATCAAGCGTTTATCGCGACTGAACAGGGCCTTGAGGATTTCGCTGTGCGTCGTATCGGTCGCCAATGTGGGCGGTGGGGCTTTGGGGGCTGGGGTAGGTAGTGCCTGAAAGAAGGCGTCGGCGCGCTGGCCCAGTAGTTCCACTTTGTTGCCATACGCTGTACGCAAGGGCGCAGACTCGGTAAAAGCGTTGCTTTGAGCGGCTGCACCCAGTTCAAGGTCCATCTCCTCCAGTCTCTGCTTGAAGTCAGCGTCGAGCAGGCTGCGGAACGTCTTGGCCTGGTCCGGCGCTACGTCGAAGGCTTCCAGCGGGCTGCTCTCGTCGGCGAGCAGCTTTTCATATTTCTTGCGTCCGCCACCGGCCAAGCCGCTACGTACCCACAGCCCGTCCGCGCTCTGGTTGACCAACCGGGCAGTGGAGTGCAACTGGCCAGTGAGCGGGTCGTGGCGGTACAACAAATTGCGGCCCAGTGCATCCGGGGCTTGTGGCGCCCACAGGGATCGTCCCTCGAACAGCACGGGATGCATGCCTTCTGGCGTGAGCGTGTCCAACTGGCGGATCACGGCGCTTTGTGTGGCATGCGGGCCGCTATGGATCAGCGGGCGCAAGGGCTTGAAGGCACCTTTTAACGCTGGGCGTACATCGAATAGCAGTGCACCGCCGACATTGGCCAGGTAGCCGAGGTAATGCTGCAAGGCGTTGTCTTTATCGTTCTGGTGATAGGCATTCAGGGCGAGCATCGCGTCCTTGAAGGCTAGCAATCCGCCCAATGTCAGGCTCAGCAGGGGGAACGGCATGGTGGCCACGGCGGTTACCCATTCGATACAGGACCAGAGAATACCGGTGATCATTTGGGTGCGATTGACCGTGGTGGCATGCACGTCGTCGATCTTGCGTTGCAGGTTCATGTTGTAGAACTCGTGGTGCAGATCGGTGAGCGGTGAGATGTGCTGGGTGCTGTCGTGTCGGGCGGGGCTCGGAGTGGTGCGGTTGATGTCGTCCGGCAACCCCTGGGCAGCATTTCTCAGGAACAACCCGACTCGCGCTACGGATTGCAGCGGCACGCGCGCGCACCAGTAGGCGAGCATGCCCTCGATTTTTTTCAACAGGTAGTTGAACAGCCTCGCTTCGCGAAAGCTGATGCCGTCGGGTGCGTCAGGGGTGTAGAGCAGCACCGGATTGTTGCCATGGCTGAACAAGTAGTTGCCTAGCACCCAATCGCCATCGATGAACAGGCGGTGGACTTTATAGGTGTTGCGCGCGGTGGTGCCGCTGTCCGCCAGGCTGTCGATAGCGCGTTCAAGCCAGGCCAGGTCGACACTGGCGATGTGGCCTTTAAGGCGTGACTCCAGTGCGGCACTTTTCATCTGTAATTGCCCAATCGCCAGTACTGCATCACGGCGTTCGCCATAGCCCGGGCTGTCACTGTTTTGTAAACGTCGGCGAACCTCATCGGTATACCGTTGACCGATCCAGACGCCGGTGACAGAGCGCGCAACCTTTTGTGCGGTGAGCGCGCTCAAATCGACGCCGGGCGGGCCACGGAAGGTGGCGGACGCGGAAAACTTTTCATCGAGAAAACCCACACCGTCTGCGTACCCGTCACGGTACAGCGTGGTGTAGGACACGGACGGTGGTGCGCCGAGCAAAGGCTTGGGCGAGTAGACAATGACACTGTCCGGGTCGACGTCGTTTTGTCGGCGGCCCAGGAGCGTATTGAGGCTGAGTTTGGCCTTCTCATGCAGAAAACGTTCGAACGGCGGAAAATTGGCTTCGGCGTCGGGCCTGGCGTTGTAAGTTCGCAGGGCGCCGGACGCGCCGTCCGCCAGGCTCGCCAGGCGCATGCGGTCCGCTGCCGAGGCCGCGCGATACCAGGCCGGTGAGCTGAACTGATAGTCGTCCAACTGCACGGCCAGCCGATGTGCCGCCATTGCATCCAGGCAGTCTGTGTGGCTGCAGGGTTGGCCGAACGTTACCTCCAGATACTCTTGCGCGTCGGGGCGCAAACGGATGCCCCGCAGGAAATCGCGCATTTTTGCCTGAAAGCGCAGGGGCACTTGTTCAAACAGGTAATCCCCGAGGGTTCGCCCATTGACGCGGGCCTTGTGGTCGGTCCAGCCGATGATATGGCTTTGGCATTCACGCAGGGTGTTGAATGCGAAGAACTGTTGGTTTCTCGGCGCGTCCGGGGTGCACAGCAACAAACGCTTGACCTGGCCGTCGGCATCATCTTCGCGCAGCAGCCACAGATCGTTGAGTTGTGCACCGTGGAGCAGGACCGTCTGTGCACACAGCTGTGGGCGCGGGTGTTCGCGCAAGTCTTCGAACCGTTGTAGATCGTCCTGGCTCAGATGGCCTTGAAGTGCGGCGACGGTGGCCATGGCCACAAGGCGCTGGTCGAAAAAGTTGCGTGCGGCCAGTTTGATTTCTGGCGTACCCAGCATGGCTTTCTGGATGTTGGCGAAGTCCAGGCGCGGTTGCAGGTCTTGCAGCAGCTGAACCAGGTTTTGCACGCTGAGTTCGGCGTGCGCTTCGTCGAGCGGTGCGCCGGCATAGCTCAGTGTGCTGTCTTCCAGAAAGGCCGATCCCGGCGTGTTATCGCCGGGGTGCAGGCCGCGCAGGGTCAGTTCCACCAGTGAACGCTGCTGGTCATAGGCGCCGACCTTGGCAACGGTACGCCGGGTGGTGATCTGCAGCAGTTCCGGGTCCAGGTCATAGATGTCCAGCTCGTCGGCCAGGTGTTCGGCCCATTGATGCCGGGCCAGGGCGTGGGGTGTCGCTGCAGGGCCGAACAGGTCGAGGAACGCCTGACGCGCCTGGTTGTAATCGTGCAAGTGTTGGTCAAGCGCGTCGCGTCGGGCCTTGGTCGCGCTGCGATACCAGTCGGGCAGGGCGTTGAACAGGTCGCGCTCCAGCAAGCGTTGGGTACGAAAGTCCAAGCGCAGGCTCAGGTCCGGCAAGGCGGCCTGGATGGCCTGGTCGAGGTGTTGCTTGAGTTGTACGGGATCGAGTTGGTTGCTTTGCGCCAGGTTCAAGGCGTGGGTGATGTCGAGTGCGCGTTTGTCGAGCAGGGCTTGGTAGACGTGTTCGAACAGCGGCTGGTCCTCGATCGGCTGTAACTCCAACGGGAAAATGCCCATCGGGTCCAGGTGCTGGTAGCGCACCGGCAAATGGCGGTTGAACTCGGCCCGACCGGCGCTCGTCGCCAGTGTCGCCTTCAGGCCTTGGTCAAGGTCGCTGAGTGAGTCGAAGGGCTCCAGCCCGCGTGAAGGCGTGAATAACAACACTGGGCCAACTGGCACAGTGGCGGTCAGGCTGTCGAGCGTGGGGCTGGCCAGGCGTGTCAGCACGAAGGCACCCGCGAATGCCACCCTGTGGTCCTGGTAGCTGAAGGTCAAGGCGTACATGCCGGGACGGAGCGTCGGCACGCGAGAGCAATCTTCAAGCATCAGCAAGTCGTGAGGCCGCAACAGGGCGTCGTTGACGTTGAGGCGAGTCTCCTGCTCCAGCGCCTTGATACCGGCGGTCGATGTCATGTAGGTCTTGCGGCTTTGGCCATTGACGGTGCTGGTCTCGTCCAGGCTTTGCAAATCGTTGTTCAGGCGGGTGCTGAGGGCGGCTGTGTCCAGCCCTTCATAAAGGGCGCGGGCCTGGATCATGTAGGCGTTGTTGATGCGCTTGAGTGCAGCGTTCAGGGTGTCCAGTGCCAGCCGCTCGGTTGGCAAGGGGACGGGGCGCCGACTATGCGCGCGCAGCGTCGGGTCGATCTCCAGCAGATGACGATGGATCTGTTGCAGGGTGGGTAAGGCGTGAGGGGGATTCGGCGTACTCATCGGCACGGCACCAGGGTGATGAATGGAATCATCAGCATGGCGAGCGGCGCAGCGCGCCCGGCTGTAGATACGTATGCGCCGGCATGCTCATCAAGGCCCTGTGTTGTGTGCTAGTCTGCGGGCCCTTTTAGATCTGGAGGGCACGGGGAATCGTGCCGTCCTACAGCGGAGCACCTTCATGTCCGAAGTTAATCTGTCCACCGACGAAACCCGCGTCAGCTACGGCATTGGCCGTCAACTGGGCGACCAACTGCGCGACAACCCACCACCGGGCGTGAGCCTGGACGCAATCCTGGCCGGTCTGACCGACGCCTTCGCCGGCCAGCCAAGCCGTGTGGACCAAGAGCAAATGGCCGCCAGCTTCAAAGTGATCCGTGAAGTCATGCAAGCCGAAGCGGCTGCCAAGGCTGAAGCGGCTGCTGGCGCTGGCCTGGCCTTCCTGGCTGAAAACGCCAAGCGCGATGGCATCACCACTCTGGCTTCCGGCCTGCAATTCGAAGTGTTGACCGCAGGTGACGGCGCCAAGCCGACCCGTGAAGACCAGGTACGCACTCACTACCACGGCACCCTGATCGACGGCACTGTGTTCGACAGCTCCTACGAGCGCGGCCAGCCTGCAGAATTCCCGGTTGGCGGCGTGATCGCCGGCTGGACCGAAGCCCTGCAACTGATGAATGCCGGCAGCAAATGGCGCCTGTACGTGCCGAGCGAACTGGCTTACGGCGCTCAAGGCGTTGGCAGCATCCCGCCGCACAGCGTTCTGGTGTTTGACGTCGAGCTGCTCGACGTTCTGTAAGACCTGCATCCCCGCTGTATGTGGGAGCTGGCTTGCCTGCGATAGCATCACCTCGGTAGCAGGGTTAACCGAGTCGTCTACATCGCGGGCAAGCCCGGCTCCCACATAAAGCTGGTGCATTTAGGCTTTGCTTCATGGATGGAACTTGCCATTCAGTTCCGTCGCCGGGCGCAACGCTCGGGCATAGCAGAACAGAAACAGATTGCGCACCACTTCCTTCAACACGCCGGGTTCGCTTGAACTCAGTCCGTTGACGTCCAGGTCGCCCTGGTCTTGCAGTTCATTCAGCGCTTCTTCTTCCAGTACCGCACAGACTTCACCGGTTTCCCGATGCAGGATCCGCAGGTAAGGGTGTGGGCGGTCCAGCCAGGCGTCTATCAAATAAGTCATGGGTCTCATCTCCTTGATGGGTTTCAATGAGAATAATTCTTATTCGTGAAATAGCAAGTGCCTATTGGCGGTTTCTGGGTTTTTCTGTGTGGATATTGCGCGGGATCAAACAAGAGGGCGAAACGCCATCCCGCGGCGGGCGCGGGATGGAGGCAGCCTATTCAGACTTTGCGCACGAACTCGGACTTGAGCTTCATCGGGCCGATACCGTCGATCTTGCAGTCGATATCGTGGTCGCCGTCGCACAGGCGGATGTTCTTGACCTTGGTGCCGACCTTCACCACCAGGGAAGTGCCCTTGACCTTGAGGTCCTTGATCACGGTGATGGTGTCGCCGTCCTGCAGCACATTGCCGACGGAGTCTTTTTTCACGGCGTCATCGCTGGCTGCTTCGGCCTCGCCATTGGCGGACCACTCATGGGCGCATTCCGGGCAGATCAGCTGGGCGCCGTCTTCGTAGGTGTATTCGGAATTGCATTTCGGGCAGGGTGGCAACGTGCTCACTAAGGCTCCTTGAGAGTCAGGATGGCTAAAGGGCGCACATTATATAGGGTTTTGTAGTCTTACAGGTTGTATGAAATCTAAATGTGGGAGGGGGCCCTCCCACATAGGCCCACGTTTTAGTGCGTACGCGCAACCGCGAACTCACTCAGCTCGACCAGGGCGTCGCGGTATTCGCTGGCGGGAAGGGCTCCCAGGCACTGGATGGCACGGGCCACGTAGTCACGCGCCAGTTGCGCGGTGTACTCCAGCGAACCCGAGGCTTCCACGGCGGCGCGGATGGCCTCCAGGTCTTCGATCCCGCCTTTCTGAATCGCCTTGCGCACCAGGGCGGCCTGTTCCGGCGTGCCTTCGCGCATGGTGTAGATCAGCGGCAGGGTTGGCTTGCCTTCAGCCAGGTCATCACCGACGTTCTTGCCCAAGGTTTCAGCGTCGCCCTTGTAGTCGAGCAGGTCGTCGACCAGTTGGAACGCCACGCCCAGGTGATCACCAAAGGTGCGCAGGGCTTCGGCCTGTTCGGCCGTTGCACCGCACAACGCAGCGGCGCTGTGGGTGGAGGCTTCGAAGAGCATTGCGGTTTTGCCGCGGATCACTTCCATGTAGGTTTCTTCGGTGGTGCTGGCGTCGCGGACCTTCGACAGCTGCAACACTTCGCCTTCGGCGATGATGCGGGTGGCCTGTGAAAGAATCTTCATCACCGGCATCGAGCCGAGTTCAACCATCATTTCGAACGAGCGCGAGTACAGGAAGTCGCCCACCAGCACGCTTGGGGCATTGCCCCACATGGCATTGGCGGTCTCGCGGCCACGGCGCATGCCGGACATGTCGACCACGTCGTCATGCAGCAGGGTGGCGGTGTGCAGGAATTCGATCGTGGCTGCCAGCAGGCGCAGGTCATCGCCTTCGCGACCCAGGGCCTTGCCGCACAGCAGCACTAATAAAGGACGCAGGCGCTTACCGCCCGCCGACGTAATATAGTCGCCAATTTTGGAGACCAGCGGCACTTTAGAAGTCAGCTGCTTCTTGATGATGCCGTCGACGGCGCTAAAATCGTCCGCGACCGCGCGGTAGAAAGCTTGGGGTTGCATCAGCGACAGTCGCTCCAGAAGGGTTGCGCGGCATGCTAGGACCCAGGCCCCCCAGTGTCAAGGCGCTCCCAATCACCGTGAAAGCTACTGCGCTCGGTAATCCTGCGTCAAAAACAGGCTCGGAATGCTCATTTACAGCCAGTAAACTCCGCTTCCTCGCCTGTTTTTTCCTTGTCTTCCCTTCGCTCGCTACGCTTTCACGGCGATTGGCGGCCACTTGCAACGCGTCAAAGCCTTGCGTACAATCGCGCACCCTGAACTTCCTGGGCAGCACCTGCCTTACGCAATTGCATTAGGGACGTCCATCCCATGCAGCCATGCCAGCCAATACCTCTTCTTATAAAGCGCTGGGTGAGCAGGATTATCGGAGAAATACCATGTCGTACGCAGTAATTGTTACTGGTGGCAAGCAATACAAAGTCGCCCCAGGTGAATACCTGAAGATCGAAAAACTGGAAGTCGCTACCGGCGAATCCGTTACTTTTGATCGCGTTCTGTTGGTCGCCAATGGCGATGACGTGAACATCGGCGCTCCAGTTGTTGCTGGCGCTACCGTTGTGGCTGAAGTGATCTCCCAAGGTCGTCACGATAAAGTCCGCATCATCAAGTTCCGTCGTCGTAAGCACCACATGAAGCGTATGGGCCACCGCCAGTGGTACACCGAGATCAAAATCACCGGTATTCAGGCTTAATTTCAGCCTAATTCCTCACTAGGAGAATTGACTCATGGCACACAAAAAAGCTGGTGGTAGTACCCGTAACGGTCGCGACTCAGAAGCCAAACGCCTTGGCGTGAAGATGTATGGCGGCCAGAAAATCATTCCGGGCAACATCATCGTGCGTCAGCGCGGCACCCAATTCCACGCCGGTTACGGTGTAGGCATGGGTAAAGATCACACCCTCTTCGCGAAAATCGAAGGCGTGATCAAGTTTGAAGTAAAAGGCGCGTTCAACCGCCGTTACGTGAGCGTTGTCGCAGCTTAATTGCGAGATCGCTGGAAAAGCCCTGTCTTGCGACGGGGCTTTTTCGTTTGTGGGGTGAGTCTCTTGCAAAGCTGTTTGTAATGGGCTCAGGCGCTGGTTTTGCGGTCGCTGATTGAGGTCGCTGCGCTCATTTTTGCAAGAGTCTTATGTCTTGGTTTCTTAAGCTCGTCCGTGCGGCGAGAGGCGTTTTGTTATGAAGTTCGTTGATGAAGTTTCCATCCGAGTAAAAGCAGGCGACGGCGGTAACGGTTGCATGAGTTTCCGTCGCGAAAAATTCATCGAAAACGGTGGCCCCAACGGCGGTGACGGCGGTGACGGCGGTTCCATCTACATGATGGCCGACGAAAACCTCAACACCCTGGTTGACTACCGTTACACCCGGCACTTCGATGCCGAGCGTGGCTCCAACGGCGGCAGCACCGACTGCACCGGTAAAAAAGGTGAAGACCTGGTACTGCGCGTACCGGTTGGCACCACGATCATCGACTCCGCGACCCAGGAAGTGATCGGCGACCTGACCAAGGCCGGCCAGAAGCTGATGGTTGTACAGGGCGGCTGGCACGGTCTGGGTAACACCCGATTCAAGTCCAGTACCAACCGTGCGCCACGCCAGACCACGCCAGGCAAGCCGGGCGAGCAGCGTGACCTCAAGCTGGAAATGAAAGTACTCGCTGACGTGGGCCTGCTGGGTCTGCCGAACGCTGGCAAAAGTACCTTCATCCGCTCGGTTTCGGCCGCCAAGCCGAAAGTCGCCGACTACCCGTTCACCACCCTGGTGCCAAACCTCGGTGTGGTCAGCGTCGACCGTTGGAAAAGCTTCGTGATCGCCGACATTCCCGGCCTGATCGAAGGGGCTTCCGATGGCGCAGGCCTGGGGATTCGCTTCCTCAAGCACTTGTCGCGTACCCGTTTGCTGCTGCACCTCGTCGACATGGCGCCGTTGGATGACACCAGCGCACCGGACGCCGCCGAAGTGATCGTCAGCGAACTGACCAAGTTCAGCCCGGCCCTGGCCGAGCGTGATCGCTGGTTGGTGCTGAACAAGTGCGACCAGATCCTGGAAGAAGAGCATGAAGAGCGCGTCAAGGAAATCGTTGACCGCCTGGAGTGGGAAGGCCCGGTCTACGTGATCTCGGCCATCGCCAAAGAAGGCACCGAGCGCCTGACCCGCGACATCATGCGCTACCTCGAAGACCGCGCCGACCGCCTGGCGGCCGACCCGGTGTTCAAGGCCGAACTGGCTGAGCTTGATCAACAGATCGAAGACGAAGCCCGTGCCCAGCTGCAAGCGCTGGACGACCAGCGTGCCCTGCGCCGCAGCGGCGTGAAGTCGGTCCACGACATCGGTGACGATGATTGGGACGAAGAAGACGTGGATGATGAAGACGGTCCTGAAATCATTTACGTGCGCGACTGATTCGTTGCGATAAACTTGAACGCCGCTCCTGTTAGAGCGGCGTTTTAGTATCCGGGTTTAACGTTATGGGCCGCGCTGGGTCGCGCAGCCCTCAATCTAAGGTTGAAGATGATGCGGAGCAAAGTGACAGGTGCGCAGCGCTGGGTCGTGAAGATCGGCAGTGCGTTGCTGACGGCGGATGGCAAGGGGCTCGATCGCGCAGCCATGAGCGTCTGGGTCGAGCAGATGGTGGCCTTGCATGAGGCCGGTGTGGAGTTGGTGCTGGTGTCGTCCGGGGCGGTTGCCGCCGGGATGAGCCGCCTCGGCTGGACCGCGCGACCCAGCGCGATGCACGAACTGCAAGCCGCCGCCGCCATTGGTCAGATGGGCCTGGTGCAAGCCTGGGAGTCCAGCTTTGCCGAGCACGGCCGCCACACGGCGCAGATCCTGCTGACCCACGACGATCTGTCCGACCGCAAGCGCTACCTCAACGCCCGCAGCACCTTGCGCGCGCTGGTGGAGCTGAAAGTCATCCCGGTGATCAACGAAAACGACACTGTGGTCACCGACGAAATCCGCTTTGGCGACAACGACACCTTGGCCGCCCTGGTGGCCAACCTGGTGGAAGCCGACCTGTTGGTGATCCTCACCGACCGCGACGGCATGTTCGACGCCGACCCGCGCAACAACCCCGAAGCCCAGCTGATCTACGAAGCCCGCGCCGATGACCCGGCGTTGGACGCCGTGGCCGGCAGTGTCGGCGGCGCCCTGGGCCGTGGTGGCATGCAGACCAAATTGCGTGCGGCGCGTCTGGCGGCGCGTTCCGGTGCCCACACCATCATCGTCGGCGGGCGCATCGAGCGCGTGCTGGACCGTCTCAAGGCCGGCGAGCGCATCGGTACGCTGTTGTCGCCGGAGCGCGGCATGCTGGCGGCGCGCAAACAATGGCTGGCCGGTCATCTGCAAACCCGTGGCACCCTGGTGCTGGACGATGGCGCGGTGTCGGCGCTGTCTCAAGGCAACAAGAGCCTGCTGCCGGTCGGCGTCAAGCTGGTGCAGGGCAGTTTCCGCCGGGGCGAGATGGTGGTGTGCGTGGCGCCGGACGGTCGTGAGATCGCTCGCGGCCTGGCCAACTACAGCGCGCTCGAAGCGCAGAAAATCATTGGACAATCCTCCGATGCGATTGTCGGACTATTGGGTTACATGGCCGAACCGGAACTGGTTCACCGCGATAACCTGATCCTGGTCTAACCAAAGGAATACACCATGCGTGTCATGAAGGGATTGCTCGGCCTGCTGTTGGCCATGCCACTGTTGGCCTCGGCTGAAGAAATCGGCCAGGTGTCGACGGTGTTCAAGTTTGTCGGCCCCAACGACCGGATCGTGGTTGAAGCCTTCGATGACCCCAAGGTCGACGGCGTGACCTGCTACCTGTCGCGTGCCAAGACCGGCGGCGTCAAAGGCGGCCTGGGCCTGGCCGAAGACCGCGCCGAAGCCTCGATTGCCTGCCGCCAGGTTGGCCCGATCCGCTTCAAGGGCGAGCTCAAGGACGGCGACGAAGTGTTCAAGGAACGCACCTCCCTGGTGTTCAAGACCATGCAGGTGGTGCGCTTCCTCGACAAGAAGCGCAACACCCTGGTTTACCTGGTGTACAGCGACCGCCTGATCGAAGGCAGCCCGCAAAACGCCGTGACCGCCATTCCGATTTTGCCCTGGCCGACCGCTCAGTAACCTGCAGGCGGGTTTTGCAATCGGCGTCTATGATTGCAGGCTTGCGGGTTGTAATCTCGACGTGCCGCAATGCGAAGAACATGGGATATCTGGAGTTCGTCATGAGTGCTTTCCACGACCTGAAACTCAAAGCTTTGGACGGACAAGAACTGCCGCTGGCGCCCTTCAAGGGGCAAGTTGTGCTGGTGGTGAATGTGGCCTCCAAATGTGGTTTGACCCCGCAATACGCGGCGCTGGAAAACCTTTACCAGCAGTACAAGGACCAAGGGTTTACCGTGCTTGGCCTGCCGTGCAATCAGTTTGCCGGCCAGGAGCCGGGTACCGAAGAAGAGATCCAGGAATTCTGCAGCCTGAATTACGGGGTGACCTTCCCGCTGGGCAGTAAGCTTGAGGTCAATGGGCCTGATCGTCATCAGTTGTACCGCTTGCTGGCGGGCGAGGGTGCCGAGTTTCCTGGGGACATCACCTGGAATTTCGAGAAGTTCCTGCTGGGCAAGGATGGGCGAGTGCTTGCACGCTTCTCCCCGCGCACGGCGCCGGATGATCCGACAATCGTCCAGGCCATCGAAAAAGCCCTGAGCTGACCCCCCTTCTGTAGGAGCCAGGCCGGCTCCTGCACTTTTACCCCTTAATCACCCAGATCAATAGTGCTACCCAGCACGCTGCACTCCCCATATTATCCACATCATAAACCCCGACTTCCGTGGAGTGCCCCCATGCCCGTCCAAGCCTTGTTCAAACCCTTCCAGCTCGGTGCGTTGCAGCTGTCGACCCGTGTCGTCATGGCGCCGATGACCCGCTCGTTTTCGCCTGGCGGTGTCCCCAACTCCAAAGTCATCGAGTACTACCGTCGCCGCGCCGCTGCCGGCGTGGGCCTGATCATCACCGAAGGCACCGTGGTCGGCCACCAGGCCTCGAACGGTTACCCCAACGTCCCGCACTTCTACGGTGAAGCCGCCCTGGCTGGCTGGAAGAAAGTCGTCGACGCGGTACACGCCGAAGGCGGCAAGATCGTCCCGCAGCTGTGGCATGTGGGCAGCGTGCGCCGCATCGGCACCGAGCCGGATGCCAGCGTGCCAGCCTACGGCCCGATGGAAAAGCTCAAGGATGGCAACGTGGTCGTGCACGGCATGACCCATCAAGACATCAAGGAGGTGATCAACGCCTTCTCCCAAGCCGCCAAGGATGCCCAGAGCATCGGTATGGATGGCGTTGAAATCCACGGCGCCCACGGCTATTTGGTCGACCAGTTCTTCTGGGAAGGCAGTAACCAGCGCACTGATGAATACGGCGGCAGCCTGGCCAACCGCTCGCGTTTTGCCATCGAGTTGATCCAGGCCACCCGCGCCGCCGTCGGCCCGGACTTCCCGATCATCTTCCGTTTCTCCCAGTGGAAGCAGCAGGATTACACCGCGCGGCTGGTACAAACCCCCGAGGCGCTGGGCGAATTCCTCAAACCGTTATCTGACGCGGGTGTGGACATTTTCCACTGCTCCACGCGCCGTTTTTGGGAGCCTGAATTCGAAGGGTCCGACCTCAACCTCGCCGGCTGGACCCGTCAGCTCACCGGCAAGCCGACCATTACCGTGGGCAGCGTCGGCCTGGATGGCGAGTTCCTGCAATTCATGGTCAACACCGACAAGGTCGCGCAACCGGCCAGCCTCGAGAAGCTGCTGGAGCGCCTGAATAACGATGAGTTCGACTTGGTGGCGGTAGGTCGTGCACTGCTGGTCGACCCAGATTGGGCGTTGAAGGTGCGCGAAGGCCGCGAGGGCGACATCCTGCCTTTCAGTCGTGAGGCGTTGACGACTCTGGTGTGAGTGGCTGGACTCCCTGTGATGACACAGGGAGTTTTATGGCGTTAGGCGTCAGTACTGCGGGCCTTTGTACAGTTCTTTTGTGTGATCGGTTTTGTTCGGGTCTTTATGCCCCGGTTGACCGTAGACAGGCGGTTCTGCTCGAGATTTATCCAACCATTGTTGCTGACGCGTCCATTCGGCGTTTGGCATGTTGACGCCATTGCGTACACCCATTCCGTAAGCTGACATATACCGTATCTCCATTATTGAAAGCCCTGCTCAGATAACAGGTATCAATAATTGGTATTTCGCTTTAAGCAGTTCCTGACTTAAATATAAGGAAAGACTTAGGGTTTCATCGTACGTAAGGCTGTGTAGGAAGCGCAAAGTTTTCGCCGCATACACCCCGTAATTGACGTTCGAACTGTTCGATAATCGCTGGCCAACCCTGGCGGCTTGCATGCTGACGTGCATTCAGGCGCATGCGACGCAGGCTTTCGGCGTCCTCCAGCAGCCAGTTGGCCGCCTCGCAAAACGCGTTCTCATCCCCCGGCATCGCCAGCACGCCGTTGTAGCCATGGCGAATATGCTGGCTCGCCGCTGCCTGATCGTAGGCCACCACACCCAACCCCGACGCCATCGCTTCCAGCACCACATTGCCGAAGGTTTCAGTCAGGCTGGGGAACAGGAACACATCACCTGACGCGTAGTGCCGCGCCAGTTCCTCACCGCGCAAGGTGCCGCAGAAAATCGCCTCCGGCAGCTCCTTTTCCATCGTCGCGCGTTGCGGGCCATCACCGACGATGATCAGCTTCATCTGACGCAGAGGGTAGGTGTCCTGCAAGGTCTCGAAGCAGCGCTTGAGCAACCCCAGGTTTTTCTCCTGGGCCAGCCGTCCCACATAGAGCACGGCGGTTTGCTCACTGTTCAGCGCCCAACTTTCCCGCAATGCATTGTCGCGTTTGGCCGGGTGGAACAACTGGCTGTCCACTCCGCGCGACAACATGCCCAGACGCTCGAAATGCTTGCGTTCCAACTCCAGGCGCTGGCTGGCGCTGGGCACCAGGGTCAGGGTCGAGCGGTTATGGAACCAGCGCAGATAGTGAGTGACCATCCGGCTCAGCAGGCTCAGGCCGTATTGGTTCGAGTACTGCTGAAAGTTGGTGTGAAAGCCGCTGACCACGCTGATCCCCAAACGACGCGCGGCGCGCAGCGCGGACAAACCTAGCGGTCCTTCCGTGGCGATGTACAGCACATCCGGGCGCTGACGGGTCCAGCGCCGCAGCAATTTGTGCATCGACGACTGCCCCCATTGCAGGCCCGGATAACCCGGCAGCGGCCAGCCACGGCACAGCAGCAGGGCGTCGTCGCTGGGGCGGCTCTGGTCGACACCCTGGCGTGGGCGCACCAGCTCGACTTGATGGCCGCGAGCGCGCAAACCCTCGCACAGGCGACCAAGGGTATTGGCCACCCCGTTGATCTCTGGCGGGAAGGTTTCGGTAATGAGGGTGATGTGAAGCGAGGCTGTCGTCATGACCCACAGTGTCGCCGTGGGCCATGTCGTCATTGTGTCATCGAGATGATGGATTTATGACTGGGTCACTTTTTGCTGCTGTGCCATTGCCTCGGCACCTTGTTCACGCACCCAGAACAACGTGGCGCCGGCCACCGCTGCCGGCATCATCAACAGGTTGACCACCGGCACCAGCAGCACCAGATAGACAATCCCACCGAAGCTCATGCTCTGCCAGCGTTTCTGGCGCAGCCAGGCGAGCATCTCGTTCCAGCCCAGCTTGTGGTTATCCGCCGGGTAGTCGATGTACTGGATCGCCATCATCCACACGCCGAACAGCAGCCACAGCGGGGCGGCGATCAGGTTGACCACGGGTATGAACGACAGGATAAACAGGCCGATGGCCCGTGGCAGGAAGTAGCCCAGCTTGCGCATCTCGCGGGCCAGGGTGCGCGGGACCATGGCGATCAACTCGCCCCAGCTGAAGGCCGGGAAATCATCGGTGCCGCGTACCACCACTTCCACTTTCTCCGAGAGAAAACCGTTGAAGGGCGCCGCGATGATGTTGGCCAGCATGGTGAAAGTGAAAAACACCATCAACACCACCAACACGACAAACAGGGGCCAGAGCAGGTAGTTCAGAAAGCTCAGCCAAGTCGGCAGCGTCGGCATCAGATGATCGACCCATAAGCTGAACTGATGACCGGCGAAATAGATCAAGCCGACGAACAGCACCAGGTTGATCACCAGCGGCAGCAGCACAAACAGGCGCAGGCCGGGGCTCAGCACCAGTTTGAGGCCTTCACGCAGGTATTGCGGGCCGGAAAGAGCAGGGGCGGGCATGGAGAACTCCGAACAAAGTGACGAACGCGCCGACCTTACCGGCTTTGTTTAACAGGCGAAAGCGGCGACATCAGTGGTAACAAAGGTGTTGATCAACAGCGGTGACTGCATAGAGACCACCTATGAGCTGGATTGTTATTCCGTATTTCCTTAATCTTGCCCCCCTCGATACGCTGCACCCATTATTTTTCAGGGTCTGCGAGTTGAAGCCTTCCCCAAGTGCTTCGTGGTCCCTTTTTTATTCCAGCCGCCTTGTAGTCTGGGTGGTCGATAGGAGTGAGTCATGTCTGATACCCGTCATTCGCGAGTGATTATCCTGGGTTCCGGCCCTGCCGGTTACAGCGCTGCGGTCTATGCTGCCCGGGCCAACCTCAAGCCGCTGCTGATCACTGGCATGCAGGCGGGTGGTCAACTGACCACCACCACCGAAGTCGACAACTGGCCGGGCGACGTCCACGGCCTGACTGGCCCGGTGCTGATGGAGCGCATGAAAGAACACGCTGAACGTTTCGAAACCGAGATCGTGTTTGACCACATCAACCAGGTCGACTTCTCCAAGAAGCCTTACAGCCTGACCGGCGACAGCGGCGTGTACACCTGTGACGCGCTGATCATCGCCACCGGCGCCAGCGCCCGCTACCTGGGCCTGCCATCGGAAGAAGCGTTCATGGGCAAGGGCGTTTCCGCCTGCGCGACCTGCGATGGTTTCTTCTACCGCAACAAGCCAGTCGCCGTAGTCGGTGGCGGCAATACCGCTGTGGAAGAAGCACTGTACCTGGCCAACATCGCCAGCACCGTGACCCTGGTTCACCGCCGCGAGACCTTCCGCGCCGAGAAGATCCTGATCGACAAGCTGCACGCCCGTGTGGCTGAAGGCAAGATCATCCTCAAGCTCAACGCCACCCTGGACGAAGTCCTGGGCGACAACATGGGCGTGACCGGTGCCCGCCTGAAGAACAACGACGGGAGCTTCGACGAGCTGAAAGTCGACGGCGTGTTCATCGCTATCGGCCACACCCCGAACACTTCGCTGTTCGAAGGCGTGCTGGAAGCCAAAGACGGTTACTTGGTGGTGCAGGGCGGCCGCGAAGGCAACGCGACTGCCACCAACATCGAAGGCATCTTCGCTGCCGGTGACGTGGCCGACCACGTCTACCGCCAGGCCATTACCTCGGCCGGCGCCGGTTGCATGGCGGCACTGGATGCCGAGCGTTACCTCGATGGTTTGAAGGACGCTTCGTTCTAAATCGTTAAAACAAAAAACCGGCTGAGAGGCCGGTTTTTTTATGTCCGCGATTTGATCAGCGGCGGGTCAGCGGCAATGCGCTGAATTTCACACCGGCCAAGCCATTCGCAATCAACGCACGGATATTGCCGTGATCGCTGCCCTCAGGCGTCGCCACTACCGAGCGGTAATGCTCGCCAAACGCCAGCAGTGCTTCCTGATCGCTCAGACCTTCCAGCAGCGCCAGGCCCAGGGTCTTGCATGACCCTTCGTTCTGCCCGGCAGCGTTTTCCACGTCGCCGTTGGTAAAGGCTTGCGGCTGGTAGTCATAACCAGCAGCGACAAACGCCAGGGTATCGGCAAAAACATGTTCGCCACTGTTGAGGCTGGTGCGCAGGGTGTTCAGATCAGTCATGGGTTTTTCCTTTGGCGAACGCCGCCTGTTGGTCGGCGCTGGCTTCTTTCTGGTATTGGGCTTTCCACTCGGCGTACGGCATGCCGTACACCACTTCACGGGCGTCATCGAGGCTCAGCTCGATCTGGCGCTCGTCGGCCTCCGCCTTGTACCACTTGGATAAGCAGTTGCGGCAGAAGCCCGAGAGGTTCATCAGGTCGATGTTCTGCACATCCTTGCGGCTGTCCAGGTGCGCCACCAGCCGGCGGAAGGCGGCGGCTTCGAGTTCGAGGCGTTGTTGGTCGTTCATAGGGCTCACTGACAATTCAGGGGTTAACGGCTGGCCGCCAGGGTAATCGAAACCGACTCGGCAAAGCGCAAGGCATGGGGCTTGTCCACTTCGACTTCGGCGTATAGCACCGATTCATTGCTCATCACCAGGTCCAGCAGCTCCTGGGTCAGGCGCTCCAGCAGGGCAAAGCGGTTGCCCTCGACGTGGGCGATGATCGCCTTGGTGATGGTGCGGTAGTTCAGCGCATGGTCAATGTCATTGTCGCGCACGGCTTCCTGGGCGGCATACAGGATGGTCAGGTTGATCAGCACATCCTGCTTGTTGAGGATTTCGTCCTCGTTGATGCCGATGTACGTGCGCAGGCACAGGTCCTTGACCCGGATGCGCGCCATGCCTGGTTGAAGTTGTGGCATTGCTACTTGCTCCGTCCGATCAGTTGCAGGAACTCCATGCGCGTGGTGTTCGACTCGCGGAACGCGCCGAGCATCACCGAGGTGTTCATGGTTGAATTCTGTTTTTCCACGCCGCGCATCATCATGCACATGTGCTGGGCTTCGATCACCACGGCCACGCCGGCAGCCTGGGTCACGTCCTGGATCGCGTCGGCGATTTGGCGGGTGAGGTTTTCCTGGATCTGCAGGCGCCGGGCGAACATGTCGACGATGCGCGCCAGCTTGGACAGGCCCAGCACCTTGCCGGTGGGGATATAGGCCACATGGGCCTTGCCGATGAAGGGCAGCAGGTGGTGTTCGCACAGCGAGTACAACTCGATGTCCTTGAGGATCACCATCTCGTCATTGTCTGAAGTGAACAGTGCACCGTTGACGATCGTTTCCAGGCTCTGCTCATAGCCGTGACACAGGTACTGCATGGCCTTGGCGGCGCGCTTGGGGGTGTCGAGCAGGCCTTCGCGCTCCGGGTCTTCGCCCAGGCCTTTGAGGATCTCGCGGTAGTGATGGGGCAGGGTCATACAACATCCTCACAAACGGCTTACTTGATATGCCGCCCGCCGTTGACGGTCAGGGTGGTACCGGTGACATAGGGGTTATCCAGCAAATAGCGCACGCTCTGGTAGATCACCTCGGGGCCGGGTTCGATGCCCAGTGCCGACTTGGCAAGTACCTTGGCGCGGTAGGCGGCGTCGTCGCCGTCGTTGAACATCACCATGGCCGGAGCAATGCCATTCACCTTGATCTGCGGCGCGAACTGCGCGGCAAACGACAACGTGAGGCTGTCGAGGCCGGCCTTGGTGGCGCAATAGGCAATGTGCTGGCGGCTGCCCTTGCGCACCACGTCATCGCTGATGTGCACGATGTCGGCGGGTGTCGAGCGTTGCAGCAAAGGTGAACAATGCAGGTTGATCAGGTACGGCGCAAGCATGTGCACGCTGAACATGTCGGTAAAGGCGCGGCTTTCGTCGTCGGGCGTTTCCGCGATCCAGGCCGAGGCGTTGTGGATGATCGCGCGCAGGCTCTGGGTATGGTTGTTCAGTTCAGCGATAAACGCCAGGATGCCAGCCTCGCTGGAGAAATCGGCAAACACCCCGATCGCTCCGCGCTCGCGCAGGGCCTGTACGCCGGGCCGTTCGCTGCGGTAGCTGAAAATCACCGGGTGACCCTCGTCCAGCAGGCGCTGGGCGCAATGCAGGCCGACCCGCTGGCCGGCGCCGGTGATCAGGATCGGGGCGTTTGTTGCAGTCATGGGAGGCTCGAGTCGCTGGCAGATTGAAACTATACCAGCGACCGGACGCCCCTGTACTCAAGCAGCGGCTTCGCTGGCCTTGCGTGGGGTCGGGGCAGGGTGCAGCCAATTGGCCAACAGATGGGTCGACAGCGGGATGAACCAGTACACCATCAGTGGCGTAAGGGCCATGGTGCTGACCAGCACGCGTGGCGCCAGGTCGAGATCGCTGAGCAGGGGCCCCAGGACAAAATTGAACAGCAACGACACCGGGAAGAACGCCAGCCAGATCGCCACCGCCTGCTTCCAGCGGGGAGGGCGCGCGCCGACCGCACCGAACCAGCCATCGATACCGCGTACGCGGTGCTCGGACGGGTTGGCAAACAGCTCGCTGCCACGGCTCAACCAAGCACTGCGGGAGGCCGAAAATTCCCAGGCATGCAGGGTCTTTTCATCGGCGAAGCGGAAAATGATCTGGAATTCATCATCGTTGGGCGGCGGCGCGAGGACACCTGAACCCAGGTAGCCGGGAAAGTCCGTGGCCAATTGCTCGCCTTCGCGCAGCCAGGCCATCAGTTCTTCGTAGCGACCCTTGGCCACGCGGCGCGCAACCATCAGGGTGACGGGAGAGGTAGACATTGTGTATCTCCAAATAAGCGAGTGCGCTGGGCCGGGTAGGCGGCACACAAACGAGGCTGCGGGGTGTTGCAGCGACGTAGAAAAAACAGGCAAGGATTATTCCTGTTTTAGCGAAATACACCAGATACTTTGGTCGGTTCGTCGTTCAGCTTGTGTCGATCAGCCGAAAAAGCGTTAAATGGGATCCAAATCGACACGGATGTTTTTGACCTCTGATGCCCGAAACTATTGCTCCTCAACGCGAAACGACTTCCGACAACGGCACCGTTTGCGACGATCTTTTCCCTATCCGCGAAGTCGCTCGGCTGACCGGCGTCAACCCGGTGACCTTGCGTGCCTGGGAACGGCGCTACGGTCTTATCCAGCCTACCCGCACCGAAAGCGGGCATCGGTTGTACTCGCGCATCGATATCGACACCGTGCACCGGATTCTCGACTGGATTGAACGCGGCGTGGCGGTGAGCAAAGTGGGGCGGATCCTGGCGCGCGACGCGTTGCTCAGCGAACCGGATGCCGCCCTCGGCGCGGAAGTGGAATGGGAGCAGTGGCGCGTGCAATTGCGCCAGGCAATCAGCGCGTTCGATGACCGCCAATTGGACCGTTTGTACGGCCAGATCTTTTCCGCCTATCCCCTCGCCGTGGTGTTCCAGGACATTCTCATGCCGCTCTGGCAGGCATTGTTGCGTCACCAAGGCCGCTTCGGCCAGGCCAGCGAGTGGCTGTTCTTCGATAATTTCCTGCGCTCGCGTACGGCGCAACGTTTGCAGATGGCCGCCGCCGCGCCGGTGCCTCGGGTGTTGCTGGCCGCCGTTGCCGGGGAGTGCCGCGAGCTGGAGTTGCTGGTTGCGGGTTTGTTGATGTCTGGGGAAAAACAAGCGGTCAAGGTCTTGGGCGTGGGACAGCCATTCGATGAGTTGACGCTGATCTGTGAAAAGACCCAACCCCGAGCCTTGGTGCTGTTTTCCAATCGCGCCCCCAGCAGCGAGCTGCCATTGCGGCTCGAGCGTCTGGCGCTGACCCTGGATTGCCCGTTGTTGTTGGCTGGTGATGCAGCGGACTTGGCGCAGGAAAGCCTCGCCGGTTCATCCATCGGCTGCCTGGGCAATGAAGGCCGGTTGATGCAGCGCCGCTTACAGCAATTTCTGGGTGGTGGCCTGGATACCTGATCTCAGGCGTGGACTTCAGGGTGGACCAGGCGGTGCTGGTGCAGGATGAACTGGCGCAGGCGCTCGGTTTCATCGGCGTCGCTCTGGCTCAGACGGTAGGCGAACAGCCCGCGTGCGGTTTCTCGTTCGAAGGTTCCGCGCAACGCAATGCGCTCGTAACCTGAAGGACTGAACCACAGTGAAAAGGTTTTCGGCGGCTTGACCCGGCCCCGAATCTCCACCAGCACACCCTTGAACGACACCTCATGCACCCACAATGCACCCGGGGTGCCCTTGATATTTTCCAGTGCCACCGGGGTTTCCAGCGCCAGGCGCCAGGGGCGGATCATCGGCCCGTCCTCGAAAATACTCGGTACGCCCAGGCGCAGGTGAACCGCATGGAACTCATCTTCCACCAAGTGCAGCGGGAAGGTCAGTTGCTGGTTGTCGAATTGCGCCTGGAGGGTGACATGGTCATGGGCGGCGAGCCGGGTCAGCAAGTCGCGAATCTGCGCACCGCCGTTGACGGTCAGGCTCGACGAGGCATCCCGCAGGTTCAGTTGCGGGTTGTGTTGCATGTTCTGAATGAAGTCCAGTTCATCCTGGGTCAGAAGCGCGTCACGTTGCATCGCTCGTGCTCATTAGAGGGTACTAAAATGCCATTATCCCCCCTAATGACCTCCTTACCTAAATTTTGTTAGATCCGCTCGTCGCCTTGAGCACCGCCAGTTCAGCCTTGAGCTGCGCCAGTTCGGTCTCCAGGCGGGTGACGCGCTGCTGGGCTTTGACTTGCAGGGTGACGTCCTTTTGCACACCGACGAAGTACGTCTGCTTGTCCGCCTCGTTGTACACCGACGACAGCGACAGCTCGTTCCAGAAGTGGCTGCCGTCCTTGCGGTAATTGCGCAGGATTTCCCGGCAGGCCCCGCCATTTTCCATCGCTTCCCGAATCGCCATCAGCGCAGGCTGGTCACGGTCTCCCGATTGCAGGAAACGGCAATCCTGATAGAGGATTTCATCCGGGGTGTAGCCGGTCAGGCGTTCGAATGCCGGGTTGACGTAGATCAGCGGCTTGTCCTTGCCTTCGCGCTCGGCGACGACGATGCCGTCGTTGGAAGCGTTGACGACCAGTTGCATCAGCTTGGCGTTAATCATTGAGCGGTCCATGGCTTGTTTTCGAGCCTGGAGTTTATGGCAACTGTCGAATGTTGCACGGGCTGCGCCGAAATATTTGCCCCAGCTGTTAATATCCCAGGCTTTCACTCAACTACAGGATCAGATTGATGAAAGTCGCCATCCTTTCCGGCTCGGTCTACGGCACCGCTGAAGAAGTCGCCCGCCACGCTGCCGATATTCTCAAGGCCGCCGGCTTCGAGGCCTGGCACAACCCCCGCGCCACGTTGGCGGATGTGCAAGCTTTCGCGCCGCAAGCTTTCCTGGCGGTGACGTCCACCACCGGCATGGGCGAGTTGCCTGACAACCTGCAGCCCCTGTATTCGATGATTCGCGACCAACTGCCCGCCGCCTGGCGTGGCCTGCCCGGTGCGGTGATCGGCCTGGGCGACGCCAGCTATGGCGATACCTTCTGCGGCGGTGGCGAGCAAATGCGCGAGCTGTTTGGAGAGTTGGGTGTGCGCGAAGTGCTGCCGATGCTGCGCCTGGATGCCAGCGAAAGCGTCACTCCGGAAGCCGACGCTGAACCGTGGTTGGCCGAGTTGGTCACTGCACTGCGCGGCTGACTGGAAACTCCCGCAGCAACGCCAGCCAGGCCTGGGCGGCCTTCGACAGATAGGCGCCCGCACGCCAGGTAAACGCAATGTCCCAGCGCAGGTCGTCTGGCGCCTTGAGCGTCAGGCGCACCACGCCCGGTCGCACCAGCCCACGGGCAACCACACTGGGCAACAGCACCACGCCCTGGCCCGCCGCGACCAGAGCGGCGAGGAAATCCGCCTGGCCGCTACGGCCGATTTCCCTCGGAGTGAAACCCACCTGCTGGCACGCCTGGATCAACCGATCATTGAGCACAAAGCTGCGCTGGTACATCAGGAACGGCGTATCCGCCAGTTCCTCCAGGCGCACCTGGGCGTTCTGCGCCAGCGGGTGATCCATCGGCAGCAGGGCGTCGAGCGGCTCATCGCAGAAGGCCTGCCGGGCGAAGGCTGGATCACTGGAATTCAGGCAGCCACCCACATCCAGTTCACCATTGAGAATGGCCTGTTCGATCGTGCGGCTGCCGCCTTCCAGCAGTTGGATGGTGACCTTCGGGTAGCGCCTGCGGTACTCGGCAAACAGTCCCGCAAACAACGTATCCCCCGCCAATAGCGGCAGGCCCAGGCGCAACTCGCCGCGGGCCAGTTGCTGCATGTCATCCAGCTCACTCAGCAATTCCGTCTGCAAGCGCAGCATGGCTTCAGCCCGTTGCAACACCACTTCGCCGGCAGCGGTCAGGCGGACGTGTGAACCGGTACGTTCCAGCAGCGGGGTGCCCAGGCTTTGTTCCAGTTGCGCCACCTGTTTACTGACGGCGGATTGACTGATGTGCAGGGTTTTCCCCGCTTGGGTAAAACCGCCTCGGTGGATCACTTCGACAAAGCTGCGCAGCTGTTTGAATTCCATGATCAGGATTCCCATTTGGAATAGTTGGCAGTCTAACAATTCGCTGTGGGGATGGGGTGCGCGTCTCTAAAATGGAGGCCTGCGAGGAACCAAAGCCCATGAAACGTTTCACCCGTCTGTTGATTGAATTGATCGTGCTGTTGGCCATTTACCTGCTCGGTTGCCAATTGGCCGTGTGGTTGGCGTGGCCGATCCCTGGCGGCGTGGTGGGGCTGGGCCTGCTGCTGGCAACCTTCGCCAGCGGCCTGGTCAAGCCGGCGGCCCTGCAATTGGGCGCCGGTGTGTTGATGGCTGAAATGTTGCTGTTCTTCATTCCTGCGCTGATGAGCCTGCTGGACTACGGCGGCCTGTTGCGCAATGACGGCTGGCGCATCCTGCTGGTGATTGGCTTCAGCACGCTTGCGGTGATGTTGGTGACCGCGTTCACCGTCGAACTGGTGTGCCGCTGGAGGCTGCGCCATGAAGCTTGAACTGATGCCGGTGTTCTGGCTCGCCTTGACCTTGGGAGCGTACATTTTCAGCCGCTGGATCTACCGTCGCACCGGGCGTTACCTGTTGTCGCCGCTGATCCTGGTGCCGGTACTCTTGCTGGCCGTGGCGGTGCCGATGAACACCGCCTACGCGGAATACTCCGCTGACACCCATTGGTTGATGCTGGTGCTGGGCCCTGTGACCGTGGCCTTCGCGGTGCCGATCTGGCAGCAGCGCACGTTGCTGGCGCGTTACTGGTCGGCCTTGTTGTTGGGCATGATCGCCGGCAGCGTAGCCTCCATCGCCACCTCATTCGGCTTGGCCAAAGCCCTGGCGTTGGACACCTCGGTGACGATGTCCCTGGTGCCGCGCTCCATCACCACACCGTTCGCCATGCCCGTCTCGTCCGACCTCGGTGGTGTGCCGGAACTGACGGCCGTGTTCGTGATGTTCACTGGCGTGTTCGGCGCCATGCTCGGCGGCGTGCTGCTCAAGTGGTTGCCATTGCGCACCCCCTTGGCCCGCGGTGCATTGTTTGGGGTGGGTGCCCACGGTGCGGGCGTGAGTCGGGCCCATGAAGTGGGCGGTGAAGAGGGCTCCGTCGCGGGCTTGGTGATGGTGCTGACGGGGCTGCTCAACCTGTTCGCCGCGCCTTTATTGGCGGCACTTCTCTGACGTCGCTTGGATGGATTTCAACTATTCTCAACGCTGACTCGTACGGTCATCAAGCTGGCTGCCAAGGCAACTACGGCGGCCACGACGTCTGACTAGACTGGCCCATCACTCAAAAAAACAATAAGAAAATGCGCCAAGGAGGTCGTTGCCGTGAGCCTAGCCCCCGTTCTATCGCCACAGAATGTCAAAGATCAGGTCAGCGCTGCCGAATGGCAGACCCGTGTCGACCTGGCTGCCTGCTATCGCCTGGTGGCGATGCATGGTTGGGATGACCTGATCTTCACCCACATCTCGGCCAAGGTGCCGGGCACTGATGATTTCCTGATCAACCCCTATGGGCTGATGTTCCATGAGATCACCGCGTCGAGCCTGGTCAAGGTTGATCAGGCCGGCAACAAGCTGATGGACAGCCCCTACGAGATCAATCCGGCGGGCTACACCATCCACAGCGCCATCCACGAAGTGCGCCACGACGTAACCTGCGTGCTGCACACCCACACCGCTGCCGGTGTTGCGGTGGCGGCGCAGAAGCAAGGCGTGTTGCCGATCAGCCAGCAGTCGATATTCGTGCTGTCGAGCCTGGCCTATCACGCCTACGAAGGTGTGGCACTGAATCACGAAGAGAAGGCCCGCCTGCAGGCCGATCTGGGCGACAACAATTTCCTCATGCTGCACAACCACGGCCTGCTGACCTGCGGCAGCACCATCGCCGACACCTTCCTGATGATGTTCACGTTCCAGCGCGCCTGCGACATCCAGGTGCTGGCGCAAAACGGTGGTGCAGAATTGATCAACATCGGCCCACAGATTCTCGCTGGCGCCAAGGCAATGGTGGCGGCTGTCACAAAGAGCACAAAAGGTATGGGGGGCGCGCTGGCCTGGCCGGCGTTGCTGCGCAAGCTGGACACTCAAGACCCTGGGTATAGAAGCTGATGCCACTCGCCGAGATCCCGCTGAGAGCCTGGCGCAAACGCAGCCAGACGTTCGACTTCCACGGCCGCACCATCCGTTATTGGGTGGCGGGGCAGGGCGAACCGTTGCTGCTGATCCATGGCTTTCCCACCGCCAGCTGGGACTGGCACTACCTGTGGCAGCCCCTGGCCCAGCGCAACCTGGTGATTGCCTGCGACATGCTCGGTTTTGGTGACTCGGCCAAGCCACTCGATCACGGATACTGCCTGCTGGAGCAGGCGGATTTGCAACAAGCCCTGCTGGAACATCTGCGTGTGGAGCAGCCGGTGCATGTGCTGGCCCACGACTACGGTGACAGTGTCGCCCAGGAACTGCTGGCCCGGCACTACGAGAGTCGCTTTCAGATGGCCAGCTGCGTGTTTCTCAACGGCGGCTTGTTTCCCGAAACCCATCGCCCGGCATTGGTGCAAAAACTCTTGCTAAGCCCGCTGGGCTGGATGATCGGCCGTGCCTTTGGGCGCAATGCCCTGGCGAACAGTTTCAGCCAGATCTTCGGCCCCAACACTCGTCCCAGCGAAAGCGCCCTGGATGATTTCTGGAGTTTGATCGACTGCCATGAAGGCACGCGCATCCTGCACAAACTCATTGCCTACATCCCTCAACGCAGGCGTATGCGTGAGCGTTGGGTGGCGGCGATGCAACAGGATGAAGTGCCACTGCGGGTGATCGATGGCGAGATCGACCCGATCTCCGGCGCTCATATGGTGGAGCGTTACCGCGAGTTGGTGCCCCACGCCGACACGGTGCTGCTGGCCAATATCGGCCACTACCCGCAGATCGAGGCGCCGGTTCAGGTGCTCAAGCACTACCTGGCGTTCCGTGATCGGATTGGGCAACCGGCACCCCGATTGGCCTATTCCTGAGCTGACGATTATCCCCCAGCCTTATCGAGCACCATTCAGCCCTGGCCGGCTTTATTGTGACCAAAGCCCCCGTGCCTGACACTCGACCCATTCCCATTGTCGCCTTTGGAGTTCGGTATGAGTCAGTCAGTGCAGTTCCAGGATAAGGTCGTGATCGTCACCGGTGCCGGCGGCGGGTTGGGCCGGGCGCATGCGCTGCTGTTCGCCAAACATGGCGCCAAGGTGCTGGTCAACGATCTGGGCGGTTCCACCCAGGGCGAAGGCGCCAATGCTTCGGCTGCCGACCGTGTGGTGGCGCAGATCCGCGAAGCCGGTGGTATCGCCGAAGCCAACCATGACTCTGTCACCGACGGTGACAAGATCGTGCAGAACGCCCTCGACGCCTTTGGCCGTATCGACGTGGTGGTCAACAACGCCGGCATCTTGCGCGACAAGACCTTCCATAAAATGGACGACAGCGACTGGGACCTGGTTTACCGGGTGCATGTCGAAGGCGCCTACAAAGTCACCCGCGCCGCCTGGCCCCATCTGCGCGAGCAAGGTTATGGCCGGGTGATCTTCACTGCATCCACCTCGGGCATCTACGGCAACTTCGGCCAGTCCAACTACGGCATGGCCAAGCTGGGCTTGTATGGACTGACGCGCACCCTGGCACTGGAGGGCCGCAAGAACAACATCCTGGTCAACGCCATCGCCCCAACCGGTGGCACGCGCATGACCGAAGGCTTGATCCCGCCGCAGGTGTTCGAGCGCCTCAAGCCGGAGTTGGTCAGCCCGTTGGTGGTGTACCTGGGCAGCGAGGCCTGTGAGGAAACCTCGGGGCTGTTTGAAGTGGGCGGCGGCTGGATCGGCAAGACCCGCTGGGAGCGTAGCCTGGGCGTGGGCTTTGATCCGCAAGCGGGCTTCTCGCCCGATGACGTGGCGGCGCATTGGCAGCAGATTTGCGACTTCGAAGGAGCGGCTCACCCCAAGGACAACATCGAGGCGTTGAAGGAGATGATGGCCAATTTGCAGAAATTCAGCCTGTGATCGTTGCTTGAAAAAGCTTGAATGCTACGGGGCGCTGAGGGCGCCCCGTTTTATTCCAGGCATAAAAAAGGCCGCTGCATAGGCAGCGGCCGAAGTAAGACGTTGGATCAAGGAGCGACAAATCAACGTCAGTGAACACCGGTAACAGACTGAAAACAGGCATCAATCCATTTGAATCTGGCTTTTCTTCCGGTTGTGGAAGCGGGCCGTTTGCCCTGAAAGCCCGGTAAGAATAGCCGCTTGTAACAAAATGAGTAATGCCGATTCGTGACAAGGACTGTTGCGCAATCAGCAACAGTTGCGCGGTCCTCCATACATTCCCCTGATAACCCACCATCCACCCAATGCATGCCTGTGCCCGAAGCCCAGGCCAGAGCGCCCTGTCATCCTTTCGAGCGACAACACGAATCCCTCCTTGGTGCGCTTATCGCTCCTGATGGGCGGCAGTAGGGTGGGGCCTTCTGTCACTCACCGGGGAAGACGCATGACAAGAACAACAATGCGCGCCATCTTCAGGCCACAGGCGCTGGCCGCTGCGGTTGCGTTGGGGTGCTGTGCCCAGGCACAGGCTGTTTCATTCAACATTGGCGAGATCGAAGGGCAATTCGATTCCTCGCTGTCGGTGGGCGCGAGCTGGGGCATGCGCGACGCCGATAAAAAGCTGGTGGGCACCGTCAATGGCGGCACTGGCCAGGCGTCTACCGGGGATGACGGGCGCTTGAATTTCAAGAAGGGCGAGACCTTCTCCAAGATCTTCAAAGGTATTCACGACCTGGAACTCAAGTACGGCGACAGCGGCGTGTTCGTGCGTGGCAAGTACTGGTACGACTTCGAGTTGCAGGATGAAGATCGCGAATTCAAACAGATCAGCAATCACCACCGCGATGAGGGCGCACGTTCCTCCGGCTACGAATTGCTCGATGCCTTCGTCTATCACAACTATTCGATTGGCGACCAACCGGGCAACGTGCGCCTCGGCAAGCAAGTGGTCAGCTGGGGCGAAAGTACCTTCATCGGTAACTCCATCAACAGCATCAACCCCATCGACGTCTCAGCCTTCCGCCGCCCCGGTGCGGAGATCAAGGAAGGGCTGATTCCGGTGAACATGCTGTTCGCCTCCCAGAGCTTGACCAACCAACTGACAGTGGAAGGTTTTTACCAACTGAACTGGGAAAATACCGTACTGGATAACTGCGGCACATTTTTTGGTGGGGATGTAGCGGCGCATGGCTGTAATGACAACTACACGGTGGGTAACCCGGCGATTGCGCCGTTGCAGCCGGTGGCCGCCGCGTTTGGGCAGGGCTTTCAAGTGACCCGTGAAGGTGTGATCGTGCAGCGTGCACGGGATCGTGATGCCCGTGACAGTGGTCAGTTCGGTACGGCGTTGCGTTGGTTGGGGGATGACACCGAATACGGCCTGTACTTCATGAACTACCACAGCCGCACCCCGACGGTGGGCACCATCACCAACAATACAAGCCTGGCCAGGCTCGGTGCGATCTCCGGTGCAGCCAATGGTATCGCGCCCGGCTCGGGTGCAGGGCTGGTCCAGAGCCTGATGCTCGGTCGTGGCCAGTATTACCTCGACTACCCGGAAGACATCCGCCTCTTCGGTGCGAGCTTCTCCACCACCTTGCCCACCGGCACGGCGTGGACCGGCGAGATCAGCTACCGCCCCAATGCCCCGGTGCAACTCAATACCACCGACCTGACCCTGGCCCTGATCAACCCGGTTGCAGGCCAACTGGCCTCGCCGATCCGCAGCAACTTCGGCGACGACAACAAAGGCTATCGCCGCAAGGAAATCACCCAGATCCAAAGCACCATGACCCAGTTCTTCGACCAGGTGCTGGGCGCCGAACGCCTGACGCTGGTAGGCGAGGCTGCGTACGTGCATGTCGGTGGCCTGGAAGACAAATCCAAACTGCGCTACGGCCGCGACTCGGTCTACGGTGCCTATGGTTTCCAAGGTGACACCGATGGTTTCGTCACCGCCAATTCCTGGGGTTACCGCGCGCGGGCGATCCTTGACTACAACAACGCGATTTTCGGGGTGAACCTCAAGCCCAACCTGTCCTGGTCCCATGACGTGGCCGGCTACGGGCCCAACGGCCTGTTCAACAAAGGTGCCAAGGCAATCAGCATCGGTGTGGACGCGGACTACCGCAGCACCTACACCGCCAGCCTGAGCTACACCGACTTTTTCGGCGGCGACTACAACACCCTGACCGACCGCGACTTCCTCGCCCTCAGCTTCGGCGCGAACTTCTGACCTGGCTTAAAGAAGGACAAGCATTTATGCGTAAGACAATTGCAGTGTTGGCCCTCAGCCTGTTGGCCGCCAACGTGATGGCAGCGGTGTCGCCGGAAGAGGCGGCCAAGCTCGGCACCACCCTGACCCCGGTGGGCGCCGAAAAAGCCGGCAACGCCGACGGCTCGATCCCGGCCTGGACCGGTGGCATCCCGAAAAATGCCGGCGCCGTGGACAGCAAGGGCTTCCTGGCCGACCCATTCGCCAGTGAGAAACCGCTGTTCGTGATCACCGCGGCCACCGTCGACAAATACAAGGACAAACTCTCCGACGGCCAGGTGGCGATGTTCAAACGTTACCCCGAGACCTACAAGATCCCGGTGTACCCAACCCACCGTACGGTCAACCTGCCACCGGAGATCTACGAATCGATCAAGCGCAGCGCGCTGAACGTCAAGCCGATCAACGACGGCAATGGACTGGAAGGATTCACCGGTAACCGCTACTACGCGTTCCCGATTCCGAAGAATGGCGTGGAAGTGCTGTGGAACCACATCACCCGTTACCACGGTGGCAACCTGCGCCGCATCATCACCCAGGCCACGCCGCAGACCAACGGCAGCTACACGCCGATCCGCTTCGAAGAGGAAGTGGCGGTGCCGCAATTGATCCCGGACATGGACCCGGCCAAGGCGGCCAACGTGCTGACCTTCTTCAAGCAGTCGGTGACGGCCCCGGCGCGCCTGGCGGGCAATGTGCTGCTGGTGCACGAAACCCTCGACCAGGTGAAGGAGCCGCGCCTGGCGTGGATCTACAACGCCGGCCAGCGTCGCGTGCGCCGTGCGCCGCAAGTGGCATATGACGGGCCGGGCACCGCCTCCGACGGCCTGCGCACCTCGGACAACTTCGACATGTTCTCCGGCGCCCCGGACCGCTACGACTGGAAGCTGGTGGGCAAGAAAGAGATGTACATCCCCTACAACAGCTACAAGCTCGACCAGCCGACCCTCAAGTACGACGACATCATCAAGGCCGGCCACATCAACCAGGACCTGACCCGCTATGAGCTGCACCGCGTGTGGGAAGTGGTCGGCACGGTCAAGCCGAGTGAGCGGCACATCTACGCCAAGCGCCACATGTACATCGATGAAGACAGCTGGCAGGTGGCACTGGTGGATCACTACGACGGCCGTGGCCAACTGTGGCGTGTCGCGGAAGGTCATGCGCAGTTCTATTACGACCACCAGACCCCGGCCTACACCGTGGAAACTCTCTACGACATCATTGCCGGGCGCTACATCGCGTTGGGCATGAAAAACGAGGAGAAGAGCAGCTTTGTGTTCGGTTTCGCGGCCAAGGCGGCCGATTACACCCCGGCAGCGTTGAGGGCCGAAGGGGTTCGCTGATCACCCTTTGATCTGGCCGGGACCCTTTAGGCTCCCGGCTTTTTTATGCCCGCCAATCACCCCGCTGAATACTTCTTCAACAACCGCCGACCACAGGACTAGGGTAGGCGCCACGTGGCATAACAATAAAAAAGCAGGATGCAGCAATGACCGCCATGACACGCTGCCTGGACCGTCCTGGATTCATGCCTCGGCTGTCCGCCCATCATTTGTTGCGCCCACGTTTGGCCGAGCCTTTGCTGGTGGCGCAGGTCAGGGTCAAGTTGCTGTGCGCGCCCGGCGGCAGTGGCAAGAGCGCGCTGCTCGCCGAGTGCGCGTTGCAGGCACCCAAGGAGTGCCCGGTGTACTGGTTGCCGCTCAATGGTGTTGCCCTGAGCCCCGTTGATCTTTGCCAGCGCCTGGCGCAGAACCTGGGTTTGCCGTTCACCGATGAGGCGACCCTGCTGTCGGACCTTGCGCGTTGGCAGGCTCCGGCCTGGCTGTTCCTCGATGACTTCTGCCGCTTGCCCGCGCCGGACACCGACGCCTTGCTGGATCGCCTGCTCACTGCCAGCAGCCCGGCCCTGACCTGGTGGCTGGGCGCGCGGCGTCGCCCGCTGTGCAATTGGCCGAGGTTGCTGCTGGACGATGAGCTGCTGGAGTTTGGCGCAGACTTGGCGTTCAGCCCTGCCGAGGTCCAGCAATTGCTCATTCATGCGCCGGGGCAGTCCGTCGACAGCGTGTTGCAGTTCAGTGCCGGCTGGTGTGCCGGTACGCGCATCGCCTTGCTGGGGGACGGTCATCCGGAAAAGACCTTGCTCGATTACCTGCAACACGAGCTGTTCAGCACCTTGCCAGCCGAACTGGCCGAAGCCTGGCGCGTGCTGGCTCATCTGCCGCGCTTCAACGCGGGGTTGTGCGAGCACCTGTTCGGCTTTGGCGACGGTGATCAGTACCTGCACGATCTGCAGGCCCTCGGCGCGTTTATCCAGCCTTGGGAAGACACCGAGTGGCTGCAGGTCTTTCCACCCCTCGCCGATTTGCTGCGTGACGAGCCCTGGCCAGCCAAGCGTTCATGGCACCGCCGCGCCTGCCAATGGTTCACCGCCGAACAGGACTGGCAGGCCGCGTTTGAACACGCCTTGCTCGCCGAAGAATACGAAGTGGCGGTGAGCCTGTTGCAGCACTTCAGTTTTGAAGACTTGTTCCGCCAGCAGAACGCGATGCTGCTGTTGCGCCTGCATGAACAGCAGGGCGATGAGCTGATGCTCGGCTCGGCGCAATTGGTCGGGCTGCTGACGGCGGCGTTACTGTTCGCCGGACGCTTCGAGCAAGCCGCGCAATGCATCCATCAACTGGCACGCTTCGCGCCGCAACCGACGGCGGCGCAACAGCGCTACCTGCTGGCGCGCTGGCAGGCGCAGTGGGGCTGGTTGCTGCATCTGGGCGGTGATGCCGAGCGCTCTCGCGAGCATTTTCTGGAAGCGCTGCAAGCCTTGCCCGACAGCGCCTGGACGTCGCGGTTGATGTGCCTTTCGGGCCTGACCCAGCAAGCCTTGCTGCGCGGTGAGCTGGATGTCGCCCAAGCCCTGAGTCGCGAAGCCTTGTGCCTGGCCCGTGCCCACGGCTCGTTGCTGCTCGAAGCCTTGTTGGAGCTGGATCACGCGCAACTGCTGGAGCAGCGTGGCGCCCCTTATCGGGCGCAAAGCCTGCTGGAAAATGTGCAGGCGATGTTGCTCAAACAGCGCCTCAAGGCCGGGCCCTTGGTCGGGCGCATTGCCCTGCGGCGCGGGCACCTGGCGTTGCGTCAGGGGCAGGACAGCCTGGCTGCCGAGTGTTTCGAGGCGGGCTTGAAGATGTGCCTGCACAGCCAGGACAAACGCGTGCTCTACGGATTCCTCGGCCTGGCCCTGCTGGCCGCCAACCGTGGCGATTACGCCCAGGCCTTTGTGCAACTGCGCGATGCCGAGCGGCTGATGCAGCAACGTCAGGTGCCCGACACGGTATACCGCGCGGTGTTGCTGCTGGTCAGCGGGCATTTCTGGTTGCAGCAGGGGCGTGCCGAATTGACGGTGGAAGCGGTGCGCCGTGTGCTTCGCCACTTCCGTGGGCCTCAGGCCCGGCAGGCGCCACCGGCCACGTTGGAGTTGGTGCCACGCCTGGAGTACCTGCTGGTGCTGGCGGAAGTGAATCTGGGTTGTGCCGATCAGCCGGTGGCGCGGCTCACGGCTTTGTTGGAAACCACCCATCAGCGCGGCATGCTTTGCCTGGAAACCGAACTGCACCTGGTGCTGGGGGAGGTGGCCTGGAAAATCGGTGATTCCACGCTAGCGCGCCGCTCGCTGCAAACCGGGCTGGAGCTGGCGGCACGCTGCCAGGTGCAGCAGGCGATTCGTGAACTGCGCTTGCGCTCGCCGGGGTTGTTGAGTGAGCTGGGCATGGAGCCGCAAACGCCAACGTCGGGAGTGGTAGAGAGCCCACTCAGCCAGCGCGAGTTGGAAGTCCTGCAGTTGATCGCCCTGGGCAATTCCAACCTGGAAATCGCCGACCGGCTGTTCATCTCCCTGCATACGGTCAAGACCCACGCGCGGCGTATCCATAGCAAGCTCGGCGTGGAGCGGCGCACGCAAGCAGTGGCCAAGGCCAAGACGTTGGGCTTGATGACCTAGGCGCAGAACGCCTGGCGGTATTCGCCGGGCGTGGCGCCCATGGCCTGGCGGAAGCGATGGGTGAAGTGGCTGGCGCTGGAGAAACCGCACATCAAGGCGATTTCACTCAAGGGCAGGGCGCCACTGCGCAACAGGGCCTGGGCGCGGGTCAGTCGGCGGGCCAACACGTACTGATGGGGCGGCAGGCCGAAGCTTTGTCGGAACATCCGCGCGAAGTGGTATTCCGACAGCGCACACATCCCGGCCAGTTGGCCCAGGCTGATCGGGTCTTCCAGGTGCTGGTCGATGTACTCAACCAACAGCCGTCGCTGATGCGCCGCGAGCCCGCCTTTCAACCGCAGCCCCTCGCGGGCGCCGACCTGGCTGAGCAGGGTGTGGCTGAGCATTTCGTGGGCCAGGCTGCTGGTCAGCAGGCGCTCGGCGGGTTCGTGCCAGTTCAGTGCGATCAACTGGTGAAAGCGCCGGGCCTGGCTGGCGTCTTCCAAAAAGGTGCTCTCGCGCAATTGCAGGGTGCGCGGTTCGCGGTCGAGCAGGGTGACGCAGCCGAGGGCGAATTGCTCCGGGCTGAAGTACACGTGGGCCAGGCGGATTTCGCCGTTGATCACCCAGGCCGACTGATGCTCGGCGGGCAGGATGCACAGCTTGTCGGGCCCGCCCTTGGTGCCGGGCTGGTCGCGCCGAAAGGTGCCGGTGCCGCCGCCGATGTAGCAGGACAATGTGTGATGGCTGGGCGCCTGGTAATCCTGGGCATCGTGATGGTTGCTCCACAAGGCTGCAGACAAGCCGTCACCGAGCTCGGCGCACGCTTCGAGGCGTGCATTGGGCGAGCGGTTAAGGGCTTGAAAGACTTGCAGGGATTCCAGATCAGGCATGGTTCGTACTCTCCGACGCCTTGCATCCTACTCCGCGCGGCGCGTGCTGTGCGCCCACCGCCCGACAAAAGCGCAAGATTGTGCAAGAGCGCGCCATGGATCGCGGGCCACACTGTGGCTCAATCGATGGAGCCCGCTATGAACCTTTCCCTGTATTTACTCACCGTGCTGATCTGGGGCACCACCTGGATCGCCCTCAAATGGCAACTGGGCGTGGTGGCGATTCCCGTGTCCATCGTCTATCGCTTCGGCCTGGCGGCGCTGGTGCTGTTTGCGCTGTTGTTGCTGAGCCGCAAGTTGCAGGTGATGAACCGGCGCGGGCATTTGATCTGCCTGGCCCAGGGGCTGTGCCTGTTTTGCGTGAACTTTATGTGTTTCCTGACGGCCAGCCAATGGATCCCGAGTGGGTTGGTGGCGGTGGTGTTTTCTACGGCCACGCTGTGGAATGCGCTGAACGCGCGGGTGTTTTTCGGCCAACGGGTGGCGCGCAATGTGCTGATGGGCGGCGGGCTAGGGTTGATGGGCTTGGGTCTGCTGTTCTGGCCGGAGCTGGTGGGGCATACCGCCAGTCCGCAGACCTTGCTCGGATTGGGGTTGGCGTTGCTGGGGACCATGTGTTTCTCGGCGGGCAATATGCTGTCGAGTCTGCAACAGAAGGCCGGTCTGAGACCGCTGACCACAAATGCCTGGGGCATGCTGTATGGGTCGTTGATGCTGGCGACCTATTGCATGGTGCGCGGGATTCCGTTTGAGATGGACTGGAGCGCGCGCTACATCGGCGCCCTGTGGTACCTGGTGATCCCAGGTTCGGTGATCGGCTTTACTGCCTACCTGACTTTGGTCGGACGCATGGGGCCGGAGCGCGCGGCGTATTGCACGGTGCTGTTCCCGGTGGTGGCACTAAACGTGTCGGCGTTTGCCGAGGGCTACCAATGGACCGCGCCGGCATTGGCGGGGTTGGTGCTGGTGATGCTGGGCAATGTGTTGGTGTTTCGTAAGCCCAAGCCAGCCCCTGTCCCCACCGAGAAAGCCTTACTTCAGCCCTAGGCGCTTGGCCATCCGTCCGAGGTTGGCGCGGTCCAGGCCGAGTTCGCGGGCGGCGCTGGCCCAGTTGTGCTGGTGGCGTTCCAGGCAGGCGCTGATGACCTGGCGTTGATAGTGCTCGGTGGCTTGGCGCAGGTCGCCGGTCACAACGGGCATCACCTCGGTGTGTGCTTCGATCACGGGTGCGCTGACATCGGGCAGGTCCAGGTCCTGGGCATTCAAGCTGAGAATCTTCGGACGCTCGCGACAGTTTCCCAGGGCTTTCAGTGCGCTACGTCCGATCAGATGCTCCAGCTCTCGTACATTCCCCGGCCAGTTATAGGCCAGCAGCGCCGCCTGGGCGTCGCTGGTCAGGCGCAGGCTGCCCAGGCCCATGCGTGAGCGGTTCTGTTCGAGGAAGAAACCGGCCAGCAGCAACACATCGCGCCCGCGTTCGCGCAGCGCCGGCACTTGCAGCGGATAGACGCTGAGGCGGTGATAGAAGTCGGCGCGGTAGCGGCCATTGCGTACTTCGTCAGCGAGGTCGCGGTTGGTGGCGGCGATCAGGCGCACATCCACCTGGTGTTCCTTGTCCGAGCCCAGGCGTTGCAACTGACCGCTTTGCAGCACCCGCAGCAGCTTGGCTTGCACGGTCAGTGACAGTTCGCCCACTTCATCCAGGAACAGCGTGCCGCCGTTGGCCAGTTCGAACTTGCCACGGCGTTCGTTCAAGGCGCCAGTGAAGGCGCCGCGCACATGACCGAACAACTCGCTCTCCACCAGGGTTTCCGGCAGGGCGGCGCAGTTGAGGCTGATCAGCGGTTTATCTGCGCGCGTCGAAGCGGCGTGGATGGCCTGGGCCACCAATTCCTTGCCCACCCCGGTTTCGCCGGTGATCAGCACGGTGAGGTCACTGCCGCCCACCAGCTTGATCTCTTCCACCAGGCGCTTGTGGGGTTTGCTCTGGCCGATCATTTCCTTGTGCTGCTGGCCGCTGGCCTCGCGGTAGATTTCGGCGCGCAGGGTCAGGCGTTCAATGCGTTCGGCCACGTTGACGGTAGCCGCGGCGAGGCTGGCGAAGGCTTGCAGGGCATCCAGTTCCACGCGCTCGAAGCGCTCGGTGTCGAGGGCGTCCAGGGTCAGCAGGCCCCAGGGCTGATCGTCGACGAACAGCGGGCAGCCCATGCAATCGTGGACTTCCAGGTGCCCGTGCAACCCATCCACCAATCCGTCATAGGGGTCGGGCAATTCGCTGTCACTGTCGAAACGTGTAGGGCCGGGGCTGCTCAGCAGCACGGCGAAACGTGGGTGGTCGCTGACCTTGAAGCGCCGGCCCAGGGTGTCGGCGCTCAGGCCGTCGACGGCCAGCGGCACCAGCCATTCGCCGTCCAGGCGCAACAGCGCGGCGGCGTCACAGGGCAGCAGGGCGCGCATGGCTTGTAACAGGCGGCGGTAACGCTCGCCTTCGGGCAGTTCGCGGGACAGGTCAGCGACCAGGGGCAGCAGGGTAGTGAGCAGCGATTGCGCAGTCATAATGACTCCTTGTAGTCCTTATGACTATACGTTGTAGGAAGTCATACTGACTACATATTAAATAACTCATTGAAATATATAGGTTTATTAGTTGGCACGAATACTGAGTAAGTAGAGGCAATCAGTAAAGAAGCCCAGGAGGCTCCCATGCTTAGTGCCCAAGACCGTGCCATCGTCAAATCCACCGTGCCCCTGCTGGAAAGCGGCGGCGAAGCGCTGATCACCCATTTCTACCGCATGATGCTTTCCGAGTACCCGCAAGTTCGCCCGCTGTTCAACCAGGCCCACCAGGCCAGCGGCGACCAACCCCGCGCCTTGGCCAATGGCGTGTTGATGTATGCGCGGCATATCGACCAGTTGGACCAACTGGGTGACCTGGTGGCCAAGATCATCAACAAACATGTGGCCTTGCAGATCCTGCCGGAGCATTACCCGATCGTCGGCGCCTGCCTGCTGCGCGCGATTTCCGAGGTGCTGGGTAGCGAGATTGCGACCCCTGAAGTGATGAGTGCCTGGGGCGCGGCCTACGGCCAATTGGCGGATATCCTGATCGGCGCCGAAGCGGCGATCTATGACGAGAAAGCCCAGGCGCCCGGTGGCTGGCGCGGCGCGCGGCCGTTCATCGTGGTCAAGCGCGTGGTGGAGAGTGACGAAATCATCTCCTTCTACTTTGCCCCGGTAGATAACGGCCCGATTCTCGCGGCCGCGCCAGGCCAATACATCGGCATGAAATTGGTGCTGGAGGGTGAGGAAGTACGCCGCAACTATTCGCTGTCGGCCCTGACCGATTCGGGCCTGTACCGCATCAGCGTCAAGCGCGAAGCGGGCGGGCGGGTGTCCAACTACCTGCACGACCAACTGCATGTCGGCGCGACCATCGATCTGTTCACGCCTTCGGGTGAGTTCACCCTGGCAGCCAGCGATAAACCGCTGGTGCTGATCAGTGGCGGGGTCGGCATTACGCCAACCTTGCCGATGCTCGAAGCCGCCCTGGCTACCCAGCGTCCGGTGCACTTCATCCACTGCGCGCGTAACGGTGGGGTGCATGCGTTCCGTGATTGGGTCGATGCGTTGGCAGCACAGCATCCGCAGCTCAAGCGCTTCTATTGCTACTCCGAAGATGATGGCGTGAGCCCGGCGGCGGACAAGGTGGGTTTGCTCAGCCAGGAACAGCTTGCGGCGTGGTTGCCTGAACAGCGCGATATCGACGCCTACTTCCTTGGCCCTAAAGGCTTCATGGGCGCGATCAAGCGTCACCTCAAGGCCTTGGGCGTGCCAGAGAAGCAAAGCCGCTACGAGTTCTTCGGCCCGGCTGCGGCGCTGGAATAAGGTTTGGCGTAAAACCGAGTCGGCGCCATCGCGGGCAAGCCCGGCTCCCACATTCGATCGCGGTCGATGTGGGAGCCGGGCTTGCCCGCGATGGCGTCCGTACAGTCACAACATTTCCCAAGATTAATCCCCCGTTAACCCCCCTCTGTTTAAACCACTCCCTGTGTGTAAACTTGCGGCCATTGGCACAACCAAACAAAGGGAAACGGTGATGAGTGACGAATTGCGTTTAGGCAGGGAGCGGCGCTTTCTGGTGTTGCTGGGCATCATCTGCCTGGCGCTGATCGGCGGTGCGCTGTATATGCAGGTGGTACTGGGCGAGGCACCGTGCCCGCTGTGCATCCTGCAACGCTACGCCTTGCTGTTGATCGCGATCTTCGCGTTCATCGGCGCAGCCATGCGCACCAAAGGGGCGCTCACGTTTTTCGAAGGGCTGGTGATCCTCAGCGCCCTCGGTGGTGTGGCCGCAGCCGGTCACCACGTGTACACCCAGTTCTTCCCCCAAGTCAGCTGCGGCATCGATGTGCTGCAACCGATCGTCGATGACCTGCCACTGGCCAAGGTGTTCCCCTTGGGCTTCCAGGTCGATGGCTTCTGCAGCACCCCGTATCCGCCCGTGCTGGGCCTGTCCCTGGCGCAGTGGGCGCTGGTCGCGTTCGTGCTGACGGTGATCCTGGTGCCGTTGGGCATTTACCGGAATCGCCAGCGCAAAGCCTGAGCCCATCGCTGAACGCCCCGGTCCTTCTTGAGGGAAGGCCGGGGCGTTTTTGTGTGTAGGGATTTGTGAATAGAACGTGACGTCGGACAACTTTGGGTGTGCGCAGTGTGCGACATGTTGTCACACGGAAGCTGCCGCAGGACGTTTCTGACCCGCCGAACGGCCGCTTAAATTTGCATAAAACGGCCAAGATGTGCTGTCAGTTCATGGTTCTGACGCGGCCACGGACCTAGCGCCGCACCAGCAATTAGGTGATGTCCGAATGCCTTGTTTTATGGGGGCTTGCATCGGTTTGGCATGCCCTTACAGCGCGTAAGGACTGTGGCGGCTTGCGCTATAACACGGCAATTTTTGTGGTTTTTGTTGAGAATCGAACGCGATAAGATCGCGAACCTTTGCAATATTGGTGAAGGATTATTGCTGTAATCGATAAAAATTATTTCTTTATAAGACATGGTTTATACATCGCTAGCTAACTACAATCGCCCGCACTGAATGTCCGGTGCTGTTCACTATTTGAGCACTGGAGCGGTCGAGGGGCAGATGGACGGCTCTGTGCGACCCCAAGGTTCCGACAGCCTTTCAACTATCCGCACCAAATGGAATTGGTCTGTAACAAGGCCTTTAACCACGAAATCGAATAAGAACTCACCGCAGGTCCGTGAAACGCCACAGATGGCGCGATGGGCAGGCTCTTATTCAATCGAAGAGAAATGCCAACCCTTGGCAGGGTGAAGTGTTGGCGATCAAAACCCAACTGCATTGCGCAAGCTGCTTTAGAGGTCGTGAGATGAGTAAAAACAGGTACCCCCGATTACTAGGCTTTTTGCCGCTGCTGGGCATGATGTTAATGCTGGGAGGCTGCAAGTGGACCTTGATGGACCCAAAAGGACAGATCGGTCTGGATCAACGAAACCTGATCATCACCGCCACCCTGCTGATGTTGTTGGTTGTGGTGCCTGTGATCATCATGACCTTCGCCTTCGCCTGGAAATACCGCGCGTCGAACACCAGCGCGACCTACGCGCCGAAGTGGTCGCACTCCACCAAGATTGAAATCGCAGTGTGGCTGGTGCCGATCCTCATCATCATCGCCCTGGGTTACATCACCTATAAGTCGACCCACGAGCTGGACCCGTACCGTCCGCTGGAGTCCGACGTCAAGCCGATCAACATCGAAGTGGTCGCGCTGGACTGGAAGTGGCTGTTCATCTACCCGGACCTGGGTATCGCCACGGTCAACGAAATCCAGTTCCCGGAGAACACTCCGCTGAACTTCCGGATCACCTCCGACGCCGTGATGAACTCGTTCTTCATCCCAGCCCTGGGCGGTCAGATCTACGCGATGGCAGGCATGCAGACTCGCCTGCACCTGATCGCCAACGAAAAAGCTGAAATGGAAGGCATCTCCGCAAACTACAGCGGCGCTGGCTTCACCGGCATGAAATTCAAAGCGATCTCGACGAGCCAGGAAGGTTTCAACGCCTGGGTAGCCGAAGTCAAGGCCGCACCTAAACAGCTTGATCAAGCTGAATACGACGCCCTGTCCAAACCAAGCCAGAACAACCCAGTCGCTCTGTACTCCGCGTATGAGCCGGACCTGTTTCAGAAAATCGTCGACAAGTACGAAGGTATGAAGCCAGGCAAGCCGGTCAAGCACGAGAAGAAAGAAGTGGCCGCGGTTGAAGGTTCTGACACGGGCTCGCATTCAACTGCTGGGGCAGAGGAGTAAACGATGTTTGGTAAATTAAGTTGGGATGCGGTCCCGTTCCACGAGCCGATCGTAATGGTGACTATCGCCATGATCGCGCTGGGTGGTCTGGCACTGTTTGCAGGTATCACGTACTTCAAGAAGTGGACCTACCTGTGGACCGAGTGGCTGACTTCGGTCGACCACAAGAAAATCGGCGTCATGTACGTCATCGTTGCCATGGTCATGCTGCTGCGTGGTTTTGCCGACGCCATCATGATGCGTACCCAGTTGGCCATGGCCACCGAGGGTTCGCCTGGCTACCTGCCACCTGAACACTATGACCAGATCTTCACCGCTCACGGTGTGATCATGATCATCTTCATGGCGATGCCATTCTTCACCGGCCTGATGAACCTGGCCTTGCCGCTGCAGATTGGCGCCCGTGACGTTGCCTACCCGTTCCTGAACTCCCTGAGCTTCTGGCTGCTGGTTTCCGGCGTAGTGCTGATCAACGTGTCCCTGGGCGTCGGCGAATTCGCCAAGACCGGTTGGGTTGCGTATCCGCCATTGTCGGGCCTGCAATACAGCCCTGGCGTAGGTGTGGACTACTACATCTGGGCGCTACAGTTATCAGGACTCGGGACGACATTGACGGGGGTCAACTTCCTGGCCACCGTCCTGAAAATGCGCGCCCCTGGCATGAAACTGATGGACATGCCGATCTTCACCTGGACCTGCACCTGGGCCAACGTCCTGATCGTGGCTTCGTTCCCGATCCTGGCCGCTACCATGGCGCTGCTGTCGCTTGACCGTTACCTGGATTTCCACATTTTCACCAATGAACTTGGTGGCAATCCAATGATGTACGTGAACCTGTTCTGGGCATGGGGTCACCCTGAGGTGTACATCCTGATCCTGCCAGCGTTCGGTATCTTCTCCGAAGTGATCTCGACCTTTACCGGCAAGCGCCTGTTCGGTCACCACTCGATGGTTTACGCATCGGGCGCAATCTCTGTACTGGGCTTCATGGTGTGGCTGCACCACTTCTTCACCATGGGTTCGGGGGCCAGCGTCAACGCCTTCTTCGGCCTGGCGACGATGCTGATTTCCATCCCGACGGGGGTGAAGCTATTCAACTGGCTGTTCACCATCTACCACGGTCGTCTGCGCATGACCAGCCAGGTCCTGTGGACCCTGGGCTTCATGGTGACCTTCGCCATCGGCGGCATGACCGGCGTACTGCTGGCCATCCCGGGTGCTGACTTCGTCCTGCACAACAGCCTGTTCGTGATCGCTCACTTCCACAACGTGATCATCGGTGGTGCGGTATTCGGTTACATCGCTGGTTTCAGCTTCTACTTCCCGAAAGCGTTCGGCTTCAAGCTGCACGAAGGTTGGGGCAAGGCTGCATTCTGGTTCTGGATCTCGGGCTTCTTCGTCGCGTTCATGCCGCTCTATGCACTGGGCTTCATGGGCATGACCCGTCGTCTGAACGCCACCACCAACCCTGAGTGGGTGCCGTACCTGTACGTTGCCATGTTCGGTGCAATCATGATCGCTGTAGGTATCGCCTGCCAGTTGATCCAACTGTACGTGAGCATCCGTGACCGTAAGCAGAACGCTTGCGACTCCGGTGACCCATGGAATGGCCACACCCTGGAATGGTCGACTTCGTCGCCACCACCGTTCTACAACTTCGCCGTGATCCCGACTGCGAACACCATTGATGCGTTCACCGAAGCCAAGGAAGACGGTACTGCGTACCAGCGTCCTAAGCACTACGAGCCGATCCACATGCCAAACAACACCGCCACTGGCGTGGTGATGGGTGCCCTGTTGACCGTGTTCGGTTTCGCGATGATCTGGCACATCTGGTGGCTGGCAATCGTGGGCCTGGTTGGCACTATCGGTTACTTCATCGTTCACGCCGCGCGTGACGATCAAGGCTACATGGTGCCGGTCGAGACGATCGAACGCATCGAAGCCGAGCAACACGCTCGCCTGGTTGCCGAGAAGAAGATCCCGGCCAACCGTGTAGAAACCTCGTTGGAACAGGCTTAAACCATGTCGAACTTAGTGACCAATGCTGGACACGCCCATGTCGATGACCATGGGCACGATGACCATCACCACGACTCGGGGCCGATGACCGTTTTCGGTTTCTGGCTCTACCTGATGACCGACTGCATCTTGTTTGCGTCGATCTTCGCGGTGTACGCGGTACTGGTAAACAACGTAGCGGGTGGCCCGTCGGGCCACGACATCTTCGAACTGCCTTACGTGCTCGGCGAAACCGCCTTGCTGTTGTTCAGTTCGATCACCTACGGCTTCGCCATGTTGGCCTTCTACAAGGGCAACAAGAAAGGCGTACTGAGCTGGTTGGCACTGACCTTCCTGTTCGGCCTGGGCTTCATCGGCATGGAGATCAACGAGTTCCACCTGCTGATCTCCGAAGGCTACGGCCCGCACCGTTCCGGCTTCCTGTCCGCGTTCTTCACGCTGGTAGGTACCCACGGTCTGCACGTAACGGCTGGCCTGCTGTGGATGGCGGTGATGATGTATCAGGTCAATAAACACGGCCTGACCAACACCAACAAGACTCGCCTGAGCTGCCTGAGCCTGTTCTGGCACTTCCTGGACGTGGTCTGGATCTGCGTCTTCACCGTTGTTTACCTGATGGGGACTCTGTAATGGCTAATGCACACTCCCATGACCATGACAGCCATGATGCAAGCCACGGCAGCGTCAAGTCGTACGCCATCGGCTTCATCCTGTCGGTAATCCTGACGCTCATCCCGTTCGGTCTGGTGATGTACCCGACCCTGCCTAAGTCGATCACCTTGATGATCGTGCTGGCATTCGCGGTGATCCAGGTTCTGGTTCACCTGGTGTACTTCCTGCACCTGGACCGTTCCAAAGAGCAACGCGATAACGTGATTGCGTTCGTGTTCGCAGGGTTGGTAATCCTGCTGCTGGTTGGCCTGTCGATATGGATCATGTTCAGCATCCATACGTTCATGATGGCGAAGTGAGGTAAGACCCGATGTCGCTTAAGCACTTTATCCAAATCACCAAACCGGGGATCATTTTCGGTAACGTGCTTTCTGTGGCGGGCGGTTTCTTCCTGGCCTCCAAGGGACATGTCGATCTGGCCATCTTCCTGGCTGCAATGATCGGCACTTCCCTGGTGGTAGCTTCCGGATGCGTGTTCAACAACTGCATCGACCGTGACATCGATATCAAGATGGAGCGCACCAAGAATCGTGTGCTGGTGCAGGGCCTTATCTCCCTGAAGCTGGCACTGATCTACGCGACCGTCCTGGGTGTTGCCGGTGTGGCGTTGTTGTACAAGGTGGCCAATCCGCTGGCGGCGCTGTTTGCCGTGATCGGTTTTGTCATCTACGTCGGCCTCTACAGCCTGTACCTCAAGCGCAAGTCGGTTCACGGCACGCTGGTGGGCAGTCTGTCGGGGGCGATGCCGCCGGTGATTGGTTATGTGGCTGTAACCAATAGCTTCGACATGGCCGCGCTGACGCTACTGGTGATGTTCAGCCTGTGGCAGATGCCGCATTCCTACGCCATCGCGATTTTCCGCTTCAATGACTACCTGGCTGCGTCGATTCCGGTTCTTCCGGTTAAACGTGGCATCCAGGTCGCCAAGAAACACATCCTGCTGTACATCCTGGCCTTCCTCGTGGCGACCTTGATGTTGACCTTCAGTGGCTACGCCGGCATGAGCTACCTTGCCGTCGCCGCCGCCATGGGCATGTACTGGTTGTACATGGCCTGGACCGGCTACAAGGCGGTGGATGACACCGTCTGGGCACGCAAGCTGTTCGTGTTCTCGATCTTCACCATCACCGCGCTCAGCGTGATGATGTCCCTGGATTTCCAAGTGCCGAAAGAGCTTTTGCTGACCTACGCTCACTGAGTGGTCCCGCAGTGAAAAAGCCCCGCCTTCGAGAGAAACGCGGGGCTTTTTCTTGGGCGATGGTTTAAATCCCTGGGTATTTTTATCGTCATACCCTTCAATGCGTGCTGTGCGAATCCATCATCCGCCTACAAGGAGTAGTCATATGGTCAGCGTGAGTCGTCGGTCCCTTCTCGCTGTAAGTGCTGCCCTGCCATTGCTGGGGCGGCTGGATTGGGCGATGGCAGCGCCGCCGCCAGCAAAGTCTGACAAGGTACGCCTCAACTACAACGAAAGCCCCTACGGCCCCTCAGGCGCTGCGCGTGAAGCGATGCAGCGAGGCATCGCCACCTCCGGACGCTACCCTTACGGGCATATGTACAGGTTGGCCGGGCTGTTTGCCCAGCAGCAGGGTATTGCCGAAGAACAGGTGGCAGTGTTTGCAGGCTCCATGGCCGCGTTGCGTTATGCCGTACTCGCCTTCACCACCGAAACCCGCGGCCTGGTGATGGCCACACCGTCTTATGAAGTGCCGCGCCAGGCTGCCGAGTCGAACAAGGCGCCGGTGAAGGAAGTCAGCCTGGATGCCGAGCATGCCCACGACATCCCGGGCATGCTCGCCGCCGATGCGCAGGCTGGCATGCTCTACCTGTGCAACCCCAACAACCCCACTGGCACCATTACACCGACCGAGGCCATTCGCCACGCGTTGGCGAACAAGCCCAAAGGCAGCGTGCTGGTGGTGGACGAGGCTTACATCGACTTCGCCGACGTACCCAGTGTTGTCAGTTGGACCAAGGACCACGACGACCTGCTGGTGCTGCGCACCTTCTCGAAAATCTACGGCATGGCCGGCGCCCGCCTGGGCTTGGCCATCGGGCATCCAGCGTTGCTGGAGCGACTGGCCGTGTTTGGCGGCGACAACGTACCGGCCGGCACCACCCTGCTCGGTGGCCTGGCCAGCCTGGAGGACGTGAAGCTGTTGCCACAACGCAAGGCGCTCAACAATCAACTGCGTGATGAAACCGTAGCCTGGTTGAAGGGGCGTGGATTCACCTGCACCGCCTCCCAGGCCAATTGCTTCATGATCGACGTGAAGCAACCGGCGGAGCAGGTGATCGAGAAGCTGGCGGCGCAGGGCGTGCTGATCGGACGAGTGTTTAAAGGCTGGCCGCAGTGGGTGCGCGTGACGGTGGGTAACCAGCAGGAAATGCAGCGTTTTCGCGAGGTGTTCGCGCAGCAGATCGTGAGCATTTAAGCCCCTGAGGCCTGTTTCATTCTCGTCCTTTACAGCGTATTTTTTACGCGATGAGTCGACGTTGTCTCAAGCGCTTCGGGATAGAAGCCTTCAGCTCAGGTCGCCGGGCTCATTCCGTAGTCAACGATCAAGGACGATACCTATGCGACGCGATGCCCAACCCAACGATGCGCCCGAATCCGTGCGGCAATTACTCGACGTTGAACTGAGCCGGCGCGGGCTGGGACATTTCGAGGTCTACCAGTGCGGGCCGACGCTGGATGAAGCAGAGATCATTTCCAACTACCCCGAAGCCTTGGAGCAGTCCGACACCGCCGATGATTTTTATCGGCGCGACCGGCTGGTCTCCCTCACCCGCAAACGCATCAAGCCGTTTTTCTGGAGTGACGAAAACCTGCTCAAACCTGCCGCCGACGCGGTGCCTGTGCCGGGCCCGTGCAAGCCGGTGGGCGAAGGCGCCAGTTTTATCGTGCATGGCAATCAGGGGTTCTACTCGGTGCTTAACCTTTGCAGCTTTGGTGAAGGCCAGCAGTTTCGCGAGACAGTGCTGGCGAACCAGAGTGAGCTGCAGATGTTGTTGGTGTCGGTCTATGACGAGGCCCTGGAACACCGCCTGCCCGTCGAGCGGCCTAACGTGCTGACTCCCCGGGAGACTGAAGTGTTGTCCTGGTCGAGCCTGGGCAAGACCTACAACGAGGTGGCGCTCCTGACCAGCATGACGTCCCATACGGTCAAATTCCACATGACCAACATCTTCGCCAAGTTGGACGTCACCAACGGCAAGTCAGCGGTTCGCAGGGCCTTGGAACTGGGTTACATACGTTCGCCGTCATAAGCCCCGAACGGATCTGGGGCCGCTGTCTACCTGTCCATATGGGCAGCTTGTTGGCCGGCCAGAGGTGCATTACGTTTCCCCCGCTATTGAGTCCGATGCCGGATGAGCCGGCATCGTCATGGCGAGGGAGCGGTTCAATGAAACGTTGCGAAACCGATTGCAGGGTGTCCCGATGATGGGCACTTACCGAGCCTTGCGCAGCCTGAATGCTCGGTTGCAGTCACTGTTCATGATCACCCTGGTGTTCCGTATGGGGACCCTCGCGTTTCCCTTCTATGCGGCGTACCTGATCCAGCAACACGCCGTATCGTCGGGCACTGCGGGGCTGTTGGTGGGGTTGTACGGTGCCGGAGCGTTGTGCACCGACCTGGTCATCGGCGCGGTCATCAAGCGTTTCTCGGCGCATCAAGTGATCCTGGCTTCACTGCTGTTCAATGCGTTGCTGCTGCTGATCATCCCTTCGGTGGACAACACACTTGCACTCTTGCTGCTGTCTTTTCTCTGGGGCGCCTGCTACGAAGCGTTCACGCCCGCGACTTACTCCGAGACGGTTGCTCACAGTTCGCTGGATGCTCGCAAAGTGGCGTTTTCCTGTAACCGCCTGGCAATCAATATCGGGATGGCCATCGGGCCCTTGCTGGGAAGCCTGGTGTTCCTGCGCAATGCGGATGCGGTGTTCTACATCAACGCGGCCCTGTCGCTGTTGGCCTTCGGTGCGTGCCTGGTGTTCGGACGACCAGCACCCACGACGTCGGGCTTGCCTGTCGCCGGCAAAGGTGAGGGGTTGCCCGAAGTGGCGGCCCATGAACGCTCGCGCCTGCTGGTGATATTGCTGGCGGCACTGCCGGTGCACGTGGCTTACGCCTTGCCCCCCACGTTTCTGTCGGCCTTCATCATCCATTACACCTCGCTGCCTACCTATTACGTGGGCGTCATTTTCTTCATCAATGCGCTGTTAGTGATTGTGTTCGAAGTGCCGATCAACCTGCGTATGGCACACGTGTCCAGTAGCCGCTCGCTGGTCGCAGGGTTCCTGCTGGCGGGCGTTGGTTTCTTTTTGATGGGATTCGGACAGGTGGCGGTAGTGTTGATGGTGGCCACGGTGTTGTGGAGCCTTGGCGAGATGATCGTGTTCCCCGGCATTACTCACTACATCAGCAGCATCTCCAGCCGTGGCACGGTGGACCGCAACCTTGGCTACTACTCGGCAGGCGTCAATATCGGCGTCATGATCGCGCCGTCGCTGGCGTTCATGCTGGTCTCCCGGCCGTCCCTGCCGTCGCCATGGTTGTTGGCAGGTTTTACCTTGTTGCTGTTCGCCGTCGCCGTTGGAGTGATGAAAATCTCGACGGTGCTTTGGAACAAGCAGGCCTGAGGGGGACGAGGCGCACCGCATTGCGCGGACGCCTCGTTGCACTACGTCATGACTGGGCGCTGATGGCGTAGCCGTCGAAGGCGCTTTGTTGCTGCAAGGCGGTCACGATGCTCTTGCGGGTGACCGGTTGCTCGGTGCCACTGTTGTCGACGAAGGTTTCACTTTCCAGCTCCGCTTCGCTGCCTTCACCCACGAATGCAAAGCCCAGGAACTCGAACGCTTCACGGTCGACGTTCGGCTTGGAGCGCGGCGTGCGCAGCGGCAAGGTGACGCTGATGCCATCCTTGCTGATCACAAACACTTCGGCTTCTTTCTTGGGCCGTGAGGCTTTGCTCTTGCCCGCGCTCGGGTTGCTGATGGCCTGGTGGCTCTGGTTCAGCACTTTCAACGCCAGGCCGTAGACCAGCTCCTGGAACTCGGGATCGTCCTTGAAGCTGGACAGGATGCGGCTGATCGAGAATTGGCTGCTCAGGTCTTCCAGGGCGGCGTTGTCAGCGGCCTCGGCGTCCTTGAGTTGTTTGAGCTGGCCCATCAGGTCGTAGGCCTTGTCGTCGTCGAAGGCGTCGTGGGCCTGACGGATGGCCACGCGCAGTTCGCGAATCTGGTCGCTTTCCTTGGACGTGTGGAACGCGTCCAGCACCATCTCGCTGATGATCTTGGCCGCTGGCAGATGCTGTGAAAGATTGATGGCGTTTTCGTATTCAGCTTTGGCGTGCAAGGCGACTACGGATTCTTCGGGGGCGGATTGTTCGGTGTAAGAATCGGACATTGAAATTTCACTACTTCAGTAAACGAGGACAAAAAAGCGTCGGGCATTTTCAGGGGGCAGGGAGGTCAGGTCAAGGCAGCACAATGCCCTTATCCCGACGCAACGCCGTCAGGGCCCGCTGCAGCCGTACGGCCCGTCCGCAAAACAGACCTACGGTAAACCCCGACACACCACCCACTGCCATCAGCATCGACGGTGTGCTCAGCAGCAGCGGATGCACGGCTTGCTGGTAACCGAAGTAGTACTTCACCGCAAAGAACAGTTGCGAGATCAGCAGGGTTTTCCAGGTGCCCGGCAACACCAGGGTCTCGCCATTGGCATCCAGCTGCGCGCCTTCAGCGTTGAATAGCACCATCCCCACCAGGCTGCCCAGCACCGCGCCGCCAATCCAGGCGCCGCTCGACAGGATTGAAGGCGCCAGTGACATCAACGACCACACCACCAGCACCACCGGCAGGATCACCAGCGAGCGGCGATTTTCGCGTCCGCCCAGGCAGGCCTTGATGCCGTAGTAGCAAATCCACAGGTAAATGGCGTAGACCCAAATGGGCGTGCCTTGGAGGATGTCGAGCATGGTGTGCGTCCGTGCAGTAGGGAGGTGGCGGATAGTCGTTGAGTACTGATGCCTTTGTCCAGCGATCTGCCCCTGACCCACATCAACACTCCCCGCCCCCAAAACCGTTACAACACAAAGGCCTGATGAACCCATAAAAACGACCACTGACCTGCGCCAAGGGGACCGCCCCACGCCAGGTTATTAAAGGACTAATGCGATGGCGCTTTCCCTTTCCCGCCTGGCCTTGCTGGGGGCGACGCTCTGCTTGTCTCTTCCCCTGCACGCCAACGTTCCCGACGCTTCGCTGATCGAACAGGGCAAATACGTTGCGCAACTGGGCGACTGCATCGCCTGCCACACCGCGAAGCAAGGCAAGTTGATGGCCGGCGGCCTGGAGCTGAGCACGCCGATGGGCACGATCTTTTCGAGCAACATCACGCCGAACCGCGAGACCGGCATTGGCGCCTACACCTTCGAGCAGTTCGACCGCGTCATGCGCGAAGGCGTGACGCCGACGGGGATGAACCTGTACCCGGCGATGCCGTATCCGTCCTACGCCAAGATGAGCGAACCCGACATGCGCGCCCTGTTTGTGTACCTGATGCAAGGCGTCGAACCGGTGCAGCAGGCCAATCTTGAGGCGGACATGGGCTTCCCGTTCAACCAGCGCTGGGGCCTGGCCCTGTGGAATTTCGCCTTCCTCGATAAACAACCCTTCACGCCGGATCCGGCACGCGACGAACCACTCAACCGTGGCGCCTACCTGGTCCAGGGCCTGGGCCACTGTGGCTCCTGCCACACGCCACGGGGCATCGCGTTCCAGGAAAAAGCCCTGAGCGACGAGGGTTCCAGCGGCCAGCACTACCTGGCCGGTGAAACCGTCGAGCATTGGCGCGCCCTGAGCCTGCGCAACCTGTGGACGGTGGAAGACACCGTGCAACTGCTCAAGACCGGGCAAAACCGCTTTGCCACGGTCGCCGGCAACATGGCTGATGTGATTCACCACAGCACCCAACACTTCAGCGATGATGACCTGACCGCCATCGCCCGCTACCTGAAGTCGCTGCCGCCCGGCAAGGACGACCTGCCCATGCCGTCCGTGGCCCTGGCGCCTGCGACGCCACCGGCAGATCTGTTCACCAGCCGTGGCGGCCTCGGGTACATGCAGTTCTGCAGCGACTGCCACCGCAGCGATGGTGCGGGCGTGAAAGGTCTGTTCCCACCCCTGGCCGGCAACCCGAGCATTGCGTCCAGCAACCCGACGTCACTGTTGCACATCACTCTGACGGGCTGGGAAACCGCACAAACGGCAACGCACCCGCGGGTCTACACCATGCCGGGTTTCGCCCGCTTGAAGGATCAGGAAATCGCCGAGATCCTCAGTTTCGTGCGCACCCGCTGGGGTAACGAAGGCACGCCTATCAGCGCTGCCCAGGTGAAGAAACTGCGCGACCAACTCAACCCGGCCACCACCGATTCGTCGGCCTTCGAAACCCCACGCCTTGCCGAGTTGCTCGCGGCGCCCAACGCCGACCAGGTGGTTCGTGGTATGCGCCTGCACCTGCAAACCAAGGATTTGCTGCCTAACAACGTCGGTAACTCGCTCAATTGCACCAGTTGCCATCTCAATGCCGGCACGGTGGCGGATGGCTCGCCGTTTGTGGGCGTCTCGGCGTTTTTCCCCAGCTATGCGCCGCGCGCGGGCAAGGTGGTGTCCCTGGAAGAGCGCATCAATGGCTGCTTCCGTCGCTCGATGAATGGCAAACCCCTGCCGCCGCAATCGGCGGACATGCAAGCGATGGTCGCCTACTTCGACTGGATGAAAAACAACACCCGCCCCGAAGACAAGGTGGCGGGGCGCGGTGTGGGCAAGGTCGATCCGGCGATCAAGCCGGACCTGGCCAATGGCAAACAGGTCTACGCCAAGCAATGCGCGGTGTGCCATGGCGACAACGGCCAGGGCCTGGCACGGGCCGATGGCGAACTGATCTACCCGCCGCTGTGGGGCGATCAATCGTTCAACATCGGTGCCGGCATGGCGCGCACCTACACGGCCGCGGCGTTCGTCAAACGCAACATGCCGATTGGCTTCCACGAAAAATTCCCGTTGGGGCAGGGCGGCTTGTCGGACCAGGAAGCGGTGGATGTGGCGGCGTATTTCTCCGGCCAACCGCGCCCGGACTTCCCGGACAAGGTCAAGGATTGGCCGAACGGCGGTAAACCTGTCGATGCGCGTTACTAGTCCAACTGTTTGAGGCAGGCCTCGAGAATGTCCAGGCCTTCCTCCAGCACCGCAGGCTCGATGGTCAGCGGTGCCAGCAGGCGGATGATGTGCCGCGACTTGCCGCTGGGCATCAGCAACAAACCGGCGTCCCGCGCCAGGCCGAGTAGTTGGGCCAGCTGTTTCGGCGCGGGTGTGCCGTCGGTGTTGGCCAGTTCGATGCCGCGCATGGAACCAACGCCGGTCAGGCGGCCGAGGTAGGGTGTGAGGCCTTGTGCACGCCAGGTCTCATAACGGCTGACGATGGCTTCTTCCTGCTGTGAGCCCCAGGTTTTCAGGTGTTCATCGGTCATTGCATCCAGCGTTGCCAGCGCTGCTGCACAGGCGATCGGATTGCCGGAGTACGTGCCGCCCAGGCCACCTTTGGGCAGATTGTCCATCAACGCCTTGTGCCCTACGACGGCGCCCAGCGGTACACCGCCGGCGATGCTTTTACCCAGCAGGATCAAGTCTGGCTCGATCCCCAGGCGCGAGAAAGCAAAACGCTCTCCGGTGCGGCCAAAGCCCGATTGGATTTCATCGGCAATCAGCAGAATGTTGTTTTCGTCGCAAAAGCGCCGCAGCGCCTGGGCGAATTCGATGTGCAGCGCCAGGAACCCGCCTTCGCCCTGCACCGGCTCGATGATGAAACAGGCTACGTCGTTGACGTCGATTTCCACGCTGAACAGGCGGTCCATGGCCTTCAGCGCTTCGGCGCAGGTCACGCCGTTATCGGCACTGGGGTAGGGCAGGTGATACACAGGGCCGGGCAGTACTCCGACCTTTTGCTTGTAGGGCGCGACTTTGCCATTCAGGTTGAGCGTGGCCAGGGTGCGACCGTGAAAGGCGCCATCAAACGCGATCACTGCCGTGCGGCCGGTGGCGCCGCGCACGATCTTCAGCGCGTTTTCCGCCGCCTCCGCGCCACTGTTGGTGAGCATGCCGCTGACGTGGTAGTCCACCGGGATAAACGCAGTAAGACGGTTCATCAGCTCGATGTAGGGCGCGTGAGGTGCTGCGTTGAACGCGTAGTGGGTCAGCTTAGTCGCCTGGTCACGAATGGCTTCGACCACGCCGGGGTGGCAATGACCGAGGTTGAGCACACCAATGCCGCCGACAAAATCGATATAGCGTTTGCCCGAGGTGTCCCAGACCTCGGCGTTTTTGCCGTGGCTGAGGCTGATGGGGTGAACGATGGAAATCGATTGGCTGATGGTTTCGTGGCTCATGAATCGGGGACTCGGCAGTGACGGGCTTGTTTTTATCTAAGCCGGCCGGCCGCCTTTGCCGCAAACGAAATAAAGTCGCCGGGTCATGACTGAAAGTCGGGATGTGCGCCGACGTACTCCACCATCCAGTTGAGGAAGGCTTTCACCTTGGGAATCTCGCCGGCATGTTCGGCATGGGCGATGAAGTGCGCGCCGCTGCTGGGCATCGCATAGTTCCAGGGAATCATCAGGCTGCCCTGGGCCAATTCATCCGCCACCAGATACTGCGGCACCAGCGCCACGCCATAGCCTGATTGTGCCGCGCGGATGCACATGTAGAACGTGTCGAAACGCGGCCCGTGGTAGCTGTTTTGCGAATGCAGGCCCTGTTCCAGGAACCATTCGTGCCAGGCTTCCGGGCGCGAGGTGCATTGCAACAAGGTATGGCGCGACGAGGCATCGCTGCCTTCGGCGACAAAGCCTGGTGCACACACCGGCACCACCGCCTCACGAAACAGCTCGAGGCAGGTCGCCCCCGGCCAGGAGCCCTGACCGAAGAAAAATGCGATATCGGCCTTGGCCTGCAACACGTCGAAAGGCTCCAGCTCGTTGCGCACGTCCAAGTGGATATTCGGATGTTTCGCCGCAAAGTCCTTGAGCTTGGGCACCAGCCAGCGGTCACCGAAGGTGGGTTGGGTGGCGATGCGCAGCACTTCAGTTTCGCCGCCGTAGGTGAGGATGTAGCGGCTGGAGATGTCCACCTGGGTGAGGATCTTGTGCACTTCGGCCAGGTACAACGAGCCCGCTGGCGACAGGTACAAACGCTGGCGCACCCGTTCGAAAAGATTATGGCAAAGCATCTCTTCCAGCTGCGCCACCTGCTTGCTCACCGCACTCTGGGTCAGGTGCAGCTCTTCGGCGGCGCGAGTGAAACTCAAATGGCGGGCGGCGGCCTCGAAGCATTGCAGGGCCGTCATCGAGGGGGTCAAACGTTTTGAAATCATGCACTTCATTCCAAATCGGAAGGAGCCTTTGCCTAAAGGTCGTTTGTGGCAGTGGCGCAAAGCCGTTGATACTGCCCGGCAGCACTATAAACCGGCGCGGGCTGTGGAGCGCCGAATAATAAGGAATGACAGGGAGCGCCTTGCATGAACCCATTCAAAACTACTTTGGCCGCCATCGGTGCCACCGCCGTGCTGGGCTTGGCGAGTACCGCCCAGGCGGGCACGACCCTGGACGCTATCCAGAAAAAAGGTTTTATCCAGTGTGGCGTCAGTGACGGGCTGCCGGGCTTCGGGGTACCGGACAGCAAGGGCAAGATGACCGGTATCGATGTGGACGTGTGTCACGCGGTAGCGGCGGCTGTTTTCGGCGATGCGTCGAAAGTGAAATTTACCCAGTTGACCGCCAAGGAACGCTTCACCGCGCTGCAATCCGGTGAAATCGACCTGATCTCACGCAACACCACCTGGACCAGTTCCCGTGATTCGGGCATGGGCCTGGTGTTCACCGGCGTGACCTACTACGACGGCATCGGTTTCCTGGTGAACAACAAGCTGGGCGTCACCGCAGCCAAGCAACTGGACGGCGCCACCGTGTGCATCCAGGCCGGTACCACCACCGAACTCAACGTGTCCGATTACTTCCGCACCCACGGCATGAAATACACGCCGATCACCTTCGACACCGCCGACGAAAGCGCCAAGGGCCTGGAAGCCGGGCGTTGCGACGTGCTCACCACCGACCAGTCAGGCCTGTACGCCCAGCGCATCAAGATGGCCCACCCGGATGAGTTCGTGGTGTTGCCGGAAGTGATTTCCAAGGAACCGCTGGGGCCGTTGGTGCGCAAGGGGGATGACGAGTGGTTCAGCATCGTCAAATGGACCCTTTTTGCGATGCTCAATGCCGAGGAAATGGGCATCACCTCGCAGAACGTCGAAGAACAGGTCAAGACCACCAAGAACCCGGATATCGCGCGGTTGCTGGGGGCGGACGGCGAATACGGCAAGGACCTGAAACTGCGCAAGGATTGGGTGGTGCAGATCGTCAAGCAAGTGGGTAACTACGGCGAAGTGTTTGAACGCAATATTGGCCAGGGCAGCGTGTTGAAGATCAAGCGCGGGCTCAACGCGCTGTGGAACAACGGCGGCATCCAGTACGCGCCGCCGGTTCGCTGACACACTGGGGTGTCATTCGGACACCCCATCCTTCCCTGCTGCCTTGGCGCGATACAACGCCTGATCGGCGCGCGCGATCAAGGCGGCGGGGGACTCATCCGTTTGACGCTCGGCCACGCCCAGGCTCAAGGTGACCTTGAAGTCGTCCCGGTGCGGACTGTTCTTCAACTTCAAACGGATACTCGCCGCCATTGTCTTGGCGATCTCCAGCGAGGTTTTGGGCAAGACCAACACAAACTCATCGCCGCCCCATCGGGCCAGCAGGTCACCTGGGCGGATACAGCTTTGCAGGCATTCAACCACCTGCACCAGCGTCTGATCGCCCACACCGTGGCCGTATCGGTCATTGATCGACTTGAAGTCGTCGATATCCATCGCAATCAGCACCAGTGGCAGGCGAAAGCGCTGGGCGCGGTCGCACTCTTCCAGCAACACTTTTTCTAGGCGGTAGCGATTGGCGACCAGGGTCAAGGCATCCCTTTCGGCGAGGGAGCGGTTTTCATCCAACTGTAGCTGCAACTGCTGATTGACCCGCGACAGCTCGCGCGTGCGTTCGGCCACCAGGGCTTCAAGGGACTGATTACGCTGCTCCAACTGTTCAACAGAGCATTTTCTGAGATGAATATCGCGGTGGGCACCTACCATGCGCGCCACCGAGCCATCCACATTGCGCGCAATGACATACCCCCGATCTTCGATCCACAGGTAGCTGCCATCTTTTTTTCGGCAACGATACTCGGCTCGGTAGTGGGGCGCGCGGCGGTGGATGTAGTCGTCGAATACCTTCATTACGTGGGGATAGTCATCCGAGTGGATCACGCTCTCCCAGGTGAACACGCTGTTCTCCAGCGCATGGCGGTGATAGCCCAGCATCGCGTACCAGCCTGGGTTGCGGTAGACGAACCCGGTATTGGCGTTCCAGTCCCAGATCCCGTCGCTGACCAGTTCCAGGACGGTGTGCAGCATGTCGGCATTGAAGTGAGAGAAATCCTGCTTCAACGGGTTATTGTCGGAGGCATCGTCCATCTGCGCATTCCCTTGCGTAGCCGGGCACCTGAGGCCCGCCATTGTTGTCGCCGATACTCCGTGGCTGGGGCTACTGTACAACGGGGGCTGGAGGCTTTGAATAGGGCAGATGTACGGCTTATGATTGATGGCGATAGGCTATTATTTTGGGGCCGTCATCCTCGTCGGCACCTTTCCGTCCGCATTGTGCTGGTAAATCGCTTCAGGCTGACCTCTTTCATTGAAAAACACCTGGCCGATACCTGCCGAATTCCATAACCGTTCGCCCGCTTCGGCATGCTCAGGAATATGTGGCACCACCTGCATGGTGCGGCGGCGCGTGAACCAGTTGAGGGGCGAGCGGGGTGAGTAGAGCCAGCGGTTGAGGCGGTCGAACCACTCCAGTAATCGTGGTGGGAATTCGTTCTTGATACCGCTGCTGGTGATCTGCCAGATCCTGGGGCCGGCGTTGCGATGGCGGATCATCACTTCGTAGACGAACGAGTAGTGCACGTCACCGGAGAGGATCACGTAGTTACCCGGCGTGCGCGAGTGGCGGAAGATATTGAGGATCACCTGTGCAGCGCCGCGATGGGCCATCCAGTTTTCCGCATCCACCAGCAAGGGGTGGCCGCACCAGCTAAAGACTTTCTGCACCGTCTCGATCAGCTTGACGCCAAAGATCGGTGCGGGTGAGACGATGATGGCCGAGGGATGATCCAGCAGTTCCTGTTGCAGTTCGCTCAGGGCTTCCCAGTCCAGCAGGCCGGAAGGTTGCTTGAGGGTGAACTCGCTGCGCCAGCGGCGGGTGCGGGTGTCGAGTACCACCAGGGCAGGGGTGGTAGGCAGTACGTAGTGCCAGCGTTGAAATTTCAGCAGTGTTTCGAGCAGTTCATCCTGCGCCGTGGCGTCGAGATGGTTGGCTTGGGGCTGAGCAGTGAGCGCTTGGGTTTGGTTGATCAGTTCGCCAAACGCATCCGGCTGGTTGCCCCAGCCTTGGCACAGCAGGTAAGCCAGCAGGGCGTTGCCGATGATGCGTTTGGAAAAGGGATGGCCATAGGCGGTCTCTTCCCATTGGGCGCTGAGGTTCCAGTCATCGGTGATGTCGTGATCATCAAAGATCATCAAGGTGGACAGGTGGGCGAAGACCCGCGCGACGCCTGGCAGGCCGTCGCGGAATCGATCTATTTGTATTTGTTCGCGGGCGTAACGCTGCTGTCGTTCTGCATTCAGATGCGGCGGTTGAGGCGTGATCAGCGCCCAGGGCGTTGGAGACCACACCAGCAAGTACATCGCGATGACTTCGGCAAACGTCACCAGGTGGTTGTCGGCGGTGCTGCTGGTGAAGATTGGTTTTTTTACGCCGCCAAAAAAGCGTTCGCGCAGGGTTTCGTTGCTGTCCAGTGCCGGCAGCAAGTCGGCGCGATGGTAGTAGCTGGCGTGATGCCCGTAGAGGCTGGCGCTGTCATCGATTACGGCACCTTCCAGGTATTCGTCGAACAGGCCCAGGCGTGCGATCAATGCGTGAATCGCCCGCAACATTGGCCCGGCGACATCATCGGCGTAGACCTGGTCGCCACTCATCATCAGCAGGGCCGGGCGGTCGCTCGGGCTTTGGGCGTCGGCCAACAGTCGGTCGACACACAGCAGCCCCTCGCCGGCTGTGTGATGGGGTTTGCGGCAGGAGCCATGGACCAATTGATGGATGCGGCTGTGCAAAACGAAACTTGGGAATTGGGTATTGGCGTACAGTAGGTGCGGTGCCCAGTCGGCGATGCCGGTGTTGTCAAACCGCAGGTCGTAGCTGATCGCCACGTCCAGGGGCAGCGCTTCGTCCAACGGCACATCAATCAGGTGGATAAAGGCATGGCGCCCCACGGGTACGACCTGGCAGTTGTCCAAGGGGACCTCCAGGATTCGGGCAGGCAGATGCAGCTTCAGCGTCAATTCGAGTGCTCGGCTCCCCACCAGCCACAACACCAGGCGCCGAGGTTCGAGGCGTCGCAACAGTGGGCCAGCCAGTACGGCGGGCAGTGTGTCGGTGAGCGGCATGCAGGCAAGGTTTCCAGGCGGGATTGGACCGCAAAGATTAATCCAGTGAATGTCATGGTTTTGTTAAGGGAGAGTACGAAGGGCCGTGCACTGCCCTTCGCATGAGGCGGTTACAGCACTCGGCCTCGACCCAGGCTGTCCATCCCACCGCCGTTTCTGCGTCGGTCACTGCTCGTGGTGCGATCAGGGTCAGCGGCGTTCAGTTGTGTTTCGTCAATGCTGCGCTTCCTGCGCTGGGGCTCTGCATCATCCTGCCGCAGTGGGGGGTATTGAAAGTTGCCCAGTGAGTGATTGATTGCGCTAAGCATGGATGTTTCCTTCTATAGGAGTAGAGGATTACTTCGCCTTTCGCAGCGAAGTGAGGCCAAACCTATAGAGGATGAGAAAGACCGGCTATAAACGCGCTGCTGCAAGATATGACTGGCGTTGGCGCTTTTTTTCAAAAGTCGTCAGAGGCGCCATTCGCGCAACTTTCTAGACCGGGAGATGTAGCGCCTTGCTTGCCCTCCCGCACAAACGCCGCCCGATTTTCCGCTACCACATTACGCAACGCGCTGTAGTAATCCGGCAGCTTCTGCAGGCTGTCGGTAAGCGGCAAGAGCGATGCCCGTGTATCGACCGTTCCGCCGACCAGGCTGAGGGTGCCCAGGGTCTGCACTGTATCGCTGTCGCCCAGCGGCGAGACCAGGAAGCTCAAGACCTTGCCCGCGGCGTCCCGGCTGTTGCTGGTGCCCAACAAGGGCAATTCGACAATGGGGCCGCTGCCCATGCCCCACACGCCAAATGTCTGGCCGAAGTCTGCTGTGTGGCGCGGGATGCCCAGGCGGTCTGACACGTCGAACAACCCCACCACGCCCACCGTCGTGTTCACTGCGAAACGCCCCAGGGTATTGACCGAACGTCGCGGGTTGCCTTGCAGCAGATCATTGATAAACACCTTCGGCTCGCTGAAGTTGCTCGCGAAGTTATGCACACCCTGCTGGAAAAAATCCGGCAGGTAACGGTAGCCGCGAGCCACGGGAGCCAGGGCGTAGTCGTCCACCGCACGGTTGAAGGCAAACACCCCACGGTTGACCGGTTCGGCGGGGTCATACACCGGGTAGTTCACCTGTGCACATTGCGTGGTGGGCGTTACGGGAGGCGGGCTCGCACAGCCCGTCAGGTAAGACACAGTCAACAACAGCACGGCCTGGCGGGCCAGATGCTGGGGGTACGTCAGCGAGCGCATGGGCACAGTCTCCGCAAAAGGGAGGCCGATGCTGGCATTGCGGGCTTGCGCAAAGATGTCTGGTTTATTGCGTCGCTGACGCTTTATTGCAGGGTTGAAATATATGACGGGCCGCGCCGAATGGTTTTAGATGACACCTTGTCCCAGCCCAGTGAAGACCGTCGGTGAGCAACCTGTTGATCGTGGACGATGACCTTGAAGTCCTCGCCCTGTTGAAGAAATTTTTCCTGCAACACGGCTATACGGTCGAAACCGTGGCCAGTGGCATTGAGCTGTGGGCGGCCATGGAGCGCCAGCCCGCCGACCTGATCATCCTCGACCTGATGCTCCCCGGCGACAACGGCTTGCTGTTGTGCCAGCGCCTGCGCCAGCAATACGCCACGCCGGTGATCATGCTCACCGCCATGGGCGAACTCAGTGACCGTGTGGTGGGCCTGGAAATGGGCGCCGATGATTACCTGAGCAAGCCGTTCGACGCCCGCGAATTGCTGGCCAGGGTGCGCGCGGTATTGCGCCGGGCGGGTGAAAGCCGCCTCCCTATGGGGGAGGCCGCGCGCCCGCTGATCCGTTTTGCCGGCTGGCAACTGGACCTCACGCGCCGCGAACTGCGTTCGCCCGACCAAGTGATGATCCCATTGTCGTCCGGCGAGTTTGACCTGCTGCTGGTGTTTGTCGAACACCCGCAACGGGTGCTCAGTCGCGAACAACTGCTGAACCTGGCGCGCGGCCACAGCCATGATGCGTTCGACCGCAGCATCGACGTGCAAGTGAGCCGCCTGCGTCGCAAGCTGGAATTCGATACCAAGCGCCCGGCGATGATTCGCACGGTGCGCAACGGTGGCTACCAATTCACCGCCAGCGTGACGCGTTCATGAGGCTGCGTCCGCGCGACACCGTGGCCCGCTGGATCGCGCTGACCATCCTGATTGCGATGTTGACTGCGCTGGCGTTCAACGCTTTGTTCGTGCAACTGGCAGGGGTGTGGGCACGACCTCCGCTGACCGAAATCGGGTTGTTGGAAAGGATCGCCGTGGTGGTGCGCGTGGTCGAGGCCTGCGAACCGTCGCAACGTCCACATCTGGCCCAAGCAGTCGGTGACGAAGGGTTCACGGTGACGTGGGCCGCCCAGCGCCAGGCCTTGGGGTTGCCCGTTCTGGCCGACCCCGACTTTCACTCGGGCGAGCAGGCCTTCAAGCACCTGCTCCAGGGCCCACCTCGTCCGATGGAGGCGTATGAACCGTCTGACTGGCCCGACGGCAACGGCCGCTATGCGCTGCTGGTGCAATTGGCTGACCGCTCCTGGCTGATGTTCAGCGCGCCGTCGCGCAGTTGGGGGCTGGACGATGGTGCACGTAGCCTGATCGTGGTGCTGCTGGTGCTGATCTCGACCGCGCTGGTCACCCTGGTCGCGACCCGCCGCCTGGCCCGACCTCTGCAGTACTTCACACAGGGCGCGCGGCGCTTTGGTGCCGACTTTCGGGCGCCGCCCATCGAGCCGGTCGGCCCGCACGAAATCCGCCAGGCGATCCTCGCCTTCAACAGCATGCAAGCGCAACTACGGCATTTCATCCAGGACCGCACCCAAATGCTCGCCGCCATTTCCCACGACTTGCGTGCGCCGCTGACCCGGCTGCGTCTGCGCGGTGAGTTCATCGAGGACGCCGATCAACAGCAAAAGCTGTTTCGCGACGTGGACGAAATGCAGGCCATGATCAACACCGCTCTGGAGTTTTTCCGCGATGACGCCCGGCTGGAACAAGCCACCCAACTGGACCTGGCGGAATTACTGCAAACCCTGATCGACGACTACCGCGACCAAGCCATCGACCTGACCTTTCGCGGCCCACCGCGCCTGGTGTATTTCGGCCGACCACTGGGCCTCAAGCGCGTGATGACCAACTTGATGGACAACGCGATTCACTACGGCACCGCGCCGCAGATCGAGTTGCAGCAGAAGAATGGAGAGGTGGTGGTTCGCGTACTGGATCGCGGGCCAGGCATTCCCGTTGAGCATCGTGAGCAGGTGTTCCTGCCGTTCTATCGCCTTGAAGGGTCACGCAACAAAAGCACGGGCGGTGTTGGCTTGGGGCTCTCTACCGCCCGGGCGATTGTGCTGGAACATGGCGGCACCTTGACCCTGGCCGAGCGCCAGGGTGGAGGGTTGGAGGCGGTAGTGGTGTTGCCTGTTTAGCCCAAGGTCCGTCAGGTATGCGAGTCGTCGATCACCTTCGGCACCGTAAATCGAAACTCGCTGCCACGGCCCACCTCACTTTCGGCAACAATCTTGCCGCCATGGGCCTGGACGATGCCTTGTGTGATGTACAGCCCCAGCCCGCTGCCGGTCGGGTTGTTTTCCGCCTGGGTCCAGTAGCGGTCGAACACATGGGGCAGCTGTTCCGGCGCAATACCTTCGCCGGAATCGCGCACCGAGAACACGATTTCTTCGCCATTGCTCATGGCGCTGATACCGATATTGCCCTGGCGTGGGGTGAACTTGATGGCGTTGCCGATCAGGTTCGACAGCACCTGGAACAGGCGCTCCGGGTCGGCATTGATTTGCAGGCCCGGTTCGGCGTTGAACGACAGATCGATGCCTTTCTCCATCGCCAGGGGCGCCAGCAACGAGTAGGCCTCGTCGAAAATCTGGCTCACATCCAGGATCACCGGCCGCACCACATAGCGCCCGGCCTCGATTTTCGAGGTGTCGAGCAAGTCTTCCAGCAGCACGTTCATACGTCCGGCGGCCTGTTGCATGGTGTCGATGGCCGAGGAAATCCGCCGCGACGTGTGTGGGCCATCGGAGCTGAAGGCCTTCTGCATCATGCCGCACAGCATGGAGATGACCGTCATCGGGTTGCGCAGGTCGTGGGACACCACTGCCACCAGCTCATCGCGGGCGCGCACGGCTTGTTGCTCGCGCAGCACCTGGCGAGCCAGGTCGTTTTCCAGGGCCGAGCGGCGCAGATCGTTGGCGGCAAAATGATCGCCATGGCTCCACTTGGTGGAGATGCCGGCCATTTCCACTTTCCAGATTTCAAATGAGGTGCGTGGGCGAAGGCGCAGGCCGGCGTCGGAGTTTTCCAGGTCCAGCGGTTTTTTCGGGTCGCCGCTCCAGTTGATGTTCTCTTTCACTTCCGGGCGGAACCACAGCACGCCGTTATCCACAGGCTTGGGCAGACTCATCGCCAGCACCCCACTGGCCACCTGTTGGAACTCGGCGGCCGGCGGGTACACCGACGACAGGTTATGGCTGGAGAATACCGGCTCGCCACCTTCTTGCAGCCACTTGTGCAAGGCACGGATCTGCGCCGGCTCCGGGCAGTTACCGTAGCGGTGCAGTTGCTTGTCTTCGATGATCGCCACACCGCCGGACAGGGTCAGATCCATCAGTAATTGCGGTTGCTGGGCCAGGCCGTCGAACACGTTTTCTTCCGAGCGCTTCATCGCCTGGTCGAGCAAGGCCAGGGCCTCGACTTTCTCTTCACGCTGACGGCTCAGGTCCAGGGCTTCCATGGCGCTGATTTGCAGCGACAGCACCTGGCCGATGGTTTGGCAGGCCGTGCGCAGGTCATTGGGCACCAGCAACGGCTCGCGGTTGCCGCAGCTGATCAGGCCCCACAGTTTGTCGCCCTTCATCAGCGAGATACTCATGGACGACAACACGCCCATGTTCTGCATGTACTGGCAATGAATCGGCGACACGCTGCGCAGGGTGGCGAAGCTCAAGTCCAGGGGCTGGCCGGTATCCGGGCGTAGCTTGGGCAGCAGGGGCACAGGCTCGTAGGCCGCGTTCGGGATGATGCGTAGCCAATTGGTGCGATACAGCTCACGGGCTTGCTCCGGGATGTCGGACGCAGGGAAGAACAGCCCGTTGAACAGTTCCATGGACGGTGCCGACGCTTCGGCGATCACTTGGCCATGGCCTTCGTCTTCGAAGCGGTAGATGAGTACCCGGTCGTACCCGGTCATGGCCTGGATTTCATTCACGCTGATTTCGTACAGTGCTTGCAGGGTTTTCGCCGACTGCAAGCGCTGCAGCATTTTGCCCAGGTCACTGGTGCGACCATTCAGCGCCCGTGGGCGGAAATCCTTGAGCAGCGGTTCGAACTCCAGTACCAGCACCTGCTGATGGCGATGCAGCAGGCCTTCGAATTCCGCGCCGTTAAACGTGACGTGCAAGGGCGGCGCATCGAAAAACGTATTGTTTTGCGCCATGTCGGCAACCGCCTTGGCGCGCTCTGCACCTACCAGCGTTTGCAGTGGCTGGCCCAGCAACGCCTCGGCGGGATGGCCGAACAAAGTGGCGACGTTGGCGCTGACCTGGATGATGTTCAGGTCCGGCTCCGACAACGTCAGCAGCACACCGTGGGGCTGGATGGCGCCGGGGAAACGGATGGGCTCGTCGGCACAGTTGGCAAGCAGCTCTTCAAAATCTTCGGGTTTCATAGCAGTACCTCCTGGCTGTCGAGCCATTGCTCAAAGCAGCTGAATGTTGATCGGGCAGCGTCCACTGCGCGCTGTTTGGCTGGCGCGTCGAGTGGCTGGTTGCCCAGGTAATCAAGAAAGTCTTTCCAGCGTCGGCCGGTCTCTACCCCGTAGATATTGAGAAACGCACCGCCGTTGTCGGCATTCACGTTCAGGCGCTGGTCCATTTCCCGGCGCAGTACTTGGCCGCCCAGGGTCGCGCCTTCGAGTACATACATGGCGCCCAGGCAGGCAGCGGGGGTGTCGAACGTGGGAAGTTCAAGGCAACGGGGCAGGGTGTCGACAGCTCGGTCATCCAGGCCCAAGGCATTGAGATCACTGACCAGCGTCGGCGTTTTCACACGCAACGCACAGTCGTAGCCGTCAGGAATCAAGCCACTGTCGTACAGTGCTGACTCGACTGGACCATAAAACCCGTAATACGCCTGGAGCAGGCGCCGATACCAGCCCGCATCCAGACGCTCGGTGAAAAACGGCAGGCGCTTTTCCAGCGCCACATGCAACAGGGCCGTGCCTGTGCGCAACGCTTCCAGCAATGAGGGCGCACCAACGTCATGGGCCTGTGAATGCATTCAATGAGCTCGAACTGTGGGCCTCTCGGCCATGAATGACGCGTGGAAATGGGCGACGATTCTACACACCTCAAAGCCTTATTCTGTACGCACAAGGCGAAAAGGCTGACCAGCGGATCAGAAAAGTCGCTCCTTGCTCATTAATGACCGCAGCGCTTGCCCTGAAGTTCGGTATAAATGATGTCGTGACGCTATCAATGCATGGACGACCCCTGTTGGGTCAGCGCCGTTTGCACACACTCCAGCAAAATCTCGGCACTCCACGGTTTGGGTAGAAACCGTACGGAGCCTCCCAGCTGAGCCGCCAGTTTAGTGTTGCCGGAGGTGAGCAGCACCGGCACGGTTGGCCAACGATGGGCCACCACCCGGCTCAAGTCATAACCATTGAGCAAACCCGGCATCTGGATATCACTGACAATCAAGTCCACCGGATCATCGCCCCGTTCCAGGTAAATCATCCCTTCATCCGCTGAAGGAAACGACGTCACCAGCGCGCCGAAATCCTCCAGTACATCCACCATTAACGATCGAATGATCTCGTCGTCTTCCAACACTAAAATCGATGGCTGAGCCATGATCCTTACTCCACCATCAGGGTTCATTAAGGTGGAGTCGAACACGTCTATATAGGTTCGATTGGATATCTATGGGGCGATGGATGGTCGTTTCAGAGGTGCTATCCGGTAAAGTGCAGGGCTCGCTTCTACGTGCTCAAGGATTGATATGTTTATCCGCGACCCTTTGGTTCCAGAACTGATCTAGAAATGGAGTCCCCATGAAGTACCGTGCTTTGATGACCCTCGCCCTGATCCTCACCACAAGCCCTGCCTTCGCCGCCGGCGACGTCGAGGCGGGCGGCAAGCTCTTCACCAAGACCTGCGGCGGTTGCCACAGCATCGGCGAAGGTGCGCGAGGTGGGTTCGGGCCGGAGCTCAACGGCATCATCGGAAGGCCCGCCGGGACCACCACGGACTATCAGTACTCCGACGCGATGAAAAACTCCGGCGTGGTCTGGACCCGGGACAAACTTGCCGCCTACATCGAGGCACCGAAGAAGGTGGTGAGTGGCACGCGGATGATCTTCTGGGGCATCAGTGATCAGGAGAAAATCGAAAACATCCTGGCCTATCTGGAAACCTTTCAACCCAAATGATCACTCGCGCACGTTTCTGAACAGCATCATCCGCGCACTCTCATGCAGCCCTCGGGTCAGCCCCTGCAAGCGCTGAAACTCTTCAGGGTGTTGTTCGGCCACGTCGTCTCGCGGGGTTTGCGACGCCAGGTCATGCAATGTCGGTGAACTACCGTCGTGCTGCATCTGCAACAGGAAGTCCTTTGTTACGCCGCCAATGATCGGGAAAGTCCCTTCGCGCAACACCAGCGGTACCACGCGTTCGCCCTCAGGCGCGGGCTGCTGGATGTCGCGTCCCATTGCGCCGTTGCGAAACGGTATACCGGCCATGCCCGCCACGGTGGGCAGCAGGTCGGCCAGGCCCACAGCCTCTTCAATCACCCGAGGTGCAAGGCCGGGGGCGTGGATCAGCAGCGGCACGTTGTTACTCTCCAAACCCAGTTGCTCGAACGCCGGTGCCATGTGCGGGATCTGGCTGATGCGCGTGTTGTGGTCACCAAACAACACAAAGATGCTGTTGTCATACCAGCCGCCGGCCTTGGCGATGTCCATCAGGCGACCGATGTTGTAGTCCAACAGGCGTACCGCGTTGTACTGCTCGACGCTGCGCGAACCGGCGGCCTGGACCTGTTCCAGGGGCACGTCCTTTATCTGGAAACCGTCGTTCTGCTTGGGGATGGTGAACGGGCGATGGTTGCCGGAGGTTTGCAGGTAGGCGAAGAACGGCTGGTCCTTTTGCACGGCGCGCAGCAACACGTCGCCTTCCTTGAACAGGTCCAGGTCGGAAATGCCCCACACGTCTACCCGAGGCGAACGCCAGTGGCTTTCGTCATACAACTGCACACCGTCGATGCTCTGGCGAATCAGCGCATTGATGTTCGCCCAGCCAGCGTTGCCGCCGATCATGTAGAACTTCTGGTAACCCTCGAACGCGTTGATCAGCGTGTGTTGCCGGGTGATCAGCGGGTTGCGCGTGGCGGTTTCCTGGCGCGTCACGTCCGGCACGCCGCTGATGCTGGCCCAGACGGTCTTGGCGGTACCGGTGACAGGCACGTAGAAGTGCTTGAAGAACCAGCTCTGGCTGGCGAGTTTGTCCAGGTTTGGCGTGGGGTTCAGCGGGTTGCCGTAGGCACCGACGGCGCTGGTGCCGAGGGATTCAAGCATCACGAAAACTACGTTGGGCGGGCGCTCGCTGGCCAGTCGGTAGGGTTGCACGCCTTGTTCGCGGGTGAAGTTCAGTTGCTGCGCGTCGGGCTGATCAACTCCCAGGTAGTGGGCGATTTGCGGGTAATGCTCGCGCACTTGGGTTTCATCGAATTGCGACTGGCCGACCTTGAGCGTGTCGTACAGGAACAGCACCGGGTTCAGGCCAGCGGCGGCCACCTGGCTATTGCCGGAGAAGAACGCATCGCTCCAACGCAGGGGCACCGGGTTTTCCAGGTTCAGGTTGGCGACGCGGCCGAGCAGGGCCAGCAGCACCACGACAATGCCGATCACCGAGACCGATGCCAGGGTCCATTTGCCGATGACGGTGTTGGGTCGATCCAGGGTCAGGCGCTCCAGGCACACCAGCGCCCACACCCACAGCGCCACTGCCGCCAGCCAGCAAGCGGTAATCCACAGCACCGGGTAGGTTTCCCACACCATCTGTTGAGATATCTGCGCGTCTTGCAGGTAACGCAGCACCGTCGCGTTGATGCGTACGCCGAGGTAGGCGTAATGGCCGAAGTCGATGATGTAGACGAGGCCCACCAGGGCCAGTGCGACCACCAGATACCCGCGAGCCAGCCAGCGCAGAGCGGGCTGGGTGATGAGGTTCCACCGTGGCAGCCAGGCCAGGAGCGCCAGCGGCAGCAGGATCAGCACCGCCAGGCGCAGGTCGAAGCGCAGGCCGATGCCTAGGGTTTCAAAGAGTTGCGGGGTGTTGAATGCCAGGCCGGAAAAACCCACTAAAAACACCAGGCGCAAGGCCGCCAGCAACACAAACACCAACCCGATCGCGCCCACGCCGTAGCGCAAGCGGCGTGATTGCAACGCACTCATCGTTGACCTCTCTGCCATTTCAAAAAGACCGCGCTGGTCAGCAACCCCACGGTGGCGATCAGGCAGTAAACCGTCAGCAGCGGATCCACCAGATAGTCCCAATAGTTTTCCGACGCCTTGAGCCGCAGCGCGAACGCCAGCGTGCCCAGCGCCAACATCCATACCGCCAGCGCATTACGCAGCCACAGCATCACCAGCGCCGCAACCGCCACCAGCACAATCATCGGACGAGGGTTGAACCCCCAGCGATACGGATCGAAGTACGTCAGCCCCAACGTGGCCGGGTACAGCGCCAGGCTCAGCAGCCCGAACACCACCAGCATCTGCACCTGATGGCGGCGATTGAGTGCCTGCACCAAGCCCAGTCGGCACAACCCCACCCACGCCAAAAACACCAAGGTGCTGATCGCCAGGTCATCGGTAAAGCTGCGCACATACGCTGCCAGCGGCAGTTGGTTGATCGGGATGAAACTCACGGCCACCAGCACCGGCAGCAACCACGGCCGCCACGGAGCGGTAAAGCGCAGCGCGCACAACGCCACAAACCCCAGCAATACAAAACTCAAATGGGCCTGCCACACCGAAACCATCACAGACGCTCCGCCAGCCAGGCTTCGTTGAAGCTGACATGCTTGATAAAGGTGTTATTCCACGAATAAACCAAGTGGTAGGTGCCATCCGGGCTACGGCTGAAATACGGGTATTCGTATTCGAAATCGCAGCCGACGGGCTTGCACACGCGGTAGTCCAGGCTGCTGAGAAAGCGTTGTTCCAGGGGCAGGCGTTTCGTGCCGCTGGAGGCGCGGAAACCTTCACCGATGATTGCCTTGTAGGCCTCGGGGGAGAAGGGCTGGCCCAGCGGGTCCGGCGATTGGTCCAACTGCACCACGGTGCGCCACTGGCTGAGCTGGGCGTCTGTGCCGTAAAGACTGAGTTTGAAGCGGCCGTCTTGCAGGTCGTTGAGTGCCACCAGCAATCCGTCATCTTGCGTGCGCACGGCGGCCAACGACGAATTGGGGTTGGCCGGCTCCAGTGGGTACGGTTCGCTCCAGGTTTTGCCGGCATCAACGGTGCGGCTGGCCAATACGCGGTGATGGGTGTCGCCCGCGTAACGCAACATCGCCACGGCGCGTTGGCCGTCCAGCGGCACGATGGAAGGTTGCAGGGAATGCTTGCCGCGGCTGATGCGGAATTTATCGATCACCGCCCCGTCGGCGCTCAAGTACAGGTACTCGGCAAACTTGCCCATGAATTCGTGATACACCGGCAGGCCGATGGAGCCGTCGGCATGAAACACCGGCGCGGCGCGTACCAGGGTGCTGATATTGAAGAACGGCGAGGTCACCAATTGCCTCGGTGCTGACCAGGTGGCGCCAAGGTCATCCGACACCATCACATTGATCGCACTGGCCGCCCAGCCACCGACGGACACCGACACGTAAAACATCCACAGGCGTTTATCTGGCGCCAGCGCAATCACCGGGTTGCCGAGCTTGCGGATATAACGTTGGGTGCCGTCGCGAGTGCTTTCCCGCGTCGCCAGTACGTGCTCGGCGCCCCATTCGCCGCTGCTGGCATCGAAGCGTGCGGTGCGCACCTGCACATCGGCGGCGCCTTCGCGCGAACCGGCAAACCACACCGCCATCAAGTCGCCGCCGGGCAGGGCGGTGACGGACGAAGAGTGCACAAAATCCGTGAGTTGGGTGGACACAAACCGGCTGGTGTAGTGCGGGGCCGCCGCCACTTTCGCGGTATTCGGGTTCGCCTGGGCAAATGGCGCCAACACATGGGGCGGATGGCTTTGCCAGGCGGCAAAAAACACGGCCAACAGGCTGCAAATCAATAAGGCGGAGCGCATAGGGGACCTGTGGATAAAAGGATTACGGCACACGTTCATCCGGCAGGCGCTTCCTGCGACCGGTGAGCATGGATAACGGCAGGTTGTCGCGCACCTGGACACTTTCAAACAGCGCGGCCAGCACGTGGAGGCACACCAGGCCCATCAGCGTATTGGCGGCGGTTTCATGGATTTGCAGCGGCCAGTCGGCGCCCCACAGGGCATCGACTTCCTGCATCAGGAAGCCGCTGAATCCGATGGTGAGCAGCGCCAGTAACATCAACAGCATCACCAGCGCGCCAATCGGCGAATGGCCCAGCCGATGCTGCAGCCGGCCATTGAGCAGTGAGCGCACGTGGGCATTCAGGCGTTTGGGAGTCGGCCAGAAATCCGCCCAACGCGCACTGCGTGGCCCGACAAATCCCCACACTAAACGCACCAGCAGCCAGGCCATGGCGTAATAGCCCAGCCAGACATGCCAGTCGTCGCCCGCTTCGTTAAAGAAGTAGTTGGCGACAAAGACCCCGGCGATAGACAGATGAAACAGCCTCACCAACGGGTCCCACAGGCGCAGGGATTCGCCTGGCATCAGCCTTTGATCTCAGTCTTCACGGCTTTGCCGGTGACGGGGTCGTGGTAGATCTCGACCTTGCGCTTGTCCTTGTCGAAGCCGTAGATCTCGTAGCAGTTGCCGTCGGTGACCTTGAACTTGCTGATGGTATAGCCTTCGGCCTTGAGCTTGTCCTGGAAGGCTTTTTCATCTTGCCATTGCGAGCGCTCGGCGGTGGTGCACTGCGGGCCGGCAATGGCCAGTGGGCTGGCGAGGATCAGGGACAACAGGAGAATTTTGCGCATGGAAAAGCTCTCAGCAGATGTGGGAGGTTTCACAGTGCAAAACCAACCTTAGTGCAACCTTAGTTGGCAACGAGCCGTAACATCTTTGTAGGAATTTTCCTGGCTATAACCCGGCATGATGCCGCCGTTTCCCACAGAGATTTCGTGATGCGCCTACTCCTTGTCGAAGATGACCGCGCCCTCGGCCAAGGGATTCGCGTGGCCTTGGCGGCCGAAGGCTATACCCTCGATTGGCTGCAAGATGGGGTCGCTGCCTTGCATGCGTTGCGTACGGAAGCCTTCGATTTGCTGCTGCTTGATCTCGGTCTGCCGCGTCTTGATGGTCTCGACCTGTTGCAGCAACTGCGCGCCGAGCAGCATGACCTGCCGGTGCTGATCCTCACCGCCCGCGACGGCACCGCGGAACGCATCGCTGGCCTGGACGCGGGTGCTGACGACTATCTGGTCAAACCTTTCGACGTCGAGGAACTCAAGGCTCGCGTGCGTGCCCTGTTGCGCCGCAGCCAGGGCCGCGCGCAACCGATGCTGGAGCACGCCGGCATCAGCCTCGACCCAGCGACCCAACAAGTGCGTTATCAGGATGGGGAAATCATCGTGACGCCGATGGAGTACCAACTGTTGCATCAACTGATGGTGCGCCCTGGCAAAGTCGTGACCCGCGAGCGCTTGTCCCGTGCGCTGTACGGCTGGCAGGACCGGGTTGAGAGCAACACATTGGAAGTGTTGATCCACAACCTGCGCAAAAAGTTATCCACCGAGCTGATCCGCACCGTGCGTGGTGTTGGCTATGTGCTGGTGCTCACGCCATGAACTCGGTGCGTGGGCGCATCCTCATTCCAGTGCTGGTGCTGATTCTGCTGGGCGATGCCCTGATCAGTTGGCTGGTATTACGCGACAGTCACCACGAAATCGAAGAAGTCTACGACGCCCAACTCGCCCAAAGCGCCCGCCTGCTGCAAGGTGTACTGCGCCAACGCGACCCCGGCGACGCCGATTGGGACCGGTTGCATGAGGCGTTTGACCAGGCCATGAGTCGTGTGGGCGAGGAGGGCGTTGCCCATCCCTATGAAACACGCCTGACGTTCCAGATATGGCGCACGGACGGCCAACTGTTGGTGCGCTCCGCTGAAGCGCCAATCCTCAGTGTGCCGCCTGCGCCGCTCGGCTCCCATGACCTGATGGACAATGGCCACGACTGGTGCGCTTTCCTCCTCGCCGACCCGCAGCAAGGCGTGCTGATTTGGGTGGGCGAGCGCGATGACATTCGCCAGGACGTGATCCAGCGCATCATGCGTCACACCCTCTGGCCCACGTTGATTGGCGTGCCGCTGCTGACGCTGTTGATCTGGCTGGTCATCGGCTGGGGCCTCAAGCCCTTGCGCGCCATGGCCCTGTCGATTCGCGGGCGTAACACCGACACTCTGCAGCCGCTGCACCTCAAGCCGTTGCCCAACGACCTGGAGCCGATGCAGACCGCGTTGAACCGATTGCTGGTCCAGGTAGACGATTTACTCGAACGTGAACGCCGCTTCATCGCCGATGCCGCCCATGAATTGCGCACGCCCTTGGCGATTTTGCGCATCCATGCACAGAACGCCCAAAGCGCCGAGACACCCGAGCAACGCCGCGAGGCCTTGGACTTTTTGGTCAACGGCGTCGACCGCGCCACGCGCATCGGCAGTCAGTTGCTGACCATGGCCCGTATCGAACCGCAACTGAACAACCCTAAGTGCATCCCTGTGCAACTTACCGAGCTGGTGCGCGAAGAACTGGCGGAATTGACCCCGCTGGCCATGGAAAAAGGCGTGGAACTGGTGCTGGAAGGCAATGAGGAGTGCTGGGTTGAAACCGAACCGGTGGCCTTGGCCATTGCGCTGCAAAACCTGGTGACCAATGCCCTCAACTTCTCCCCTGCCGGCAGCGAAGTGAAGGTGGTGATTGGCGCCAACGGCCTCAGTGTGGAAGACCAGGGGCCGGGCATTGACGAGGCAGAAATGGGGCGCCTGTTCGAACGCTTCTACAGTCGAGGCAATGCCAATGGCGCGGGGCTGGGCTTGGCGATTGTCGAAATGATCGTGGGTAAGATCGGCTGTCGGTTGGCGCTGCATAACCGGGAGCAAGGTGGGTTGCGCGCGCAGTTGGTGTTTAACGAATCGGCATAGTGGGAGGAACATTCTGTTTAAACGCGGGTCCAGTCATTACTCACTCTCACCCCGATAAGGACATCTCCCCGTGAAGCGAATCGCGCTGCTCTCCATCGCCCTGGCCCTGGGCGCCTGCCAATCCAACCAACGCGACTCGTCGCCCAGCCTGTTCAAGGACGGCATCCAACTGCGCCAGAAAACCGTGGACGTGGATGCGGAGCACGCCAAGGTCATCATGAAGGCCACCGGCGGCACCAACCCCGTCGAATTCGCCATCCGCCGCGAAGGCGACCCCGACCAACGCCTGGAAACCCTCGGCACTGTGATGGATACCGGCGAAGGCAAAGTCTTCAATTGGATTGCCAAGCTGAACCAGACTGTGGCGAGTGCGGGGTTCAAGCGGTTTCCACAATTGGAGATTCAGGCGGACCCTGGCAAGAAACTCACCGTGTCCAGCTCGGCGAGAAGCCAGGGCAATGGGGTTTACTACAGCTGCGGGCCGGTGATGAACACGTTCAGCCCGGAAAAGGCCAAGGTGTATTTGGTGGAGTTCCAGTTCCGGCTCAACCGTGCGGCGTGTGCGCTGCAGGTGTTTGATATTACGGATCCGGGGAATCGGGTGTTGGTTGGGGGGGCGGGGAATGAGGTGAAGGAGGGGTAAGGGGCGAGGGGGACGACCAACCCCCCATTCGCAAGCATCTGAGATGCCTGGGGACGTTGCGGAGTTTTTTATTGGTCAGTGACAGTCTGCGCATGAAGCTGAATCCTCTACGTCTGTGTCATTCGCTTGCATCTTCGTAATCAAACGCGATGAAGTAGTCACTTTCTGAAAGCTTAATTTCATGAGAAAAGTGCGTCTGTATCTGTGGCAGCCACTCACGCCGGTTGATCAGCCCAACAGATGCTTGGAAATCAACCGTGAGATTTCGACGATCGAGGTCTTCCCCGTAAACTCGAATTTCACCTTCCCCAACGACGAAAAGTAAATCTCCAACTCCGAATCCAGATCAAACGTCCCGGACGTCTCCACCGAATACGCGACGATGTTCTTGTACGGCAGCGACGTGAAATCCTTCTTGCTACCGGTAATCCCCTGCACATTCACCGCGATAATCCGCTTGGTGGTAAACACCACCCCATCACGCATGGCCTTGTACGCATACACCACTTCTTCACCGTCCAGCAGCAGGTCGGCGACGCGTTCGGCGTATTCGTTGTTTTGCTTGAGTTTGAAGAAACCTTTGTTGTTGAAGTCGATCATGGGCTTGCCTCTTGGGTGTATGCCGTTTTGCTCGCGGATCTGTATCTAACGCGGGCATTTTGAACGCCCTACCATGGCGGCCAACCTTACAACCTTGGCCAGATGTTTCAAAAAGCGGAGCCCCATCATGCCTGAACTGTCCAACTGGCTGGCCTATGCGCTGATCTCACTCGGCATGGTGCTCACGCCCGGCCCGAATATGATCTACCTCATTTCCCGCTCGATCTGCCAGGGGCGCACGGCCGGGTTGATCTCCCTGGGCGGCGTGGCGTTGGGTTTTCTGGTTTATATGCTGTGCGCGGCATTGGGGATCACCGCTTTGGTGATGGCGGTGCCGTTTGCCTACGACGCGTTGCGCTTCGGCGGGGCGATGTACCTGGCGTATATGGCTTGGCAGGCGATCCGTCCGGGTGGGCGTTCACCGTTCCAGGTGCGGGACCTGCCCAAGGACAGCCCGCGCAAGCTGTTCACCATGGGCCTGGTGACCAATCTGCTAAACCCCAAGGTGGCGGTGATGTACTTGTCGTTGCTGCCCCAATTCATCGACCCGAACGGTCATGGCAGTGTGCTGGTGCAATCGCTGGTGCTGGGTTTTACGCAGATTTTTATCAGTGTGAGCGTCAACGCGGTGATTGCCACGATGGCGGGTTCCATCGCGGTGTTTTTCGTCACCCGACCGGGGTGGCAGGTGGTGCAGCGTTGGTTGATGGGGTCGGTGTTGATGGGGTTGGCGGTGCGGATGGCCGTGGAAGGGCGGCGGTGAGTTGTGCTTTATAGGACGGCTTTCAGATAGTCCTTGAGTGCGCCGAGCGGGGTGTTGAGTTCATCCAATGTCGACGCTTGGTGTGCATCCACCGCCAGCCGTTGCAGTTCGCGGCCCATCACGGTCTCGGGGCCACCCAGGGAATCGAGCGCCTGCGTCAGGCATTCATTGAGCTTCATCTGAATCCCAACCCAATCCCCCTGCCGCACCAACAACCCAAACACCTCGCGGTCATACCCCTCCATCACCGGATCATCCCGTAAAACCGGGCTGCCGCCGTCCGTCTCGTGCACCAGCTTCAGTGCAAAGAGCGCAACCGCTTCCAGCGTCAATTCCATGGTTTCGGTTCCTCGGCGTCTTTGGGGGATAGTAGGGGAGGGCGATGATCCCTGTTCTGCGGCGGAAAAAAAAGACCTGGGGCTACTTGCCTGCTGCAGCAATGGGGTCGCTTTTGCTCGTTGTAGTGGCCAGTTTTTCTCATTACCATTGGGAACAATTCTTATTCGTAGGGCTTTGTATGCCCCCGCTTCCCGAGCCCGTCGCCGCACCCTTCAGCGTTGGCAGCCTGTATTCGGCCCATCACGGCTGGATTCAACGCTGGCTGGCCCGAAAACTCGGCAATGTCAGTGATGCCGCCGAGCTGGCTCACGATGTCTTCGTCAGGTTGTTGAGCCATCCGCGTGACTTCGGCAGCGAAGGACATGCGCGTGCGTATCTCAGCACGTTGTCGCGCAATGTGTGTGTGGATTTTTTCCGACGCAAGCAGGTAGAGCAGGCCTGGCTTGAGGTGTTGGCGAGCCGGCCTGAAGACTGTGCGCCTTCGGAGGAGCATCGCGCATTGGTGCTGGAGGCCCTGGTGCATTTGCAGGCGATGCTTGATCGCTTGCCGGCCAAGGTGTCCGAGGCATTCTGCCTGGCTCAGATCGAGGGCTTGAGCTATCGCGAGATCGCGCTGCGTATTGGTTTGAGCGAGCGTACTGTCACCAAATATATTGGCCAGGCCATGTTCCAGTGCATGGTGCTGGAGGCTGAATTGGACGGTGCCTTGTCATGAGCACCAACCCCGTTGGCCTGGATCACGCCACCTTGCAGCAAGCGGCCGACTGGTTTGCCCGCCTGAGTGCCGAGCCCAATGCCCTGCCGTTGCAGGAGGCCTGGCGCCAATGGCATGCCCACAGTGAGGTCAACCGGCTGGCCTGGAGCTATGTTGCACGTGTAGGACAACGCTTTGCGTCGTTGCAGGACGATGCCGTGGGAGCCACCAAGACGCTGGAGAGTCTGCGACATTCTCAGCGTTCGCGGCGCCAGGTGTTGCGCGGGTTGTCGGTGGTCATGGGCGGCACGTTGTTGGGGTGGGCCGGTTGGCAACAGCGCTGGTTATCGGGGAGCTGGAACACGGATTTCCATACGAGCACCACGGTGTCGGGCGAGCAGCTGTTGGCCGACGGGACGCGCATCTGGCTTAACAGCGGTACGGCGTTGGATGTGAATTTCAGCGCCGGCCAGCGCGAGTTGAAACTCTACAGCGGCGAAATCCTGATCAACACCGGCAAGGACGTGCGACCGTTCGTGGTGCAAACACTCCAAGGCGGTTTGCGTCCTTTGGGGACGCGCTTCAGTGTGCGTGAACAGGACGGGCACACGTTGCTCAATGTGTTCGAGGGCAGCGTAGAGGCTGCCTGTGGGGATACCGATCAACGCCGCATCCTATCGGCGGGGCAGGGCGTTCTATTTGATCGACAACGTCTGGCCGCGACGCAACGTGCTCAACCTGGGCGTGAGGCTTGGGCAAAAGGCGTGTTGATGGCGAACGATATGCGGCTGGGGGACTTCGTTGGTGAACTCGCCAGCTACCGACATGGCCATCTGGGCGTCGACCCCCAGGTCGCCAATCTTCGGGTGATGGGCACTTATCCACTGCAAGACACCGATCAGGTACTGGCAATGCTTGAGCAGGTCTTGCCCGTGCGCATCGAGCGGCGCTTCGCCTGGTGGACCACGGTGGTTGCGCGCTGACATTTTTTTGCATCTTGTGCTTCCGGTTTTGATTGCTCATACGAATTAGAGAAGGACAACGGCTTGACGCCTCCTTCGACCGGAACTGTTTTATGTCCTTATTCCTGTGTAACTCATCCCAACCTTTAGCGCTGGCTCTCGCGTTTGCCTTGGTCATTCCCGCCAGCCTGGGCATGGCGCCACTGGCGGCAGCCGCTGAGCAGTCGAGCGTACAGACCTACGATCTGCCGGCCGGTGACTTGGCCGACCAACTCAACCAGCTCGCCGGCCAAGCCGGCATCTACCTGGCGGGCGATGCCGCGCTCACCGCCGGCAAGACCGGTGCGGCGATGCGCGGCAGTTACACGGTTGACCAGGCGCTGCAAACGCTATTGGTGGGGAGTGACCTCACGGTAGTGCAGACCGGCGAGGGGCGCTATCAACTGCAGCCGGGTGCAGGCGGCGCGTTGCAACTGGGTACGGTGTCGATCTCCGGCATGGCACCGGGTTCGACGACCGAAGGCACCGGTCTGTACACCACGTATTCGTCCAGCAGTTCGACGCGGCTGAACCTGACCCAGAAAGAAACTCCGCAATCGCTCACGGTGATCACCCGCCAGCGCCTCGACGACCAGAAACTCACCAACCTTACCGAAGTGCTGGAAGCCACGCCGGGCATCACTGTGCTGCGCGTCGGCGTGGGCGCGGAGAACGATACTTACTGGTCCCGTGGTTTCCAGATCAACAACTTCGAAATCGATGGCGTCCCCACCTCGGCGCGGTTGGACAACACCACTCAGAACACCGCGATGTACGATCGTGTTGAAGTGGTGCGCGGCGCCACCGGCCTGATCAGTGGTTCGGGTACGCCCTCAGCGACTATTAACCTGATCCGCAAGCGCCCGACCGCCGAAACCCAGGCCAGCATCAGTGGCGAGGCGGGCAGTTGGGACCGTTATGGCACCGGTTTTGATGTGTCCGGGCCCTTGAACGACAGCGGCAATCTTCGCGGGCGCCTGGTGGTGGACTATAAGAAGCAGAACTCCTGGGTCGACCGCGTCAACACGGACTCGCAACTGGTGTACGGCATTTCCGAGTTCGACCTGAGCGACGCCACCATGCTCACGGTGGGCTTCAGCTACATCAACAACCAGGTCAACGACCCGCTGCGCACCGGCTTCCAGATGTTCTACAGCAATGGCAATCGCACAAACTTCAGCCGTTCGGCCAACAGTGCACCGGACTGGGCCTACAACGACCGCAAGCAGACCAACGTCTTCTCTTCTATAGAGCACCAGTTCGATAACGGCTGGAGTGGCAAGGTGGAAGTCAGTCACACCCAGAATGAATTCGACGAACTGATCAACTATATGAATGGTGATATCGACCAGGTCACCGGGCAGGGCGCCTATCTATATCCCAACCGCTGGTCCGGCACGCCGCGCCAGAACAACCTTGATGCCTACCTTACTGGCCCTTTCAGCCTGTTTGGGCGCGAGCATGAATTGATCGCTGGCGTCACGATGTCGCGCTATAACGAAAATACCCCAAGCCATGGCGGTTGGTTTGGTTCCTGGACCGGCTACGACGGTACTGTGCCCAACATTTTCAACTGGAACGGCAGCGGCGCCAACCGCCCGGATACCACGCCTGTTGGTAAGACGCATATTGAAGAAAACCAATACGCCGCCTACCTGACCTCGCGCTTTCATGTCACCGACAATACTGCCGTCATCCTCGGCGGTCGCGTCACCGACTGGAAGCGCAACAACGAAGTCAGCGTGTACGCCGATCCGACCCAGGACACCGAAAGCAAGGAAACCCGCAACGGTGTCTTCCTGCCGTACGCCGGTATTGTCTATGACCTGAGCGACACTTGGGCGGTGTATGCCAGCTACACCAAAATCTTCAACCCGCAGGCCTATGGCGTTCACGACGAAAACAACAAAGCCCTCGACCCGCAGGAAGGCACTGGCTACGAGGTCGGGGTAAAAGGCAGTTTCAACGACGACAAACTCAATGCCAGCCTGGCGTTGTTCAAAATCGACCAGGACAACCTGCCGGTGTACGTGCGTGCGCCGGATATCTACCGCCTGGAACAGGGCACTACCACCAAAGGCGTCGAGTTGGAACTTAACGGTGAGTTGAGCGAAGGCTGGCAGGCGTCGGCGGGGTATGCGTACAGCGTGAGCACCAATCAGGACGACCAGCGCATTGTCACGACCAGTCCGCGGCATAGCCTCAAGACGTTCACCACTTACCGGCTGCCGGGAGTGTTCGACAAGGTCACCGTGGGCGGCGGCGTGAACTGGCAGAGCAAGACGGGGATGGACCTGCACACGTTCGAGCAGGGGAGTTATGCGCTGACCAATGTGATGGCGCGGTACGACATCAGCAAGAACCTGAGTGCCACGCTGAATGTGAATAACGTATTTGATCGCAGCTACTATGCGTATGCGGACAGTTGGAGTGTTTATGGCGCGCCGCGCAACTTCATGACGAGTTTCAAGTACACCTTCTGACGGTGCCGCCCGGGCGGGTGCTTCGGTTAGGAAAAGAATTTCTGCGCAGGGGTTGACCACGAATTTTAAAGCTGTATTATTCGCCTCCCGCTGACGAGAGATCTGAAGCGCAAGTGGTTGAAGTTGTTGAAGAAATCTTCGAAAGCTTCTGAAAA
>NZ_JAFCUA010000013.1:0-133011 GCF_049896305.1 Pseudomonas sp. DWP3-1-3b3 | reverse complement strand
TGCCGAGTGTTGGGGCAAGAGCGTTTTGGTTACTTTGCCGCTTTTGCAAAGTGACCCGCCGTAAGGGCGGAACCAATACCAGCCGTTACCGCAGCAACGGATATGTACACCAACAGACCTCGCTCAGACTCAAGCAAAAAACGAATAAACCACCGCAGTAATCGCCACCAACCCCACCGCCGTGACAAACACATTGGACGCCTGCCCACGGTACTTGGCCATAGCCGGCACCTTGCGGATGGCATACATCGGCATCAGGAACAGGATCGAAGCAATGATCGGCCCCCCCAGCGCTTCAATCATCCCGAGAATGCTTGGATTCAACGTGGCAACGATCCAGCACACCACCAACATGAACGCCGCCGTCATCCGGTCCAGGCGCTTGGCCTCCGGACGACGACCGGTCTTCAACACCAGCCCCTTGAGGCCTTCACTGGCACCGATGTAATGCCCCAGGAACGACTTGGCAATCGCCACGAACGCAATCAACGGCGCTGCGAACTCAATGGTCGGGTTATTGAAGTGGTTGGCCAGGTAAGACAGGATCGACAAATTCTGTGCCTTCGCCTCGGCAAGCTGCGCCGGCGACAGGGTCAGCACGCAGCTGAATACGAAGAACAGCACCATCACCACCATCAACAGGTGCGCACGGGACAGGATCTGCGAGCTGCGCTCATCAGCGTGGACGCCGTACTGACGCTTCTGGTCCACCGCAAAGGCCGAGATGATCGGCGAATGGTTGAACGAGAACACCATCACCGGAATCGCCAGCCACAAGGTATTGAGCAGCGCGGACGGCGCCGGGACTTGGCTGGCAGTGCTGAGGATGCCGCCGTTCCAATGCGGGATCAGGTACACCGCCAGGAACAGCAAGGCGACGATAAACGGATACACCATCAGGCTCATCGCCTTGACGATCACCTGCTCACCGCAACGCACCACGGCCAGCAGGCCGAGGATCAGCACGAACGACAGCAGCGCGCGTGGCGGCGGCATGATGTGCAGTTGGTGCTCCATGAAGCTGCCGACCGTGTTGGTCAACGCCACGCTGTAGATCAGCAGGATCGGGAAGATTGCGAAGAAGTACAGCAAGGTGATCAGCGCACCGGCTTTAATGCCGAAGTGTTCTTCGACCACGTCGGTGATATCGGAACCTTCACGGCCGGACAGCACGAAACGGGTCAGGCCACGGTGGGCGAAGAAGGTCATCGGGAACGCCAGCAGCGCAAGGATCACCAGTGGCCAGAAGCCGCCCAGGCCCGCGTTGATCGGCAAGAACAGCGTACCGGCGCCAATGGCGGTGCCGAACAGGCCAAGCATCCAGGTAGTGTCCTGGCGGCTCCAGCTTGTGAGGGTTGCAGGTGTCGTTGCATAGCGTTCGTCGACGCTATTGGCCTGATCATTCATCCGGTCGGATCTCCGCATTTACACGGCCGGGACGAGTCAGAAAAACCTGACAGGCAGCGCCCCGACCATAGAAGGGGCCGGATTGTCCGGGATTCTTGTGAATAAGCAAAGACTTAGCTGAGGAACGGTGGTGCGGTGCAGGCCCGCAGGGGCACCTGTATACGGCGGTTTTCGGGGCGTGCGGCTGAATGGGCAATATACATTCCCGCACAAATCTATTTTAGAATCGCGCTTGATCCTGTAGTTTTCATCCAGCATCCGCCGTTAATCCAGAGAGCCCTGCCATGCCGCGCGTTTCCCGCAAACAAGCCGAACTCAATCGCGAAATCATCGTCGAGGCGGCCACTCACCTGTTTCGCGAGCGCGGTTTGCACGGTATCAGCCTATCGGACGTCATGGCCGCCGCTGGCCTGACCCACGGCGGTTTCTACGGGCACTTCGCCTCCAAGGAAGCCCTGGCCACCGAGGCCTGCCAGCAGGCTTTCGAGCAAGCGAACCTGGGCTGGCAGGCAAAGATCGATCACAGCGAAGATCAACGGGCTGCCCGCGAGGCCGTGATGGGGCCTTATTTGACAGCCATCCATCGCGACAACCCTGGAGACGGCTGCCCCGTGTCGGCCTTCGCCCCGGACATGTGCCATGAGCCCGCCGACACACCCTTGCAACACACCTTCATTGAGGGCGTTGAGAAGTCCCTGGAGATCTTTGCGCAGCTGCACGATGAAGATCGCCAGAGCCTGCTGGCCAAGTACGCGATGATGGTTGGAGCAGTGACGCTTGCACGTGCGACAAGAGGCAATGACCTGTCGGATGAATTCCTGGCTGCTGCACAAAATACCCTGCTGACCCATGGGTGATCACGGCATACTCCTATGCTCAAACCCTTCAGGAAGAGCCTTCCGATGACCGCTACTGTTTTGGTCCTGGTTGAAACCATCAACGAATACCTGCCCATCATCGAGGGCAATGACTTTCATGTGATCCTGGCACCGACACCCGCCGAACGCGCCGAAGCCATCAAGGCCCACGGTAGCCAGATCAGGGCGGTGCTGACCCGTGGCCCGCTGGGTTTGTACGCCGAGGAAATCGCCGCCCTGCCCCTGCTGGAAATCATCTGTGTGATCGGTGCCGGCTACGAGCACGTAGACCTGCAAGCCGCCAGCAATCGCGGGATCGTCGTGACCAATGGCGCCGGGGTGAACGCACCATCGGTGGCCGATCACGCCATGGCGTTGCTGCTCTCGCTGGTGCGCGGTATCCCGCAGACCGACGCCGCCGTGCGCCGCAGCGAATGGCCGAAAGTGATGCGCCCGTCCCTGGGCGGTAAGCAGTTGGGCATACTCGGGCTCGGTGCTGTTGGCCTGGAAATCGCCAAGCGTGCAGCCCTGGGCTTCGGCATGGAGGTGAGTTACCACAACCGCCAACCACGCGATGACGTGGACTACACCTACTGCGCGACTGCGGTGGAACTGGCGCGCACCTCGGACTTTCTGATCCTCGCCACCCCCGGCGGTGCCAGCACCCGCCACCTGATCGATCGCCACGCCCTGGATGCCCTGGGCCCGAATGGCTACCTGGTCAACATTGGGCGTGGCAGCGTGGTGGTCACCGCCGACCTGGTCGCGGCCCTGGAGCAACGCCGCATCGGCGGCGCCGCACTGGATGTATTCGACGACGAGCCCCAAGTGCCCGACACCCTCAAGAAGCTCAGCAATACCGTGCTCACCTCCCATGTGGCCGGCCTGTCGCCCGAAGCGGCCCATGACACCGTGCAGCGCGTGGCCGACAACCTGGTGGAATACTTCGCCGGTCGTCCGGTGCTCACGCCGGTTGCCTTGCCCCCGCCCACTAAATGACCGATCAGGCACGCTGATCATCATCCAACACGCTAACCTATTAAGCCGCCCCGACCTTGTCGCTGGGCGGTGGTGCGCATTAGATTAGGAAATAGTCCAAGGCCTTTAGAATAAGCAGAAGGGATAAGCATGGCGCTGAACGACCAATCGACCCAGATTCGCCCAGGCGAAGAACTTGATGCCAGCCTGATCGATCCCTACCTCAAGGCCCATATCCCCGGCCTGAGCGGCACGCCCACGATCAGCCAGTTTCCCGGTGGCGCGTCCAACCTGACCTACCTGCTGGAATACCCTGGCCAGGAATTCGTGCTGCGCCGCCCGCCCTTTGGCCACAAGGCCAAGTCCGCCCACGACATGGGCCGCGAATACCGCATTCTCAACCAGCTCAAAGATGGCTTCCCCTATTGCCCCAAGGCCTATGTGCATTGCACAGACGAATCGGTGATCGGCGCCGAGTTCTATGTGATGGAGCGGGTCAACGGCATCATCCTGCGCTCCGACCTGCCGCCTGAGCTGGGCCTGGACGCGACCAAGACCGAAGCGCTGTGCAAAAGCTTCATCGACAAGTTCGTCGAACTGCACCAGGTGGACTACAGCGCCTGCGGCCTGGCCGACCTGGGCAAGCCGGAAGGCTATGTAGAGCGCCAGATCCGTGGCTGGAGCGATCGCTACGAGAAAGCCCTGACCCCCGACGCGCCGCGCTGGGAAGCGGTACGCGCCTGGCTCAACGACAAAATGCCGGCCGACCACCCGACGTCAAGCATCGTGCACAACGACTACCGCTTCGATAACGTGATCCTCGACCCGCACAACCCCATGCAGATCATCGGCGTGCTGGACTGGGAGCTGACCACCCTCGGCGACCCGTTGATGGACCTGGGCAACACCCTCGCCTACTGGATCGAAGCGGCCGACCCGGCGCCGGTGCAACTGATGCGCCGCCAGCCGAGCAACGCGCCGGGCATGCTCACCCGCCGTGAATTCGTCGACTACTACGCCGAACGCTCGGGCATCCAGATCGACAACTTCGACTTCTACTACACCTACGGCCTGTTCCGCCTGGCCGGCATCGTGCAGCAGATCTACTACCGCTTCTTCCATGGCCAGACCCAGGACAAACGCTTTGCGCAGTTCATTCACATGAACAAGCTGCTGGAGCAGATGAGCCTGAACGTCATCAGCAAATCGTCCCTTTAAGGAACCGCTATGTCCAAGACCCACCTGTTCGACCTCGATGGCAAGATCGCATTCGTTTCCGGCGCCAGCCGTGGCATCGGCGAGGCCATCGCCAAGTTGCTGGCCCAGCAAGGCGCCCATGTGATCGTCTCCAGCCGTAAGCTCGAAGGCTGCCAGCACGTGGCCGATGCGATCATCGCCGATGGCGGCAAAGCCACGGCCGTGGCCTGCCATATCGGTGAAATGGAACAGATCACCCAAGTGTTCGCCGGTATCCGCGAACAGTTCGGGCGCCTGGATATCCTGGTCAACAACGCCGCGACCAACCCACAGTTCTGCAACGTACTGGACACCGACCTCGGTGCGTTCCAGAAGACCGTTGACGTGAACATCCGGGGCTACTTCTTCATGTCCGTGGAAGCCGGCAAGCTGATGCGCGACAACGGCGGCGGCAGCATCATCAACGTCGCGTCGATCAACGGGATTTCTCCCGGCGTGTTCCAGGGCATCTACTCGGTGACCAAGGCCGCCGTGATCAACATGACCAAGGTGTTCGCCAAGGAATGCGCAGCCTTTGGCATTCGTTGCAACGCCCTGCTGCCGGGCCTGACCGACACCAAGTTCGCCTCGGCGCTGGTGAAGAACGACGCGATCCTGAAAATGGCCCTGGCGCAGATCCCCCTCAAGCGCGTGGCCGACCCGAGCGAAATGGCCGGTGCGGTGCTGTTCCTGGCCAGTGATGCATCCAGCTACACCACGGGCGTATCGCTGAATGTGGACGGTGGTTTCCTGTCCTGATCAAGCATTCGGCGGCTGCTGCCGAAAACTCACCGCCAGGCGGTTCCAGCCACTGATGCTGGACACCGCCATGGTCAGGTCCACCAGTTCCTGCTCGCTGAATTCCAGCCGCACGGCGGCGAACAGTTCATCCGATACCGTCGAGGTCGGCAGTGTCGCGACGGATTCGCTCCAGGCCAACGCGGCCTTTTCCCGCGCTGTGAAGAACGGCGAATCGCGCCAGACGCACAACGCGAACAAACGTCGCTCGGTCTCGCCGCGCTGACGCGCCGCCATCGAGTGCATGTCCGTACAGAACCCGCAATGGTTGAGCTGCGAGACACGGATCTTGAGCAGTTCCAGCAAAGGCTTTTCGATGGACAAGCCAAACGTGGTCGCCTCCAGCATCAGCATGCCTTTGAGCGCCTGCGGTGAGGCGGTGTAGTAATCCAGGCGGGGTTCCATGGGGGCGGCTCTCTGGCGGTGGGTGCAATGACTGTCCAGCCTAGAACCCACACGGCATAAGCCCTATAGCCAATCGGCCGGTTTATGCAGAGACCATTTTGAGCCTGCCGCGCACGCGCGTACGCTTGGCGCAACGTCAATGCCCGGAATAACACATGGAACTGCACGTTGTGATCAACGGCCGCAAGGATCTGGCCGAACAGTTGTACCAACAGTTGCGTGAAGCCATTGGCTCCGGGCGCCTGGCCGCTGGCGCGCAGTTGCCGCCCAGCCGCTTGCTCGCCGAGCAGTTGGGCGTGTCACGCAAGACCGTGTCGGATACCTACGCCACCCTGACCTACGAGGGATTGCTGATCGGCAAGACCGGTCGCGGCACCTTCGTCAACGCCCGTGCGCCACAGACCGAACGCCTGCAAGCCGCCACCGACCTGGCCTGCGCCGCCAACCTGGCGAAATGGCAGTCACTGCCCTCGCCCATGCGCCACCCCACCCGCGATAGCACACTGCGCTATGAATTTATCGGCGGCGCCACCAGCCGCAACCAGTTCCCCCAGGATGAATGGCGGCGCTGTACCCAGGACGCGTTGCGGCGCATCGCTCAGAACAGTGGTTTCTACAGCCAGCCCGAAGGCTTGCCGGCGCTGCGCAGCGCTATCGCCGGACATATCGCGTTCTCACGCGGGGTCAACTGCCGTGACAGCGACATCGTGGTCACCAACGGCGCGCAACAGGCGTTGGACCTGATCGCCCGCGTCGTGCTGGAACCGGGCAGCATTGTCGCCATGGAAGACCCCGGCTACAGCCCCGCACGCCAGATGTTCATGGCGATGGGTGCCAGCGTCGCCAGCGTGCCGGTGGATGAACAGGGCATTCAGGTCGAGCGGATTCCCGACGGCGCACGACTGATCTACGTGACGCCCTCGCACCAGTTCCCGCTCGGCATGCCCATGAGCCTGCCACGCCGTGAAGCCTTGCTGGCACGGGCGTTCGAGCTGGGCGCAATCATCATCGAGGACGACTACGACAGCGAGTTCCGCTACGAAGGGCGGCCCACCGACTCCCTGCAAAGCATGGACACCCGTGGCGTAGTGACCTACGTCGGCACCTTCTCGAAAACCTTGCTGCCGGAGCTGCGCCTGGGCTACGCGGTACTGCCGCCGGCGATTCACGGCGCGGTGCTCAAAGCCAAGCAATTGACCGACCAGCACAGCTCGACGCTGCCGCAATGGGCCCTGGCCAAGTTCATCAGTGAAGGCTACCTGCTCAAGCATATCCGTCGCTGCCACACGGTCTACGCCGGGCGCCGTGAACGCATCCTGCAACGCCTGGCAGGTGACTTGTCGCCGTGGTTCGAAGCGGTGCCTACGGTGGCCGGGTTCCACATGGCGGCGCTGTGCAAGGTGCCGGTGAACATCCCGTTGCTGATGGAACTGGCGCGCCGGGTAGAAGTGGGCTTGTACCCCCTGGATGTATTTTTCCACGATGCACCGGTACGCCCCGGCCTGATCATCGGCTTTGGCGCCATCGAAACCCTGGACATCGACCCGGCTCTGGACAAGGTGCGCGATATTCTCCAGCAGATTGGCTAGCGGATTTTCCGGCGGATTGGTCATTGGTCCTGGCGTCGTCAGGCCCTAGCCTGTGCACTGACCCCGACCTCGGAGACCATCGCCATGCCAGCCTGTGCCTTCAACACTGTCCTTGTCCGCGCGGCCGCCGGGCGCTCAGCGGAACTGGGCGAGCGCCTGCAGCAGATAGCCGAGGCGGTGCGCACCGCCCCCGGTTGCCTGGATTACGGGGTGCAGCGCGACCCGATGGACCCCGACCTGTGGACCGTCACGGGACGCTGGTCCTGTGCCGAGCAGCTCAGCGCACACTTCGCATTACCGGCCCTGCAAGGCTTTATCGAATTGACCCGTGAACACCTGGCCCGTTGTCTGGATTTCGACCACTGAAGTATTGGTCTCCTGCTCTTCGCCAGGATTGGTCATTGGTCACCCAGGCCTTGCGGCGTAGGGTGAAGAGGTCTCGAACTACTCGGAAATTTCGCCATGAAACCACTGCTCGCCGCCGCCCTGATGCTCGCCTCGCTCAGCGCCTTTGCCCATGAACCGGTTTATAACCAGGAGTCGATCAAGGTCTTGCAAGAACACGCCTTGACCAATGTACCCGGCAAGAAAACCCTCATGCTCACCGTGGACTACGCCCCTGGTCAGGCCACCGTGCCCCATAGCCACACCGGCACTGCCGTGGCCTATGTGCTGGAAGGCGCGATCACCTCGCGGGTGAACGATGAAAAGGCCAAGACCTACCAGGTCGGCGAATCGTTCTACGAACCTGCGGGTTCCCGGCACTTTGAGTCGAGCAATGCCAGCCAGACCAAACCGGCCAAGTTGCTGGTGGTGATGGTGCTGGATGACAAGGCTGAAGTGCTGACGCCTCTCAAGCAGTAAGCCCTAAGGTCGCTTGAACCGCCGGCGCAGGTCTTCGATCTGTGGCCGGCACGCACAGCCTTCCAAATGATCATTGACCATCCCCATCGCCTGCATCAACGCATACATCGTGGTCGGGCCCACATAGGTCCAACCGCGTTTCTTCAGGGCTTTGGACAAGCGCACCGAAGCCGGTGACGTGGGGTTGCCTGTCCAATAAGCCATATCCACCACTGTCGGGCGCTCATCTTCACTGGGCTCAAACGCCCACAGCCAGCGCGCCAGCGAGCCCGTCTCATCCACCAGTTCACAGGCCCGGCGTGCGTTGTTGATGGTGGACACGATCTTGGCCCGATTGCGCACGATGCCCGGGTCCTGCATCAAGCGCTCGATATCCGCCTCGCCGTACTGCGCCACCCTTCTGAAATCAAACCCGTCGAACGCCGCCCGAAACTGCTCACGCTTGCGCAGGATGGTGATCCACGCCAGGCCGGCCTGAAAACCCTCCAGGCAGACCTTCTCGTACAGCTGGATATCATCCGCCACCGGCACGCCCCACTCCTGGTCGTGGTAACGCAGGTATTCCGGCGCAGCTGTGCGCCAGGTGCAGTGGGTCTGCCCGGTTTCGTCAGGGGTCAGTCCTGGTGTGTCCATCCATCACCTCATGTGCCGAGCGGCGGATGATAAGCGAAAAAATTTCTCGCGCACCAACCGCTCAAGCATCGCCGTTACCGACCAACTGGTCAGACCGGGACCTGTCAACCGTCAAATAATTGCTTGTGGTTTCAAAAATACCGGGCGTAGACTGGCCCCGCACTGGACTTACCGGTATGACCACAACAATTAAGCCCTGGAACCACCAGGGCACCGAATAGAGATCCCTCCCATGCTCAGATGGTGCTCGCGTTCGATTTTCCTGCAAGTCGTGATTGGTCTGATGCTCGGCATCATTTGCGGCCTGGCCCTTCCCGAATTCTCCTCGCAACTCAAACCCCTGGGTGACGGCTTTATCAAGCTGATCAAGATGCTGATCGGCCTGATCGTGTTCTGCGTGGTGGTCAGCGGCATTTCCGGTGCAGGCGACCTGAAGAAAGTCGGGCGTATCGGCCTCAAGTCGGTGATCTACTTTGAAGTGCTCACCACCGTCGCCCTGGTGATCGGCCTGGTGATGGCCTTCAGCACCGGTATCGGCCAAGGCGCCAATATCCACCTGGAGCAGTTGTCGTCCGCCGGCCTCAATGAACTGGCCGACAAAGGTCAACACATCCGCGGCACCAGCCAGTTCCTCATGGACTTGATCCCCAACTCGGTGATCGGCGCCTTTGCCGACAACAACGTGCTGCAAGTGCTGCTGTTCTCGGTGCTGTTCGGCAGTGCGTTGAACCTGGTGGGCGAAGCCGCCTCGGGTATCTCACGACTGATCAACGAATTGAGTCATGTGATCTTCCGCATCATGGGCATGATCGTGCGCCTGGCGCCGATCGGCGTGTTTGGCGCGATCGCCTTCACCACCAGCACCTACGGCCTGGATTCCCTGCAACACCTGGGCAGCCTGGTGGGATTGTTCTACCTGACGTGTTTTGCCTTCGTCGGTCTGATCCTCGGCCTGGTGATGCGCCTGTCAGGCCTGCGCATGCTGCCGCTGCTCAAGTACCTGCGTGAAGAACTGCTGATCGTGATGGGCACCGCCTCCTCCGACGCCGTGCTGCCACAGATCATGCGTAAACTCGAACACCTGGGCATCGGCAGCTCCACCGTGGGCCTGGTGATTCCGACGGGGTATTCGTTCAACCTCGACGGGTTCTCCATCTACCTGACCCTGGCCATCGTGTTTATCGCCAATGCCACCGGCACACCGCTGTCGATGACGGACCTGCTGACCATCCTGCTGGTGTCGCTGATCACCTCCAAGGGCGCCCACGGCATTCCCGGTTCGGCGCTGGTGATTCTGGCGGCAACGCTCACGGCAATTCCGGCGATCCCGGTGGTGGGCCTGGTGCTGGTGCTGGCGGTGGATTGGTTCATGGGCATCGGTCGCGCATTGACTAACCTGATCGGCAACTGCGTCGCCACCGTGGCCATCGCCCGCTGGGAAAAAGACATCGACCTCCAGCGCGCCAACAAGGTGCTGGACGGCCAGCAAGGGTATGCCTTCCAGGCCAAGAAACCGGTGTTGCCGGCGCATCAGGAATTCTGATTTTGCAGGGCCGGGTGGCCGGCCCTTCATTTATTCTTAAGGAGCGTACGACGTGATCAGCACCTCAACCGTCGTCAATTCAGTGGTAGAAAAACTCCGCGCCGCCTTGGCGCGTGGCCAGTGGCGCCGGGGTGAAATGCTCCCCGGCCAGCGCGAACTGGCCGAACAGATGGGCATCAGCCGCCCCAGCCTGCGTGAAGCAGTGATCGTGCTGGAAACCCTCGGCCTGGTGCGCTCCATGCCCGGTAAAGGCGTGGTCGTACTGGAAACCAGCGTCAGCGAGCCGCAATCCAGCGACGCCGTGGCCGACGCCAGCCTGGAAGACATCCTGCAACTGCGCTACACCCTCGAACCCTTCATTGTCGGCCTGGTGGCCCAGTCCATCAGCAGCAAGGAAGTCGGCCAACTGCGCCTGACCCTGATGGACATGCGCGAAGCCCTCGACGCCGGCGACGCCGAAGCCGGGATGAACGCCTACATCGGCTTTCACGAAGAACTGTTCGCCCTCACCTCCAACCCGATCTTCCAGAACGTGGTGCAACAGACCAGCAACGCCCTCAAGCAAAGCGCCCAGGTACTGCGCAACTCGCCGGAACACCTGGCCGAACGCCTGCAGGAAAACGACGCCGTGGTGCGCGCCATCCGCAACAAGAACAGCGCCCTAGCCAGTGCCGAGATGCGCCGGCACATCCTTCAGGAAGGCCTACGCATGGGCATTCGCTTGAACATCCCGGACGACCATCTGGGCAGCTGATTTTTTTGGAGACAGGCCATGACCGCCCACGCCTTGCACTACGAACCGATCCTCCCGACCCTGCGCCTGGTCGCCGGTAAAAAGCCTTCGGTGGACGACATCTACCCACGCCTGTTCGACGCCATCCTGGAACAGCGGATCGCCCCGGCCAGTCGCTTTACCGAAGAAGGCCTGGGCGAGATTTTTGGGGTGAGCCGCAGCGTGATCCGCCGCGTATTGGCAAAGCTGTCCCATCAGCAAGTGATCATCCTGCGTCCCAACCAGCGTGCCCAGGTGGCGGCGCCGGATGCACAGCAGACCCGCCAAATCCTGGAAGCCCGCCGCCTGACGGAAATGACTGTGGTGCAACTGGCCTGCGCGCAGGCCACATCGACGCAGATCCGGCATTTGCGCGAACTGATCGCGCGGGAGCGTGAGCATATTGAACGGGACCAACGCGGGCCAGCCATTCGCCTCTCCGGCGAATTCCACCTGCAACTGGCCGCGATGGCACGTAACGCGCCGTTGGCGCAATTTCTCAACAGCCTGGTGCCGCTAACGTCCTTGATCATCGCCCAGTACGAAGCGAAGGCGTGCACCTACTGCGCGTGGCAAGAGCATGAAGCGATAGTGGATGCCGTCGAACAACGCGATGTGAAGCGCGCAATAAGCCTGATGACCCAGCACCTGGATCACCTGGAGGCCAAATTGCTGAGCCACGATGGCCAGATGGCCCACCCTGACTGACTACAATTACAACGCTGATCTACGAAATCACCGACAGCACGGACGGTCATAGAACCGCAGAATTGCATTCATTCCTAAAGCCTTGAACACGGATGAATAGCACTATGCACCCCCTCACTTTCGCACTGGTCACTGGCCTGGTCGTCACACAGTTCAGTGTCGATGTACGGGCCGGCGATGCGTTAACTGCCGGGACTTACATCATCACCCCGGCAGCCCCCGTGTGGTTGCTTGAACAGCCCTACGCAGATAGCCCCATGCTCACCGCCCGCACCTTCGGTGGCAGCGCTTACGGCGACTACCACGTCAAGGCCAGCCTTGAGATCAGCTGTTCCCCACAGAGCCCGACCGCCAGCCTTGCATTGCAAATCACACCGACAGCGCTGGGCTTTGACGTCGCGCCTTTCGAAGGTCCAGACGCCAGCATCGATGGGCCGTTGCGTATCACTACGGCAACACGCACGGCCATCGACCACCCGGTAAACGGCGTCTGGACTTACGGCGGAGCATTCCAGATCGGCACGGTATTTGCGCTCAGCGCTGCTGTCCCCCATGACGAATTAGCCTACTGGGCCAGCGATGCCTCACGCGGCCAGACATTAAAACTTTCAGTAGCGCCAGCCAAAGAGGGTGGTAAGCCGCTGACCGCGACATTCTTATTGCCTGCTAACAACAACGGTTTGAAAACAGTTATCCAACCCTGTCTGGGCAACGCCAGTTTTTAAGCCATAAAAAAAGCCCCGTATCTCAGGATACGGGGCTTTTTGTCCTACAGCGGAATCAAGCCGGTTGCAGCACCGACTGACCGCTCAACGCCAGGTCCAGCAACTCACGGTTGGCCACCGCGTACATGGCGTAGTCCGTCCCCACAGCGGCACGGATTTCCACCATCATCGCCACCCAACGCTGCGCCATGTCCTTGTGCTGCTCAAGCCACAGGGCCACGCGGGCTTCCATGTCTTGTGGCGCGTCGGCCATTTGCAGCACAGAGATGGTGATTGCGCGTTGCTGCCAGTCCACGTCGTCGCGGAAGGCTTCACGGGCCTGGGCCTGCCAGTTGTTGGCCACCGGCAGATCGCTGATCTGCTGCAGGTACCACGGCAAGTCCAAGGCGCTGCCGACGGCGAAGTAGGCCTTGGCCACTTCGGCGGCGTCATGCCCGGTCACATCAGCGGCTTCGATAATCGGCAGCAAGGTGTACAGGTGAGTAGTGCCTGCAACCATGCGTGCCAACAGCTCAGGCACACCGGCTTCGGTGTATTTACCGTAGCGGTTCTGCCAGCCTTCGCGGGTCGGGCCTTCCAGCAGTTCGTCGAGCTTGAGGCCCAACGCCGCCAGGTGCGGACCGAAGTGCGCGGTATCACGGCCAGCGTCCTGCTCGTTGCGACGGCTGCGCAGGAACCAGCGTGTAGCACGGCGGCCCAGGCGCATCAGCTCATCCATCAACTCCAGTTGCACGTCAGCGGAAACCTGGTGGTCCAGGGCTTCAATCTGACGGAACCAGTGCGGGAGGTGGAAGATGTCACGCACGATCACATAAGCGCCAGCCACGTTCGCCGGGCTCATGCCGGTCGACTCTTTGAGTCGTTGAACGAAGGTGATGCCCATGTGGTTGACCAGGTCGTTGGCGATCTGGGTGCTGACGATCTCACGCTTCAGGCGGTGGCGACGCATGGCCTCGGAGAACTTGGCGACCAGGCTCGGTGGGAACGCGGTCTCCATGTCACGGGTCAGGTAGTCGTCATCCGGCACCAGGGACTTGAGCAGCGCTTCCTTGAGGTCGATCTTGCTGTAGGAAATCAGCACCGACAGCTCCGGACGGGTCAGGCCCTTGCCGTTCGCGGCGCGCTCGGTGAGCTGCTCCTCGGTCGGCAGGTACTCGATGGCGCGGTCCAGCTTGCCACGGCCTTCCAGGTCGCTCATCAGGCGCTTGTACTCGGCGGCACGCTCGTAGGCACGGCGCGCAGCCAGGGACAGGGCCTGGGTCTGCTTGTAGTTGTTGCCCAACACCAGGTTGCCGACTTCGTCGGTCATGCTCGCCAGCAACTGGTTGCGTTGCTTGTCGGTCATGTCACCGGCCTGCACCACTTCGTTGAGCAGGATCTTGATGTTCACTTCGTGGTCGGAGCAGTCCACGCCACCGGCGTTATCGATGAAGTCGGTGTTGGAGCCGCCGCCATTGAGGCCGAATTCCACACGACCCAGCTGGGTCATACCGAGGTTACCGCCCTCGCCCACTACCTTGCAGCGCAGCTCGTTGCCGTTGACGCGCAGCGCGTCGTTGGCCTTGTCGCCCACATCCGCATGGCTCTCGGTGCTGGCCTTGACGTACGTACCAATACCGCCGTTCCACAACAGGTCCACCGGCGCCTTGAGCAAGGCATTCAGCAGTTCGGTCGGGGTCAGCTTGTCGGCCGCGATGTCAAAGCGCTCTTTCATCTGTGGCGAGATGGCAATGCTCTTCGCGCTGCGCGAGAAGATACCGCCGCCTTCGGACATGATGCTGGTGTCGTAGTCGGTCCAGGCCGAACGCGGCAGCTCGAACATGCGCTGACGCTCGACGAAGCTGGTCGCCGGGTTCGGGTTTGGATCGATGAAGATATGCAGATGGTTGAACGCTGCGACCAGTTGCAGCTTGTCGGACATCAACAAGCCGTTACCGAACACGTCACCGGCCATATCGCCGACGCCGACCACGGTGATGCTGTCTTCCTGCACGTTGATGCCGCGCTCACGGAAGTGACGCTGCACGCCGACCCACGCACCCTTGGCGGTGATGCCCATCTTCTTGTGGTCGTAACCGGCGGAACCACCGGACGCGAACGCGTCACCCAGCCAGAAGCCGTAGTCGATGGCGATGCCGTTGGCGATGTCGGAGAAGGTCGCAGTGCCCTTGTCCGCTGCGACTACCAGGTACGGGTCATCGTCGTCATGGCGCACGACGTTGGCCGGAGGCACCAGGGCGCCGTCTTTCAGGTTGTCGGTGATGTCCAACAGGCCGGAGATGAAGATGCGGTAGCAGGCGATGCCCTCGGCCGCGATCTCGTCACGGCTGCCACCCAGTGGCAGGCGACGCGGCAGGAAGCCGCCCTTCGCACCCACGGGCACGATGACCGAGTTCTTCACTTGCTGGGCTTTTACCAGGCCGAGCACTTCGGTGCGGAAGTCTTCTTCACGGTCGGACCAGCGCAGGCCGCCGCGCGCGACGTTGCCGAAGCGCAGGTGCACACCTTCGACGCGTGGCGAGTACACGAAGATTTCAAACTTCGGCACGGGCTTAGGCAGTTCAGGAATCGCGTGCGGGTTGAACTTGAAGCTGAAGTACGACTTGTTCTGGCCGTTGGCGTCGGTCTGGTAGAAGTTGGTACGCAGGGTGGCCTTGATCAGGTCCAGGTAGCGACGCAGGATACGGTCTTCGTTGAGCACCTGGACGTCGTCCAGGGCCGAAAGAATCGCTTGTTCCAGGCGTTGCTGCTTGTCTTCCAGGTCGTCGCTGGTGAGCTTGCGCGCCAGATAGAAGCGGGTCTTGAACAACCGGGTCAATTCGCGGGCGATGTCGGTGTGGTTGTTCAGGGTGCTGGCGATGTAACCCAGGTCGAAGCCCAGGCGGATCTGTTTCAGGTAGCGGGCGTAGGCACGCAGCAGTGCCACGTCGCGCCAAGGCAGGCCGGCAGTCAATACCAGGCGGTTGAACGCATCGTTTTCGGCGTCGCCGTGCACGATGTGCACAAACGCGTCCTGCAGGGTGTCGTTGAGCTGCTGGATGTCCAGGTTCACCCCTTCGGCGGCAATGAACGCGAAGTCATGGATCCAGAACTCACGGCCATTGGCGTGACGCAGGCGGTACGGGAACTCGCCCAGCACACGCAGGCCGAGGTTTTCCAGGATCGGCAGTACGTCGGACAGCGCCAGCGGGGTGTCGGCGTGGTAGAGCTTGCAATGCAGTTCGCGCTGACCGGATACCTGGCCCAGCGGCTGGTAGAAACTCATCACCAGCGGGTTGGCTTCGGTCAGGCTGAGCAAGTGCTGCATGTCGACCACGGCCGAATGCGCGGCGAAACGCTCGCGGTAACCGGCCGGGAAGCCTTTCGGGAAGTCGGCCAGCACGTTGGTGCCGTGGGCTTCGCCGAAGCTTTCCACGACCAGGCTGGCGTAGTCGTCCTGCCAGCTGCGGCAGGCCTGCACCACTTCTTTTTCCAGTTGCAGCGGGTCGATATCCAGGCGGTTCTTCGGGTCAACCCGCAGGATCAGCTGTACACGGGCCAGCACGGACTCGGAGAAGAACGTCCAGAATTCGCAGTCCGAGGCCTTCAGGCGATCCATCAGCACTTGCTGGATCTTCTGGCGCACTTCGGTGGAATAGATGTCGCGTGGCACGTAGGCCAGGCAGTAGCAGAAACGACCGTACGGGTCTTTACGCAGGAATACGCGGATCTTGTTGCGTTCCTGGATCTGCACGATCGACATCACGGTGCTGAACAGCTCGTCGACCGGGGTCTGGAACAGGTCATCACGGGGTAGCACTTCAACGACTTGAGCCAGTTCCTTGCCCAGGTGAGCCTTAGGCTGGAAGCCGGAACGGCGTTCGATTTCCGCAACCTTGCGACGGATATACGGAATCACCCGCACGCTTTCGCCATACACCGACGAGGTGTACAGGCCCATGAAGCGGTGTTCCTTGATCACTTTGCCGTCGGCGCTGATCTCACGGATCGACACATAGTCCGGATACGCCGGACGGTGCACGCGGCTCGGGTGCGCGGCCTTGGCGAACGACAGCACGGTCGGTTCACGCAGGTAGGCTACGGCATAGTCTTCGATGCGCAGGTCATCGGCGGTGAGGCCGGCGCGCAGCAGTTTGGTCAGACCGAGGAACGAATCGGCGTCATATTCGATATGACCGCCGTCTGCCTCGTCACGTACCACGAACTCTTCATAGCCGAGAAAGGTGAAGTGGTTGCCCACCAGCCATTCCAGGAAGTTCTTGATCTCGGCTTTCTCTTCGCCGTCGATGCTGAACTGGCTGGCGTCGATACCGGTCAGCAGGTCCTGGACCTTGGCTTTCATCGGTTCGAAATCGGCCACGGCCACGCGCACTTCGCCCAGCACCTGCTCCAGCTCTTTGCTCAGCACGTTCAGTTCGGCGGCGTTGGCGCAGCGGTCGATTTCCAGGTACATCAGCGATTCTTGCAGGATGCCTTCGCCCTGGGTGCCTTTTGGCAGGATCTCCAGCAGCTCACCCTTGGCGCCACGGCGCACGCTGAGCACGGTGGTCTGCAGGGTGTGGATGCTGTAGCCGCGACGGTTCAGCTCGGTACGCACCGAATCCACCAGGAACGGCAGGTCATGGTGCAGCACTTCGACCGCGGTATGGGTCGACTGCCAGCCATGACGTTCATAATCGGGGTTGTAGACCCGCACTTGCGGTTGGGTGTGGTCAAAGCGCTCAAGCAGGCGCCAGGCAGAAAGAGTGCAACCGGCCAGGTCGGAAAGGCGACGCTGGGTCAGTTCGTCCAGGGAAATGATGCCGAAGAATTGTTCAGCGAACAGCGCCACTTGTGGCAGTGCCTGTTCACTGATGTGCTGCGCCAGTGCCGCTTGCAGTTGATGCTGGAAGTCGGCCTTGCTGGCTGCGGTGAAGAACGCCATCTGTGGTACTCCGCTTGGGCTTGTTATTGATGGAAGCGTCGCGTGTTATCCCCTTGCGGGGAGACCGTCAGCGCTGTTCGCTGGTACTGATATAAGCACACTAGCGAATCAGGGTGACAGGTGGGTGAAGCTGGACAAGACAATGAGGTCACATACAACTTCCATAAGATGCGCACCTTGCCGGGCGACGGTACGACGGGCAGGTCAGGCGCCTGGCTCATGCACATCCGTTGCGCAGCTTAACGAGTGTGGGAAGCCCACTGCTTGCGACGCTGCGACATATTCGGTCATCGGTAAGCAGGCGTGGGGTTGCGACTTGGGCAACCCGCTATTTCCAACCAAAAAACCGCCTGTTGAACGGCCTGCGAGTACCAGAAATGACTGATATTGCCCGCCAGGTCATGCACTGGGTCTGACACAGGATGCAGCACAAAATTCGCCGCAATGGCACAATTGCCCGCATTACGCCTTACCCCAGACAGGATTCCCCATGCTGCAGCTGAAAACCGACGCCCTGATGGTCACCCCGTGCGATGACGAAGAAGACAACATGGCGATGCTCTGCTGTCACGGCAAGAACGGCGAAATGTTCATGCTGACCCGTTACCCGGATGAAGACGAAGTGGAACTGACCTGGGATTACGAGCCGTCGACCCTCGACGGGCTGAAAGTCACCCTGGGCGCCACGACGCTGCTGGTTGAGCTGGCCGCAGGCGATGCCGATGCACTGGGCGGCAAGGACCAGTTGGAGATCACCCACGCCACAAGCGCGTCGGACCTGGCCGAAGTCGAGGAAACCCTGCAAAACATCCTCAAAGGCACTGGCACCTACGTCCGCGCGTGATGCCTCGCACACAAAAATCCTACAAGTTTTGCCAAAAATACCCGTTACGCCGTTAGTCGCCAGCCCCTTCGATGCATTAAAGTAAGCCTCCCAAGCCCGGCGTTTTTTCTCGACCACCGGGCTCATCTCTCCAGGAACCGTCATCGATGGAACATCGTGAAGCGCTGCTCGCGCTGCGAACCTTTCTTTCTACGCAGATTCTCGGCCAGGAAAAACTCATCGATCGCCTGTTGATCGCCTTGCTCGCCGACGGCCATATGCTGGTGGAAGGCGCGCCAGGCCTGGCCAAGACCAAGGCCATCAAAGAGTTGGCCGAAGGTATCGAAGCGCAGTTCCATCGTATTCAGTTCACCCCCGACCTGTTGCCCGCCGACATCACCGGCACCGAGATCTATCGCCCGGAAACCGGCAGCTTCGTATTCCAGCAAGGGCCGATCTTCCACAACCTGGTGCTGGCGGACGAAATCAACCGCGCCCCGGCCAAGGTGCAGTCGGCCTTGCTGGAGGCCATGGCCGAGCGCCAGGTCAGCGTTGGGCGCAGCACGTATGACCTATCGCCGCTGTTCCTGGTGATGGCCACGCAAAACCCCATCGAGCAGGAAGGCACCTACCCGCTGCCCGAGGCCCAGCTCGACCGTTTCCTGATGCATGTGAAAATCGGCTTCCCGGACGCCGCCGTCGAGCGGCGCATCCTGCAACAAGCCCGTGGCGAAGCGCTCAACGGCGAAACCAAGCCGGAGCGCCGCGTCAGCCAGCAGGCGATCTTCGCTGCACGCAAGGAAATCCTCGGCCTGTACATGGCAGACGCCGTGGAGGAATACCTGGTGCAACTGGTGATGGCCACGCGCACGCCGGCCAAGTTCGAACCCGAAATGGCCGAGTGGATCGCCTACGGCGCCAGCCCACGCGGTTCCATCGCCCTGGACCGCTGTGCCCGCGCCCATGCCTGGCTGGCCGGTCGCGACTTCGTCAGCCCGGAAGATATCCAGGCGGTGCTGTTCGACGTGCTGCGCCATCGCATCATCCTGTCGTTCGAGGCCGAAGCCGCTGGCATTGACCAGGACCGTGTGGTGCAGCGCATTCTCGACGTCGTTGCCGTCGCTTGAAACCCATGAACGCCGGTGATGGGGTCCGCGTCACGCTCAGCGAATTGATCGAGATGCGCCATCGCGTGCGCGAAGTGCAGCTGTTTTCCACGCCAAGCCAACGCAGCCCATTGATCGGCCTGCACCACTCCAAGCTGCGCGGGCGTGGCGTGGACTTCGACCAAGTGCGCGTGTACCAGGCCGGCGACGATGTGCGCACCATCGACTGGCGCGTCACCGCACGCACCCAGGAGCCGCACACCAAGTTGTTCCATGAAGAACGCGAGCGGCCGATCTTCATCATGGTGGAGCAAAGCTGCCGGCTGTTTTTCGGCTCGGGGCAGATGTTCAAGTCGGTGCTGGCCGCCCAGGCGGCCAGCCTGATCGGCTGGGCCGCGCTGGGGCATAACGACCGTGTGGGCGGGCTGGTGTTCGGCGACAACGAGCACTACGAAATCAAGCCGCGCCGCAGCAAGCAAAGCCTGCTGCAACTGCTCAACCGCCTGGTGCGCGTCAACCAGAGCCTGAGCACCGAAAGCCGCCCCGAAGCCGACGCCCTTGGCATGGCCCTGCGCCGTGGCCGCGAAGTGTTGCGCCCTGGCAGCCTGGTGATTGTGATCTGCGATGAACGCGCGCTGACCGAAGGCGCCGAGCAACAGCTGAGCTTGCTGTCGCGCCATTGCGATTTGCTGCTGTTACCGATCTCCGACCCACTGGACCACGCCCTGCCCGCCGCAGGGCTGTTGCGTTTCGCCGAACGCGGCGCCCAGCTGGAACTGGACACGCTGAATTTCGACCTGCGCCAGGCCTACAAGGCCCAGGCCGAAGCGCGCCTTGCGCGCTGGGAGTTGCTCGCGCAGAAACTGCGCGTACTGCTGATGCCCCTGAGCACCCAGAGCGAAATGGTCGAGCAACTGCGCGAATACCTCAACCCGCAACGTCCGGTTAAAAAACAATGAGCAGCCTTGACCAACTGCAACCGCTGATCGCCCCGCCCGCCATCGGCTTCTGGCCGCCCGCGCCGGGTTGGTGGCTGTTGCTGCTGGTGATTCCGCTGCTCGGCTGGGGCCTGTGGTCACTGCGCCGCTTTCTGCCGACCCGCCGCCCCATCGCCCGTGCCGAACAACCCTTGGACCCCCTGCGCATCGCCGCCCTGGCAGAGCTTGCGCTCATGCCCAAGCCTTACGATGGCGCGCCCGCCGGCGCCTGGCTGCAACAGCTCAACGGCCTGCTCAAGCGCCTGTGCCGCAACGACTACCCCTACAGCCAGAGCCACACCCTCAACGGCCGCAAATGGCTGGCATTCCTCGACAACCGCTGCCCCGCCGCCGGCCTCACCCGCTGGATGGTCTTGGTCGAAGGCGCCTACAAACCCGAATGCAAACTCGACGACAAGGCCATCGCCGGCCTGACCCAGGCCGTCGACACCTGGATTCGCAAACATGTTTGAGTTCGCCTGGCCGTGGATCTTCACCCTGTTGCCGTTGCCGTGGTTGATGCGCCTTGTGTTGCCGGCCGCCGACAGCGGTGAGCCCGCGTTGAAAGTCAGCTACCTCAGCGACCTTGAAGGCCTGGCCCGTCGCCGCGCCCGCGTCAACCTGCCCGGCTGGCGCCAGCAAGCGCCGTTCGTGGTGCTGTGGTTGCTGCTGCTGACCGCCGCCGCGCGCCCGGAATGGCTCGGCGAACCGTTACCGATTGCCGCCAGTGGCCGCGATCTGCTGGTGGCGGTGGACGTGTCTGGCTCCATGGACTTCCCCGATATGCATTGGCAGGACGACGACGTAAGTCGCTTGAGCCTGGTCAAGCACCTGCTTGGCGATTTCCTTGAGGAGCGTGAAGGCGACCGCGTCGGCCTGATCCTGTTCGGCAGCCAGGCCTACCTGCAAGCGCCACTGACCTTTGACCGCCGCACCGTGCGCGCCTGGCTGGATGAAGCGCGCATCGGCATCGCCGGCAAGAACACCGCGATTGGCGACGCCATCGGCCTGGCCCTCAAACGCCTGCGCCAGCGCCCGGCGCAGAGTCGCGTGCTGATCCTGGTCACTGACGGCGCCAACAACGCCGGGCAGATCGACCCGCTGACCGCCGCGCGCCTGGCGGCTGAAGAAGGCGTGAAGATCTACCCAATCGGCATCGGTGCCGACCCGGAACAAACCGGTTCCCTGGGCATCCTGGGCGTCAACCCGAGCCTGGACTTGGACGAACCTGCGCTCAAGGCCATCGCCGAAGCCACCGGCGGCCAGTACTTCCGTGCCCGCGATGGTGAAGAGTTGCAAGCGATCAAAGCGACCCTCGACAAACTCGAGCCCGTCGAACAGCAACCCACCCAAGCGCGCCCAGCCCTGGCGCTGTACAGCGCGCCACTGGCCCTGGCCTTGGTGCTGAGCATGTTGCTGGTGATTCAGGAGCGCTGGCCGAACAACGCGTTGCAACGGCTGTTCAACAAATTGTCGAGCAAGGGGATATTCCTGCAACAACACCCTGAGTGGCGCCAGCGCCTCAAACGCCTGCGTTTGCGGAGGCGTCGATGATCGACCTGTGGCCGCATTGGTTCCGTCCGTGGTGGTTGTTGCTGCTGCCGTTGCTCGGCTGGTTGCTGTGGCACCTGTGGCACCGGCAAAAGCGCGCCGGGCGCTGGCAAATGATCCTGCCGCCGGCCTTCCACGCGGTGTTGCTCAGCGGTGGCAACGGCCGCGAGAGCAAATCGCCCTGGGTGGTACTGGGCATTGCCTGGCTGTTAGCCGTATTGGCGTTGCTCGGCCCGAGCTGGCAGCGTGTGGAGCAGTCCAGCCAGAAGCCTTCCGACCCGTTGGTGGTGCTGCTGGAACTGACCCCGGAAATGCTCGCCACCGACAGCCCGCCCAACCGCCTGGAACAGGCACGGCGCAAGCTATACGACTTGTTGCAGGCGCGCACCGATGCGCAAACCGCCATCGTCGTGTATGCCGGTAGCGCCCACACCCTGGTGCCGCTGTCGGACGACTTGGCCACCAGCCGCAACTTGCTGGAAGCCTTGCGCCCGTCGATCATGCCCGAGCCCGGCCATCGCGCCGACCTGGCCGTCGAGAAAGCCCTCGGCCTGCTCAAGCAAGGTGGCCTCGGCCAGGGTCGCTTGCTGCTGATCGGTTCCTCGCTGTCCAAACAGGAACGCCAGGGCATTCGCCTGCTGCTGCAAAACGCACAATCGCCCACCTTGTCGATCCTTGGCATCGGCAGCCGCGAAGGCACGCCAGTCACCCAGGAAAGCGGTGAATTCCTCAAGGACGAACAAGGCGCGATCCTGGTACCGCGTCTCGACAGCCCGACACTCAAGGCCTTCGCCAGTGAAATGGGCGGCCGCTACCGTGCCGCGCGCCTGGACGACAAGGACCTGCGCCAACTCGGCGTGCTCGACCCGCCGCAAACCTTGCGCAATGACGGCCAACGGCTGCACCTCGATACCTGGGCCGACCAGGGTTACTGGCTGCTCCTGCCGCTGTTGCTGCTCGCCGCCTGCGCCGGGCGGCGTGGCTGGTTGTTCTGCCTGCCGCTGCTGCTGTTGAGCGCGCCACAGCCCAGCTATGCGTTCGGCTTGCAAGACTTGTGGCTGCGGCCCGACCAGCAAGGCCAGTACCTGCTGAAGAAAAAACGTCCCGCCGAAGCCGCCGAACACTTCCAAGACCCGCAGTGGAAAGGCGTGGCGCTTTACGAGGCCGGCAACTATGCCGAGGCGATCAAGCTGTTTGCCGAGGGCAATGACGCCTACTCCCACTACAATCGGGGTAACGCCCTGGCCAAGTCCGGCGAACTGGAAGCCGCCATTGACGCCTACGAACAGGCCCTCGAAGCCCAGCCCGACCTGCAACCAGCCCTGAAGAACAAGGCGCTGGTGGAAGCGCTGATGCAGGAACAGGCCGAACCGGAACCCACCGAACCTGCAAAAAACGAGGATGACGAAACCACCCAACCCGGCCAAACTGCGCAACCGGGCGCCAGTGGGCAAAACGCCACAGGTGGCGAGCCGTCGTCCCAAGGGCAAGGCGAAGCCGGGACTGACGACACCCAACCCGGCAACACGCCGCACACCCCGGGTAACGAAGTGCCGGGCAGCGAACTGGGCGACGAACAAACCACCACCCCGCCGCTGCGCCCCAATGACGCCAGCCTCGACGGTGAGCACCGCCAGGCCCTGGAGCAATGGCTGCAAGAGATCCCGGACAACCCCGGCGAACTGCTGCGCCGCAAATTCTGGTACGAACAGCAACAACATCAGGACAAGACTCGATGAGCCGCCGCACCACCCTACTGCTCCTGCTCGCCCTCTCGGCAGGCCACGCTCAGGCGGCGAACCTGTCCGCCAGCGTCGACCGCAGCCGCGTCAACTCCGGGGAAACGGTGGAACTGACGGTGGAGTCCAGTGATGTCACGCAGTTCGGCAAGCCAGACCTGACACCGCTGGATGCGCAGTTCGAAGTCAGCGGCACGCGCCAGATCAACCAGCTCACCACCCTTGGCGGCGATAACCACGCCACCACGCGCTGGATCATCACCCTGCTGCCCAAGGAAAACGGCACGGTGGTCATCCCGCCCCTGCAAGTGGGCGACTACAAGACCCAGCCGATCAGCCTGCAAGTGGTCGAAACCGCCAGCCAGAACACCGCCGCCGAACTGGCGCCGGTGTTTGTCGAGGCCAACCTCGACCAGACCAGCGTCTACGTACAGGCCCAGGCGCTGTTGACCGTGCGCGTCTACCATTCGGTGTCGCTGTATGACGACAGCAGCCTCACGCCCTTGCAGATTGCCGATGCGCGCGTGGAGCAGCTGGGCGAGTCACGCACCTACGAAAAAGTCATCAACAGCATCCGCCATGGCGTGATCGAAACCCGCTACGCGATCTATCCGCAGCACAGCGGCACGCTGGCGATCCCGGCGCAGACCTTCAGCGCGACGCTGGTGGAGTCGCGCCCACCCCAGGAAAACACCCTGCAAGGCACCAAGCCCGGCAAACTGATCCACGTCAGTTCTGCAGAGTTGCCCCTGGTGGTCAAACCCAAGCCCGCGCTGTACCCCGCCGATACCCCTTGGCTGCCAGCGCGCAGCCTGACCCTGAGTGAAAACTGGAACCCGGAGCCTGAGCATGTGCAGGTCGGCGACTCCCTGACCCGCAGCCTCACGGTCAAGGCCGAGGGCCTGTCCAGTGCGCAACTGCCGGCCTTGCCCAGCACCGAGATCAATGGCCTGCGCCGCTACCCGGACCAACCGGTGCTCGGCAACCAGACCAACGACCGTGGCCTGATCGGCAGCCGCGAAGACCGCGAAGCCCTGGTGCCCACCCGCGCCGGCAGCCTGGAACTGCCCGCCGTGGACGTGGTGTGGTGGAACACCCACGAAGACCACCTGGAGCGCACCAGCCTGCCCGCGCGCACCTTGCAAGTGGCGATCAACCCGAGCCTGGCCGTGGACACACCTGCAACGCCGACCGTGATCACCGCTCCGGACGATGAACGCCTGTGGTTGTGGCAACTGAGCACGTTGATCCTCGCCTGCACCACCCTGCTGGGCTTTGGCCTGTGGTGGCGTGCCCGTCGGCAACCGGCCGTGTTGCGCGCCGCACAAACCGGCCCGAGCCCGCGCACGCTACTCGACGACCTCAAGCGCGCCACCCAGGCCAACGACCCGCAAGCCACCCGCCAGGCCCTCGACGCCTGGGCGCGGCAGCAGCCGGAAACGCTCGCCGATATGGCGGCGCGGTTTGTGCCGCTGTCGGATGCGTTGGATGGCTTGAACGGCGCGCTGTACAGCGAGAGCGGGCATTTCTGGCTGGGTGAAGACCTGTGGCGTGCGGTGAAGGCGATCCCGATGGCCGAGCGCGAGGTGGACCCGGCGGCGGACACCACCAGCTTGCCGCCGCTCTATCCCAAGTAACCGCAACCTCCCTGACACCACACACATCAAAAATGTGGGAGCGGGCTTGCCCGCGAATACGGTGTGTCAGATAAAGATACCCCGACTGATACACCGCATTCGCGGGCAAGCCCGCTCCCACACTTAATCTCCGTCGTCTGGTCGACATGCATTGTTAAAGGCCAGCAATCCATATCGCTTTAATTTGCAGGAAGTTTCCTAGACAATCCCACGGCCTTGCGCCTGCTCACTCCACTGGCTAGCCTTCGCTCCGTCGCTGCATATCAGCGATCGGGTGTGAGATCCCGTGAATTTGTAGGCGCCATGAGCAACATGCTCTATGGCAGCTGTGTGCGGGCAGACTTCGGTCTGGCCGGGTGCGCCTACAAATCCGGTATCTCACCCCGCACATAGCTGCCACCTTTTGACGTGTGAGATCGGCAAAAGAATGGCTCCAAACCCTGTAGGTACTTCCATGAACAAAATCGTCCCCGACCCACCGCCCACCTTCACCGTGCACCACGACCTCAGCTTCGAAGACGCCCTCGCCCAGATCTGCGACGTGCTGCGTTGCGCAGCCGCGACCGCTGCTGGCACCACCCAAGGGTCAAGCAGTAATCAGCGCCACATGGCCGGCGCCACCGAGCACTTGATCAACAGTGCCAGAACCCTGGCTGACCGAGCGCTGGACTGCCTGCACACCGCCTGACCCTTGTGGGAGGGCGCTTGTCCCCTCCCACAGGTTTACAGGGTAAACTCCCCTCCTTTTCATCTCTTCAACGGAGTTCGCCTTGCGTCTGTTTCACACCTCCGACTGGCACCTGGGCCAAAACCTCCACGGCCAGGAACGCGACTTCGAACACGCCTGTTTCCTCGAATGGCTGCTGGGCCAACTGAACACCCATCTGCCGGATGTGCTGCTGATCGCCGGCGATATCTTCGACACTGTCAACCCGCCGCTCAAGGCCCAGGAGCGTCTGTATGACTTCATCATCAGCGCCCACGAACAGAACCCCAAGCTGACCATCGTGATGATCGCAGGCAACCACGACTCCGGCTCGCGTATTGAGCTGCCCGCCCCCTTGATGCGCCGCCTGCGTACCCATGCATTGGGCCGGGTGCTGTGGCTGGATGACGGCCAACTCGACGCCGAACGCCTGCTGATCCCGCTGCCGGACGCCAAAGGCAAGATCGCCGCCTGGTGCCTGGCGCTGCCGTTCCTGCGCCCGGCGGAAGTGACCGGCGCGCACCTGGGTGACGACTACCTGCGCGGCATCGGCCAGGTGCATGAATGGCTGATCGCCGCCGCCAACGCCAAGCGCAAAAAAGGCCAGGCGCTGATTGCCATCAGCCACGCGCACATGGCCGGTGGCTCGGTGTCGGAAGACTCTGAGCGCAGCCTGATCATCGGCAATGCCGAGGCGCTGCCGGCCAGTCTGTTTGATCGAAGTGTCGCTTACGTCGCCCTCGGCCATTTGCACAAGCCGCAGAAGGTCAATGGCGAAGAACGCATTCGCTATAGCGGTTCGCCAATTCCGCTGTCGTTTTCCGAAATCGGCTACAAGCACCAGATCCTCGACGTGACGTTCCAGGGCCAATGCCTGGTGAACGTCGAACCGATCCTGATTCCGCGCTCGGTCGACCTGCAACGCCTGGAAGCCGCGCCGCTGGCCGATATCCTCAAGGCCCTGGCCGAGTTGCCCGACGTCGACCTGCTGGCCGAAACCCAGCGCCACCCTTGGCTGGAAGTGCGCGTGCGCCTCGACGAGCCGCAACCCGACCTGCGCCAGCAGATCGAAAGCGCCCTGCAAGGCAAGGCCGTGCGCCTGGTGCGCATCGCCGCTGAATACGCAGGTAACGGCAGCAGTGAAGACGAAGGCGACGACCGCCTGATCGAACTCGACCAGCTCACGCCCCAGGAATTGTTCAGCCGCGCCTGGCAGGACAGTTATGGCAGTGAAGTGGATGAACAGACCTTGAAGGACTTCGCCGTGCTGCTCCAGGAAGTGCAACAGGAGGAGGAACAGCCATGAAGATCCTCGCCATCCGCCTGAAAAACCTGGCTTCACTGGCCGGCCCGTTTGAAATCGACTTTACTGCCGAGCCCCTGGCCAGTGCCGGGTTGTTCGCGATTACCGGGCCGACCGGCGCCGGTAAAAGTACCCTGCTCGATGCCTTGTGCCTGGCGCTGTTTGGCGCGGTGCCACGCCTGGGCGACACCGGCCAGGCGAAGATGCCGGATGCCGACAGCGACATTTCCATCGGAGACCCGCGCACTCTGCTACGGCGTGGTACCGGTGGCGGTTATGCCGAAGTGGATTTTGTCGGCGTCAGTGGCCGTCGCTATCGCGCGCGCTGGGAAGCCAATCGCGCCCGCGACAAGGCCAGCGGCAAGTTGCAGAACAGCCGCCAGAGCCTGATCGACCTGGACAGCGACCAACTGCTGGCCAGCCAGAAAACCGAGTACAAAACCCAGCTGGAACTCGCCCTGGGCCTGAACTTCGAACAGTTCACCCGTGCCGTCTTGCTCGCGCAGAGTGAGTTCAGCGCCTTCCTCAAGGCCAACGACAACGAGCGCAGTGAACTGCTGGAAAAGCTCACCGACACCGCCCTGTACACCCAACTCGGCCGGCGCGCGTTCGACAAGGCCAAAGAGGCCAGGGATGCGCACAAGCAGTTGCAGGACCAGGCCACCGGTGTAGTGCCCCTGGCGCCCGAGGCACGTGTGGAGCTGGATCAGCAGTTCGATGCCGCACAACAGCAACTCAAGACACAGCAAGCGCAACTCAAACAACTTGAGCTTCAGCACACCTGGCTCAAGGAGCTGCGGGAATGGCAGGAACGTCAACTTGCTGCCACCGAACAACTGCAGCGCGCACAGGCCGATTGGGATAACCAAGGCCAGCAACGTGAAGACCTGAGCCGCCTGGACCAATTGGCGCCACAGCGTCACCAGTTTGCGCGCCAGGCCGAACTCGGCAGCGTGCTTGCCCCGTTGGCCGTGCAGATTCAGTCGCATATCCAACAGCAAGGTGAACTGCATACCCGCCAGGGGCAGGCCCAGCAGCAACAAGCCAGCGCGCAAACTGCGTTGGCTGAGGCCCTGAGAACCCAAACGGATGCCGTGCCGTTGCTGCGACAGGCGTTTGAAGAGCAAAGCACCCTCGCCCACTTGACCAAGGAGCTGGCCAAGCGCACCGAGGACCAACAGCAGCACGAAAGCGCCTGCGCCGAAGGTCAGGCCCACCTCACTGCGCTGCTGGAAAAACAGAATCACGTCACTGAGCGCCTGCAACGCCTGGGCACCGAGCTTGAGCGCAGCGCCGCCCTCGCGCCGCTGAGCGATGCCTGGACCGCCTACCGCGACCGCTTGCAACAGCTGACGCAGATCGGCAATCGCCTGAATAAAGGCCAGGCCGAACTGCCCCAATTGGAGCAACGTGCGACCCGCGCCGCCGAGCAGTTCACTCAGCAACGCGAAGCCCTGGACCTGCTGTATCAGGAGGCCGGTGCCGAGCCTCACGCCGTGGCCGAGCAGATCCAGTTGCTGGCGAGCCTGCTGCAAGACAATCGCAAACAGCAGCGCGCCTTTGAAGACCTGACGCGCCTGTGGGACAACCAGCAACAGCTGGACCAACACGCCGCCAACCTGACGCAAAAGCTCACCGACGCCCAACAGCAACGCGAACAACTGAACCAGACCGGCCTGCAAACCAAGGCCGAACTGACGGTTGCCGAACAGACGCTGAACGTGACCAAGCAACTGTTGGAACGCCAGCGCCTGGCCCGCAGCGCCAGCGTCGAGGAGTTGCGCGAGCAGTTGCAGGACGACCAGCCCTGCCCGGTGTGCGGCAGCCACGAACACCCGTACCACCAACCCGAAGCGTTGCTGCAAAGCCTCGGTCGGCATGACGAAAACGAAGAAGCCACCGCACAGAAAGCCGTGGACAGCCTCAAGGAAAAACTCACTGAGTTGCGTGGCGAAGTGGGCGGTTTGATCGCCCAACAGAAGGAATACCTGCAACAGCAGGAACACCTGGCCACGCAACAGCAAGCCCTCCAGCCAAGTCTGGATGCGCACCCGCTGGCCGCGTCGTTGCTCAACCAGGACACCGCCAAACGCAGCGTCTGGCTTGAGCAGCAATTGGGCCAACTGAGCCAAAGCATCACTCAGGACGAACAACGCCAAAGCGCCCTGCTCAACCTGCAACAAAACGCCGGGCGCTTGCAGCAGCAACTGCAAGCGGCCCAGGAAGCCAGCCAACAGGCCCGTCAATTGATGGTCGATCAGCAACGCGAGCTGGCCAGCGACCGCGAACGCCTCGAACAGGAACTGAACGCCTTCGCCAGCCTGCTGCCCGCAGAAACCCTGGAAGGTTTGCGCGCCGAGCCGGCCGCCACCTTCATGCAGCTGGACCAGCAAGTCAGCCAGCGCCTGGAGCAGCTGGGCCATCAACGCGATGAACTGGCCGAGCAACAAGAACGCCAACAGGCGATCGAGAAGGAACAGACCCACCAGCAGCATCGTCAGCAGCAACTCGACGCTCTGCGCCAGCAGGTCACCGAGTTGGCGACCCAACAGCAAGCAGCCCAGGCAAAACTCAGCACGTTACTGGGCGAGTTCACCAGTGCCGAACACTGGCAGCAGCAACTGGAACAGGCCGTGACCCAGTCACGCCAAAGCGAAACCGACGCCAGCAAACAGTTGCAGGAAATCCACAACGCACTGATCCAGCTGGCGGCGGACCTCAAGGCACAACAGGAACGCGAACACGCGTTGCAGGCCGAACAACAGGCCCTCGTCACGCGTATCAGCGAATGGCGCGCCTTGCATCCGGAACTCGATGACGCTGGCCTCAACCGCTTGCTGGCCTACGATGACGCCCAGGTCAGCCAATTGCGCCAGCAGGTGCAGCTCAGCGAAAAAGCCGTCGAACAGGCCAAGGTACTGCTGCAAGAACGCGAACAACGCCTGGCCGACCATCAGGCCCTGCACAACGGCAACCTTGCAGCTGAAGAACTGGACAGCGCCTTGGCCACGCTCAATCAGCAACTGGCCGAGAGTGAAAAACACTGCGCTGAACTGCGCGCACGCCAATCCGAAGACCAGCGTCGCCAGGACGCCAACCAGGCCTTTGCCGAGCAGATCGCCAAGGCCTATGACGAATGGCAACGCTGGGCACGCCTGAACGCGCTGATCGGCTCGGCCACCGGCGACACCTTCCGCAAGATCGCCCAGGCTTACAACCTCGATTTGTTGGTGCATCACGCCAACGTGCAACTGCGCCAGTTGGTGCGGCGTTATCGCCTCAAGCGTGGCGGCAGCATGCTCGGCCTGTTGGTGATGGACACGGAAATGGGCGATGAACTGCGCTCGGTGCATTCGTTGTCCGGCGGCGAAACCTTCCTGGTTTCACTGGCGCTAGCCCTGGGGCTGGCGTCGATGGCCTCGAGTACATTGAAGATCGAATCGCTGTTTATCGATGAGGGCTTTGGCAGCCTTGACCCGGAATCCCTGCAATTGGCGATGGACGCGCTGGATGGCTTGCAGGCTCAGGGCCGTAAAGTGGCGGTGATCTCCCACGTGCAGGAAATGCACGAGCGCATTCCGGTGCAGATCCAGGTCAAGCGCCAGGGCAATGGCTTGAGCACGTTGGAGGTCAAGTGAGCGAGGCGCTGTTGTATTCGTTCCGGCGCTGCCCCTATGCGATGCGGGCACGGCTGGCGCTGCGTTATTCGGGCGTACCGGTGCGCATCGTCGAGGTGAGCCTCAAGGCCAAGCCCGCCGAGATGCTGGCGCTGTCGCCCAAGGGCACCGTGCCGGTATTGAACGTTGATGGCAGGGTGATTGAAGAAAGCCTGGAGATCATGCAGTGGGCCTTGGCGCAAAACGACCCGGATAACTGGTTGCTGCAAGGCGACCCGGCGGTATTCGCATTGATCGCCGAGAACGACCAAGGCTTCAAGTATCACTTGGATCGATACAAGTATGCCGAACGCTACCCCGAGCAACCGATGGAACAGTATCGGGCCGGGGGTGAAGTGTTTCTGCAAAAGCTGGAAGCGTTGTTGGCAGAGCGCGACTACCTGTTGGCTAACCACCTGACCCTGGCGGATGCTGCACTGGCGCCGTTTGTGCGCCAGTATGCCCATGTGGATCGAGTGTGGTTTGCCGGTACATCGTATAAACGGTTGCAGGCTTGGCTTGAGCGCTTTCTGGATTCAGGGTTGTTCATCGCGGTGATGGCAAAACCCTGAATACCGCGCCAGCGGGCTCACTGCTGAGTCTTGTGATCCAGAGCAGCATAGAAGTTGGCACTTTGTTGCAGGTATTTCTGGGTGTAGGCGCTGGTGCTGGATTTTTTGCCGGAGACTTCCACGCTGGCCGCGGCTGGCAGGGCAACAGTGGCGGAAACAGCGGAAGCGGCGATGATGGAGAAGAGATTCAGATTCATGTCGGTAACCCTTGTGTTCGTTTGGTTGAGTGGCCGGGGAAGGCCTTGGAACCAAACTTACGCCCGAGGGCTAAACCTTAGAAATGCTTTGAAACAGTAGCCGCTATTAACAGAATTAATAGAAAGGCTCAGGCCCCGCATGACGGGGCCTGTGGCTTATTGACGCACCAGAAACTTCAGGTCGCTGGGCGCATCGATCGGCAATTTCTGCACGGTTTTACCCAGGAGGCCGGTTTTGGGGTCGCGTTCGACCACCACGATTTCGTTGCTTTTCTGGTTGGCGATCAGCAAGAACTTGCCGCTCGGGTCCAGGCTGAACTCACGCGGATGATCGCCTTCCACGGAGCGGCGCTGCAGTTCCTTGAGGTGCGCGGTGGCCGGGTCGATGCTGAACACCAGCAGTTGATTGGCCGTGCCACGGTTGCTCAGGTACAGGAACTTGCCATCACTGGAGGCATGCAGCGCCGCACCGGCCTTGTCGGTCACCGGTTGCCCGGCGGCGAAGTCCACGAGTTGGGTCTGGGTCAGTTGGCCGTCCTTGTAGTCGAACACCGCCACCTGCGCGCTCATCTCGGTGGTCAACCACGCGTGCTTGCCATCGGCGCTGAACAACAAATGACGCGGGCCACTGCCGGGCGGCAATTGCACCGAGGCCGGGTTGGCCGGCGTCAATGGCAGCTCAGGGTTGGCCTTGGGATCGTAGTGGTAGGCAAAGACCTTGTCCGCGCCCAGGTCCTGCACAAACACGTATTTGCCATCGGGCGACGACACCACTGAATGCACGTGGTTGGACGCCTGCCGCTCAGGGTTGACGCGACTGGCCGGGTGCCCGCTCAGTTGCACAGGGGCCGACAGCTTGCCCGTGGCATCCACCGGCAACACCGCCAGGCTGCCGCCCGGATCTTCCAGCACCGAATAGTTGGCGACAAACAGGTAGCGCCCATCGGCGGCCACGCTGGAATGGGTCGGCTCATTGCCCAGGCTCTGCACCTGGTTGATCAAGGTCAGTTGATGATTCTGCGGGTCGATGCTGTAGCTGCTTACGCGCCCGACCGGGTCTTGCTGGCCGGGGCCGTTTTCGTTGACCACAAACAGGTGCTTCTGGTCCTTGGAGATTGTCAGCCATGACGGATTGGCCGCCTTGGCCGCCAGCACCGGCTGGCCCTGGAATTTGCCAGTGCGGCTGTCGAATTGCAGGCGGTAGATGCCTTCGCTGCTGCCGGCGGTGTAGCTGCCCACCAGCAGTTCATAGGTGTCGGCCGGCGCGGCTTGCACCGACATGGCACCGACACTGCCCGCCATCAGCAGGGGCCAGAATTTACGCATCATCATCCGCTTCGTCCTCATCGTTATTGTTGTCGCCCTTGATCGCACTCAGGCAGACCAGACGGTGTTCACCGTCTTCGTTGCTCAAGAGCCAGCTTTGCAAGCTGTCATCAAAGGTGGCGGCGTTCAGTTGTTCTGGACTGAACTTCCAACGCTTGAGTTCCCGGCCGTCCATGCTTTCGATCAGCAAGTGCTGGTCAAACGTGAAGTCGAAGGCGTGCAGCCCATTGATGATCAGCATGTCGCTGTCGGTCAGGGCGGTGCTCAGGTTGGGTTGCGAATCGGTCATGATGTGAAGTCACTGCGGGGGAAAAGACACATGATAGGTCAATTCCCCCGCGGTGCCTTGCGGCAATGGTCTAATCGATCAATGCGCGAAGAGTGAGTTGCCCTTCTGCCCCGCCAGTTTCTCCGGCTTGATCAGGAACCGCGCCAGCGCCGGCAGCAGCCACAACGCGCCGAACATGTTCCACAGCAGCATGAAGGTAAGCATCAGGCCCATGTCGGCCTGGAACTTGATCGCCGAGAAGATCCAGGTGCACACGCCGATTGCCAGGCACAGGCCGGTGAACAGCACGGCTTTACCGGTGGACTTGAGCGTCTGGTAATACGCCTCTTGCAGCGGCAAGCCGGCGCGCAGGAAGCTTTCCAGGCGGCTGTAGATGTAGATGCCGTAGTCCACGCCAATCCCCACGCCCAGCGCCACCACCGGCAAGGTCGCGACCTTGACGCCAATGCCCATGAACGCCATCAGCGCGTTGCCGAGCACCGACGTGAGCACCAGCGGCAGCACGATGCACAGGGTCGCCGCCCAGGAGCGGAAGGTGATCATGCACATGGTCGCCACGCACAGGTACACCAGGATCAGGATGGTCAGCTCCGACTCCTTGATCACCTCGTTCGTGGCCGCTTCGATCCCGGCGTTACCGGCGGCGAGGATGAATTCCAGGCCGTCCTTGTTGTTTTCCTTGGCGAAGTCCTGCACCGCATGCACCGCGCGGTCGAGGGTTTCGGCCTTGTGGTCGTTGAGGAACACCAGCACCGGCGCCAGGGAGCAGTTGTTGTTGTACAGGCCATCGGCACGGGCGATGGAGTTGTTGAGCACATCCGGGTTACGCGACAGGGTTTCCCATTTCAGGTTGCCCTCGTTCATGCCCTTGATCATCTGCTTGGACACGGTCACCAGCGAGATCGCCGACTGCACGCCCTCGGTGTTCTGCATCTTCCACATCAACTGGTCGATGGGCGCCATGGCTTCATAGCGCGAGCAGCCTTCGGCCTTGGTCTTGACCATCACCACCAGCACGTCGGAGCTGGTGGAGTAGTTGCTGATGATGAAGTTGTTGTCTTTGTTGTAGCGCGAGTCCGGGCGCAGTTCCGGCGCGCCCTGGTCGAGGTCGCCGATCTTGAGGTTCTGGCTGTACCAGAGGCCACCGCCAAAGGCGATCAGGGCCAGGAGGATCGAGACCGGCGCGACTTTGGGGCTGGCGAATTTCGACAGCAGGCGCCAGAACGGGTGTTCGCGGTTCGCGTCTTTCTTGCTCTTGGCGATGGCGCGTTTGCTGATGCCGACGTAGGAAATCGCCACTGGCAACAGGATCAGGTTGGTGAACACGATCACCGCCACGCCGATAGAGGCGCCGATGGCCAGTTCGCGGATCACGCCGATGTCGATGATCAGCAGCGTGATGAAGCCCACCGCATCGGCAAGAATCGCGATCATCCCCGGCAGGAACAGTTGGCGGAAGGTACGGCGTGCGGCCGTCAGTGCGTTGTCCGCTTCGCTGGATTGCAGGGCGATACCGTTGATTTTCTGCACGCCGTGGGAAATACCGATGGCAAAGATCAGGAACGGCACCAGCATCGAGTAAGGGTCCAGCCCGAAACCGGCGGCATGCATCAGCCCCAACTGCCAGACCACCGCCACCAGGGTGGTGCTCAACACCGCAATGGTGCTGCGCAGGCAGTTGGTGAACCACAGCAGCAGGACCAGGGTGATGCCGAACGCCACGCCGAAGAACAGCACCACCATGATCAGGCCATCAATCAGGTCGCCGACTTTCTTGGCGAAGCCGACGATGTGGATCTGCACGTTGGGGTTCTGCTCCTGGAACTTGGTGCGGATCTTGTCTTCGAGTTCATGGGAGAACTTGCGGTAGTCCAGGGCCAGCAACTTGCCCTGGTCCTGTGGGTCCGGGTAGGACTCCAGCAGCGGAATGTCGACGATGCTCGATTTGAAGTCGTTGGCCACCAGGCGCCCGACCTGACCGGACTTGAGCACGTTGTTGCGCAGTTGATCGAGGCTTTCCGGGGAGCCGTTGTAGCTCTGCGGGATCACTTCACCGCCGGCAAAGCCTTCTTCGGTCACTTCGGTCCAGCGGACGCTGGGGCTCCACAGCGACTTGAGGCCCGAACGGTCGACACCGGAAATGTAGAACACTTCGTCGTTGATCTGACGCAGGGTCTCCATGTACTCCTTGGTGAAGATGTCTCCGTCCTTGGCTTCCACCGAGATGCGCACCGTGTTGCCCAGGTTCGCCAGGTCATTGCGGTGCTCCATCATCTTCTCGATGAAGGGGTGCTTGAGCGGGATCATTTTTTCGAAGCTGGTGGACGGGCGAATCAAGGTCGCCTGCCAGAACAGGAAAATACTCACCAGCAGGCAGATCACGATCACTGCCGGGCGGTTGTTGAAGATCAGGCGCTCAAGAAAGGTCGCTTTATCGTTGTGATGACTGCTCATTCTTTCCCCGCCTTCTTATTGTTTTGTCGGTTCGGCGCCATCGGCTTTAGCGACGCGAACGCCCCCCTGCCCGGCCAGAATCAAGTTGCCATTGCCTGCCGCCGTGACGGACGAAAGCGAAATGCGGTCCGCACGGTTGAACACGCTGAAGGTCACGCCGTCGTCATGGCTGACCACCACGCTGCCGCCGTTGCCGACCACGACAATCGAGCCGTCCTCCAGCAAGGTCGCGCCGGACAAACCAAACTCCAGCGCTCCCCGCGCAGCGTTCAGTTCAACTTGCTCCCAGGTATTGCCGAAATCTGTTGAGCGGTACAGGTTGCCGCGCAAGCCATAAGCCAGCAGGGTTTGCGCTTGGGCAGTGCCGATCACGCCAAACAGCGAGCCCTCGTAGGGGCCTTCGAGTTTTTCCCAGGTCTGACCGTCGTCGCTGGAGCGGAACATGCTGCCCTGCTCGCCAACGATGAACAGGCCGGCGTCCTTGATGTGGGCAATGGCGTTGAGGTGGTACTGGTCTTCGTTGTCGAGGCGGTCGCTGACGTCATCCCAGGTCTTGCCGCCGTCGGTGGTTTCGATCAACGCACCGTAGGCGCCGACGGCCAGGCCGTGGTTGGCGTCGTTGAACCACACGTCGAGCAGCGGGGCTTCGCGTTTGAGGTCCTGGTATTGCTGGGTCCAGGTGGCGCCGCCGTCGGAACTGGCAAGAATCTGCGCATCATGGCCCACCGCCCAACCCTGCTTGTCATTGACGAAAAACACCGCCGTGAGCAACTGCCGGGTGGGGACTTTGGCTTGGGTCCAGGTGCTGCCCTGGTCATCGGAATAGAGGATGTGCCCGCGATCACCGACCGCCACCAGGCGCTTGCCCGCGTGGACTACATCGATCATCAGGCCTTTGGCGGCCTTGGGGGATTCAATCGCAAACGAGGTATCGCTGGCGGCCTGGACGGCTGCCGGTAACACGACAGCGCCAAACAGCGAGAGCGCTGCGGCCAGCATCGCAACCCTGCGTGCGGCGCGTGGGCGGCAGACAACCCAACCCATGACAGGCTCACTCATAGACCTTTCTCCCATTTATTATTGTTATCGCTGCCTTCCGGGGCCTTGAAACCTGCAATCTAGAGCGCCTGGAGGAAGCAGGGGCCATCCTATCGGGCTTTCGAATCGTCTGACAATCGGCACTACGTTATCTTTTGTTAACTGACGGCCTTTCGTCAGAGGCTGAATATAGCTGCATTCGTTGGAGTGATCGGCGAGGCCTTAATGAATTTTTATTCTATCTATTGAAATATACGAATTTTTATTCCATTAATAAGCCTCCTGAAAACAATAATCCAAAGGACCACGGCGATGCGTGAACTCGGAATCGGCTTGATCGGCACAGGCTTCATGGGGCGCGCCCACGCCTTGGCCTTCAATAACGCCCGCGCGGTATTCGAACTGCCGCTGCACCTCAAGCTGGCAGCACTGGCCGACGCCGACACCGAACGCGCACAACGCTGCGCCAAGGATTGGGGCTTTTCCCAGGCCCATGGCGACTGGCAGGCGTTGATCAATGATCCCAATGTCGACGTGGTGGCCATCACCACGCCCAACCATTTGCACTACCCCATGGCCATGGCCGCCATCGCAGCGGGCAAGGCGGTGTATTGCGAAAAACCCCTGGCCGTGAGCCTGGAACAGGCCGACGCCATGCGCCGCGCCGCCAGTGCTGCGGGCGTGGTGACGCGGGTGGGCTACAACTACCAGCACAACCCGATGATCACCCTGGCACGACAGATGATTGCGAGCGGCGAGTTGGGCGAGATCATCAGCTTCCAGGGTGAGTTCAGCGAAGATTTCATGGCTGATCCGGCCTCGCCATGGTCGTGGCGCTGCGAAGTCGAGCATGCCGGCGGCGCACTGGCGGACTTGGGCAGTCACTTGCTATCGATGGCGCGTTATCTGGTGGGCGACGTAGTGGGTGTGTGTGCCGACACCCAGACCGTCCACGCCAGGCGACCGGCCGTCAAAGGCAGCACCGACCTTAAATCGATCGCGGTGGATGACCAAGTGCACGCCCTGCTGCGTTTTGCCAACGGCGCACGCGGGACGGTGAGCAGCAGCTGGCTCAAGCAGGGCTACAAAAACCACCTGAGTTTCGAGATCAGCGGGACGAAAGGCACCTTGGCGTTCGATCAAGAGCGCTTGAATGAATTGCAGATCTGTCGCGTTGGCCAGGACGGTTTCCAGCGTTTGCTCGCAGGCCCTGCCCTGCCCGGTTATGCGGCGTTCAGCCCGGCGGCGGGCCATCAGTTGGGCTACAACGAACTGAAGACGCTGGAGGTGCAGGAGTTGATCCTGGCGCTGGCGGGTCAAGGTGCGGATGGCACGGACTTTGAGGCGGCGTGGGAAGTTGAGCGGTTGGCGACGGCGATTCGTGTGGCGGCCAAAGAGGAGCGCTGGGTAACAGTGAACTCACTCTAAAATCCACCACAGAACTTTGTGGGAGCTGGCTTGCCTGCGATGTCGGTGTAACAGGTACACCGCCATCGCAGGCAAGCCAGCTCCCACATTTGGATCACCTAAACCTTCGAATCAGCGCAAGGCCCTGCGTAGGACTTTGCCGACAGTGGTCTTGGGCAGTTCAGTGGTGCGGAACTCCACGTACCTGGGCACCTTGTACCCCGTCAGGTACTCCCGGCAATGCGCCAGAATCTGCTCCTGGGTCAGGCTCGGGTCCTTGCGCACCACGATGATCTTGACCTTCTCCCCCGTCACGCCATCTTCCACACCAATGGCCGCCACTTCGGCCACGCCAGGGTGCAGCGCCACCACGTCCTCGATTTCATTGGGGTACACGTTGAAGCCGGAGACCAGGATCATGTCCTTTTTCCGGTCTACCAGGCGGATAAAGCCGCGCGCGTCCATCACGCCGATATCCCCGGTCGACAACCACCCTTCGGCATCCAGCACCTCGGCAGTGGCCTCCGGACGCTTCCAGTAGCCCTGCATCACCTGAGGCCCACGCACTTGCAGTTCGCCCTGCTCGCCAATCTCGGCCAGTTCGCCGTCTTCGCGGATAAACCGCACCCAGGTCGAGGGCAATGGCACGCCGATGCTGCCGGTGAATTCCATCTCGCGCATGCGCGCAATGTTGATCGGACTGATGCTCACCACCGGCGAGCATTCGGTGAGGCCGTAGCCTTCGATGATCGGCAGCCCGGTGACTTCCTTCCAGCGCTTGGCCACCGCCGTGTGCGTGGCCATGCCGCCGGCGATCACCATGCGCAGGTCGGAAAAGTCCCGTGCGCAGAACTCCTTGTTCTCGAGCAGGCCGTTAAACAAGGTGTTGACCCCGGCAATCCCGTTGAAGCGCTCCTTGCGCAGGATCATCTGCACGCGCTTCACGTCCCGTGGGTTGGCGATCAGGATGTTGCGCCCGCCCAGGCACATGAACATCAGGCAATTCACCGTCAGGGAAAAGATGTGGTACAGCGGCAACAAGGTGACATTGGTTTCCTGCTTGTCCTGGTCCAGTTGGTCGCCAACCCAGGCCTTGGCTTGCAGCAGGTTGGCGATGATATTGCGGTGGCTGAGCATCACGCCCTTGGCATCGCCGGTAGTGCCACCGGTGTATTGCAGGAAGGCCAGGTCGTCGAGGTGCATCTCCACCGGGAAATGAGTGAGCGCCCGTCCCTGTTTCAGCACCTGGTTGAAGCGCAGCGAGCCGCGCAGATTGAACGCTGGCACCTGCTTTTGCACGCTACGCAGGATGAAGTTCATCGCGGCGCCCTTGAACGTCCCCAGCAAATCGCCGATGGCCGCGATCACCACGCGCTTGACGCTGCTGCCGGTGATGACTTTTTCCAGGGTGTGGGCGAAGTTCTCGAAGATCACCACCGTTTCAGCACCGCTGTCCTTGAGCAGGTGCTTGAGTTCATGGGAGGTGTACAGCGGGTTGACGTTGACCACCACCGCGCCGGCCAGGATCGTACCCAACAGGCAAATCGGATACTGCAAGCAGTTGGGCATCATCAGCGCCACACGATCACCTTTCTTGACGCCCTGCCCCTGCAGCCAGGCGGCAAAGGCATAGCCTTGCACCTGCCAGTCGGCGTAGGTCATTTCGGTGCCAATGCTGACGTACGCCACCCGTTCGCGAAACTTCTCCAGGTGTTCCAGGAACACCTCGCGCAGCGATGGGTAGTCCTCGATAGCGGCGTCGATATCTGCCGGGACGCCGGGCAGGTAAGCGTTCAACCAGATCCGTTCGGTGTGTTCCAGGCTTACAGCGTTCATGGCAGTCTCCTTGTTGTTGTTTTTGATAGAGCTACTTTTCGACGATGGCGGTAATGCCCAGCCCGCCTGCCGCGCAGATGGAAATCAGGCCGCGCCCGCCGCCGTTCTCATGGATGATCTTGGCCAGCGCCGCCAACTGCCTGCCTCCCGTGGCGGCAAAGGGATGGCCGCAGCCCAGCGAGCCACCGTTGACGTTCATCTTCGCGCGATCAATGGTGCCCAGGGGCGCCTCCAAGCCTAGGCGTTCGCGGCAATAATCCGGGTCTTCCCAGGCCTTGAGTGTGCACAACACCTGGGCGGCAAAGGCTTCGTGGATCTCGAAGAAGTCGAAGTCCTTGAAGCTCAGGCCTTCGCGTTTCAGCATGCGCGGCACGGCGTAGGCCGGGGCCATCAGCAGGCCTTCGGTGCCGTCGACAAAATTCACCGCTGCGGTTTCGCCGGTACGCAGGTAGGCCAGCACCGGCCATCCGTTGGCGGCGGCCCACTCTTCACTGGCCAGCAGCACCACCGAGGCGCCGTCGGTCAACGGAGTGGAGTTACCGGCGGTAAGGGTGCCGTTCTGGCGGTCGTAGGCTGGAGACAGGCCGGCGAGCTTTTCCAGGCTGGCATCGGCGCGCAGGTTGTTGTCCCTGGCCAGGCCGCGATGGGGGCTGATCAAGTCGTCGAAGAAGCCGCGCTGGTAGGCCGCGTCCAGGCGTTGATGGCTGGTGAGGGTCAGCTCATCCTGGGCCAGGCGTTTGATCTGCCAGCGCTTGGCCATTTCTTCGCAGTGTTCGCCCATGGACAGGCCGGTGCGCGGCTCGCCGTTGCGCGGCAGCAACGGCTTGAAGAACATCGACGGCCGGACCTTGAGCAACGTCTTCAGCTTATCGCCCATGCCCTTGGCGCGATTGGCCGCGAGCAAGGTGTGGCGCAGGGATTCATTAATGCCGATGGGCGCGTCAGAGGTGGTGTCGGCCCCCCCGGCAATGCCTACCTCGATCTGGCCGAGGGCAATCTTGTTCGCCACCAGCAATGCGGCTTCCAGCCCGGTGCCGCAGGCTTGCTGCACATCGTAGGCCGGCGTATCCGGTGACAAGGTGGTGGACAGCAACGACTCACGCGCCAGGTTGAAATCCCGCGAGTGCTTGATCACAGCGCCAGCGGCAAACTCACCGAGGCGTTGGCCGTGCAGGTTGTAACGGTCGACCAACCCTTGCAGCGCGGCGACCAGCAGGTCCTGGTTGCTGTCGTGGGCGTACACCGTGTTGGAGCGAGCAAACGGGATGCGGTTGCCGCCGATGATCGCCACACGACGGACCGGGGCCGGGTTGAAGCTGTAGTCACTCATTCCAGGTTCTCTTTCCAGATGAAAAGGCCACGCATATGGGGTTTGTCACCGGCAAAGTTGCGCACTTCGAATTCGCGGCGCGGGCCAGTCACCGGATGGCCCCACAGCGCGACCTGGCCGGGCAGGAAGATCGGCAACTTGAAGTCACAATGGGCCTCGGCCTGGTCCAGGCCTCCGGGCGGTTGCTGGGCGGCGAGTGCGCGGCCCAGGGTCCACATGCCATGGGCGATGGCGCGGCGAAAGCCGAACAGCTTGGCGCCGATCACCGAGGCGTGAATCGGGTTGAAATCCCCTGAGACCTTGGCAAAACGTCGGCCCAGGTCGGCGGGCAGCACCCAGCGTTGGGTGCGTAACAAGCCTTCTTCCTGCAGCGGCAACGCGTCACCCCACGGTCCGCCGACGGGATCCTTGACGTCCCGGCGCAGGTACAGGCTGTCGCTTTCCCACACCAGCGTGCCGGCACCGTAGGCACGGGTGGCGATGCTCAGCGCCTGGCCCTTGGGATGAGCCACCCAACGCTCGCAATACACCTCAATGCGCAACGCCTGGTCTTCGTGCAAGCGTTGGTGCTGACGGATGCGATTGGCCAGGTGCACCATGCCGCTGGCCGGGTACGGAAAGCTGGGGCGGGTCAGCAGCATCAAGTGCAAAGGGAACGCCAGCACATGGGGATAGGACAACGGCACGCCCTGCTCGCGGCGAAAACCACAGGCACGGCCATAGGCGGCGATGTCGGCGGCAGACAACCCCACCGCCGAGCGCACCAGGCGCTCCTTGGGCAGCGCAGGCGCACCATCTAGCTTGGGTTTACGCAGGGCACGCACGCCATCCAGCAGCAAGCGGGTGCGTGAAGGCGGCGGATCAATGATCTGCGTCACGTAGTCCATGGCTCAGGCTCCCAGCAGGCTTTGGCCACACACCCGTACGACTTGGCCGTTGACCCCGCCGGACGCCGGATGCGCCAGCCAGGCGATAGTTTCGGCCACGTCGATCGGCTGCCCGCCCTGGGACAGCGAATTCATGCGCCGCCCGGCTTCACGGATCATCAGCGGGATCTTGGCGGTCATCTGGGTTTCGATGAACCCCGGCGCCACCGCATTCACCGTCACTTGCTGCGCCGCCGCACGCGGTGCCAGGCCCTGCACCAGGCCGATCACACCAGCCTTGGAGGTGGCGTAATTGCTTTGTCCGAGGTTGCCGGCGATACCGGAAATCGACGAGACACAGACAATTCGCCCTCCGGGATTCAGGCCTTGGCTGTCCAATAAGGCATTGCTCAGTAGCAACGGCGCTTCGAGGTTCACCGCCAGCACGCTGCGCCAGGCGGCCTCGGTCATTTTGGCGATGGTCTTGTCGCGGGTGATGCCGGCGTTGTGTACCACCACGTCAAAGGCGCCGTATTGGCTGACGTGGGCTTGCAGCAGTGCGGGCGCGTCCGGCGCGGTGATGTCCAGGGGCAGCGCCGAACCGCCGACGCTGTCCGCCGCCTGTTGCAACGCCGTCTGGGCCTGGGGCACATCCACGCACACCACATGGGCGCCGTCCCGCGCCAATACCTGGGCAATCGCCAGGCCGATGCCACGGGAGGCGCCGGTGACCAAGGCGCGACGGCCAGCGAAGGGTTTGTCCCAATTGACCGTGACGTGGCCGTCCACCGGTTTCTCCAGGCGCACCACTTGCCCCGACACATAGGCCGAACGGCGCGACAGGAAGAAACGCAAGCTGCTGTCCAGTGCGTCTTCGGCACCCGGCGCCACGTAGATCAACTGCACGGTGATCGCCCGGCGCAGCTCCTTGGCCAGCGAGCGCACCAAGCCTTCGAGGGCACGCTGGGCAATGGCCTGGGGCAAATCCTGGCAATGCTCCGGCGCAGTGCCGAGCACCACGACGCGGCCATGGTGGCCAAGGCGCTTGGCGTTGGCGTGGAAGAACACATACAGCTCGTCCAACTGTTGCAGGTCGGCCACGGCGCTGGCGTCAAACACGGCGCCCTGCACTTTCACCGTGGACGGCGCCTTGAGCGTCGCCGGGGTGGCGGCAACGGTATCAGTGGCCGCGAAAATCCGCTGTACCTCGGCGGCCAGGCGCCCTGCCCCGGCGATGATCACCGGGTTGACCAAGCCCTGCTGGCCGCTGCGGTGGCGTTGCAGTGGCAGGGGCTGCGGCAAGCCGATGGCCTGAGCCAGGCGACGGCCCCAAGGGGAATTGACGAAGGAAAGGTAGCTGTCACTCATTGATAGATTCACTCACAACACGGTGTTGGCTAATTGACCGAGGCGTTTTCGCTTTGGCTGGTGCGACGTTTCGCCGTCGGCTCCAGCGCTTGCTTGCGCTGCTGCAACGCCTCCAGCAAGCCGAAGTCCTGCGGGAAGTCGTCCACCTGGATGCCGTGGTCGGCGTATTCCACGTAGCGGCCGAGCAAGGTGTCTTCGTCATCGCTGATCAAGTCCAGCGCCCGCGCCTTGACGCGCCAGGCGGTGAAGGCCGTGGCGGAGATCGGCATCGGCTCGATCAGGCCCTGCTTCACGGCGGGCTTGAGCCGGGCGTCGATCAGCTCGACTTGGGGCAGCAGGCGGAAACCCAGCTCGCCGTAGGCCAACTTGTCGATTTCCGGACGGGGAATGTAGGAATTGGCCAACAAGCGGTCGCGGGTTTCGCCCGGTGTCTGCACCACGTCGGCCACTTGGGCCAGCAGACGGTCCGACGGTTTGCGCAGTGGGATCCCGAACGGGAAGGTCAGGCCACGTAGCACCGCCGCAGCAGGTTTCGAGGGGTAGTTATCGAGCACTTCCGCCAGCGCTTCGTGGGCCCGCTGCAATGCATCCTGCGCCGCCCAGTGCACCAACGGCAGATCCGCCTGGGGCCGGCCGTCGTCCTCAAACCGCTTGAGTACGCAGGACAGGATGTACAGCTGCGACAGAATATCGCCCAGGCGCCCGGTGATGCTTTCCTTGCGCTTGAGGGCACCGCCCAGCACACCCATAGAAATGTCCGAAATCAGCGCGAGCACCACTGACAGACGATTAGCCTGGCGGTAGTAGGACGCCAGCGCCGGGTCGGTCTTGGCCGGAACGGAAATCAGCCGCCCGCCTGTCAGGGAATGCACCGCCGCTCGGACGGTATTGGCCAGCACAAAGCTCACATGACCGAACATGGCACTGTCGAAGGCTTCCAGCGCTTTACGTCGGTCCGGGTTACGCGCCGCTTCCATTTCGCGGAACACGTAGGGATGGCAACGGATCAGACCCTGGCCAAAGATGATCAGGCAGCGCGTCATGATGTTCGCGCCTTCCACGGTGATGGCGATGGGGCTTTGCTGGTAGGCACGGGCCAGGAAGTTGTTGGGGCCCATGCAGATGCCCTTGCCGGCAACGATGTCCATGCCGTCATTGACGATGATCCGCGCGCGCTCGGTGACGTGGTACTTGGCAATCGCCGAGATCACCGAGGGTTTCTCACCCGCGTCCAGGGACGCCACCGACACCTTGCGCACCGCATCACAGGCATACAAGTGTCCGGCCATGCGCGCCAAGGGCGCCTGCACGCCTTCGAATTTGCCGATGGGCAGGCCGAACTGTTTGCGCATCGCGGCATAGGCGGTGGTGCCGCGCACCGCCACCTTGCCCAGGCCAACGTTGGCCGACGGCAGAGAAATCGCACGGCCGGCGGCCAGGCATTCCATCAACATGCGCCAGCCGTTGCCGACTTGCTCGCGGCCGCCGATCACCCACTCCAGCGGAATAAACACATCCTTGCCGGTGGTAGGACCGTTCTGGAAGACGGCGTTCAGCGGCCAATGCCGGCGGCCGCTGTTGACGCCGGGATGGGAGGTTGGGATCAGTGCGCAGGTGATACCGAGTGAACCCGGAGCGCCGAGCAACCCGTCCGGGTCTTCTGCGCGGAACGCCAGGCCGAGCACCGTGGCAATCGGGCCGAGGGTGATGTAGCGCTTGTCCCAGGTCACGCGAAAGCCCAGCACTTCCTCGCCTTCATGGGTGCCTTTGCAGACGATGCCCAGGTCGGGAATCGCCCCGGCATCGGAGCCGGCATACGGGCTGGTCAGGGCAAAGCATGGGATGTCTTCACCCCGCGCCAGACGCGGCAGATAGTAGTTGCGCTGGGCATCGGTGCCGTAATGCAACAACAGTTCGGCCGGGCCGAGGGAGTTGGGCACCATCACCGAAATGGCGGCCGCCGAGCAGCGCGTCGACAGCTTCATCACCACCTGCGAGTGCGCGTAGTGGGAGAAGCCTTTGCCGCCGTATTGCTTGGGAATGATCATGCCGAGGAACCCGGCGTCCTTGGTGTACTGCCAGCCTTCGGGCGACATGTCCTGCCAGACCTGGGTGGTTTCCCAGTCGTTGGCGATGTCGCACAGGGTTTCGACTTCGTTGTCGAGGAAGGCTTGTTCTTCGGCGCTCAGGCTGGCCGGTGCGGCTTGCAGCAGGCGCTGCCAATTGGGCTTGCCACTGAACAACTCGGCGTCCCACCACACGGTGCCGGACTCTATGGCGGCGCGTTCGGTGTCAGACATCGCCGGCATGATCGTACGAAACAGGCCCAAAGCCCTGCTGGTCAGCAAGGTGCGGCGCAGGGGTTTGATGGTCATCAGCAACGCGGGCGCCACCACCAGTATCGCCGCGACTGTGGCGCCGAAACCGGCCACGACGTTGAACAGGTAACCCGCTGCCAGCCAGATCAGGCCTGCGGCCAACCACAGGGTGGCGACAGTTTGTCGATATGCCAGGGCGATCGCTGCTGCGAAACCCACCAGTAACCAGATAACCATGGAGATACCTCGACTCGATTCAGGGTACGGCCTACGTGCGCCAGGTCGGATGACATGCGGCGTAACGCCACACTACAAAATTCGAAAACTATATTCAAATTTTGTTTTGAAATTATTATTTAATGCCTGGACAAAAAAATGGCGGCTGAGCGAGCCGCCTGGTCAATCCGTCACCAAAGGGGAATACAGCCTTGAAACATCAGAACGTATAGGTGGCCGACAGGCTGACGACATCACCGGACGCATTCACCTTGCCATCGAGGCTCGCGGCCCCCAGCCGGTCGACGTTCTGGGTCTTCAACTTCACCGTCTGAACGAACTGGTGGGAATAGGCAACGTCGAGGGTCAGGCCCTTAATTGTCTTCACGTCGTACCCGGCACCGAGGGACACAAAGGTGCGATCACCATCCGGGATGCGCGGGTCACGGGTGGAATTGCGGGTTGGCGTCTGGTCAATGGCCACACCTGCACGCAAGGTCAGCTCATCGGTCGCACGGAAGTCGCCACCGAGGGAGTACATCCAGGTGTCCCTGTAGTTGTAGGGAATAGACACGATGGTGATGTCCCCCGACTTGAGTGTCAGGTCCTTGAACGAGGACCACTGCGTCCAGACCACACTCGCGCCCAGGGTGAACCGATCATTGAACTGGTGCACCCAGTCCAGGCCTGCGGTAGCAGGGATATCCAGCCGGGTGCTGGCATGGGCACCGTCCGGAAACAGCTCAAGCCCCGGATAGGCCGTGCCCACCAGCGTACCGCTGCCACCGAAGGGGCTTGGTTGGGTCATGAGGTTGTAGGAAAACTTATCGGCATGGATGTTGTACTTGCCGGTCATCTTGTTCTTGATCCTGGCGTGGTAGTTCAACCCCAGCGTGTCTTTTGCCGTGGGTTTCCACACCACACCGGTAAACCAGCCGGCTGACACATTGTCGACCTTGACCCGCATCAGCGCGCCGCCAACGTCCGACGGGAAAGCAATGCCGCCCAGTTCAGAGTCCGATACCGCCGCCGCCGACAACAAGTCGATGTTCTGGCTGACGAACCCCTTGCTGTGCTGGACGATCACCCCACCGCCGACGGAAAACTGTTCGTTGACCTTGAACGACAAGGCGCCGGTCAAACCCACGGTTTCGATTTTGGTGTCCACTGCAAACCCACGCAGTTTCGAATCCTGGTCCCAGGTGGAACGCATGCCCTGGGGCACGACCTGACTCAGGCCGAAGGCAAACCGGTCGCCCAACGGCATCACCATGAAGCCTGTGGGCAGCCAGGCGGAGAAGCCCCCTTGGCCACCGTCATTGTGGTTCGCGGTCGTCGCTGTGGAATCAGGAAAGCCGCTGTCGTCCAGCGGCGTGCTGGAAATCGGCTTGCCTGCGTAATCATAGGCGTCGCCTTTGTACTTGATCTTGATGCGCGCGTAATCGACCGTGAACTGCGCAACGTTACGGTCGATGAAGGCCATGGCGGCCGGGTTGTTATACGCCGAACTCGGATCGTTCTTGAACAGTGAGCCGCCCGCGAAGGACCTGCCCCAACCGGGGGCGCCATAAGTCGGGGTGGAGAAACCACCGGCCTGCACAGGTGCGGACACCATCCATCCGCCTATCAACGCCAGGCCCAGCAGTACGTCTATCTGTCGTTTATTGAAATTCACACGGCACCTCTACTGCGCTCTCAATCAGCCAGCCGCAACAGGCGCCTCATGGGAGGCGCCTGCCTTTTAACGGGCGCTCAGCCCCTTGTATTCACGCCATCCTCAAGGAACAACAGTGAACGCTGGCGTTGGCTTGACGCTCAGGCTCACCACGGTGCAGTTGCCTGCCAGGGATTGATTGGTAGCCGTCAACACGCCACCGCTGTAGTTGGCGGTGATGGTGGAAGCACCACAATTGGAGACGGGGTACAGAATCGAACCCGCGATGGTGTATCCGACGTTGGTCACCGAACCTGCGGTAGCACCGGTGGCCGTCAACGTCCATGGCAAGCCGGTGATCTTGGGCAGGCTGCAAAGCCCACCACCTGTGATGGCAACGTCCGTGATTTTGGCAACGCCAGCGGCATCGACATTACCGGTGAAGGTCGCCCCGCAATTGACCGCGGCCTGATAGGAGGATGGCGATTTCACCGAGATCGTGCCGGGTGCGGTGAAGTTGGTGTTTACAGGGGTGATGCTGTAGGCATTGGCCATGGAGGCGGCCCCCATCAGAACAGCCAAGGCAGACAACGATACGACAGTTTTAAAGTTCATCATTGTTATTCCTCACGTAGAAAGGCGAGTTAGTCGCCAGGGACAATGACCATGACTGAGGAGTTGAGGTGAAACAGCAGAACTCCTCGATCCGGCCAAACTTCACATCAATGACCGATACCGATGAGCGGGGAACCTTGTAGGAAATTGCATAGTTAGCGTTCATCCCTTCAAATTATTTTTTGTTCGGGTAGAACAACTTTCCTGCAACTAAGCAGGCGCCGGAATAGGACTAATCCGAGCGAGTGAAAACATCGATTTATTAGGAAATAATGACGGAACCAGGCGGGGTCGTGAGTACTTGCGAGGGATGATGAAGCGGGAGGTTGAAGGTGCTTCAGTAAAAATCGAAACGGGTCGCACAGGCGACCCGTCGATGCGGTAAACGCGTGAAACAGCAGAAAGATGCGCTGACTGGCTGCTCCACTACCGCATGCATTAGAACTTGTAAGTGGCCGACAGGCTGACAACCTCACCTTTGCTGTCGACTTTACCATCCAGGCGCGCAGCGCCCAGGCGGTCGACGTTGACGGTTTTGAGCTTCACCTGCTCGACAAACTGCCGAGAGTAGGCACCGTCGATACTCAAGCCGGGTATGGCCTTGATATCGTAGCCAAAGCCGAGAGAAGCGAAGTAACGATCGCCGTCGGGGATACGTGGGTCACGCGTGGAATTGCGGGTGGGAGTCTGGTCATAGGCAACACCGGCGCGCAGGGTGAAGTCATCGGTAAGCTTATAGTCGCCCCCCAGGGAATACATCATGACGTCCCTGTACTTGTAGGGAATCGACACGATGGTATTGCCATCGGACTTCAGGGTCAGCGCCTTGAATGACGACCATTGGGTCCACAGCACACTGGCGCCGAGGCTGAATCGGTCGTTGAACACATGCACCCAGTCGATGGCGGCGGTGGCCGGGATGTCCAACTGAGTGGATGCGTTCGCGCCGTCCGGAAACAGTTTGAGGCCGGGGTAAGCACGCTCGACCAGCGTCAAGCCATCCCCTCCGGCATCGGTCATCAGCAGCCTGCTGCCTGGATCAGCATAGATGTTGTATTTGCCTTCCATTTTGTTCTTGATCTTGGCGTGGTAGTTGAAACCCAGCGTGTCTTTCTCAGTGGGTTTCCAGGCCAGGCCGGCGAACCAGCCCACCGAGGTGTTATCGACCTTGACCCGCATCAGCGACTGCCCTACCCCCGATGGGAACGGGATGCCGAGACCACCCAGCCCCGGCGAGACCGCCGCCGCCGCATACAGGTCGACGTTCTGGCTCACGAACCCTGTGCTGTGCTGAACAATGGCACCTGCACCAATAGAAAACTGGTCATTGACCTTGAACGACAGCGAGCCGGTCAAACCTACGGTTTCAATTTTGGTGTCAACGGCGAAGTCACGGCCTTTCCAATCCTCATCCCAAGTGGATTTCATGCCCTGCGGGACGACCTGACTCAAGCCAAAACTGAAGCGATCGTTGATAGGTATCACCAAGAAGCCAGTGGGCACCCAAGCCGTAAAGCCGGCTTCACCCCCATTGCCTTCACGCGGCGTGGAGGTCACACCGCCGAATTCGTCCATGACCCCGGTGGACGTCGGGTCCCCTTTGTAGTCATAGGCATTTCCCTTGAACTTGATATTGATACGCGCATAGATAACGTTCTGCTGCGCGATGGTCTGGTCAATGAACGCCATGGCGGCCGGGTTGTTGTAGGCTGAAGAAGGGTCATTCTTGAACAGTGAACCACCGCCAAACGCACGGCCCCAGCCTTGCGCGCCAAATGTAGGAGTCGAGTACCCGCCAGCCTGAACGGGCCCGGCTGCGACCATAAACCCGCTCAACAACGCCAGGCCAAGTAACGCCTGGGCCTGTTGTTTCTTATTATTCATGCTCCACTCCTTATTATTTTTATCCACCACAGCCGGAATCACCGCCTTGGCTTGCCTTAACAAGTGCCCTTTGCAGGGCACTTGCGTTTCAACGTGTGATCATCACGTCAAGCGCACGCCTATCAAGGGTTGACAGTGAGCGTTGGGGTTGGCGTCGCGGTCAGCGCAGTGATTTTGCAACTGCCGACGGTTTGTGCCGATGGAACAGTGATGGTGTGGGTGCTGTTGTTGTAGACCACATTGATGGTGGCGGGAGCGCTTGCGCAGTTGCTGACGATCTTGAAGTTCACGCCCGATACAGTGCCTGCAAAGGTGTCAGGCCCGGTGGCGGTGGAGGCGGTCAAGGTCCATGGCAAACCCAGCAACACTGGCACACCGCAAAGTGGGTTGGAGCCGCTCACAGTGGCACCGGTGATCGAAGCGTTGGCACCACTCGCAGCCACGCTGCCGGTAAAGACGATGGTGCAAGCCACGGGCGCCCCGAACGACGCAGGCGATGTAACAGTGATAGCACCTGCGGGCGTAGTGAAACCCGCGCCAGCAGGAGAAATGGTAGCGGCATTCACCATGGAAGCAGCACCCATGCAAACAGTCAAAGCAGTCAACGACACGAGGGTTTTCAAGCTTTTCATTGTTTTTCCTCACATGTTATGGCGAAGTCATTTCGCCAGGGGTAATGGCCATGATCGAGAGGTCACGGTGAAACTGCAGAACTTCCCTTTCCAGCCAAATCTCAATTCAATTACCGCAATAAAATCAGGTGGTTACTCAACAACCTTAAAGTTAGGTGGCATCTTGATGGATACCGTCTTGATCGTGCAGTCTTCGCCAATTGGTACATTCGCGGCCTCCAACTTGCCAGTGGCGTTATCCCAGGTGCCTTCGGCGGTAGAAGGACCGCATTTGCCGCCCAGGCCAAATGCGTGGACATCCACGCTGATCTTCGACATGGAGCCACTCTTGGTATCTTTGGCAACCAGTACCCAAGGCAGGTTGATGGCTTCGACCCGGCTGCACTTGAGGCCGCCGTCGAATTCGACTTTGTCGACATTCACCGATGAGCCATCCGCCGACACTTTGCCGGCGACCTTGATGGTGCAATCGGCACTGATCAGTGCGCCTTTGGAAAAGCTGATGGGGCCTTGGGCGGTGAATGCACTGCCGGCGGGTTCGATGCGCGCTGCCTGGGCCTGGTGATAGACAATAAGGCCCAGCGCAGCCAATACGATATGGGTGGTGAACTTGGCAGGTGCTTGCATGGTGTACGTCCTTCCCTTTAATTATTTTTGTTAGGGTCAAACAACTTTCTGGCTATCCATTTGCAAACTTGCGGGTGATAGAGACCTGCGCGGCACGCAGGCCCCGAGTACGCACACGGTATAGCTTGAACTTAAAAAGGCTTGGCGCTGTTGCTGTACTTCTCCAGGTACTTCAACCGTTGTGAGGGCTGAAGATTGGTCAGCGTTATATCTCCCGCATAATGATTCAGTACCCGATGGTCCATGCGCCGCCGCCATAAGTAAGGCACGTAGGCCCAGACAATCATGCTGGCGTAACCATAAGGAAGTTGCGGCGATTCATCAAAATGACGCAACGACTGATAACTACGAGTGGGGTTGGCATGGTGATCGGAGTGCCGTTGCAATTGAAACAGGAAGATATTGGTCACAATCCGATTGCTGTTCCATGAATGCCGTGGCGAACAACGTTCATAACGACCATTGGGCAACTTCTGACGTTTAAGCCCGTAGTGTTCTACATAGTTCACGACTTCCAGCAGCGAAAACCCGTAGATGCCTTGGATAATCAGGAACGGAATCACTGCCGCTCCCAGCCAGGCGATCATCGCGCCCCACAGCACCACGCTGTACATCCAGGCACTGAGCACGCCGTTCTGCCAATGCCAGGCCGGCAGGCCGAGCTTGCGCAGGCGTTCGCGCTCCAGGTTCCACGCCGAGCGGGCACTGAACCACACCGAGCGCGGCAGAAAGGCCCAGAAGCTCTCGCCCAGGCGCGAACTGGCGGGATCTTCCGGCGTGGCGACACGGACGTGGTGACCACGGTTGTGTTCGGTGTAGAAGTGACCGTAGAAGGTCGGGGCCAAGGTGACTTTGGCCAAGAACACTTCCAGTGCATTGGGTTTGTGGCCCAGTTCATGGGCGGTGTTGATCGCGATGCCAGTGGCGGCGCCGGTCGACATGGCCATGCCCAGGTAAGTGAACCAGCTCACTTCGCCATGCAGCTGGGTGCGTGCGGTGAGGTAGCTGGCCGCATGGGACAGCCAACTCGACGGTTCCAGGTTCGCGGCAGCCTGCAACAGCCCGCCCTGGATGATCCAGTCGATACCCCCGGCAGCCAGCCAACCGGTGATCACCACCGACGAGATGACAAACAGTACGCCGGTGTAGACGATCCAGCGGTAGTAGCTTTGCGATTCAAGGTGGCTGACGGCGGATTCGGGCGGGTTGCTCACGTCTTCACCGAGCAAACCATCGATCAGCGGGATCAGGCCGAAGATCACCAATACGCCGACCCACCAGAGTTGCTGGATACCGGTGGTGATGGCCAGGGCGCCGGACAACAAAGGCGTGGCCAAGGGCATGATGCCCAACCACCACAGGTGGCGCTTGCCGTCGGTCCATACGCTAGGCGCTGCCAGTGTCTGGTTCATGGCAGCCACCGTTGCTGGGCAGTGCAAAACAGGTTCAGGGAGCGTTGAATGCTCCAGGAAATCAACCATGCGATAAAAGACGTTTTTTTCATTTTTATTCGCTCTTAGGCATTTCAAAAATCATTTCAAAATAAACATTGAAATATTTTTTTAAAGAAATAGCGCGGAATCGTTAGGTCGTCAACTACTTTTTCGAGGCCTTTTCTACGTGACCGGACAGTCTCTTTTTCAGCCGCTGGGTCAGGTCTCTAGGGCAAGCATTTCGGACGGTACAACCCGCAGTGAGTGCCACGATTATTTGCCTGCCAACGCAAACGGCGGATGCAGGATTGCAGCGCTTTGCGCCGGCCGCGCACGCTTGGCCAGGTGGTGCACCGCCTCCACCACCCGCGCGGTGGCGGTGATCGGCAGCATGTGCCCGCGCCCCTCCACCACCTGCAGTTTCAGGCCCGGAACCTTGTCGGCCAGGGCCTGGCCGTGCTTGCGAAAGTCCAGGACCTTGTCCTGCGCGCCATAGATCAGGCTGATGGGCAGCGTCAGTTGCGGGTAACGCGTGACCATGCCCGGCAGGTCGTTGTTGACCAAGGCGATCTCACTGGACGCGGCATAGAAGTTATCGGGGCGCATGCCCAGCAGCCCCCCGCCACGGGTGGCGAAATCGTCAGGGGCACTGTCCGGTGCGAACACCCCTTTGACCACCGCACGGCGCGTCAACAGGCCAATCGGCACCGTGAGGGTGTGAGACACCCAGCGCCGCAGCCAGGCCGGTCGCACCGCCAGTGACCAAAACACCACGGGCAAAGTCGGTTGTGGATGGGTCAGTGGCGCCACCAACACCAACCCCGACACTGCGTGGGGATGGTCGAGGGCCAGCGCCAGGGAAATCGCACCGCCCAGGGAATGCCCCAGCACCATAGGTTTATCCAGGCCCAGCGTCTCGATAAACGCCGCCACTTGCCGCGCCTGGGCCGGCAGGTCCGCAGCGGTGCCTTTGTGGCGTGTGGAATAACCCGATCCAGGGCGGTCGAGCGTGATGACACGGAACTGGTCACGCAATTGTCCGGACAAGGCATACGTCAGGTTGCGACTACTGCCCATCAGCCCGTGAATCATCACCAACGGTGGGCCCTTGCCCTCTTCGTAATAATGAAAGCGCTCGCCATTCACCTCCACAAAGCGCCCGTTGTTCGGAACGGCGGCTTCAATACGTCGCGTCATCCACGCGCTGAATCCCCACAAAACGGCGCTTGCGCCTATCAATACAGCCGCAGCGATAACCCATTCAACAGCCATAGCTCGGTCCTCTGCATCCCTGCGGCTGGCGACCTGACCGGAATTGATCAAGGCCTCAGCCATCGTCCACACCCTGGACCTGAACGTCGTGCCTGTCCGTCGGACAAGTCGCACATGAGGAACCTGGGACTAGCGTAGGCGATATTTTCAGGTAGATTATTTAAAATCTTTTTTAAAATAAGTAATTCAATTTTTCTTTGCAATGGTGTTCTATCTAAAAGACACAACAAGAAAAGGAGCACACCCGATGCCCATGAAGGAATGCTTATGAATGCCCAGCGCGACGCCATCGACATCGCCATCATCGGCTCCGGCTTTGCCGGCCTGTGCATGGCGATCAAGCTCAAGGAGGCCGGGTTCACCGACTTCTTTATCGCCGAGCAGGCCGATACTCTCGGCGGCACCTGGCGTGACAACCACTACCCCGGCTGCGCCTGCGATGTGCAGTCCCACGTGTATTCGTTTTCCTTCGCGCCCAACCCGGACTGGACTCGCCAGTTCGCGCCGCAAGCGGAGATCCGCGCTTACCTGGAGCAATGCGCCACGCGTTTCGGGCTGGCGCCCTACTTGCGTTTCAGCATGGGCCTTGAGCGGGCGGTCTTCGATGAGCAACACCAGCGCTGGCAATTGCGCTTCAGCGATGGTCGCCAGGTCAGTGCGCGGGTGCTGGTCTCGGGCATGGGCGGCCTGTCGCGCCCGGCGCTGCCGGATATCCCGGGGCTCGACAGTTTCAAGGGCAAGCGCTTCCACTCACAGCAGTGGGACCACGACTATTCCTTGAAGGGCAAGCGCGTGGCAGTGATCGGCACCGGAGCCAGCGCCATTCAGTTTGTGCCGCAGATTGCGCCGCAAGTGGCTCATCTGGACCTGTTCCAACGCACTCCACCCTGGATCATGCCCAAGCCCGACCGGGCGATCTCGCCTTTCGAACGCTGGTTGTTTAAGCATCTGCCCTTCACCCAACGCCTGGTACGTGGCGCTTTTTATTGGGCGCTGGAAGGCCGCGTGGTCGGCTTTGCCCTGCACCCACGGCTGATGAAAATGGTGCAGAAAATCGCCCTGCGCCACCTGCACAAACAAGTGGCGCGCCCTTCCCTGCGCAAGACCCTGACCCCGAGCTACACCATCGGCTGCAAGCGCGTGCTGATCTCCAATGACTACTACCCCGCGCTGTCGCGCAGTAACGTCGAGGTGGTCACCGACAACGTGCTGCGGATCGAAGCTGACGGGGTGATCACCGCCGACGGTATCAAGCACCCGGCCGACTGCCTGATCTTCGGCACCGGCTTCCAGGCCACCGACCCCCTGCCCCGCGACTGCATTATCGGGCGCGGCGGCGTCGACCTGATGGACACCTGGCAAGACGGCGCCCATGCCTACAAGGGCACCACGGTGCCCGGCTATCCCAACCTGTTCCTGATCGTCGGCCCCAACACCGGCCTGGGGCATAACTCGATGATCCTGATGATCGAAGCCCAGGTCACTTACATCCTCGATGCACTCAAGCAAATGCAGCGGCATCGCATCGCCAGTGTGGACGTCAAACCCAGCGTGGAAAGCGCCTTCAACCAACAGTTGCAAGACAAACTCAAGCGCACCATCTGGAATACCGGCGGTTGCCAGAGCTGGTATCTCGACCCTCGCACCGGCAAGAACACTACCTTGTGGCCGGGCTCGACCTGGCGCTTCAAGCAGGTCACACGCCAGTTTGCGCTCAAGGACTACGTGGCCAGCCTGGTGCCGATCAATGCGCCCGACCGTCCTGTGCCCGCTGCCCATTCCGCTGCCGAAGGGAGCCTGTCATGAAGTCATTCAACGGCCGCGTGGCGGCCATTACCGGCGCGGCGTCGGGCATGGGTCGCGCGTTGGCATTAGCCTTGGCACGGGAAGGTTGCCACCTGGCACTGGCGGATAAAAACAGCCAGGGGCTGGAACAGACGTCGGCGCTGATCAAAACCTCGACCCTGGCGCCTGTGCTGATCACCACCCAGGTACTGGATGTGTCCGATCGCCAGGCCATGGAGGACTGGGCTGCACGCTGCGCGGCCGATCACGGCCAGGTCAATCTGGTGTTCAACAATGCCGGGGTGGCCCTGTCGAGCACCGTGGAGGGCGTGGACTACGCCGACCTGGAATGGATCGTCGGTATCAACTTCTGGGGCGTGGTCTACGGCACCAAGGCGTTTCTGCCGTACCTCAAAGCCGCAGGCGATGGCCATATCGTCAACACCTCCAGCGTGTTCGGCTTGTTTGCCCAACCGGGCATGAGCGGCTACAACGCCACCAAGTTTGCCGTGCGCGGCTTTACCGAATCCCTGCGCCAGGAGCTGGACCTGCAACGCTGCGGTGTATCGGCCACTTGCGTGCACCCTGGCGGTATTCGCACCGATATCTGTCGCAGCAGCCGTATCGACGCGAACATGACGGGGTTCCTGATCCACAGCGAACAGCAAGCCCGCGCCGACTTCGAAAAGCTGTTCATCACCGACGCCGACCAAGCCGCCAAAGTGATCCTGCACGGTGTACGCAAAAACAAGCGCCGTGTGCTGATCGGCCGCGACGCGTATTGCCTCGACCTGCTCGCCCGCTGCCTGCCAGCGGCCTATCAAGCCCTGGTGGTGTTTGCCAGCAAACGCATGGCGCCAAAACCCCGCACGCCGGTACTTGAACCCAATGACGAGCCCCGCCTCTGAACAGGAGCACGCACCATGTTGCCGATCCGCCGTGACATCCGTTTCGCCCTGCCCGCCGAGCGCATCAAGGACTGGCATGAACAGGGTCCGTTCATCACGCATTTCTTCAATGCCCTGTCGCTGCTGTTCCCTCAGGGCGAGCTGTTTTTCATGGACAGCGTGCGCCACTACCGCCAACGCATCGACGACCCAGCGCTGAAGAAAGAGATCCAGGGTTTTATTGGCCAGGAGGCGATGCACAGCCGCGAACATGTGGCCTACAACGACTTGCTGCAAGCCGCCGGCTTGCCCGCGCATACCCTGGACCGCCGGCTGAAATTCATCTTGGACCTGCAGAAAAAACATCTGCCGGCGTCCTTCAACCTGGCCGTGACCATTGCCCTTGAACACTACACCGCGATGCTGGCCGAGATCCTGCTGAGTGACCCTTCCCGCTTCGGCGAGTCACTCAAGGGCTACCAACAGATGTGGTACTGGCACGCGCTGGAGGAAACCGAACATAAGGCGGTGGCCTTTGATGTCTGGAACACGGTGATCAAGCCCGGCCCCAAGCGCTATTTGCTGCGCACCGGGACCATGCTCACCACCACGGTGTTTTTCTGGCTGGTGGTGTTCGATTTCCACCTGCGCCTGCTGATCGCCGACCGCAAGTGCGGCGGACACCTGAAAGGCTTCTGGCGCATGCTGAAATTTCTGTATGGGCCCAAGGGCGTTTTCCCACGGATGCTGGTGCCGTGGCTGCATTACTTCAAACCCGGCTTTCACCCCTGGGATCATGACAACCGTGCGCGCCTGGCCGGGATTGACGACCTGGTCGAGGACATCGAGCAGACCCAACGCGGCTATTAGGCTTGCGCCAAGGCGGCGCGCTCACGCACAAAGCCTTCCAACTGATCGCCCGGCAGTGCCTTGCTGTAATACCAGCCCTGGATGATCAATTCGGCGCCGGTGTTGAGGAAGGCCAACTGCTCGGCAGTCTCCACGCCTTCCACCACCACGCCCAGGTTCAGCGCCTCACAGAAGCGCAACATGCCGGTCATGACCTGGGCGCCCTTGGGATCGTGCTGGGCCACCACGAAACTGCGGTCGATCTTGATGAAATCCACCGGAAACTGATGCAGGTAACTCAAGGCCGAAAACCCGGTGCCGAAGTCATCGATATAGACCTTGGCGCCAATGGCTTGCAGCTTCTGGATGGTCTGGCGCGTGACCTGGATGTCGCTGACCAGTGCGTCTTCGGTGATTTCCACCGAGACCTGCCCGTGGGCCTGGGCCAGGATTTCCACAAGGCGCTCGCCATAGGCGGCGTCGGTCAGGGTCGCGCTGGATATATTGATGGTCATCGGTAAGGCAAAGCCGAGTTTCTGCCACTTCTGGTATTGGCGGACCGCCTGGGACGCTACCCACACATCCACATCCGGCATCAACCGCGCCTGGGCCAGCCATTGCAGGAACTCCCACGGCGAATGCACCTTGCCCTGGGCATCGCGGGCGCGCATCAGTGCTTCACAGCCCGTGCACAAGCCGGTACGGGTCGAGACCTGCGGCTGGAATTCGAGGTAGAACTCGTAGTCACTGATTTGTTGGATTCGGCTCAATTCATTGGCCTGGCGCGCCAGGGTCTTGTGGGACGCGAGCACCGGGTCCAGTTCACGCAGCCGGCCCTTTTCTTCAAGACCCCGGAAAGTCATGTCCAGAGACTTGAGATAGACCGTGCCCCCCTCGGTTGCCTGGCGATGAATCGCGCGCACATAGGGCGCATACACCAAAGTGCCCAGGCCCAGCAGCGTCAGTTGCAGCGCCACTGCCGCGAGGTCGCCGTGCGTGCTCAAGTAGGCATTGAGTAGAACAGGCGCTGTGAATGGAACGCTGACCACCGCAGGCGACACCCAGCCCATCTGCACCACCGTCAACGCCACCATGGCATTCAATGCGGGTACGATCAGAAACGGGATGAACAAGCGCGGGTTGAGGATGATGGGCAAACCGAACAACAGCACTTCGCTGACGTTGAACAGTGACAGCGGCAGGCTCGCCACCGCCAACAAGCGCATGGACTGGCTTTTGGAAAACAGCAGGATCGCCAGCAACAGGCACAACGCACCGCCGGAGCCGCCGATAAACGCAAAGCTGCCGAGCAGCCCGCTGTTCAACACATATTTGATCGGCTCGCCCGCTGCCAGCGCCGTACTGTTCAGCACCACCGCCTGGTCCAGCACATCGAACAGCGGTTGCATGGCGTACACGCCATGAATACCGAAAAACCACAGCAACGAATTCATCAGGGTCACGAACAGCCCGCTACCGTAGGGCGATTGCAGGGCATCGAGTACTTGGGGTCCCTGCAGTTGCGCCACATACGGCACCTGCAACAGCAAGGACAGCACCACCACCAACCCCAGAGCGGTGATGGCGCCCGGCACCACCATATTGATCGTGCCCCGCAGGTTGTGGCCTACCAAGTCTTCGTTGACCAAGCGAGTCCAGCGGTAACGGTGCAGCCAGGCAATCGCCGGCACATTCAACAGCGGCGAAGCAATCGCGATAAACAGCACGAAAGTGGCCGAAGCGCGCGGATACTCGCGCAGGATAAACGTCGCCACCACCACATGGGCCAGGCACAGGAACGCCACCGGCAGTTGCGGCAAACGATGCTGGATTGCCAGCATGTAACCGATGGACGCCGCCACCAACAGCGGGATCACAGAACTGATTTGATTGTGCAAGCCGGCCAGGAATGTCACCACTTGCGGATCGAAACCCAGCACTCGCGCACATTCAGACAGGATCAGGAAGCCGGCAGACACCAACAGGCACGGCAGGATCCACAACAAACCTTCGCGGATCGCTCGAAGAGACTCCGTGCTGGCCAAGGCGGCCAGACGTTGGGTGAAGAAAAGCTTGAACAGCGTTTGCGCCATGACCCATCCCTCTGCCCATCGCCCACTGTCCCTGGAAGGCAGGGCCGGAAACACGGGGCTAACGCTACACGGCCTGGCACGGTGAGCGAAAGCCTTTTGCCGTTCATCCAAGTGTTTTTTCCGTAATGGATGTCAGGCAAACCCCTGGATTTTCAAAATAATTGAATTTTCTGACCTGGGCCAATCGCCGAATCTGCTTCAATGAGTATTATTGGCACCTGTAATGCGCAATAGGTTCGCCGTATTCATGGAAGGCCGCCTGCGAGGGAAGCGGGCACCAAGGAGAGAAGCTCGATATGCAAGACAAGCTGTCAATGAATGTACGCCCGCTGTTTTTCAACATACTGCTCTGGGTATTCGGGGTTACGCTGCTGTTGATCAGCAAGGGCGTGATCGAACGAATGACGGGATCCACCAACGATGGTTCCCTGGACCTGACCCTGGTGTTGATCGCCTATCTTTTATTCTTTTTACTCACCCCTATACGCGCCTGGACCGACCGCCGACTACGCAAACGCGCCCGCCGCCTTAGCGCCGGCCAGCGTCCAAAACCCGGCCATTGATTGGAGCAAGCCTTTGTCACCACCCGGCGATAACCACCAACTGGCACTGGACAGGTTTCTCAACGAACACCCCGATGTAGCCGTGGAACTCAACACCCTGAACCCGCTGGCGGCTCAAGCCAAGGGCGAAACCCTGGCGCACTATCGCGCCGAACGGCTGCATGAGGCCTTCGAAGCAGAGGCCGAACGCCAGGGCCTGTTTGCCTGGGAGTTGACCCTTAAACTCACCGCCGAATCCCCCGAAGACTTTGAAGCCCAACGTCTTGAAGTGCATAAGGAAGTGGCACAGATGGCCGGCCTGAGCTGGGACGAATACCGCCAGTTGCATGATTTGGCCGGTTGACCCATCACCCCACGAACCATAGGCGCCGTCGATTTGCCAAGCCTTCACGCAGCTCGGCGACGCCTACGGTGCGCTGCTCGGGGTCCGCGGCCAATGCTGAACGTAACGAAGGCCAGTACTGCCTGGGCAATTGCCTGGGCCGAGGCAGTCGCTGATGACATTGGCGCTCGCCTGGCCGCCGGCCCTCTGCCAGCTCATAGAGCACACAGGCAGCGCCATACAGGTCGGAGCTGGCGGACGGCAACCCTCCGGCCATCAATTCCGGCGCCGCGTACGCAGGGGTCCAGGCATTCAGGCGGCTTCGGCTCAAACCCGGTAATCCTGACCTGACCTGGGCCTCGGCGTGACCCAAGCCAAAATCAAACAGGCGCACGCCCTGCTCGCTCACCATGATATTCGCCGGTTTCACATCGCCATGCAGGACACCTTGCCGATGGGTGTAGGCCAGTGCATCCAGCAGTTGCAGGGCCATGGGCTGCAGCTCTTGCCAGGGCAATCCCTGCGGACACTCCGGGAGCATGCGGTCCAGCGTCAGGCCGGGCATGACTTCCATGGTAAAAAATGCCACCTGGTGCACCGTGTCCACCTCAAAAGAAAATGCCCGCACCACGTGATCATGTTGCAGGCTTCGGGTCAGGGCGAATTCACTGTAGAGAAGCACATGAGCGTCAGCCGACGCGGACAGGCCCTCGCCCAGCAACTTCAGCGCTACGCGGCAGTCTGGCTCGCCAAATGCTTCATGCAGCAGGTCCCGGGCGCGATAGACCACGCCCATCCCCCCAGTACCCAGGATGCGTTCAAGCTGATAACGCCCCGCAAGCAGATTCGGTGGGCCTACCGTCGCGTTCATGGCTGGATCACCACGGCGGTAAGGTCATCGCGTGCCGCGCCGCGCAATACGTCGTGGAACAGCCGGTCCACGACCTGCCGTGGCGTACCGGCGCTCATGGCACGCCCCAACTCCCTATGACTGAGCCCCTGGTACAAGCCATCGCTGCATAACAAAAACACGTCCCCGGGTTGGGTGCGCAACTCCAGTACTTCCAGCTTCAGCGGCTGCCGGCCTCCGACCGCTCGGGTCAAGGCCCTGCTGCCTGGGTGAGCCTGGGCCAGTTCTGGACTCAACTGCTGGCGGTCGATCAGTTGCTGCTGCAAGGAGTGGTCGCGTGACAGTTGATACAGCCGCTGACCCCGCCAGAGATAGCATCGACTGTCCCCGGCCCAGATACAGGCCGCACGGTTGGGTTCGAGCAACAACACAACCACCGTACTGCCCATGATGCCCGCCCCGCCATCGACGGGTTGCAACTGACTGTCGAGGCCACGCAGGCAAAGGCGGACGGCCTCGATCCGTTGGTCAAAGCCGCCCTTGCCTGACAGTGCGGCAAGGCTGTTGACCACCCACTGGCTGGCGACATTCCCGGCCTGATGACCGCCCATGCCATCAGCGACCGCCCAACAACCCCGTTGTGGGCAATCGAGGAGAGCATCTTCATTGCGCGCACGGCTTTTGCCTTGTGCCGTGCGCCCGGCACTGCGCCATGCGTGCGGCCCACTCACAATTGTTCCGGCAGGCGGAACGTGCGCCATGTCGCCATCTGGAACGGGCTAGGGTTGCGTTGGCTGGTGAGCAGGTAATTGGCCCGCAGGCCTGCCAGGTCAGCCTTGAGAATCTGCGCATCCCGGCCGCTGGCAGACTCGCTTTGCATCAGGTCGAAAAACCGGAACAACGACCAGGCGCCACTGTCCTTCTCGATCCCCAACGGCCGCTGTGCAGCGCGCTCCAGCACCAGGCTGCTGCGACCATTCTCGGCTTCGATCGGCCAGCGGAATGCCATTGGCACGATCGGGCCGTGACGGTATTCCAATTGCTGATCGCCGACGCGCAATGTCGCCCGGCTGACGGCCTGGTCCAGACTGTAGGGCGCCAATGTGAACCGCACGGCCCAATCACCCTGGTCCTCGGTGAAAAACCCCTGGCGAATGGTCTGGGCCCGGGTTAGTTGGTCCAGCACCGAACGCGACATTGGCAGGCTGCGCCCCTCCAGGGCCCGCATGCGATAACGGTCGCCCTCGACACTGACAAATGGCCGCAGGTACCCCTCATAAAAGCGCGCCAGCGCGCCCCGTGGCTTGAAGAACGCCTGAAAATCGCCCAGGGCGACGTCGCTGCCGGTGTGGGCATCGAACGGGTATCGGCGTTGGATGGCTTTCGCATAGAGGCCGTAGACCTCGCTTTGATAACGCTGATTCACGTACCCATACGCATCATCAAGCAGGTGGCGCCAAGTTTGGTCGGCAATACCCTCGAACCAACCTTTGAGCGGCTGCGGGAAGCGGGCCGCCGTATCACGCAGGTTGCCCAACAGCGGCTGCTGCCCATCCATCCGCTGCCTGGCCATTTTGAACGCGGCCTGCTCCGGCGAGCTATCCCGGTTCAGCGCCAGCAATTGCAACTGCAGCTCATCAAGCAATCGCAATGCCTGTGTCAACTCGCCGCCTGGGTTCTGCTCTTCGTCGAGCAACTGGTGCAAGGGTTCGAAGCGGCGTTGCAATGCACGCCGGGCCGTATCGGGCAGTGGTGTTCTGGCCAGAACCTTGGAAGTCGCAGCGCCCAGTTCGCCAACGTGCGAGCTCACCGCCTCAAACCGATCGGGAATCGGCACTAACCGCGTGTTTTCGCGCACTTGCTGCAGCAACTGCACCAAGGCCGACTGGGCTGATGTGAGGCCCGCAAGTTGCTCCGCGCCTTGTCGCAGGCTGCCACTGTCCTGCAGCCTGACCCGACCCAGGGCGTCACTCCAGGCATCGGCGTATTCACTGAAATAGCGTTGCTCCAGCGCCAGCATCAACCGGCGTAGTTCCGTGACGCTGAGGTCGGAGCTTTCCCCGAGTACCCAATTGTCCTGGGCGATGGCATTGACCCATTGAGCGCCCTGTGTTTCGAAAACCTGCAGGTATTTTTGGGTGTAGAACCCCGGTATAGGGGGCCCTGAACTGGAAAACGCCGGGCCTTCGGCCAGACGGTAAGGCTCCAGGCTCCGCGCTTGTTCCCGCAGCGCCCGGTAGACCACTTCCGTAAGCGACTCACCGCGCAACACCAAGCGAGCCTGGGCGACCAGCTCTTCATTCAATGGCACCAGGAATGGTCGCTCAAGGAGCCGCATAAAGTGCTCATTCAGACGCTTATGTGTCGAAGTATCCCCACGCCACTGACCCGCCAAGTGCTCTGCCAGCCACCCCACATCACGCCGCTCACGCAAACTAAACATCAGGTAGGCACGCAGGCTGTCCAGCAATTGCCCGCGGTCACCCAGGCTGCCTCGTACTCGTCCTTCGAGCAGCCTGGTCACGTACGGCAGTAAATGCTGCTGCAAGGCTTGGTCATAGGCGCTGGCCAGCAGCGGATAACTCACCTCTCCCTGATACAAGCCAGCCCGATCAATCCAACGTGCTTCGGCCAACGATGGAAACACATGCGTTGCAGCCAGGCGACTGTCCAGCAGCGTCAACAGTGCGAGGCTCTCGTCGTCTCCTTGTTGAATAGAGGGTTGGGTGTTGATCAATCCCAGTAGTTGCACCAACCGCTGATGGTTGAAGGTGTAACTGTGCGTCCACAACGCCCCCGCCGTGCCGATGACCACTGAAGCAGCCAGCGCCATCAGCCCATGACGCCGATGTATGCGCTGCCGCTCAGGACTACGCAGTCCGGCAAGATCGGCTTCGGCAAAAATCACGCGCTTGAACAAGCCTTGGACAAAATGAGGCCGTACATCGACCGTCTTCGCACAGGTCAGGTAGAACCCTCGCAAACCATTGATGTGTGGGTAGCGATAGGCGGAAAATCCAGTCTCGATAAACAGGCACAGGCGATCACCGATGTGTGCAACCTGCCGAGGAAAGTCCAGTATCCGGCGTCGACGCGCGATATTTCGCTCCTGATGCAAGCGCGGGATCAGCTCCGCGCCCAGACGCTGCAAAAGGCTCTCGAACGCCTCTCTGACCTGAGCGATGTCTGTGCCGGCGGTACCTGTCACCAGGTGCCCACCCAAGACGACTTCTGCGCCATCGCCCTGCTGCGCGTCGAAGAACTCGGCAAACCCGGCCAACCGATCAGCCTGGGTCAACACCAGATAGACCGGAACATCCGCATGCAATGTCTGCTGGATGTCCTGCAAGCGACTACGTACATGACGCGCATGGCGCTCCAGGTCGTGCTCATTGCTGCTTGAAAGTGTATCGACAGACAACGTGACCACCACGCCATTGAGTGGCCGCGCCCGGCGTCGCGACTTGAGCATACCCAGGAGTGTCATCCATCCCGCAGCATCAACCGAGGGGTCTGGCTGGCCCAAGTAGCGGCCGGCCGTCTCGACCATCACGGCCTCTTCGGCAAAATACCAGTCACAGTCAGGCGTAGTGCCTGGGAGCACGGTTTCTGGTCGCCCGGACAGAGACTGCACGCCGTTGGCAGCCAACAGGCTGGTCTTGCCACTGCCTTGCTCGCCAATCAACAGGTACCAGGGCAACTCGTTCCGCCAGCGCTCGCTGCGGTCACCATAGTGTCGGGAGCTTTTCAGCGTGTGCAGGGCCTCCTTGAAGCGCCCCTGCACCTGCTTTGTTTCGTCGTTGATCAATGCCTGACGCTGATGTTGCTCGTGGTGCTCGTGTTGATTCAAACGAGCGGTACGGCGAGTACCCACCACGACCATCGACAGCCCCCACAACAGCAGCAACCCGCTGATGGTCAGTAACCGGGATGTCGGGCTCTGCCAGAAACGGTAGTCATCCACCGCCAGCAAAGGCCCGAAAAACCAAATCAGCAGTGCACTGGACAACACCAGCAACAAGCTCCACAGCCAAATTTTGCGCAGCACCGTCCCCACGCCCTTGAAAAATGCGTTCATCCATTGCTCCCGGCGTTATGAGTGCGTCCGAAACAAACCTGGCACCCAGGATTGAAGAGGTTGCAGCGTCGTCTTGCGTTCCTGGCCCAGTACCCAGGCAAATCCTGAGTACATCACCAGCAAACAGACCAGCACGCAGATGGCGACCCCAGTGCCGGAGGCAATACGTATCCGTGACCGGGATGCTCTCCCCGCCTCTGGCGAAATGGAGACCGGCAAACGGTCCCCGCGCACATGCCTGATCTGGCGGTACACAGCGTCGTGAAGCGCTTCAAGTTGCGCCCTTCCCCGCTCCATGACGCGGTACTTGCCTTCGAAGCCCAACGACAAGCACAAGTACATGAGTTCCAGCATGGCCAGATGCTTGAAGGGGTCGCGGGACAAACGCTCCAGCAACTGGAAAAACTTTTCCCCTCCGAAGGTCTCGTTGTGAAATCGGCTCAACAGGCTTCTCTTCGACCAATCGCTGCTACTGCCCCACGGCGTGGTCACGACGGCCTCATCAATGACACTGCACAACACATAACGCGCCGAGATCACCTGACTGTTCTCTACGCCCAAATGCAAGGCATGGGCCTCAAACGCGGTGACACCCGATGAAAGCTGGTCATTGAGCGTCTGCAGGCTTTCCCGACCGGGGCTGGCCTTGAGCAGGGCAACCTGTGATAGGAGTTCCCAGGCGGCGGCCAACAGACTGTTGGAGCCCATCTTGAAGCTTTGCGCCCCCTGCAGATGGGCGGTGTAGATCATGCGGTCTTCCAACTGCTCGAAGCGTGGCGGCGTTGGAAAGTCCGTGACGGGGCCCTGTGCCGGACCGAACCCTTCACGATCAAGCAATATGGTTTTTTCATCCTGCGGGTATTCACTGTCCATCGTCATGCTGTTCAGTTCCTGATAGCCCAGAAGTGGAGTTCCAGCTCGGCGAACTCGCCACTGGCGTGGAAGGCGAAACCACCCGACTGCTCCAACTGCGCGATGTCACGTGGACTGAGTTCGAGCATGAAATAGGTCTTGCCGGCGTGATACGGAATCTGTCGAGGTGCTACCGGCAACGGCTTGACCTTGATACCTGCGAGATGCAGGTTCACCAGCTCGCGGATACGTTCCACAGGGCCGATCTTGAGATGCGCCGGCAGACGATGACGCAGCTCCTCCGTATCACACTGGGCGCTAGCCGCTAAAATGAATGTCGCAGTGCCGAGCAATTTGAGATCGCTGACCGGGCAGACCAGCACTCCGTACTGTCGCTGTTGCAACGTCAGCTCAATGGCATGTTGCTCCAGCACCGACGACAAGACGGTGCGAAGACCCTCCATCAGCCCGCGAAAGCTCGCCCCCTGGTCGCCGTGTTGGTACTGCACCGCCAATTGCGCACGTTTGTTGTCGCAGGCGAACGTCGACAGCTCCCCGAGAATCGCCAACAACGCCCGATACAACAACTCCGGCCGCACCTGGGTTTGCCCCTGGTAATGACGCAATATCAACTCAGCACGGTTGATCAGTTGCAGCATCAAAAAGTCGCCAACCTGTGCCCCAGCCGAGGCGCCACTGCCCTGGATGCGTGATGCGATCGCATCGCCACGCGCTGCCAGCAGACTGATCACCTCCTTGAGGCATGAAGACACATACCCCGAACCTTGGAGATAGATGAACGTCGGTACAAAATCCGCCTCCAGTTTTACGCCCCCCTCCTGGGTCGAATCCTGCACCTGGGCGACCTGGAGTCTCACGTAGAACGGATCGCTGGGCCCTTCCCCCAGCATCAGGCGCAAGTCCGGGCGTGCACAGTGGATCTGGCAACGAGCGTCGACGCCGGCATTGGAGTCCCCTATCTCCGTTTCACAGGCGACGTAGCGAGCCAGGACATCGCCTTGCTCCTGCCTGCGCACTTCAACCTGATTCTCTGTTGCCAGCGGCAGCGCCAGGTACACAGCTTGTCTGCCTGCATTGGCAGGCACCTGCAACACCAAAGGCTCCATCGCGCCACTCAGCTCGAACAAGCTGCCATCCGGCAAGACACCGCTGGCCCGGTTGACCACGACCTTGCCCAGATTGAGGTACTGCACATCGACTTCCAAGGTCAGGAAACCCCAGGCGTCACTGTTCAGCAGGCGGGTACGGTTGAGCTGTCGATGGTAGTAGCGGTCGTTATGCTGCAAGTGCTGGGGCCGCAGCAACATGCCCTCTTGCCAGATCACGTTATGGACGTGCATTTCAATCCTCCGTCCTGTCAGTCTGAGGCGCGACCAGGCGAAGGCCCGACTGGTCCAGCGCAACTTCGGCCCGCGTCAGTTGCCCTGGCACCACTGGCAACACCAGCCGCCATTGCACGTGAGGCAAGTCGCGGTAGGCCGCCAGCACGCCGACATAACGGCTATGCGGCTCGACACTGAGCTTGAGCGGCAACTGCTCGCCGGGACGCAACTCCCATTCCTCACCGCTGACCCAATCCTTGGCGAGAGTCTGCTCGGCCCGGCTGTAGAGGCTGAAGAAGTCGGCGTTTTCAAAGGCCACGGGATGCCGCAGCTCAAGCAGTTGCACCACCACGGGTGAGGGACGACCGTGCAGGTCGGGGTTGACTTCATCGCCAGCGATCAACGTCAAGTCCAGTTTGGTCAGCGTCGAAAAAGGTGAAAGCGTGCTACAGCCGGCCAATAGGCCAAGGGCTGACAGCGTTGATATGACAGTGATCCGATACATGAACATCATCCTGGGCACCCGACGTGCAAGGTGGAGACCAGGCGCACCTGCTCCTCGTAGGCTTTGGAAAAATCATTCAGCAACCCCTGCTCGCCCAAGGGCTCTTCGGACGTCAACCGTTGATAGTGGCGTTGATACGCCCGCCAATGGGCGCCATCGCTGAAGAACCTGGGTGGCTTGCCCTCGCGTTCGAAACACAGCAGCAAGTGGCCTGGCGCAAAGGCTGCCAATGCGCTGCGCACAGCGGCCCGACTGGCCACGACCAAGGCCAGTTGATGCACTTGCAGTTCACGACAGACCTGGGCGACGGCGTATTCGGCAGAGTGTTCGCCCAGCTCGCCAACACCCAGCAATTACTTCATGGCAGTAGGGCCGTCGGCACAGGCTTTTAAAGGGTTGCGGGTATCGAGCCCTGGAGCGGTCAGTGCAGAGTTGATTTCACTGTTCAGCTCGTCGCGGGTTCGCAGGCTCTGCTGCAACCCATCGATGGTTAGCTTGAACAGACCTGCCACTTTGATCGCCAGGGCCTCACGGCCCAGCGTATCAAGCATGTCCAGTTGCATGCCCAACGCTTGCGCGAACTGTGGCCAGAATGTTTCCGAGCCACCCGGCGCGGCCGCAGCGGGCCCGGTAGGAAGATCCTCCCTGACGGGGTCAGCCCACTTCGGCACGACCAAATGATCACGCTCCACGGCCCCCTGACATAGCGCTTGGGACGGCACCTGCATGGCTGTATCCAAGGCATCAAGTTCTGCCGATGAATCAGCACGCAGTTGCTCGCGATCCAGTGCATCGACAGGGTCAAGTCCCAGGAACGCATCGTCTGGGATCGCGTCATCTCGGGCATATGACCGCCGCTCATTTGCCAGCAAGCGAGCGCGGATCTCCAGCCCGCCCAATTGGTACACGTCACCCTCACTGATCAGCCGTGCCTGCCCCTTTTCCAGGCGTTCCATGCTGCCTGATACACCGATGCCGTTGCTGCTGATATCGGTCAGGAAGTAGCGGCCCTCTCGGTAACTGACCAAGCCGTGATGACTGGAGATCAGGCGATTGGCATCAGGAATGATCCAGTCACAGCCCACCCCACGGCCGATCACGCCACCGACGCCCGCAAACGTCTTGCGAGCAGGCATCGCAGCGCCTTCGGTACCACAGACTTCAAACACTAGTTGCATGGCGCAGCTCCCCTGCTCACTGCCCACGTCGGGTCGCCTGGGGTTCACCCAACGGACGGTAGTCGGCATCGTCAAAGACATAATTGGCGTTACAGCCACTCAACAAACACAGCACCAGCAAAAGGCCTTGCCACGGACGAAAAAACATCAGGTATCTCCCATGAAAATCAGGTGCCAACACGCCCCCATTCAGCCCCCCTCGCAGACATCGCCCAGGGGGATCTTCAGGCGCGCCAGGCGATAGAGCAGCGTGCGGCGAGCGACGCCCAACTCACGTGCGGTACGGGTGCGATTGCCACGGTTTTTGTGCAGGCAATCGATCAGGAATACTCGCTCGACCCGTTCCAGGCGTTGACGCAACGTTGCATCGACGGACTCATCGGTGGGGGGGGCAGACAAGGACAAATGCGCGGGCAGGATCACACCGTCATCGCAGAGCAGTACCGCACGTTCCACCAGGCACTTGAGTTCACGGACATTGCCGGGAAAGGCGTGACTCGACAGTTGGTCAAGGGCTGCGCGGGACCACGACACCGGTTCGCGCTCAAGGGCAAGAGAAGCCTTTTGCGCAAATTCACGCGCCAACAACAGCACATCGTCGTCGCGCTCGCGCAAGGGCGGCAGTTCGATGGGAAATTGCGCCAGCCGGTAGTAAAGGTCTTCGCGAAAACTGCCTTGGGCGACCATCGCGGCGAGATCACGGTGAGTCGCGGCGATGATCCGCACATCCACCTTGTGTGCCGCGCTGGCGCCCAAGGGACGGACTTCGCCCTCCTGTAGAACCCGCAGCAACTTGGCCTGCAGCGACAGCGGCATGTCGCCGATTTCGTCCAGGAGCAGCGTGCCGCCGTGTGCCGCATCAAACAGCCCGGTATGGTTGCGTTCAGCTCCCGTGAAAGCGCCTTTGCGATAGCCAAACAGCTCACTTTCCAGCAGGCCTTCGGGAAATGCCGCACAGTTCTGCACCACGAACGTTTTGCTGCGACGCGAACCCGCAGAATGGATAGCCCGCGCCACCACCTCCTTACCCGTTCCCGTCTCCCCTCGCAGCAATACGGTGTAAGAGGTATGCATGACCTTGCCAATCAGGCGGTATGTCTCATCCATGGCCGTACTGTTACCGACCAAGCCAAATGCTGCACGGGGAGCCGGATTGCATTGATTCTGTCGGACGACACTTCCAAAAGATGGCTGACAGCGCAGCAAAGCCAATTGCATCAAGGTAAAACTACCCAGTTGGCTCAGGGCGACCGAGTAGTCCTGCAAGTGTTTCCGGCATTGGCTGGCGCACAGCAATACGCCGCTGATGGCCTTGTCCCGGTTGAACAACGGCACACATGACAGCGCTTCCCAGCCTGTCGCCATGGCTGGCAGGAAGCCGTATTCGTACACGCTGCTCGATAGGTCCTCCAGGCTAAGGGCCGTTTGATGGCTGAGTACGTAGTGCAATACCTGCTCGTGCTGGAAGTCCTTGGTGCCGACCGGATCACCGGGGCAAAGCTCCCCGGATAAATGCTGGGCAATCAGTTCGAGTCGGCCTGTAGACTCATTTCGCCAGTACAACTGGCTGAGTTCGCACTGGCTGAGTTGCGCCACCGCCGTCACACACAGGCCGGGCAAAGAGGCTTGGTCGCCATCGATGCCCAAGCGAATGAACCAGCCGAGCAACGCGTCGGCGAAGGCCAGGGGATGGGATAGTTGAGTGGACCGATTATCCCTCATTGGCTGAGCTCACAAATGGGATAGCCGCTACCCTCCAGGCGCGCATGCACATTCGCCAAGCATTCACCCTGGGCCATGGCCGCCAGCAGCCGATCTGCCACCTGCGGCAACAAATTGAGCTCGATCCACTGGTCAATGTAACGAGCGCCGCTATCTCCGTGGGCACAGTGTTCGGCCATGTGTGCAACCAGCTCTGGCGTATAGCTGAAAGCCAGCTTGCGTAGACGCAACCGTTGTCCCAAGCGTTCCAGCTTGAGCCTTGCAAGGTCATGCAGAACCTCACCCTTGATCGGGTAATACGGCACCACACGCATGCGGGCCAACAATGCCGGTTTGAAGTAATCGCGCAACAGCGGATGGATCGCCTCTTGCAGCATTTGCATGTCAGGCCGTTGATCGCCAACACACAGTTCACCGATACATTCACTGCCGAGGTTGGAAGTCATCAGGATCAGTGTGTTGCGAAAGTCGATTTCCCGGCCTTCCCCGTCATTGACCAGACCCTTGTCGAAAATCTGATAGAACAGGTTCAACACTTCCGGGTCGGCTTTCTCGACCTCATCGAGCAGCACCACCGAATACGGTCGTTGGCGCACGGCTTCGGTCAGCACACCGCCCTCGCCGAAACCGACATAACCGGGCGGAGCACCAATCAACCGCGACAGGGAGTGTTTTTCCTGGAACTCCGACATGTTGAGCGTCGTAACGAACCGTTCACCGCCATACAGTAGATCGCCAAGGGCAAGTGCTGTCTCGGTCTTGCCTACACCGCTTGGGCCGACCAGCAGGAACACACCGACCGGTGCGTCGGCTTTATTGAGCCCCGTGGCAACGGCGCGCAAGTTGCGGTCCAGGGCCTGCACCGCCTGTTCCTGGCCAAGAATGCGCGCGCGCAGCGCATCGGCAAAGCCCAGCGCCCGTGCGCTGTGCTCGAGTGCCAGTTGTTCAACCGGGATGCCGGTCCAGGCACTGATGACCTGGGCCACCAGGCGCGGGCAAACCTGCTGCGGCACGGCCTGTTGCTCTAACCAGTGCTGTTCCAGCTCCAGGCGCTCACTTTCCATTGCATCCCTGCGCAGGTTCAACGCGTGCAAGATCTGCTCATCCACGGCAAACCCTGCGTCCCTGTCACGACTTAATGCCTGATGCTGCCGCATACCTTCCGCCTGCTCCGCGTACAGGCGTTGTAATGCCTCCGGCGCCGTCTCCCGACGGGTACGCAAGCGAGCACAGGCCGTGTCCAATACATCCACCGCCTTGTCGGGCAACTGGCGCCCGGACAGATAACGAGCACTCATTTGCGCCGCCGCCACGACGGCATCGTCACGCACATAAACGCCGTGGCTGCGCTCATACACCGACACCAGTCCGCGCAAGATCGAAACCGCCTGCTCGACACTGGGCTCGCCCACCCGTACAGGCTGGAAACGCCGAGCCAATGCAGGATCCTTTTCGAAGTATTTTTTGTATTCCGACCAGGTAGTGGCAGCGATGGTGCGCAGTTCGCCGCGAGCCAGGGCAGGCTTGAGCAGATTGGCGGCGTCGGACGCGCCTGCCTGGGCGCCCGCCCCGACCAAGGTATGCGCCTCATCGATAAACAGGATCACCGGCGGCACTGAAACGTTGACCTCATCGATCAAGCCCTTGAGGCGCCGCTCGAATTCACCCTTGATACTGGCACCGGCCTGGAGCAAGCCCATGTCCAGGGTCAGCACCCGGACATCCTGCAGTGGCCCCGGCACCTGCGCACTGGCAATGCGTAGCGCGAGGCCTTCGACAACGGCCGTCTTGCCGACCCCGGCTTCGCCGACGAGTATTGGGTTGTTCTTGCGGCGGCGCATGAGGATGTCGATCAACTGGCCGATCTCGACGTCCCGGCACAACACCGGATCAATACGCCCTTCATGGGCCTGGCGCGTCAGGTCGTGGGTGAAGCGCTCCAGCAGTGACTCACCCTTCGAGGCAGGGTCAGTGCCAGGCGCCTGGCTGCGCACAAAGTCGTGCACACGCTGCGCATCCAACCGATTCAATAAAACCTGATAGACACTCCCCGCGTGGTGCAGTGGATGACGCAGCAATGCCAGCAACAGGGCGCCGTGATCGACCTCGGTCTGTCGCAGTTCCAGATGGGCAACCATCAGGGCCTGTTGCAGCCACTCTACAAGCGCCTGGGCAAACACCGGATTGCGCGAAGCACTCGCCTCCCCTTTGGGTTGCAGTGCAGCTTGCAGCTCGCCGGTTTCGATGCCCGCATCTGCCAATGCCCGTACCAGAAGGCCGTCGTGATGCTCCAGCAGGGCCAACAGCAGGTCTTCCACCAACACCTCCCGGCCACCGCGCGTTACGCAGCGTTCAGCCGCGCGCACCAAATCGCGACGAGCCTGGGGGGTCAAGGTCTGGATAAGTTGTTGCAGGTCCACATTCATCATAATGATTCATCCCTCATGAGCGTTGCTCGGCACCATGACCACACCATCGGCGTACTCATGTGCCAGCCAGCTGGTCCAGCCGAGGCGACAGACGTTGTGTTCGCCAATGTGCAGCGGTCGGATCTCTTCTTTGGCAAGCACCAGGCGCAGGTCATATGCCAATGGGTCCCGCGCCGTCAGCCGCACCAATGAGCACAGCAGCGGGTAGTCCGCACCCGTGGGCAGAAACCCATGGAGTTGCTGCCAGCGCAGGCCCTGCAGGTGCACCCTGAACTTGCCACTGCGGTCGGCCACCTGGCTGCCCAATACCTGGTCATGACCAAGTACGCTGTTCGCGACGCCGAGCCGGTTTCGCTGTGAGTCGGCGATGACAACCGTGCGCAACACCCATTGCTCGAGGAACAGCCGGTTGTGCTTGAAGTAGTAGCGCAGCACCGTCTCGATCAAGGCCGCCGAATGTGCCCGCAGGCCAAGCAGCCCCAAGTAGGGCAACAGCCGTTTGCAGTTCAATTGCGCGACACTGCGAATCGGCCGTCCCCTCAACCCGATCAACGCAAACATCTGCTCGGAAAAGGCGTCACGCGCATCCGCCTGGAAACACGCCCGATAACGATATTTGCGCCAGATTGGCAGCATCAGTCGTTGCAGGCGGTGATGAAACACGTCCAGGAAATCTCGCGTAGCGTTGCCGCCCGCCCCGTCGCCATAGGCCTGCTCGCCATAAAACGCAGGTAACGGCGACCCCGCGCCACACAAGCCCAAGACGTTGAGGCGAAGGCGTGCGCGCAGCTGTTCGTGTTCGACAAAAAACTCCACGCGATCAATATCGTGGCCGGGAAAACCGAGGCCAGGGTTGGCTTGAAACTCCAGCAAGTCATACAGCGCGTCGTCATCCAACAGAGGATGGGCATCGCGCAGACGCTTGATCACCTGCAAAACCGCCTGGAACAGCGAATATTCGCGGATGATCCGCGACAGTCGCGTCAAAGCAGGGGCTGCTGCCCCATCCGTGGTGGCCATAGATACACGTCTCCTTGTGTGCTGATGACTCTTAGTTCGTGATAAGCATTGAGGCTGGCATAGAGCGCAAAGAACTCGTTGAGCACTGACGCAAAAATGAACACTTCGCCCGCCCCCAAGAAACCTTGGGGATCAATCTTCAGATCAATTCGTACTCCGCGACACGGCAAGCCGCGGTGCAAGCGGTCAACCGATGAATGACTGACGGATCGCATTGCATCCAACTTCCTCTCACTGACCTTTTGCGCCAGTCGGTCGTGATAGCGCGGCAAGTCATAGGTTTTGAGAATCACCTTCAAGGCGTCGATATCGCTCAATGACAGGTAGTTGAGCGACATGTTGCTGATAAGCCGCCAGAGAAAATCCTGGTCCAGAGGCGGAGACAGACTGGCTGTCGGCGCGCAGATATTGCGAAACGACAGCCCCTCCGGTGTCTGTTCGCACGGCCGGTTGATGTCGCCTGACTGCAACAGTCGAGGTAGGTTGTGATTGGTGCACGTCAACTCGATCGACAGTGTTTGCTGGTCCGACTCGAGGCCGTTGCCAATCCCAAGCCAGGTTTCCAGCCCGGCATGCTGTGTCGATGGCCGTTGGCGAATGCTGTAGCTGGGTGGGTTTTCCGGTAGGTCGGTATCGCCATCATGTTCAAAGGATTCGAACGGCACGTAGGCCTTATACCCGCGCCCACCTGGCTGCCAACCCGTTACACGGTCTACGGAAAATACACTTGCGTTCTCCCGCGAATACTCGCCGGGAATGAGCAGGTACTCATCTTGCTTCCCGTCCAGGCGAATGGGCACCGCGTCATGCTTGAACAGATTCACGATGGGTTTGCAGTAGAGCTTCACGTTATCCAGGGTGGGCTGTTGGGACTCACGCCATGGCGTGCGTAACTCAAAGCGCATTATCAGGCCACCTACCTGCTTGAGCTGCTCACCGGGCAATCTGTGCAGCACGTCCATGCCCCCTACATCGACAAACAGGAACTTGTCAGGAAAGGCAAAATACTCCTGCAGATGGCGATACCCCGGGAAGGTATTCTGCGGATAGGGGATCAACGCCTGTTCCTCACTGAAACCCACCGGCTGTACCTGTTCGGCACCCAGTCGCAGTGATATTGCCTGACCGTCGGGCCCGCTGACGGGCAGTCCATCGTGGCCCAAAGGCAACAGCTCGATACCTTCGAGGTGGCGCAGCAGGCTCAGGTATAACGCCTGGCTAATGTAGCTATCCCCGGCCAGATGCAGGCGCAACTGATCAAAGGCCCAGTCACTGAAATTACCGGCGGCGCTCATGCGCAGGCGCAGACTCAACACGCCCTGCCCTGCCTGTGTGCTGTACTCCAGGGCGCTCAGTTGCAGCGGGAGAACCTGTGTGGCGTAGCAAGTACGGAAACGGCATCGCTCACCGTTGACTGCGGCGCTTTCCACCGGCGTATCACGCGCCACCCACACACCGGGACCTGAGTGCTTCAACGGGTCAAATTGCAACATGCTGAACGCGGGCATTGGGCGCATGTAGTTGGGCCACAGCAAATGCATCAGCGAGTGCGTGAGTTCTGGAAGTTCGTCGTCGAGTTTTTGCCGCAAGCGACCCGTGAGAAATGCAAACCCCTCCAGCAGCCGCTCGACATCGGGATCCTGGCCAGACTCTGCGAGGAAAGGGGCCAGCGCAGGGTTGCGCTCGGAGAACTGCCGTCCGAGCAGTCGCAACGCACTGAGCTCACTTTGGTAGTAACGGTTAAAAGACATCCGGCAAAACCTCTACCCGACCGGCGTCACAGAGTCGCGCGGTAAACACCACCAGTTGCTTGATACCCTTGACCGTCAGTGTGCCTTCGATAGCGAAGGCCAGCGCCAGTGGGTCTTGGTCCCGCGGCAATGTCGTGACCCGCACATGCTTCAAGCGTGGCTCGTACGCCCGGATAAATCGCTCGATCAACAAACGCGATTGAGTCAATGACTCATGCAAGCTCTGGTTCATGTCGTTGAGGTCGGGCAAGCCATAATCCGGCAGTGTCTGCACGCTGCCGGCACGGATACTGAGCATTTTTCCCAGATGCATCGCGACGGATGTCACGCCACACGCGGGAGTAACTGCCGGACGTTCAAGACGCTCGAAAAGGCGTTGGTGGTGGGGCACTCCCTGGCCGCTGCTCATTCTTTATCGAGCTTGCCGACCAGGGACAGCGTGAAGTCGGCCCCCATGTACTTGAAGTGCGGCCGTACACTCAGGTTGACGCGGTACCAGCCGGGCTCGCCGTCGACGTCACTGACAACGATGCGCGCCGCGCGCAGGGGGCGTCGTCCACGCACTTCGGCACTGGGATTTTCCTGATCGGCGACGTACTGGCGAATCCATTTATTGAGTTCCAGCTCCAGGTCTGTGCGCTCCTTCCACGAACCCAACTGCTCGCGCTGAAGAACCTTGAGGTAGTGGGCCAGGCGATTGACCACCATCATGTAGGGCAGTTGGGTACCCAAGCGGTAATTCAGCTCGGCTTCCCTGCCCTCGGGACTGAGCCCAAAGTGTTTCGGCTTCTGCACCGAACTGGCGGAGAAAAACGCGGCATTGTCGCTCCCCTTGCGCATCGTCAAGGCAATGAAGCCCTCTTGCGCCAGCTCGTACTCACGACGGTCGGACACCAGCACTTCCGTCGGGATTTTGGTTTCGATCTCACCCATGCTGTGGAAGTGATGCAACGGCAAGTCTTCCACCGCACCACCGCTTTGCGGGCCGATGATATTCGGGCACCAGCGAAAGCGCGCGAAGCTGTCAGTCAGGCGCGTGGCAAAGGCGTACGCCGTATTGCCCCACAGGTAATGTTCATGGCTGTTGACCACGTTTTCCTGATAGGCGAAGGTCTTGACCGGACACTCAACTGGATCGTAGGGCGTACGGAGCAGGAAGCGCGGCACGGTCAAGCCGATATAGCGTGCGTCTTCGCTTTGGCGAAAACTTTGCCATTTGGCAAATTGAGGACCTTCGAAGTGGTCCTTCAGGTCTTTCAGGTCCGGCAGGCCGGTAAAACTCTCCAACCCGAAGAACGCCGGCCCGGCAGCGGCGATGAATGGCGCATGGGCCATGCAGGCCACGCTGGATGCGTACTGCATCAGTTTCACGTCGGGTGCACTGGGAGACAGAAAGTAGTTGGCGATAATCGCGCCCACCGGCTGACCACCAAACTGACCATACTCGGCACTGTAGATATGTTTGTACAACCCGGACTGGGTCACTTCCGGTGAGTCCTCGAAATCTTCCAGCAGGTCTTGCCGGGAGACGTTCAGCAGTTCGATCTTGATGTTCTCGCGGAAGTTGGTACGGTCAACCAACAGCTGCAATCCCTTCCAGGCGGCTTCCAGGGCCTGGAATTGCGGGTGGTGCAAAATCTCATCCATCTGCAGGCTGAGCTTCGTGTCGATCTCGGCAATCATCCGGTCGACCAAGCGTTTCTTGACGGGCTCACCACGATTCTGCGGCTTGATCAGCTCTTCGATAAATGCCGAGACGCCCCGCTTGGCAATGCCATACGCCTCGTCGTCTGCACTCAGCAGAGTCTGGGCAACGATGTTGTCGAGAATGCTGAATTGATCATCGGTGGGTGCTGGCAGTGTGTGTTGTTGTGTGGTCATGCGGTCAGTGTCCTTTTACTGAAAAATGTCAGGCGTCGGGGCTGTCCAGACCTAGCTCAGCCAGTACCCTGGCGCGGGACTCGTCATCCGCCAGGGCCTGCTCGATAGCCTTGCGAAAGCTCGGGGTGTTACCCAGGGGTCCCTTGAGCGCCATCAGTGCCTCGCGCAACGCCATCAACTTGTGCAATTCGGGCACCTGCTCAACCAGGTTCGCGGGATTGAAGTCCTTCATTGCATTGATGCGCACCTGAATGGCCAACTCCTCAACGCCTGCATCCTCCTGCAGGCGGTTGGGCACGTTCAGCGTCAGACTCAACGCCTGTTTGGCCAGCACGTCATCGAGGGTGTTCTTGTCGATCGCGATGGGCTTGCGATCTTCGAGCTTGCGCACGTCCTCACGTTGGATGAAATCGCCCAGCACCAACAGTTTCAGTGGCAGTTCGACTTCTTCCTGCGCTCCGCCGATAGCGGGTTTGAACGTGATATTGATGCGTTCCTTGGGGGCGACCGAAGCTTCTTTGGCCATGGTGTCTCTCCTTTTTCAAGTGGCTCGAAAGCCTATTCAAGTACCGCTTCCAGATCGAAGAGGCACAGCCTGCGATGGGTGTCTTCCTTGCGCTCGCGCACGGCGTGGTTTTGTGGCAGCAGGTCGCAGCAGCGATACAGAAGCTGGGCAACTTGAAGTGCCAGCTCCGGTTCCCAGCGCTCAAGGCCCGTGCGTTGCAGTTCGTGGTCCAGGTGTTCGAGCTGGATCTTCGCCAGCTCATGCTTGCCCGCCTGCACACACAGGCGCGCCTGTGCCAGCCGCCAGTGAAAACGCGCGCGATCACTGCGAGCGGCGAGGCTGCCTTGCTTGAGTTCATGGATCGCGGCCTTGAGCCCATCCTTGCGCAACCTGGGCGCTACCGCCTGCAAGGCGAGCTCCCAGGGCTCAGCTTCGGAATCCACCACGGCGGCTGATTCGGGTACTTGCAAATGCCGGCTGACCTGCAGCGTGATCCAGTCACGGCTGGCGGCGTCGGCAAAAGGTACGCGGTCGTGAAAGCAGAACGACGGCAGGTCCGGCAAGCGTTGCAACAACAAGGCGAAGACAACTTCCAACTCGAGCATGGCCTGTTCGGCCTGCAAGGCTTCCAGGCATTGCCAGAGCATGCGCAACCCATCGAACCAGAACATGGCACCGGCCAGACTGGCCTCGAGTTCAAGTACCAGGTCGGCGTAATGCCCTTGGGCAAAACGCTCCTGATAACGCTTGCGCTTGTCAGGGGCAGGCCCGCGCAACGCGGTCACCCGTTCGTTGTCGGCATCCGGGTAGCTGGCCAGTGCCAACCAATTCAATGTTCGGTTGAGGCGCAAGGCGCGCAGGTCGGTAGCGTTCTGGCGCAACCACCAGGTACACAACGGGCGGGCCTGCTCCTGCAACGTACGTAGTAACTTGCTGGCGTCTTTTTCGTTGTTCACAACGGCTTCGGGTTTGAGCAATTGGCTGGCCGCTTGCTGGACCTGCGCAATGACACCGCTTAACCCCGCCGCCGGGGTATCGTCCTGAGCCGCACGCTCCAGTCGTTGAGCCAATTGCCTGCGAATCGGCAGCAGCAGCGGCGCGTCATCCGCGAAGTGCTTGGCCCATAGCTCATCGAGACCTGTCAGTTGCTCAAGCACAGCGCGAAACAAGGGCTGCTGGTTCTGCAACGGCAAGCCTTGCGCGAACAAAGGCTCGAGGCGCAACACCAACCAAGCGAATGCTGCGCCACGGGTACGCAGTTTTTCGGGGTAGGCCACCGACCAATGATGCTCGCAGAGATAGCGCAACATCCCGAGCCCCGCCAGCAGCCCTGGATAGGATTCGCGCTGGTGCAAAGCCCAGGTCAACCAGACAGCCACACGTAGATCCTTGGATTGTTGCCGTAACAGGCCTTCACTGACTTCCAGGACTTTGTGCCAATCCGGCTGACCACTACCATGGATCGATTGCGCCTTTGCCAGCTCGGACTCCAAGGTTTCATACTCACTCGAAAAGCGCATATCGCTGCCCGCAAAACTTGTTTGCGCACAGGGCAGCCTCGCAACTTCTAGATAGTAATCACACAGCTTGTCCGAATACGACATTCAACACCTGATGCAACTAACCAAGACAGGAAAAAGCCAGCTAGCGACACTTAAAAAGCACACCAACAGGCCATCTTAACCTTGCTGTAACTTCTGCAAAGCTCCCAAACCTTAGCCACGCCAAAAGCATTCAGCAAGCGACAGAGAAATACTTAATCCTTTTCCTACAAACGCGCAAACAAAGCCACTGCGCAGCATTTTGCGCACTGAGGCACAGGTGCGATTTAGACTCTATTTACAACTTCCCTATTTAACTCGCGCGCGCACTGAGCAATCAAATGCGCAGCTCTGCGCAACTAAATACGCCATATAACCACCAAAACCATCTCGCCTGATTATCACTCCAGCCTTATTTAACGCCAAACCCCTGCATTTATTAACCCGCTCACTTTCAGGCACGGTTCTTGTAGTAATGGTGACTTGCCAGCCGGTGTCATGATCGGTTGGAACTACCTCTTCAATCAGACAAGGAAACCCGTCATGCCAACACCCGCCTATCTATCCATCACCGGCGTCAAACAAGGTTTGATCACGGCAGGCACGTTTACCCAGGACTCGGTAGGTAATATTTACCAGGAAGGCCATGAGGACCAGATCCTGGTCCAGGCGTTTGCTCATAAGGTGATCATTCCGCGCGACCCACAATCCGGCCAGCCCACCGGCCAGCGGGTCCACAAACCCATGATGATCAGCAAAGTCTTCGATAAATCCTCCCCATTGCTGTTCAGCGCACTCACCAGCGGCGAAGAGGTCAAGTGCCGGCTGGAATGGCTGCGCACCTCGTCCGCCGGCACCCAGGAGCACTACTTCACCATCGAACTGGAGGGCGCGACCATCGTGGACATCCAGTCACGCATGCCCAACTGCCAGGACCCGGACAACGCCCACTTCACCCACCTGGAGGATGTGTATTTCACCTATCGCAAGATCGTGTGGACCCACGAAGTGTCCGGTACTTCCGGGTCCGATGACTGGCGCAGCCCGGTTACGGGTTAAATCGGGTTAACCAGGGAACGGTGCCAAGGAAGGCGCCGTTCCTGACAGCAGGCTAAACCATCGCCAGAGGGTGCTTGCGCTTGGGTGCGCCAAACACGCGGTCAATCGCGTCGAGGTCGTGCTCATCCAGCACCAGCTTGGCGGCGGCTGCGTTGAGCCGCACGTGCTCTGGGGTGACCGCCTTGGGGATCGCGATCACACCGTCCTGGCGCAACACCCAGGCCAGGGAGACTTGGGCAGGAGTGACCTCATGGCGACGGGCGATCTGCTTGAGGGTCGGGCTGGACAACAATTCGCCACCCTGGGCAATCGGACAGTACGCCATCAAGGGCAAGTGATGCTGTTGCCACCACGGCAGCAGGTCGAATTCGATGCCGCGCTCTTCGATGTTGTAGAGCACCTGATTGGTGGCGCACGCCGGGGATGCGAGTTCCTGCAGGTCGGCCACATCGAAATTGGAGACGCCCCAGCGGCCGATCTTGCCGGCTTCACGCAGGCGCTCGAAGGCTTCGACGGTTTCCTCAAGGGGGTGTTGGCCGCGCCAGTGCAACAGATAGAGATCAATGTACTCCGTGCCCAGGCGCTGGAGGCTGGCTTCGCAGGCGCGGGGCACGCCCTTGTGGCTGGCGTTGTGCGGGTAGACCTTGCTCACCAGGAACACCTGGTCGCGCCTGCCGCGAATGGCTTCGCCGACGACCGTTTCGGCGCCGCCCTCACCGTACATTTCGGCGGTATCGATCAGGGTCATGCCCTCGTCGATGCCCAGTTGCAAGGCCGCGACTTCGGCGCGGTGCTGGTCAGGGTTTTCGCCCATGCGCCAGGTTCCCTGGCCGATGACAGGGACGGGAACGCCCGCCAGATCAATGGTACGCATGACAACCTCCTGATGAGTTCGCGGATTAACAGTGTGGCATTGACCGGACAAAAGGGTTCAATCGAAGTATGGTTAGCCTTTGCCAAGTCGCCAGGAAGAACCTGTAATGCTGTTTGTCGTCATGCTCGGGGGCAAGCACCCACGGGCAAAGATTGAAGTGCACGATGTGGTGTTCGCGGTCGCGGACACGCTGGAAGCGACCTACCCGCAACTGCGCGCCGACTGGTTCGGCAGCCCCAAGGGTGTGCATATCGATGCCTGGATGGCCGTGGATGGCGTGGACGGTTGGACAGTCGAACTCAGCCATCTGGCCCCTGCTGCTAGGGCGCACCACCTGTACTTCATCAACCTTGGCGGTTACGAGTCCAATAGCTTTGGTGAAGCCCACCACTACCTGCTGGTGGTCGCCCGCAACAAACAGGAAGCCATGAGCAAAGGCAAGCAACAGATGCTGCGCCACTGGTCCCAAGCCCATACCGATGGGGTGCTGGACATCGACGACTGCCTGCCCATTGATCTGGTGAGCGGTCGCTATATTCATCTGGTGCAGGGCCCGCACCGGCCAATCATCCAGCAGAACGACTACATCGTCCTGAGCTGAACCCTACCCGAACGGGGTATGGCGCCCACCGGCCACCTGCCTGACAGTGCAATCAGTCCCTCAGCCTGATAACAAGCACAACTCAAGGTGGGTCCCCATGCGTAAAGCCTTTATCGCCCTGTTCAGCGTCGTATTGCTTGCCTGCGCCACCATGAGCCAAGCCGCCGACGACCCAGGCAATACCTTGCGCATCTACAACTGGGCGGACTACATCGGCGACACCACCCTGGCCGATTTCGAGAAAGCCACGGGGATCAAGGTGGTCTACGACACCTACGACTCCTACGAAACCGTGCAGGGCAAGTTGCTTTCCGGACGCTCCGGGTATGACCTGGCCCTGCTCAACGCTTCCCTGGTACCGCTGCTGATCAAGGGCGGCGTCTTCCAGCCGTTGGATAAATCCCAATTGCCGGACTGGAAAAACCTTGATCCATTGGTACTGAAAAGCCTGGAAGCCCACGACCCCGGCGTCACCTATTCCGCGCCCTACACCTGGGGCAGTAATGGCGTGACCTACAACGTCGACCTGATCAAGGCGCGCATGCCGGACGCGCCTATCGGTTCCCTGGCGATGATTTTTGACCCGAAGGTGGTGTCGCGCTTCGCCGATTGCGGCATCACGTTCATGGACTCCCCCACCGACATGATTCCCCTGGCGCTGACCTACCTCGGCCTGGACCCCAACAGCGTCGCCCCAAAAGATCTCAAGGCCGCCCAGGACGTGTTGATGGCGGTGCGTCCGTACATCCGCAAATTCGACTCCAGCGGTTTCATCAACGGTTTGGCCAACGGTGATCTGTGTCTTGCCACCACTTGGTCCGGCGACTACGCCACGTCCCAGGCACGGGCAACGGAGGCCGGGGCCAAGATCACGCTGGACTATTTCATCCCCAAGGAAGGCTCGCTGATCTGGTTCGATAACTTCTACATCCCCGCCGATGCGCCCCATGTGGCCAACGCCCACCGGTTCATCGAATTCCTCCTGCAACTCAGCACCATGGCCGGCGTCAGCAACACCATCCACTACGCCAACAGCAACCTGGCCGCCAAGCCCTTGGTGAATGCCGATATCCGCGACAACCCGGCCATCTACCCCGACCCGACGACGATGCAGCGCCTGTTCACCCAGAAAAGCCAGCCGCCGGCCGCTGTACGCCTGATCACTCGCACCTGGAACGCCGTCAAGACCGGCAAGTGACCCCCAGCCATTGAAGGTAAATGCCATGACTCTGCCAAATCCCGCTTTCTTCGCCCAGTTCGACCACGACAAACTGGACGCTGCCGACAAAGCCCACTACATGCACGGTTTCCATATGTTCGACGAACACCGTGAACAAGGCTCGTTGAACATCGCGATGGGCGACGGCGCCTACATCTATGACACTCACGGCAACCGTTACCTGGATGCAGTCGGCGGCATGTGGTGTACGAATATCGGCCTGGGCCGCGAGGAAATGGCCGACGCCATCGCCAACCAGGTGCGCCAACTGGCGTACTCCAACCCGTTCTGCGACATGGCCAACGTCACCGCCATCGAACTCTGCGCCAAGCTCGCCAGCCTGGCGCCCGGCGACCTTGATCATGTGTTCCTCACCACTGGCGGCTCCACGGCGGTGGACACGGCGTACCGACTGGTGCAGTTCTATCAGAACAGCCGCGGCAAACCGACCAAGAAGCACATCATCTCGCGCTTCAGTGCCTATCACGGCAGTACGTTCCTGACGATGTCGATCGGTAATAAGGCCGCCGACCGCGCGCCGGAATTCGACTTCATGAGCGACCTGTTCCACCACATCTCCTGCCCCAACTACTACCGGGCGCCGGAGGGGATGAGCGAGGCGGACTTTCTCGATTTCCTGGTGAACGAGTTCGAAGACAAGATCCTCACCCTCGGCTCGGACAATGTGGCGGCGTTCTTCGCTGAGCCGATCATGGGTTCCGGCGGCGTGATCATTCCGCCCCAGGGCTACCATCGGCGCATGTGGGAAATCTGTCAGCGTCATGACCTGCTGTACGTCGCCGATGAAGTGGTGACCTCATTCGGGCGCCTCGGTGCGTTTTTCGCCTCCGAAGAGGTGTTCGGCATGCAGCCCGACATCATCACCACCGCCAAGGGGCTGACCTCCGGCTACCTGCCGCTGGGCGCGTGCATTTTCTCGGAACGTATCTGGCAAGTGATCGGTGAGCCGGGTAAGGGCCGTTGCTTCACCCACGGTTTCACCTACAGCGGGCATCCGGTGAGTTGTGTGGCGGCACTGAAAAATATCGAAATCATCGAGCGGGAAAACCTGCTGGCCCATGTCGAAGAGGTCGGCGTGTATCTGGAACAACGCCTGAAAACCCTGGCCGACTTGCCCCTGGTAGGCGACATCCGCTGCCAGCGACTGATGGCCTGCATCGAGTTCGTGGCGGATAAACGCACCAAGGCGCTGTTGCCGGACGCGGTCAACATTGGCGAGAAAATCCACCTGCGCGCCCAGGCCAAAGGCTTGTTGGTGCGCCCCATCGGCCATCTGAACGTGATGTCACCGCCACTGATCATCACCCACGCCCAGGTCGATGAGGTGGTGGAGACCCTGCGCCAGTGCATCCTCGACACGGCGGCCGAACTGCGCGCCAGCGGCGAGTACCAAGGCCGATGACCTATAGCGCCGAGCCCGTCTCGGCGTTGTGGCCTGGGCATCGACGGCCGGGTAGACTGGCCGTCATGACAACCACCAGCCCTGCCCCCTCCCTGCAGCAACTGGAAGCCTGGCACCACGCCCTGGGCCAGGCGCTTATTCATGTGGACGAGGCTTCGTTCCTCGAACACCTGGCCAGCGCGCTCTGCACGCTTACGCCCATCGAATCGATGATGATCAGCCTGGAACGCCAGGGCCTGCCGCCGCACTTGCTGTACCAGCAAGGCATTCCCCGCACTTACCAGGACGAGATCATCCACCGCTACTTTTCCCGTGGCTACTTGCTCGATCCCTTCTGCCTGGCAGTGGACAAAGGCCTGGCCGAAGGTTTCTACCACTTGGCCGAGATTGCCCCGGACGACTTTTTCAACAGCGAGTACTACAAGACCTATTACCTGCGCAGCGGCGGCGCCCAGGAGAGCTACTACATTGTCGACCTGTGCCCGCAGAGCAAGATCTCGTTGTGCATGTTCCAAGGCTTGAGCGCCGGGCAATTCACTGAGCCACAACTGGCCCTGCAGAAAGCCACCCAAGCCATGGTCCGCGAATTACTGCGCCGTTTCGGCACGAGCGGTGGCCTGACCAAAGTGATCAGCGACGACGCCTTCACCCAGACCCAGGCCCATCAGCAGATTGAAGCCGCGTTCATGGAATTTGGCAGCGGCGTATTGACCGTTCGTGAACGTGAGATCGCCCACTTGATCCTGCGCGGGCATTCGGTGAAATCCACCGCGCAAGTGCTGGGCATTTCGCCGGAAACCGTGCGCATGCACCGTAAGAATCTGTACACCAAGCTGGCGATCAATTCCCAGGCCGAGCTGTTTGCGCTGTTTATCGAATGGCTGACCCGCAGTGGCGCCATGGCCCGCGGTTGAACCACTCAGGCAATCGGCGGGAACTTTGCCAGGAAATAACCGCCTGAATCCGGTAGGCTCACCCTTTTCATTCAAGGAGTTACTTCCCATGGCCAAAGCCACCGCCCGTCACATCCTCGTTTCCACTGAAGACAAGTGCAACGAACTCAAGGCCCAAATCGAAGGCGGCGCCGATTTCGCAGAGATCGCCAAAGCCAACTCCAGCTGCCCGTCCAGCCGCGACGGCGGCAACCTGGGTTCGTTCGGTCCAGGCCAGATGGTCAAGGAATTCGACACTGTCGTCTTCAGCGCCCCGGTCAACACCGTGCAAGGCCCTGTGAAAACCCAGTTCGGCTACCACCTGCTGGAAGTCACCAGCCGCCAGGACTGATCCAGTCCGCGCTGATGCTTTAAACAACGGCCCGCCTTTTGGTGGGCCGTTGTGCATGTGATGACTGGCGACGCTGATGCCGTTAGCGTACAAATCCCTTTTCTACTTCACACGGCGTTCAAGGCTGACAATGCGATTGGCTTTTTCCTACATTTTGAGTTCGACCCTGGCCCTGCTGCTGGCCAGCACCGCCGTGATCGCGGCACCGCAACCGTATCTGACCGTGTACGGCGAACCGGCCAAGTACCCCGCCGGCTTTACCCATTTTGACTATGCCAACCCGAACGCCCCCAAGGGCGGCAGCCTGCGCCGCTCGGCCATTGAGATCGGGCGCTTTGACCACGTGTTGCCCTATATCGACAAAGGCATCGGCGTTTCTCAGGTCGACGGCTGGTTGTATGCGCCCCTGGCCCAGCGTTCGCTGGACGAGCCCTATACCGTTTACGGCCTGGTGGCCGAAAAGATGGAGCGCGCCGACGACGGCCTGTCGCTGCGTTTTTTCCTCAACCCCAAGGCCCGCTTTGCCGACGGCAAAGCCATCACCGCCGAAGATGTGCGCTACAGCTTCGACCTGCTGATGACCCAAGGCAGCCTGCGCTTTCGCACCCTGTTTGCCGACGTCAAACACGTCGAAGTCGAGGGCGAACGCCAAGTGCGTTTCGATTTCTCCAGCAATGAAAACCGCACCCTGCCCCTGGACATCGCCACCCTGCCGGTCTTCCCGGAACACTGGTGGAAGACCCGCGACTTCGCCAATGGCGGCGGCTATGAAGCGCCTCTGGGCAGCGGCCCCTATAAAGTCAGCAAGATCGACTCCGGCAGCACCATCACCTTTACCCGCGATCCGAACTGGTGGGGCAAGGACCTGCCCGTCAGCCGTGGCCTGTATAACTTCGATCACCTGAGCCTGGAGTACTTCGGCGACACCGAAGTGGCCCGCCAGGTATTGCGCGGCGGTGCCTACGATTTCAACCGCGAGTTTTCCGCCACCGGTTACTCCATCGGCTACAACGGCCCGGCCCTGGATGACGGTCGACTACAACGCGCGCACCTGGCCAAGGAAATGCCGCAACCAGCCCAGGGTTATGTGTTCAATGTGCAAAAGCCAATGTTCAAGGACCGCCGCGTGCGCCAGGCCCTGGCGATGCTGTGGGACTTCGAATGGGCCAACCGGCAGATGATGCGCAATATGTACATCCGCCAGCAGAGCTTCTTCTCCAACAGCCCGCTGGCGGCCAGCCAGCCGCCGACCCCGGAAGAACTGGCGATTCTTGAACCCTTGCGCGGCCAGGTGCCGGACGAAGTGTTCACCCAGGTGTTCAAGGCGCCTGTCACCGACGGCAGCGGCATGATCCGCGACAAACAACTGCAAGCCCTGGCCTTGTTGGAAGCTGCTGGCTGGAAACCGGACGGCGACAAACTGGTGAATGCCGAGGGCGAACCGCTGGAATTCACTTTCCTTAATGCCCAAAGCGGCATGGAACGCCTGTTGCTGCCGTACAAGCGCAACCTGGCGCAGATCGGTATCACCCTGAATATCCGTCGTATCGACTCCTCTCAGTATGTGAACCGCGTGATGGCACGGGACTACGACATGATCGTCACCGGTTTCCCGGTCACCACCTCGCCCGGCATGGAGCTGTACAACTACTTCGGCTCGGCCGCCGCGTTCGATCCCGGCGCCAACAACTATATGGTGCTCAAGGACCCGGCCGTCGACAGCCTGATCAAGGGCTTGGTCAAGGCCGACACCCAGGCGCAAATGCTCACCTACGCCCACGCGCTGGACCGGGTGCTGCAATGGAATTACCTGTGGATCCCCAACTACTACCCGCCCGGCACGTCCGCCGCATGGTGGAACCGCTTCGGCCGCCCGGCCATCGAGGCGAAAAACGACGAAGCCCTGGAAACCTGGTGGGAAATCAGCCCCACGCCCCTGACCAACGAACAAATGAACGCTGAGTTGAAAAAACGCGGAGGTGCGCGCTGATGTTTGCCTATATCGTGCGGCGCCTGCTGCTGATCATCCCGACGCTGGTGATCATCCTGCTGGTGAATTTCGTGATCGTACAAGCCGCGCCCGGCGGCCCTGTGGAGCAAGCCATTGCCCATTTGCAAGGCATTGGCGGCGGTGGCGTTGGTGGTTCCTCCGGCGAAGGCATCAGCGGCGGCTCCCGTGCCAGCCGTGGCCTGGACCCGAAGTTGATCGCGGACATCGAAAAACAATACGGCTTCGACAAGCCGGCACCTGAACGCCTGTGGCTGATGCTCAAGAGCTACGCGCAACTGGACTTTGGTAACAGCTTCTTTCGCGGCAAGACGGTGATCGACCTGATCCTGGAAAAGATGCCGGTGACCATCTCCCTCGGCCTGTGGGCCACGCTGATCACCTACCTGGTGTCGATCCCCTTGGGGATTCGCAAGGCGGTGCGCCATGGCAGCAGCTTCGATGTGTGGAGCAGCACCGCGATTGTCATCGGCTATGCGATGCCGGCGTTCCTGTTTGCGATGTTCCTGATCGTGGTGTTTGCCGGCGGTACGTCACTGAACTGGTTCCCGGTGCGCGGGCTGGTGTCGGAGAACTTCGAAGACCTCAGCACCGTGGGCAAGATTGCCGACTATTTCTGGCACCTCGTATTGCCGGTCACCTCGCTGGTCATCGGTGGGTTTGCCACGCTGACCATCCTCACCAAGAACTCGTTCTTGAATGAAATCACGCGCCAGTATGTGGTGACCGCCCGTGCCAAGGGCCTGAGCGAACGGCGCGTGTTGTACGGCCATGTGTTCCGTAACGCGATGTTGCTGGTGATCTCGGGGATTCCCCAGGCGTTTATCGCGGTGTTTTTCGCCGGTTCCCTGCTGATCGAGGTGATCTTCTCCCTCGATGGCCTGGGCCGCATGAGCTACGAAGCCGCCGTCTCCCGCGATTATCCGGTGGTCTTCGGTTCGTTGTTTATCTTCACCTTGTTCGGCCTCTTGATAAAACTCATCGGTGACCTCTGCTACACCCTGGTGGACCCGCGTATCGACTTCGCCGCGAGGAACGCCTGATGCTTAACCTGTCTCCGGTGGCGCGCCGCCGTTTCGAGCGTTTCAAGAAAAACCGCCGTGGCTGGTGGTCGCTGTGGCTGTTTATCGGTCTGTTTATCCTGACCCTCGGCGGTGAGCTGATCGCCAACGACAAACCCCTGGTGTTGAGTTTCAAGAACGAACTGTATTTCCCGGTGTTCAAGCGTTACACCGAGCAACAGTTCGGCGGCCAGTTGCCCTTCCAGGCTGACTACCGCAGTGACTACGTGAAAAAGCTGATCGAGCAGGACGGCGGCTGGATGTTGTTCCCACCAATCCCGTTCAGCGACGACACGCCCAACTACGAACTGACCCGCCCTGCCCCCAGCCCGCCCTCGGCGGTGAACTGGCTGGGCACCGATGATCAGTCACGGGATGTGTTGGCGCGGGTGATCTTTGGCGCGCGGGTGTCGATCCTGTTTGCCTTGGCGCTCACCGCGATCAGCGCCGCCATCGGTATTGCAGCCGGTGCGTTGCAGGGTTATTACGGCGGCTGGGTGGATTTGATTGGCCAGCGCGTGCTGGAGGTGTGGTCCGGGCTGCCGGTGCTGTACCTGCTGATCATCCTGTCCGGTTTTGTCGAGCCCAATTTCTGGTGGCTGCTGGGGATCATGGCGCTGTTTTCCTGGCTGGCCCTGGTGGACGTGGTGCGCGCCGAGTTCCTGCGCGGGCGCAACCTGGAATACGTCAAGGCTGCACGGGCCTTGGGTTTGGGTGATGGCAAAATCATTCGCCGGCATATCCTGCCCAATGCCATGACCGCGACCTTGAGCTACCTGCCGTTCATCCTGACCGGCGCGATTTCTACCCTGAGCGCCTTGGATTTCCTCGGTTTCGGCATGCCGGCAGGCAGCGCCTCCCTGGGCGAGCTGATTGCCCAGGGCAAGCAGAACCTGCAAGCGCCCTGGCTGGGCCTGACGGCGTTCTTCACACTGGCGCTGATCCTGTCGCTGCTGGTGTTTATCGGCGAGGCATTGCGTGATGCCTTCGACCCACGCTCATGAGTGACCGCCTATGAACCTGATCGAAATCCGCGACCTCAGCGTCGCCTTCAGCGGCCAGACCGTGGTGCGCAACCTGAGCCTGGACGTACGCCCCGGCGAGTGCCTGGCGCTGGTGGGCGAGTCGGGCTCGGGCAAGTCGGTGACCGCCCACTCGATCCTGCAATTGCTGCCCGAAGCCGGCACCGAAACCACCGGCTCTATCCGCTACCGCGGCCAGGAGCTGATTGGCGCAACGGCGGCGACCCTGCAGAAGCTGCGCGGCAACCGCATTGCGATGATCTTCCAGGAGCCGATGACCTCCCTGAACCCATTGCACAGCATCGAAAAGCAGATCGGTGAAACCCTGCTGCTGCACAAAGGCCTGGGTGGCAAGGCAGCCCAGGCGCGCATTCTGGAATTGCTCGACCTGGTGGGCATCCAGAAACCCCAGGAACGGCTCAAGGCCTATCCCCATCAACTATCCGGCGGGCAACGCCAGCGGGTGATGATCGCCATGGCCCTGGCCTGCGAGCCGGAACTGCTGATCGCCGACGAACCCACCACCGCGTTGGACGTGACTGTGCAGCGCAAGATCCTGCTGCTGCTCAAGTCCCTGCAACAACGCCTGGGCATGTCGCTGCTGCTGATCAGCCACGACCTCAACCTGGTGCGCAGCATTGCCCAGCGCGTGTGCGTGATGCGCGCGGGCGAGATTGTCGAGCAGGCCGACTGCCAGAGCCTGTTCAATGCGCCGCAACATCCTTACAGCCGTTTGCTGCTGGATGCCGAGCCGGACGGTGATGCGCTGTGCAGTGACGAACGCGAAACCGTGTTGCAGGTAGACGACCTGAGCGTGCAATTCCCCCTCGGCGGCGGCTTGTTCCGGCGCAAGATCTACCTGCGTGCAGTGGACGGCATCAGCCTCAGCGTGCAACGCGGCAAGACCCTGGGGATTGTCGGCGAGTCCGGCTCGGGCAAATCCACCCTGGGCCAGGCGATCCTGCGGCTGCTGGACTCCACGGGCAGCATCCGCTTCCAGGGTGAAGCCCTCGACCCGCTGAACCACCAGCAGATGCGCCCATGGCGCAAGCAGATGCAGGTGGTGTTCCAGGACCCTTACGGCAGCCTCAGCCCGCGCATGACCGTGGAGCAGATCATCAGCGAAGGCCTGGAGGTGCATGCGCCGTGCAGCCTGGCCGACCGCGATGCGCAAGTGGTGCAGGTGCTCAAGGATGTGGGCCTCGACCCCGCCAGCCGCCACCGTTACCCCCATGAGTTTTCCGGCGGCCAGCGCCAACGCATTGCCATCGCCCGCGCCTTGGTGCTCAAGCCGGCGCTGATGCTGCTCGACGAACCCACCTCGGCCCTTGACCGCACCGTGCAGAAACAAGTGGTGGGGCTGCTGCGTGAACTGCAGGAGAAATACGGCCTGACTTACCTGTTCATCAGCCATGACCTGGCGGTGGTGCGCGCGATGGCCCACGACATGATCGTGATCAAGGACGGCAAGGTCGTTGAGGCTGGCGCGAGCCATCGGGTGTTTGACGCGCCGCAGCATCCCTACACCCAGGAATTGCTGGCGGCCGCCTGCGGATTATCCTCATGAGTACCAGCCTCACGGATTACCAACAGGTTCGCGGCCTGGCCATTCAGTCGCTGTTCGAGATCATCGAGCAGTCCAGCGAAGGCACGGTGATTGTCGACCGCGACGCGAACATCGTGTGGATGAACGAGCGCTACGCCAAGCGCTTTGGCCTGAAAAGCGCCGACGAAGCCATCGGCCAGCCCTGCGAGCAGGTGATTTCCAACAGCCTGTTGCGCCAGGTGGTGCGCAATGATCAGCCGATCCTGCTGGACATCCAGGACACGCCCAAAGGCCCGCTGGTGGTGATGCGTTTGCCGATCCACAACGATGCCGGCGCGGTGATCGGCGCGATTGGCTTTGCGTTGTTCGATGAACTGCGCAACCTGTCACCGCTGATCGAGCGCTACCTGAGCATGCAGCAGGAGTTGGCCTCGACACGCTCGTTGCTGCGCTCGCGCCAGAGCAAATACAACTTCGCGCACTTTATCGGCACCAGCGCCGCCAGCCTCGAAGTCAAGCGCCGGGCGCGGCGCAGTGCCAGCGCCGAGTCGCCGGTGTTGTTGCTGGGCGAGACCGGTACCGGCAAGGAATTGCTGGCCCAGGCGATTCACGGCGCTTCAAGCCGTGCGCACAAGGCCTTTGTCAGCATCAACAGCGCAGCGATTCCCGCTGACCTGCTGGAGGCCGAGTTCTTCGGCACCGCACCGGGCGCGTTTACCGGCGCCGACCGCAAGGGTCGTGCGGGCAAATTCCAGATTGCCCAGGGCGGCACGCTGTTCCTCGATGAGATCGGTGACATGCCGCTGCCGCTGCAAAGCAAATTGCTGCGGGTATTGCAGGAGAAGGAGTTCGAGCCGGTGGGCTCCAACGAGATGCTGCACAGCGATGTGCGGGTGATCGCGGCGACCTCCATGGATCTTGAAGCGGCGATCAAACGCGGTGAATTCCGCGCCGACTTGTATTACCGGCTGAATGTGCTGCCGATCCAGGTGCCGCCGTTGCGTGAGCGGCTGGAGGATATTCCAGCGTTGAGCGAGGCGATTCTTGAGGAGTTGCGTAGCCAGCATGAACTGGACCGTGAGGCACTGGCCCTGCTGGCACAGCATGCGTGGCCGGGGAATATCCGTGAGCTGCGCAATGTGTTGGAGCGCGCGGCGCTGCTGAGTGATGACCTGGTACTGAATGCCAGGGAAATACGGGCGGCCATTGGCACCTTTACGCCGGTGGCGCGTAGCAGCGCCGTCGCGACGGTTGAGGGGGAAAGTTTCAACGCAGCGCGGGAACGGTTTGATCGGCAGATCATCACGGCAGCGTTGAGGGCATGTGAGGGCAATGTGGTGGAGGCAGCCAAGCAGCTGGGGCTTGGGCGGTCGACGTTGTACAAGAAGATGGTAGCGTTGGGTATAGAGCAGTCTCAATAAAGAGACTTAAATCTCAATATATAGATGAACTATTGTGGGAGCTGGCTTGCCTGCGATAGCGGTGGTTCAGCTGGTCAGTTTGTAGCTGACACACCGCTATCGCAGGCAAGCCAGCTCCCACATTTGATCTCTGCCCGTCTCAAAAGAGAGACTACATTCAAGAAAGTCGCCACAAAATTTAATAAATTGCATAAATATCAACAAGTTATGGTTTTGGCACACATCTCGCTATAGCCCCTCCCTACAGCAACACCCCACAAAAATAACAATCCGATGGAGACACACCATGAGTGTGATCATTGCCCTGGCAGCGCTCGCGTTGCTGATGCTGGCTGCCTACCGTGGCTATAGCGTTATCCTGTTTGCCCCCATCGCCGCCCTCGGCGCTGTCCTGCTTACCGATCCGTCCGCCGTCGCGCCTGCCTTTACCGGGGTGTTCATGGAGAAGATGGTCGGCTTTATCAAACTGTATTTCCCGGTGTTCCTGCTCGGCGCGGTGTTCGGCAAGCTGATCGAGCTGTCGGGCTTTTCGCGCTCCATCGTGGCCGCAGCAATCCGTCTGCTCGGCACGCGCCAGGCGATGCTGGTTATCGTGCTGGTCTGCGCCCTGCTCACCTACGGTGGCGTGTCGCTGTTTGTGGTGGTGTTTGCGGTGTACCCGTTCGCGGCGGAAATGTTCCGCCAGAGCAATATCCCGAAACGCCTGATCCCGGCGACCATCGCCCTTGGCGCGTTCTCGTTCACCATGGACGCCCTGCCCGGCACGCCGCAGATCCAGAACATCATCCCCAGTACTTTCTTCAACACCACGGCCTGGGCCGCGCCATGGCTGGGCCTGATCGGTACGATCTTCGTGTTCTGCGCCGGCATGCTGTACCTGGCACGCCAGCGCAACAAGGCGCAACGGGCCGGTGAAGGCTACGGCACCGAACTGCGCAACGAGCCGGAAACGGCCGACAACCTGGCGCTGCCCAACCCCTGGATCGCGCTTTCGCCGCTGATTCTGGTGGGCGTGATGAACCTGCTGTTCACCCACTGGATCCCGCAGTGGTACGGCAAGACCCACAGCCTCGCACTGCCAGGCATGACCACGCCGGTGACCACCGAAATCGCCAAGCTCACCGCGATCTGGGCGGTGCAAGCGGCGTTGCTGGTGGGCATCGTCATGGTGTTGGTGTTTGGCTGGTCGGCGATCAAGAGCAAACTCGCCGAAGGCAGCAAAAGCGCGGTCAGCGGTGCGTTGCTGGCGGCGATGAACACCGCGTCCGAATACGGCTTTGGTGCCGTGATCGCCTCGCTGCCAGGCTTTCTGGTGTTGGCGGACTGGCTCAAGGGCATCCCTAACCCACTGGTCAACGAAGCGATTACCGTGACCCTGTTGGCCGGTATCACCGGTTCCGCGTCGGGTGGCATGAGCATCGCCCTGGCAGCCATGTCCGAGAGCTTTATTTCGGCAGCCCATGCGGCCAATATCCCCCTTGAAGTGCTGCACCGCGTCGCGGCCATGGCCAGCGGCGGCATGGACACCCTGCCCCACAACGGCGCGGTGATCACGCTGCTGGCGGTCACCGGCCTGACGCACCGCGAAGCCTACAAGGACATTTTCGGCATCACGATCATCAAGACCCTCGCGGTGTTCGTGGTGATCGGTACTTTCTACGCCACCGGCATTGTGTGAGGTTTTCATGACGACATTGAACGGCAAGACCGCCCTGGTCACCGGCTCCACCAGCGGCATCGGCTTAGGCATTGCCTTGAGCCTGGCCAAGGCCGGCGCCAACCTGATCCTCAACGGCTTCGGCGACGCCAGCGCGGTGATCGCCCAGGTACAGGCGTTCGGCGGCAAGGTCGGCCATCACCCGGCGGACGTCAGCGACCCGGCGCAAATCGCCGACATGATCGCCTACGCCGAGCGTGAATTCGGCGGCGTGGATATCCTGGTGAACAATGCCGGCATTCAACATGTGGCGGCGGTGGAAGACTTCCCGGCGGAGCGCTGGGACTCGATCATTGCGATCAACCTGTCGTCGGTGTTCCACAGCACACGCTTGAGCTTGCCGGGCATGAAGGCCAAGGGCTGGGGACGTATTGTCAATATCGCCTCGGTGCATGGCCAGGTCGGTTCGGTGGGCAAGGCGGCGTATGTGGCAGCCAAACACGGCGTGATTGGCTTGACCAAGGTCGTCGGCCTGGAAACCGCCACCAGCAACGTGACCTGCAACGCCATCTGCCCCGGCTGGGTGCTGACGCCGCTGGTGCAGAAGCAGATTGATGACCGTGCCGCCGCCGGCGTTGACCCGCAGCAGGCGCAGCATGATCTGTTGGCGGAGAAGCAGCCGTCGCTGGAGTTTGTCACGCCGCCGCAACTGGGCGAGCTGGTGCTGTTCTTGTGCAGCGAAGCCGGCAGCCAGGTGCGCGGCGCCGCGTGGAATATCGACGGCGGCTGGCTGGCCCAGTAGATCAAGCACCGATAATCCAATGTGGGAGCTGGCTTGCCTGCGATAGCGGTGGGTCAGTTAACCCATCGCAGACTGACACACCGCTATCGCAGGCAAGCCAGCTCCCACAGTTTAGATCTGCGTTGGTTCAAGAATAAGAGGCAGCTCTATGTCCGACATCCTCTGGCAACCCTCCCCGGAACGCATCGCCCACACGCGGATGGACCAGTTCCGGCGCTACATCAACCAGCGCTACAGCGTGCAGCTGCGCGACTACCCGGCGCTTCATCAGTGGAGCATCGACCAGCGCGCGGATTTCTGGCGGGCGATCGTGGAATACTTCGACGTGCAATTTCGCAATCCGCCCACGGCGGTGCTGATCGAAGACGCCGAGATGCCCAGCGCCCAATGGTTTCCCGGCGCGACCCTGAACTTCGCCGAGCACCTGTTGCGCCGTCGCGACGATCACCCCGCCGTGGTCGCCCTCAGCGAAGACGGCCAGCGCGAGCAATTGACCTACGCCGAACTGGCGGCCCATGTCGCCGGCCTGCAAAACAGCCTGCGGGCGGCCGGTGTCGTGCAGGGTGACCGCGTCGCGGCCTGCATGCCCAACACCTGGCAAACCCTGGTGGGCATGCTTGCCACCACCAGCCTGGGCGCGATCTGGTCATGTTCGTCGCCGGATTTCGGCACCCAGGGCGTGATCGACCGGTTCGGCCAGATCGAACCCAAAGTGCTGATCACCTGCGCCGGTTATCGTTATGCTGGCAAAACCATCGACCAGACCGCCAAGCTCAATGAAATCCTCGAACGCCTGCCGTCCCTGGAGCAGTTGATCGTCGTGCCGTACGCGCGTCCCCAGGCAAGGATCGAGGACTATCAAACCCACGCCCGCGTCGCGCTGTGGCAGGACTTCTACCAGCCCGGCGGCGCGCCTGAATTCGTCGCGGTGCCGTTCGACCATCCGCTGTACATCCTCTATTCCAGCGGCACCACCGGCGTGCCCAAGTGCATCATCCACGGCACCGGCGGCGTGCTGCTCACCCACCTCAAGGAACACGGCCTGCATGCCGACCTGTCCCGCGAGGACTGCCTGTTCTACTACACCACCTGCGGCTGGATGATGTGGAACTGGCTGGTGTCGGTACTGGCCATCGGCGCCACGGCGGTGCTGTATGACGGTTCGCCGTTTCATCCGGGGCCCGAGCGTTTGATCGACCTGATCGATGCCGAGAAGATCAGCGTGTTCGGCACCAGCCCCAAGTTTCTCGCCACGCTGGAAAAAGCCGGCTTGCAACCGCGCCTGAGCCACGACCTGAGCAGTCTCAAAGGCTTGATTTCGACCGGTTCGCCCCTGTCGCCGCAGAGCTACGACTACGTGTACCGCGAGATCAAGGGCGAGCTGTGCCTTTCCTCCATGTCTGGCGGCACCGATATCGTCTCCTGCTTTGTGATCGGCAACCCGGTGCTGCCGGTGCGTCGCGGTGAAATGCAGTGCAAGAGCCTGGCGATGGCCATTGAGGTGTGGGACGACCAGGGCCGGCCGTTGGTCGGCGAAAAAGGCGAGCTGGTGTGCACCCGGCATTTCCCGGCCATGCCCATCGGGCTATGGAACGATCCAGAGCGCAAGAAACTGCGCGCTTCGTATTTCAGCCAATTTCCCGGTGTCTGGGCTCAGGGGGACTACGCCGAACAGCGCCCCAATGGCAGCCTGTTGATTCACGGGCGCTCCGATGCCGTACTCAACCCCGGTGGCGTGCGGATCGGCACGGCCGAGATTTACCGCCAGGTGGAAAAAGTCCCACAGGTCCAGGAAAGCCTGGCCATCGGCCAACGCTGGCAGGACGACGTGCGCGTGGTGCTGTTCGTGCGCCTCAACGAGGGTGTCGAGCTGGACGACGCGCTGGAGCAGCAGATCCGCCAGGTTATCCGCGCCAACACCACACCGCGCCATGTGCCGGCGAAGATCCTCGCTGTCACCGATATCCCCCGCACCATCAGCGGCAAGATCGTCGAATTGGCGGTGCGCAATGTGGTGCACGGCGAGCCAGTGAAGAACACTGACGCCCTGGCCAACCCGCAGGCGCTGGAGCAGTTTCGCGACCGGCCTGAACTGGCGAACGGATGAAAGGTTTCAGCGCTGACGTACTCATTTGAAGACAAACCCCGAATGCATGCTATTTTTCGAGGGTAGTCACCCATTCCCAAGTCACGGGATAATGGGTGTTGTCATCTTTTTTCAAAGCGTTACGCTCAGGGCTTTTTCATGATTGGAACATCCACCGGTAGCGAAGCCGCTGCGTTGATTGCGCGGCTGGACTGGGCGCAAAGCCCGCTCGGTGAGGCCAGTGATTGGCCGCAAAGCCTGCGCACCGCCGTGGATATCGTTGTCCACTCGCCGATGCCGATGCTGCTGCTGTGGGGCAGCCAGCTCACGCAGCTTTACAACGACGGCTTCGCCCAACTCGCCGGCAACAAACACCCTGAAGCGATGGGCCAGCCGGCGCATCAGACCTGGCCGGAGCTGGAAGGCTTTACCGCGCCGATCTACGACGCCGTGCTCAGCGGCCAGGTGCGCACCTTCAGCGAGCAGCGGTTCGTGCTGCAACGCAACAATCGCGACACGGAAATCTGGCTGGACCTGACCTACAGCCCGATCCGCGATGAAAGCGCCCGTGTGGCCGGGATTCTGGTCACGGCCATCGAAACCAACGAACGCCGCAAGGCCCAACACAACACCGAACAACGCTTGCAGTTGGCCTTGGCCGCCACCGACGCGGTAGGCACCTGGGATTGGGACATCGGCGAAGACCGCTTTATCGCCGACGCGCACTTCGCCTACTTGCACGGCGTCGACCCCAGCGATGCGCGTTCGTTGCCGATCAGCGATTACCTGCACGGCGTGCACCCGGAAGACCGTGGCATGGTGGCGCGCAGCATCAAGCACTGCATCACCTTTGGCACCGAATACGCCGAGGAGTATCGCTTGCTGCAAGCCGACGGCCAGGTACGCTGGGTATTCGCCCGTGGCCGTTGCTACAAGGACCATCAAGGCCGCCCGGCACGTTTTCTCGGGGCCGCGCTGGACCTCACCGAGCGCAAGAACACCGAGCAGGCCTTGCGTCAGAGCCAGACCGAATTGCAACTGATCATCAACGCCATGCCGGTGTTGATCGGTTATGTCGACCATGAACAGCGCTTTCGCCTGAACAACAGCGCGTACCTGGAATGGTACGGCATGACGCCCCAGGAGCTGTACGGCAAGACCATCCGCGAAGTGCTCGGCGAGGAGGTGTACGCCGGGCGTGAAGACAAGATCGCCGCCGCGCTCAAGGGCAAGGCCTGCAGCTTCATGACCATCACTCCGCACCACGATGGCCGTCCGCGCCATGCGTTGATGAAGTACCTGCCGCGTTTCAGCAATGACGGTTCAGTCAATGGTTTCTACATCTTCGTGATCGACGAGACCGAACGCAAACTCACCGAAGAAGCCCTGCGCCACCTCAACGAAAACCTTGAAGAACGCGTGGCCCAGCGCACCCAGGCCCTGGCCGAAGCCAATCAGCGCCTGCAAAACGAGATGTACGAGCGTGAGCGTGCCGAAGACGCGTTGCGCCATGCGCAAAAGATGGAAGCCGTGGGCCAGCTCACCGGTGGCATTGCCCACGACTTCAATAATATGCTCACCGGTATCATCGGCAGCCTGGACCTGATGCAGCGCTATATCGCCGCCGGGCGCAGTGACGAGATCGGCCGTTTTACCGATGCCGCCGTGTCCTCGGCCCATCGCGCGGCCGCCCTCACCCACCGTTTGCTGGCGTTCTCGCGCCGTCAGTCGCTGGACCGGCGCCCGTTGGACCCCAACCAATTGGTCGCCTCCCTGGAAGACTTGTTCCGCCGCACCAAAGGCGCGCACATCGGGCTCAAGGTGCAACTGGGCCACGACATCTGGCCGGTGAACACCGACGCCAGCCAACTGGAAAACGCCCTGCTCAATCTGGTGATCAACGCGCGCGACGCCATGCCCGATGGCGGCGAACTGCTGATCGAAACCGCCAACAGTTACCTGGACGGCACCGACATCACCACCCTTGAACCGGTCAAGGCCGGCGACTACGTGATGCTCGGCGTGTGCGACAACGGCACTGGCATGGCGCCGAAGATCCTGGCCAAGGCGTTCGACCCGTTCTTCACCACCAAGCCCATCGGCCAGGGCACTGGCCTGGGTCTGTCGATGATCTACGGGTTTGCCCAGCAGTCCGGTGGTCATGTGACCATTCACAGCGAACCCGGCCAGGGCACCTGCGTGCGTCTGTACCTGCCGCGCCTGTATGGCACGGCGCTGGAAAGCAGTTTACCTGCCAGCCTCGGTGAAGCACCGGTGGCCCTGGCCGGCGAAGCCGTGGTGGTGGTCGAAGACGACCCGGCAGTGCGCATGCTGGTGGTCAATGTGCTCGACGAACTGGGTTACACCGCGCACCAGGCGGCGGATGCGCGGGCGGCACTGCCGCTGCTGGAGTCTGACCTGCGCGTCGACTTGTTGGTCACCGATGTTGGCCTGCCGGGCATGAATGGCCGGCAATTGGCGGAGATTGCCCGTCAACACCGACCTGGCTTGCGCGTCTTGTTCATGACCGGTTATGCCGAAAAAGCCGCCGAACGCCAGGGATTCCTGGAGGACGGCATGGACATGGTCGCCAAGCCGTTCTCCATCGACCTGCTGGCCACCAAAATCCGTAGCATGATCAGCGTCGACGCATGAGTTCAGGCATAATCGCGCGCCGTCGCACACCTGGTAGAGATCAATGAAAGCCCAAGCCCGTCATATCCTGGTGAAAACCAGCGAAGAAGCCGAACAACTCAAGCAGCGCATTGCCAAGGGCGAAGCCTTTGATGTGTTGGCCAAGAAGTACTCCACCTGCCCGTCCGGCAAGCGTGGCGGCGATTTGGGTGAAGTGCGGCCAGGGCAGATGGTGGGGGCGATTGATGCGGTGATCTTCAAGAAGCCGGTGAAGGTGGTTCACGGGCCGATCAAGAGCAAGTTCGGGTATCACTTGGTGCAGGTGTTTTACCGCGACTGACAGGCATGTAGCCGGCCCATTGTGGAGAGCGGGCTTCCTGTGGCGAGCGGGCTTGCCCCGCGTTGGAGTGCGCAGCGCTCCCGCTTTTTTTGGGGGCCGCTGCGCAGCCCAACGCGGGGCAAGCCCGCTCGCCACAACAGATCCGCTTAACCTTTGGGGATGAGTGCGCCAGGCACTTGGATGACCCGGCTTGCCAACCGATGTCCCGCTAACGCGGCTTGCTCAGGCGAACAACCTTTAAGCCGACTGGCCAAATACGCCGCACTGAACGAATCCCCCGCCGCTGTCGTGTCCACCACCTTTTCCACCTTCAGCGCCGGCACACCAAAACGCTCGCCCTTGCAACGGATCAGACAGTCCTCCGCCCCACGCTTGAGCACCACTTCTTCAATCCCCGGATACGCCGCGAACACCTGCTCGCTGTCGGCATAACCAAACAACGCACGCTCGTCGTCCTCGGTCAGCAAGGCGATATCCACCTCGGCCAACACACGGTGATACGCCGCGCGCGCCGCGTCCACACTGGCCCACAGACGCGGCCGATAGTTGTTGTCGAACACCACCTTGCCCCCTCGCCGACGGGTCTCGACCAAGGTTTTCAGCAAACGCTCACGGCCGATATCACCCAACACCGCCAGGGTGATGCCGCTGAAATACACCACGTCGTAGTCCGGCAACGCGGCCAGGATCGGCTCGGCGGCGGGCGTGGTGAAACAGTCACGCACGGCGGCTTCGTTGCGCCAGTAGAGGAATTTGCGTTCGCCATTGGCGTCGGTCTGGATGCAGTACAAACCCGGGAGGCGTCCGGGCAGGCGCTGGACCATGGCCAGGCCCAGGCCTTCCTGCGCCCATTGCTGGCACATGGCATCGCTGAAGCTGTCATCGCCCAGGGCGGTGACGTAATCAACGTTGCCCGTTTCGCCCAGCTCGCGGCGCAGGTACACCGCCGCATTTAAAGTGTCGCCGCCGAAGCTCTGGTGCAGGCTGCCGTCGGCGCGGTGTTGCAGTTCGATCATGCATTCGCCGATCAGGGCGATGCGGGGTTGGGTGGGCATGGCGATTGTCTCGGTTGGGGCTGATGGCCCCTTCGCGAGCAAGCCCGCTCCCACATTTGGAATGCATTTCAAGTGTGGGAGCGGGCTTGCTCGCGAAGGGAGCGACGCGGTCTAGAAGCAGGTCTGCAGGCTCTCGATCACCTGCAACTGCTCATCCACCAGGCAGCCGACCTGCCACTTGTCGAACGTCAGGCAAGGATGGGAAGTACCAAACGAAATGATGTCGCCAATACGCAACTCAACCCCCGGCGCCACGGTCATGAACGCATGCTGGTCCATCACCGCGGTGACCTTGCACGTGCCCACATCATCACCTTCTGCCGGCAAAATACCGGCCTTGTAGCGTTTGAGCGGCACCGGCAAACCGGCGTCGTAGGCCACGTCACGTTTGCCCAGGGCGATCACCGCAAAGCCCGGTTCGGGCAACGATTGCACATGAGCCCAGACTTCCAGCGCTGGGCGCAGGCCTTCGCTGAGGTCGCTGCGACGGTCGAGCACGCAGCATTGCGCCTCTTTGTAGATGCCGTGGTCATGAGCTACGTAGCTGCCAGGGCGCAATACGCTGAGGAAGCGGCCAGCAGCGTTCTGTTCTTCAAACGACTCGGCAATCAGGTCGTACCAGGCCGAACCCGACGCCGTGACGATGGGCTTGGGCAGGTCGAAAGAACCATTGTTCTGCAGGTCTACCGCCAGGCGCACCAGGCTGGCGGCGAAATCGCGAATGCCGCTGATCGCGTGTTCGCCATGAATCACGCCTTCGTAGCCTTCGATCCCGGTGAGGGCCAGGGCCGGTTGGGCCTTGATCGCCTTGGCCAGGTCGCGCACTTCCTGCTCGCTGCGGCAGCCGCAACGACCGCCGACCACGCCGTATTCGATCATCACGTTCAGGCGCAGTCCACGGGCGGCGAAGAACAGGCCCAGGTCGGCGACGTTGTCCGGGTGATCGACCATGCAGTGGAAGTCGAAGTCCTTGTCGGCCAACAGGTCAGCAATCAACGCCATATTCGGCGCGCCTACCAGTTGGTTGGCCATCAGCACGCGACGCACGCCACCGGCATAGGCGGCACGGGTCTGCACGGCATTGGCCAGGGTGATGCCCCAGGCGCCCGCTTCGATCTGGCGCTGAAACAGTGCCGGCATCATGCTGGTCTTGCCATGGGGCGCCAGCTCCGCGCCGCTCTTGCTGACGAAGTCCTGCATCCAGCGGATGTTGTGTGCCAGGGCGTCACGGTGCAGCACCAGGGCAGGCAGGCTGACGTCACGGACCAGGTGGGCCCCGACGGCGGCGGCGCCTTTTTCAACGGCATTGATGGCAGACATGGAAAACTCCTATTCGTTGATACGCCGGGCCAGGTTGTTGGCGCTGTCGATCAACACCCGGCGATAGTCGTTGTAGTTTTTTGTGGCATCGGCGCGTGGGGCGACGATGCACAGCGTCGCGATGCTGATACCTTGCGCGTCCCGCACCGGGGCGGCAAAGCAATGGGTAAAGGTGTCGGCCACGCTGTCGAAGGAAAAGAAGCCATCGAGGGTGGCCTGACGGATTTGCGCCAGGAAGGTCTCCAGCGGCAGGCGCTGACCGTCCGGCAGGATGAAGTCGTCGCAGTCGATCAGGTCGATGATCTGTTGATCGCTCAAGTGCCCCAGCAACAGACGGCCGGAAGCGGTCCACGGGATGGGAGCGTTTTCGCCGATGTCCGAAGAAATACGGAAATGCCGCTCGCCCTCACGCATCAGCGCCACCGTGTATTTACGCCCGTTGAGCAGGCACATCTGCGCGGTTTCGTGGGTCTGGCTGACGATCTCCTGCAGCGCGTGATCGGCCTCGCGGGTCAGGTCGAAATGGCGCAGGTGCGCCTGGCCCAGGAAGTACAGCTGGCGGCCGAGGTAGACGTGACCGTCCTTGCCTACCGTTTCCAGGATGCGCCGCTCAAGCAGCGACGCCACCAGTTCATAGACGGTGGACTTGGGGCTGCCGATGCCGCTGGCAATATCATTCGGGCGCAGGGGCTGGCCGATTTCCTTGAGAAAATCGAGGATATCGAATGCACGGTCCAGGCCTTTGGCGCGGCGTTTGATGGTGTCTTCGGTCATGGCAGTGTGTGTCCGGTCATAGTGGTAATGCTGCGCAGAGCCCCCTGTGGGAGCGGGCTTGCCCGCGATAGCGGTGGTTCAGTAACACATAGGTTGCCTGACACTCGGTCATCGCAGGCAAGCCAGCTCCCACAGTTGATCTTCAATGGTCTCAAGATTGAGGGCAATTTAGCCTTTTTTCTTGTACGCCACGCAATCGATCTCCACCTTGCAATCGACCATCATGTTGGCCTGCACGCAGGCCCGCGCCGGGGCGTGCTCCGGGGTGAAGTATTCGCCGAACACCTTGTTGAAACTCCAGAAGTCCCGCGGGTCTTCCAGCCACACGCCGACGCGCACGACATCCTTCAATTCGTAACCGGCTTCTTCGAGGATCGCCACCACGTTGCGCATGGTCTGGCGGGTCTGTTCGATGATGCCGCCGGTGATGATTTCGCCGTCCACCGCAGGCACTTGGCCTGAGACGTACAACCAACCATCGGCTTCCACCGCACGGGCGAAAGGACGGGGTTGGCCACCGCCGGCTGTGCTACCGGCACCGTAACGAGTAATGCTCATAAAAAAGGCTCCTGATTAAAAACGAATGTTCTTGAGAAATTCCGCCAGGCGCGGCGATTGCGGGCGCTCGAAGATGTCCTTCGAGGTGCCCTGCTCTTCAATGCGGCCCTGGTTCATGAAAACGATCTTGTCCGAGACTTCGTAGGCAAAGCGCATTTCGTGGGTGACCAGCAACATAGTCATGCCCTCTTCCGCCAGGCCTTTGATCACGCTGAGCACTTCGCCCACCAACTCCGGGTCGAGGGCCGAGGTGACTTCGTCGAACAGCATCAGGCTGGGGTTCATGGCAATGGCGCGGGCAATGGCCACACGCTGTTGCTGGCCGCCGGACAGTTGGCCGGGGAAGTGATTGCGACGCTCCAGAAGGCCGACGCGGTCCAGCCATTTTTCTGCGAGTGCGACGGCTTCGTCCTTGCCCATCTTCTTGACCTTGAGCAGGCCGAGGGTGACGTTCTGCAAGGCCGTCAGGTGTGGAAACAGGTTGAATTGCTGGAACGCCATGCCGGTCATCGCACGGTGCTGGGCAATCACCCGCTCGGGGTGGCGCACGCGTTTGCCGGCGATTTCGCTGTAGCCGATGGACTCGCCATCCAGGGTGATCTGGCCGCCCTGGAACTCTTCCAGCAGGTTGACGCAACGCAACAGCGTGGTCTTGCCCGAGCCACTGGAGCCGATCAAGGTCACCACGTTGCCACGCTGCATGGACAGGTCGACGCCCTTGAGCACTTCCACTTGGCCGTATTGCTTACGCAGGCCACGGATGTTCAGCAGCGGTTGGTTGGTTTGAGGTTGGTTCATGGCAAGGCCACCCGCTTTTCAATGTAGCGCCCGAATAACTCGATGGCGTAGTTGATGACAAAGAACATAAAGCCTGCGAACAGGTAGAACTCCAGGGTCATGAAGGTGCGTGCGATCACTTGCTGGGTACTGAGCAGCAACTCGGCCACACCGATCACCGACAGCAGCGTCGAGGCCTTGACGATCTCCGTGGAGGAGTTGACCCAGGTCGGCAAAATCTGACGCAGCGCCTGGGGCAGCAGCACGTAGCCCAGGGACTGGTAGAACGTCAGGCCGATCGCCTTGCCCGCTTCCAGTTGCCCACGGGGAATGGCTTGCAGCGCGCCGCGCACGATCTCGGAGACGTGGGAGCCACAGAACAGCGTCAACCCGACCGCACCGGCCTGGAACGCGGTGATCTGCCAACCGAGCGCCGGCAGCATGTAGAAACACGCCAGCACCAGCACAAACACCGGCGTGCCACGGATCAGGTCGACATACAGACGAAACGGCGCACGCATCCAGAACTTGCCGTAGGTCAGGATCAACCCGGCGAAAATTCCGATCAGGGTGCCGAAGATAATCGCCAGCGCCGAAACATAAACACTGGCCTGAAAGCCCGCCCACAAGGTATCCCGGGCGATCCACAACTCATGCAGCCAGCTTGGGGACTCGTACATGAAAGCCCTCCTTAACGACGGATCGCCAGACGCTGTTCCAGGTAACGGAGCAGCATGGCAATGAGGTAACAGGCAGCCACGTAGAGCGCCGTCGTGACCAGCCAGGTTTCAATCACCCGGTAGCTTTCGACATTGATCTTGCGGGCGTAATAGGTCAGCTCCGGCACCGCGATGGCGGCAGCGAGGGAGGTGTCCTTGAACAGCGAAATGAAGTTGTTCGACAGCGCGGGCAGCACGTTGCGCAGCATCACCGGTACGGTGATGTAGGCGCGGATACGCCACTCGCCCAGGCCGATGGCCAGCCCGGCTTCGCGCAAGCCCTTGGGAATATTCAACAGCCCGGCGCGGAACACTTCGGTCAAGTAGGCACCGGCGTACAGCGACAAGGTGATGATAAACGACGGGATCTTGTCCAGACGGATCCCCAGGCTGGGCAATGCAAAGTAGATCAACAGGATCAACACGAGGATCGGCGTATTGCGCACCACCGTCACGTACACCGAGGCGAAGACCCGCAACGCACGGTGCTTGGAGAGCATGGCAAAGGCCATCATCAGGCCGATCACGCAGCCGATGGCGATCGACAGCAGCGCCAGTTCAAGGCCCAGGCCGAGCCCCGCCAGCAAGCTGGGGAAGTCGCGCCACACGGCGGCAAAGTTCAACTGATAGTTCATGGTCAGCAGTACCTGATTGGGGCGCCGTCAGCGACGCCCCAGGTTTTCGATTTACTTGAACTCAACCGGGAAGCCGATCGCAGGTTCCGGTAGGTCCACACCGAACCATTGCTTGAACGAGGCCTTGTAGGTCGGGAACTCGACACCGGTCATGGCTTCATGCAGCGCGGTGTTGACGAAGTTCAGCCAGTCCTGGTCGCCACGCTTGACGGCGCACGCGTAGGTCTGCGGGCTCCAGGCGTACGTCGGGCTGCGGTAGCGGCCTGGGTTCTGCACCATCAGGTATTTGACCGAGGACTGGTCGGTGGCGGCGGCATCGGCGCGACCGGAGTTCACGGCCTGGTACATCAGGTCGACGCTGTCGTACTGGTCGACCTTGGCCTTGGGCAGCGCCTGGTGCACCAGCTCTTCGGCGTACACGTTTTGCAGCACGGCCACGGTAACGCTGTCGCCGGCGGCTTGCAGGTCTTCAATCTCTTTGTACTTGCTGTTGTTCGGCAGCAGCAAGCCCACGCCTTCGCGGTAGTACGGCAGGGTGAAAGCCACCTGCTGGGCGCGGCTGGCGGTGACGGTGATGAACTGGCAACTCATGTCGACCTTGTTGGTCAGCAGGTTGGGAATCCGCGCGTCCGACGACTGCACCACGAACTCGACTTTGCTCGGGTCGTTGAACAAGCCCTTGGCCACGATGCGGCCGATATCAATATCAAACCCCTGCAACTTGCCATCCGCTCCCTGGAAGTGCCACGGCGCATTGGTACTGCCTGTACCCACGATCAGGTGCCCACGCTTGAGCACATCATCGAGCTTGCTGTCCGCCGCCTGCACGATGCTGGCGAGGGAAGCCGATGCGGCGAAGAGAAAAACACACGCTTTAAACACGGAAGGTCGGTGATGCATGACAAGCACTCCAGGAGTTGTGTATTCCGCTATACCGGAACTTAGTATGTAACAACGGAATAGACAGCAGAAAGTGTGCCACACGCGGTAACAGAAAAAAACGACATGGGTAAATCTGTTCTAAATCAATTAGATAAAAGATGATGTGGAGTAAGGCGTTAAGCCAGCACCTGAAATCACTTTGCTACCCAAGGCCCCACACAGCGGTGACAGGCCCCACTTGCGTGCGCCACAAAGTCGTTACCGCGCACCGTTGCAGTGCGTCTTGCACGTGGAAAAATCCCCATGCTGGGCTAGCCTTGGCACATTCATTCCGACAAGGACTCCGCCCTGATGAAGTTGCGCCTCACCCTGGTTTTGCTGTCCTTTCTGGTGGCCGGCAGTGCCTCGGCCAGTAACGACCGCCGCGCGTGCAAGGAAGAACTGCGCAAGCTCAACGCAGCCCTGAGCACCAACTACACCAGCCAGAATCACCATGGTTACCGCCAGGCGAAGGCCTCAAGGGATAACCTTGAATACAAGAAGTGCGCAAGCCAGGCGCGCAAGGCGCGAGAGCGCTTGGAGCGCGATACGGACCTGTGAAAGTTGACAGTAGACGCAAGGCGTTTGCCGATTTAGTGTGAGCCAAACGACTTACGGATGAGCGCCAATGGACTACGTCAATGCCGTCATCGAGGACAAGGCAGCCTTTGAGCGGGCGCTGGACACACCTCTTGCCGTGTTTGTGGTGTTTGTGTCACCCGGCTGTACCGCTTGCGAGGACGCGCTGCCACGCTTTGTGCGTTTGATCGAACCCTACCGGGCACAGATCAAGGTGCTGATTCTCGACTGCACAAACACCCCCCGACATCCGGCCGTCACCCGAGTTCCGATGCTGCTGGTCTACCAGAACAGCACCTTATTGGAAACGCTCCCCGGCCTCGGCGAGCGCGCCACTCTGGATATATTGAACAAATACGCCTGAACCCCGCACTGGCGAGGCACCGACCAGCGTCTACTCTGCTCAATGCCGTCTCAGCCGATCCAGGGTCAGCAATGTTCAAGACCATTGAAGCCGAAGTCCTCAAGAAACAGCCCTCACCCGCCCTGCAACGTGAGTTCGCCCAGCATGATTTCGAGCGACTCAAGCCCTTCTGCCTGCTGATCTACATCGCGAGCATCTGCATCTGGCTGGTGTTCGACCTGATTGTCAGCTTTCCGGGCGGCCAGGGTTTTACCGGGCTTTCGATGCTCTTTCTCGCGCTGTTGACCATCAATACCATTGCCCTGGGTTTCACCCGTAACGCCCAGCACTTCCAGTGGATCAACCTGATATTCGTCGCGGTCATCGCCCTCGGCACCCGCTTGCTGATCGAAGGCTTGCCAATGGATCTGCACCCCAGTTGGTTGATCCTGGCGGCGTCGAGCATTCTCTACAGCGCATCGGTGCTACCACTCAAGCATTGGTCGTTCATCGCGACAATGCTGATCACCTGGGCATTGCTCAACCCGTTTCACCTGGCCCAACTCTCATTGCTGGAAGTGCGTGGCGCCCTGGTGACTTTCTATTCGGTTTTTCTGACCTTCCTGACGCTCTACAGCTTTCTGAAACTGCGCCAGGCCAAGCTGCATAACTTCATCATGTCCCGACTGCTGCTGGATCAGGCGTACCTCGACACCCTCACCGAAATCCCCAACCGCCGCTCCTTCATGACCAGCGCCGGAAAAAAGCTCAGCCAACAGCCCAAGGCGCACGATCACTACCTGGCGATGATCGACATCGACAACTTCAAGAAAGTGAATGACGTGTATGGCCACGATATTGGCGATGAAGTCCTCAAGCGTGTGGCTCAGGACATCAAGACGGTCATGGTCGACTTCGATTACGCCCGGCTGGGCGGCGAAGAATTCGGGATCTACTTGGCGGGCGTGCGCCGCGAGGATGCGGCGCACTTGGCGAACCTGCTCTGTGCCCGAGTGCGTGAGGAAGCGACCCAGCACCCGGTGACTATCAGCATCGGCCTGGCCCGGGTGGAGGACGGCGAAACCCTGAACCAGGCACTGATCAAGGCGGACCAGGCGCTGTATGTGTCAAAGCACGCCGGAAAGGACCGCTTTACGTTTCACGCACCATAGACACCTGGGTCACGCGCCGCTCCTCGACGGCCGCCACACTCAGGCGCCAGCCTTCATGCACCAGGCTGTCGCCCACCACGGGCAGGCGGTCCAGCAGGCTCATCACCAGGCCGGCCAAGGTCTGGTAATCGTCGGTCGCGACCGCGTTGAAGCCCGTGCGCTGACGCACCTGATTGAGGTTCAGCGCACCATTGGCGCGAAAACCTGCGCCCTCTTCGACGATATCCGGCCCCTCGATCTCGCTGGCGTCCGGCAACTCACCGGCGATGGACTCGAGAATGTCGGTCATGCTCAACACGCCCATGAAGTCACCGAATTCGTTGATCACGAACGCAATGTGGGTAGATTCCTGACGCATCTGCTCCAGGGCGTTGAGCACCGAAAAGCTGTCCAGCAGGTTGATCGCCCGGCGTGCCAAGTACTCCAGGTTCGGCTCATGACCGGCCAGGTATTCCTTGAGCAGCTCTTTCTTGTGCACGAAGCCCAGCGGCTCATCCACGGCGCCGTTGCGGATCAACGGCAGGCGCGAGTAGGACGAATGCATCAGTTTCAGGCGAATACTCTCGGGATCGTCCGCCAGGTCGATGCAGTCGACCTTGGCCCGTGGTGTCATCAGTGTGCGAATCGGCCGTTCGGCCAGTTGCAGCACGCCACTGATCATCACGCGCTCACGTCGATCAAACAGCGGGCCTTGCGCCGCATCCGGCTCGCCCAACAGGTCGGCAACCTCTTCGCTCACCTCTTCCACCGCCAGACTCCGACCACCCAGCAAGCGCATCACCGCATGAGCCGTGCGCTCACGCACCGGCAACACACCTTGCGCCGACTTCTTGCGGCGGGCTCGTGCGATCTGGTTGAACAACTCGATGAGGATCGAAAAACCGATCGCCGCGTACAGGTAGCCTTTCGGAATATGGAAGCCCAGGCCTTCGGCGGTCAGGGCGAAGCCGATCATCATCAAGAAGCCCAGGCACAACATGATCACCGTCGGGTGCGCATTGACGAAGCGGGTCAATGGCTTGCTCGCCACGATCATCACGCCGATGGACACGATCACCGCGATCATCATCACCGCCAGTTCGTCCACCATGCCCACGGCGGTAATCACCGCGTCAAGGGAGAACACCGCATCGAGCACCACGATCTGCGCCACGATCGGCCAGAACATCGCGTAGGCGGCATTGCCTGTGCGCTGGGCCACGTGGCCTTCTAGCCGTTCGTGCAATTCCATGGTGGCCTTGAACAACAGGAACACACCACCGAACAGCATGATCAGGTCACGGCCCGAGAAGCTCTTGTCGAACACCTCGAACAGCGGCTGGGTCAGGGTTACCAGCCAGGAAATACTCGCCAACAAGCCCAGGCGCATCAGCAATGCCAGGGACAGGCCAATCAACCGCGCACGGTCACGCTGCTCCGGCGGCAGCTTGTCCGCCAGGATTGCGATAAACACCAGGTTGTCGATGCCCAGCACCAGTTCCAGCACAATCAAGGTCAACAGGCCGAGCCAGGCCGTTGGATCCGCTAACCATTCCATTTATTAAGTCTCTTCAGTCATCGATTTTCAGAATGCCGGACACGGCAAGGCGCGGTCAGTGGACCGGTACAAGGTTAGCAGTCGGAATACGGGGTGCTTCAGAGGGAACAGCGGCAGCGGTTGTCTTGGGGAAAGACGACTGGGAGGCTCCGAGAGGGTGTTCATGCAAATCCTGCGATGACAAAAGGACTTGAATCGTACAGCCGAAACAGAAAATTCCCACAACGCAAAACTATTACAAGATCTGTAACTGCTGCCAAACCAGCACGATCATATGATCACCTATTGAAATTTATATCACACAAACAACAACAAAATGCATGCCAGAAATCGCCACTTCATTCATAGAAACCCTTAAAACACGCTATTTATGCATTTTTAGCGAAAGCGTTTGACTGATCAGATTTTCATTTGATAAACATATGATCAGTGCAAGGCAATGAATGACCGACTGACTACAACAATAAATGGGGTGCTCATCATGAAACTTGGTACGACCTTCGCCGCCGCTGCGGCCTTCTCCCTCCTCGCCAGCAGCATCGCCCTGGCCGCCGACGGCAAGACCTACAAGGTCGGCGCGGCGGTCTACGGCCTCAAGGGCCAATTCATGCAGAACTGGGTGCGCGAGCTCAAGGAGCACCCTGCCGTCAAAGATGGCACCGTGCAGCTCACGGTGTTCGATGGCAACTACGACGCGCTGACCCAGAACAACCAGATCGAAAACATGGTGACCCAGCACTACGACGCCATCCTGTTCGTGCCCATCGACACCAAGGCCGGCGTGGGCACCGTCAAGCAAGCCATGAGCAACGACGTGGTGGTCATCGCCTCCAATACGAAAGTAGCCGATGCCTCCGTGCCTTATGTCGGCAATGACGACGTGGAAGGTGGCCGCCTGCAGGCCCAGGCCATGGTCGACAAGCTCAACGGCAAGGGTAATGTGGTGATCATCCAGGGGCCGATTGGCCAGTCGGCACAGATCGACCGCGAAAAAGGCGAGCTGGAAGTGCTGGGCAAGCACCCGGACATCAAGATCATCGAGAAAAAGACCGCCAACTGGGACCGCGCCCAAGCCCTGACACTCACCGAGGACTGGCTGAACGCCCACCCCAAAGGCATCAACGGCGTGATCGCACAGAACGACGACATGGCCCTCGGCGCCGTGCAAGCGCTCAAGTCCCACGGCCTGACGTCCAAGGATGTGCCCGTCACATCCATCGACGGCATGCCGGACGCGATCCAGGCGGCGAAAAAAGATGAAGTCACCACCTTCCTGCAAGACGCCCAGGCCCAGTCCCAAGGCGCCCTGGATGTGGCCCTGCGCGCACTCAGCGGCAGTGACTACAAACCCAAATCGGTGATCTGGGAGCGCTACGCCAAAGACGTGAAATGGGGTGACGGCACCGCGAAAAACTACATCCTGCCCTGGGTGCCGGTCACCAACGCCAATGCCGACGCGCTGTACAAGCAAGTCAGCGGCGCCAAGTAAGCCCTGCCGGATTGTCGCTCCCCGCGCGGGAGCGATAGGTTCATCTTTGTTGTGAGGCCAGCCATGTCCACCGTCACCGAACGCCCGCAAGAACAACTGTCCCCGATCATTCCGAAAACCATGCAGGCCGTGGTCTGCCATGGCCCGGAAGACTACCGGCTGGAAACCGTCGACGTGCCCACGCCAGGCCCTGAGGAAATCCTTACCAAGGTCGAGCTGTGCGGCATCTGCATGGGTGACATCAAGACCTACCGCGGCGCGCCCTCGTTCTGGGGTGATGCCGAACAACCGCGCTATGTGAAACCGCCGATGATTCCCGGCCATGAGTTCGTCTGCCGCGTGGTCGCCCTCGGCCCTGGCGCGGAAAAACGCGGCGTGAAGATTGGCGACCGAGTCATTTCCGAGCAGATCGTGCCGTGCTGGGGCTGCCGCTTCTGCAACCACGGCCAGTACTGGATGTGCCAGAAACACGACCTGTATGGCTTCCAGAATAATGTGCAGGGCGCCATGGCCCAGTACATGATCTTCACCAAGGAAGGCATCATCCATAAAGTGCCGGATTCCATCGCCCCCGACGAGGCCATCCTGATCGAACCGCTGGCCTGCTCGCTGCACGCCGCCGAACGCGCCAACGTGGATTTCGATGACGTGGTGGTGGTCGCCGGCGCCGGTACACTGGGCCTGGGCATCATCGGCGCGGTGCGCATGCGCAACCCGAAAAAGCTCATCGTGCTGGACATGAAGCCCGAACGCACCGCCCTCGCCCTGCGCATGGGCGCCGACGAGGTGTGGAACCCCGCCGAAGTCGACGTGCTGGCCAAGATCCGTGAAATCACCGACGGCTACGGTTGCGACATCTACATCGAAGCCACCGGTCATCACAAGGCGGTCAACCAGGGCCTGGCGATGCTGCGCAAGCTGGGGCGCTTCGTCGAGTTCAGCGTGTTCAATGACGAGGCCACAGTGGATTGGTCGATCATTGGCGACCGCAAGGAGCTGGATGTGCTGGGCTCGCACCTGGGGCCCTACATGTACCCGCGCGCCATCGACTTTATCGGCAACCGCAAGATCGACATGCGCGACGTGGTCACCCACAAGTTCGCCCTGGCGGATTTCAAGGAAGCCTTTGCCGTGATGGAGCGCGGCGACAAATCCCTCAAGGTTGTGCTTGAGCCCTGACCTGCTGGATGTACCGCACCACCGCCGGCGCTTTTTCGAAGCGCCGGTGAATCAACGACAGCCAGGACGATGCGTCACTGCCCTGGATCGTGCGATACACCACGCCCGGCAAGCTGGCATGCCCCACCACCGACGCCGGCACCACGGCCACGCCCTGCCCCAATGACACCAATGCGACCACCGCCACCAAACCTCCGGGTTGCGGCCCCAGGCGCGGCGCAAAACCGCCTTGGGCGGCCACGTGCAGCGTGCCGCTGATCTGTTCCGGCAGGATGAAGGTTTCGTTTTGCAAATGCTCACAGTGGATGGCTTTCAACCCCAGCAGCCACGAATCCTGCGGCAGCGCCAGCACAAAGCCTTCACTGTCGAGGCGTAGCGCTTCCACACTCTCCGGCAAGGTCATCGGTGAGCGGATATAACCGATATCGCAGCGCCCGTCCGCAACCGCACCCGGCAACGTGGCCATGGCGCATTCGCGTACGTTCACGCTGACATCGGGAAACGCCTGGCAAAACCCGCGCATCTGCCGCTGCAGTACCCCGGAATACACCGCCGATGCCACATAGCCCAGCTCAATGTGGCCGATCTCACCACGCCCGGCGCGCTGGGCATTACGCTGGGCGAACTCGAACTGACGCACCGTCACCTCCGCCTCGATCAACAACGCAGCACCCGCCTCGGTGAGGCTGACTTCGCGCTGCTGACGGATAAAAAGGCGTGTGCCCAGGCTGGTTTCCATGTCCTGGATCTGCCGACTCAACGTCGGCGGAGCAATCCCCAATTGTTCGGCAGCGCGGGTGAAATTGCGCTGCCGGGCGACGGCCAGGAAGTAGCGAAAGTGGCGGATGTCCATTGCTGGATTAGCTCAAAGGTAATGAAGTGGTTCCGCCTGGCTAACAAGGACTTTGGGCAGCGCGGATATGCTGGAGCGACTAGAACAGTAGAGAGCCCTTGCGATGCCCGTCAACTGCATTTTCCGTGTTGCCTTTGAGGTAATTCAATCATGAGCCGGGTCAGCCCACGCCTTACCTTGCTGACCGCCTCCGGTGTCTGCTCGCTGATTGTGCTCGACACCAATATCGTCGCCGTGACCCTGCCGAGCATTGCTCGCGACCTGGGGGCAAACTTTGCCGACATCGAGTGGGTGGTCAGCGCCTATATGCTGGCGTTTGCCGCCCTGCTGCTACCGGCGGGCAGTATCGCCGACCGCTTCGGGCGCAAGAAAACCCTGATCTGGGGCCTGGGCATTTTCATCCTCGCCTCCCTGGGTTGTGGTGCAGCGCCCACTGCGCTGTTGCTGGATATCGCTCGCGCCATCAAAGGCGTGGGCGCGGCACTGTTGTTGACGTCAGCCCTGGCATCCATCGGCCACACCTTCCACGATGAAGCGGAACGGGCCAAAGCCTGGGCCTTCTGGGGCGCGTGCATGGGCGTGGCGATGACTGCCGCTCCTACCCTCGGCGGCCTTATTACCCAGTATTTGGGCTGGCGCTGGATCTTCTACCTCAACCTGCCAGTGGGCCTGGCGCTGATGAGCCTGGTACTGCGCGCCATTCCGGAATCCCGCGATACCCAGTCCGCACGGCTCGATCCCTGGGGCAGCCTGGCGTTCAGCGCGAGCCTGCTGTGCCTGATGTGGGGGTTGATCGAGGCCAATCGGATTGGCTGGGATAACCGGCTGACTTATGCGCGGCTGATCGGCGGCGCGGCATTGCTGGGCGTGTTCGTACTGGTTGAACGCCTGCAGCAGCGGCCAATGGTCGACCTGCAATTGTTTCGCCACCCACGCTTTATCGGCGCTCTGCTGGGCATGTTTGCCTACGCCGGTTGCGCTCAGGTGATGATGACGTTGCTGCCGTTCTACCTGCAAAACGGCTTGGGTTTCTCCGCGATTGCCTCGGGCCTGGGCATGCTGCCGTTTGCCGTGACCATGCTGGCCTGCCCACGCATTGGCGCGCGCCTGGCCGGACGTTTCGCACCCGCGACGATGATGGCCGCCGGATTGACCCTGGTGGGTTGCGGCAATTTACTGAGTGCCTGGGCGGTCAATCTGGGCGGCTACCTGCCCTTTGCCCTGGCCATTGCCGTGACGGGCGCCGGTGCGGGCCTGCTCAATGGTGATACGCAGAAAAACATCATGGCGTGCGTGCCTCGGGACCGCGCAGGGATGGCTTCCGGCATGAGCACCACCATGCGCTTCAGCGCAATCATGTTGGCGATTGGCGTGTATGGGGCGTTGCTGAGCAGCCACAGCGAACAGCTGCTGAGTGCAAGCATCGACCCGCAATGGCAGGCGCAGGTGAACGGGATTGCTTCACGCGTGGTGGCCGGGGATATGCCGGCGGCGATGGGATTGCTACCGAAGTCGGCGCGAGAGGTGGTTCAACCGCTGGCACGGCAGGCGTTTGTGGGTGGGTTCAGTGGTGTGCTGTGGGTCGCGGGATTGTTGGGCTTGCTGGGGGCTTTAGTGGTGGGGACATTGATGAAAAACCCAATACCAGCGGTGCAACAGGCCTCCAGGAAACCTGTACACCGCTGATCAGCCTTACCAGAACCGCTGCTGGGTCAACCGGCTCCACCAGGTCAACAGCACGCGGTCCACCGAGCCACTCGCCGCCAGGCCCACGCGCTCCTGCAAACTCTTGCGCTCGGCATAGTGCAGGTGGAACACCTCGGCGGTCTTGGCCTTGGTGGCCAGGTATTCATCGCTGGTTTGCAGTTCATCGACCAGTTGCTTGTCGAGCGCTGCAACACCCAGCCACACTTCTCCGGTCGCGACATCATCGATGGCCAACTGTGGGCGGTAGCGCGAGACGAAGTTCTTGAACAGCTGGTGAGTGATGTCCAGGTCTTCCTGGAACTTCTCACGGCCCTTCTCGGTGTTTTCGCCAAACACGGTGAGGGTGCGCTTGTACTCGCCGGCGGTCAGCACTTCAAAGTCGATATCGTGTTTTTTCAGCAGGCGGTTCACGTTAGGCAACTGAGCGACCACACCGATGGAACCGAGGATGGCAAACGGTGCGCTGATAATCTTCTCGCCAATGCACGCCATCATGTAGCCGCCGCTGGCCGCGACCTTGTCGATGCACACGGTCAAGGGCACGCCCGCCTGGCGGATACGCGCCAGTTGCGAGGAGGCCAGGCCGTAGCTGTGGACCATGCCGCCACCGCTTTCCAGGCGCAACACCACTTCATCCTTCGGTGTGGCCAGGCTCAGCAGGGCGGTGATTTCATGGCGCAGGCTTTCAGTGGCCGAGGCCTTGATGTCGCCATCAAAATCCAGCACGAACACCCGTGGCTTGGCCTCGGCTTTCTGCTTGCCTTTCTTCTTTTCGGCCTTGCCTTCGGACTTGCGCAGGGCCTTGAGCTGGTCTTTGTCGAGCAAAGTCGATTCCAGGCGCTCACGCAGGCCCTTGTAGAAGTCATTGAGTTTGCTGACCTGCAATTGGCCGGCGGATTTGCGACGGCCTTTGCTGCGCAGCGACGCAAAGCTGATCAGTACCACCAGAATAGCGACCACCAGGGTGACGGTCTTCGCCAGAAAGCTCGCGTATTCGGCCAAAAAATCCATGGTTCTCCTTACAAGTGCAGTGCGCCAGGCGCGGATTGCCCAAGCATACCGACGGGGCTTGCCGGGAGCCAGTGCTCAAACCGCCACCAGGCGCCCTCTAACGAGCTTTTAAAACAAGCGTATGTTTTTTCATTGACAGCTCGCAGGCATCCTCATAACCTCGCCAGACTTTCAACGTACCGGGAAAACGGACGTGGGCAGCATCTATCTGATTCGACATGGCCAGGCCTCCTTCGGTGCAGACGACTATGACGTCCTGTCGCCCGTCGGCGTGGAGCAGGCACAGGTACTCGGCCGCCACCTGGCGGAAATGGGCCTGGTGTTCGACCGCTGTGTGGCCGGCGACCTGCGCCGCCAGCAGCACACCGCCACCGCTGCGTTCGATCAGTACAGTGCCCTGGGCCTGCCGGTACCGGCACTGGAAACCGACAGCGCCTTCAACGAATTCGATGCCGACGCAATCATCCGCGCCCTGCTCCCCGACCTGCTCACCACCGAACCCGAAGCCCTGGAAATCCTGCGCAATGCCGCGCAGAACCGCAGCGAATTCCAGCGTATTTTCGCCCTGATCATCGAGCGCTGGCTGGCCGGCAGCTACGACCCGCCAGGGCTGGAAAGCTGGCTGGGTTTTGTGGAACGTGTCCAGGGTGGCCTGCAACGTATTCTTGAAGCGGCGGACAACGCGCAGAAAATCGCCGTGTTCACCTCCGGCGGCACCATCACCGCCCTGCTCCACCTGATTACCCGGATGCCTGCCGCGCAAGCGTTCGAACTGAACTGGCAAATTGTTAACACCTCGCTCAACCAGCTGAAATTCCGCGGTCGCGAGGTGGCACTGGCTTCTTTCAACAGTCATGCCCACTTGCAACTGTTGAAGGCGCCGCAGCTCATCACGTTCCGATGAGCTGCGGCCAACCGTGACCCCAAGGTCACTGGACTCTACCCTAAAGGATCGAAACCATGACTGACGTAGCCAAAGCTGTAGAAGCAATGAAAGCCAAATTCAACCCAGCCGCCGCCGACGGCCTGGACCTGGTGTTCGGTTTCCGCATCGACGACACCCAGAACTTCTCGCTGGTGGTAAAAAACAACACCTGCGAACTGCTGGAAGGCGAAAACCCAGACGCCCAGGTCACCCTGGTGATGGACGCTGACACCATGAAAGGCATCGTCAGCGGCGAGACCGACGGCATGCAGGCCTTCATGGGCGGCAAGCTGCGCACCGAAGGCGACATGATGCTGGCGATGAAGCTGAGCGAACTGTTCCCGGCTTGATTCACTCCGAATCAATTGAATCCCGCCGATCTGGCGGGATTTTTTTGGCCATTGGTTTTAGCCGGAAAAATCCGGCTGTCGATTAGGCTTAGCCTGGATAAAAGCCGGATGTGTCTGGCACCGCTCATACACCGCCAGCGTACGTTCAAACCGTTGCACCTCGCAGCCCATACGCAGTGCGTTACCCACCTGCGGCACCAGACAGCAATCCGCAAGCCCGGGCTGGTCGCCGAAACAATAGTCCCCGTAGCCATGCCGATCCAGTGCGGTTTCCAGCGCCTGGAACCCCTCTTCGACCCAATGCTGATACCAGGCCTGTTTCTGTCGATCACTCAAGTGTAGTGTCTTTTGTAGATACCCCAAAACCCGCAGATTGTTGAGGGGGTGGATATCGCAACAGATCAGGTGGGCGACCTCCAAGACCCGCGCCCGCGCCAAGGGCTCGACCGGTAACAGAGGCGTGCGCGCAAAACGGCTGTCCAGGTAGTCTATGATCGCCAGTGACTGACCGATGCCTTGTCCCGATCCATCAACCAGCAAAGGCACGCTGCCCGAAACGCTCAACGCCTGGTAAGCGGCGCCATGCTGGCGCCCCTCACGAAGGTTGATCGCAATCGATTCGAACGCCAATCCTTTGAGCGTCAACGCGATACGCACTCGCCAACTCGCCGAACTGTTGAAAAAACTATAGAGCTGCATGACGGGCCCCTCCAAGGTTCGAGACGCGACGATAATGACGCCCCATCACCCACACCGACACCGCCGCCAACAACGCGGGCAACGTCAGCCAAATGAATATCCCGCTCATGCCTGTCTCCAGCAACATCCCCCCTGCCAGCGTGCCGCCGATAGAGCCCACACGGCCCACTCCATGACACCAGGCAATGCCGGTGGCACGGCTAGTGGTGGGATAGAACCCGGCTGCCAAGGCGTTCGCCCCGACCTGACCGCCGCTGATACAAAACCCTATGGCTGTGATACAGAGCACCAGCACCGGAAAATATTGATACCACTGGCTGACCGCAAGCATCATCAGCGCGCCACCCAGATAGGCCAGCGTCAGCACGCGCCACGCATCCAGGCGATCCATGGCCGCCCCCAGCATGATAGCGCCCAGCGTGCCGCCAACCTGGAACATCGCACTGCCCAATGCGGCCTGCGACAGGCTCAAGCCAGTGTCCTTGATCAACGTCGGCAGCCAGTTAGTCATCATGTAAATGATCACGAAACCGCTGAAAAACGATCCCCACAACATCCATGTCCCCAAGCGCAGCCGACCACGCAGGATTTGCCCCACCGGTGATCCCTTGGCCTGGTCCGTTCCCAGGTGAAAGTGCACATTCTCGGGGAACGACGCGATACGGCGCAGGATTCGGCTGACCTGCTCCGGAACATTGCGCCGCGCGATCAGGAAGCGCACCGACTCCGGTAACCCCATCAGAAGCAACGGCAGACACAACAGCGGCAACAATCCACTGACCAGCAACACGCCGCGCCAGCCGATCATCGGCAGCCAATGGGCCACCAGCACGCCCCCCAAGGCAGAGCCCAGGGTGAATCCGCAAAACATCAAGGTAACCATCAACGAGCGATGCCGCGCCGGGCAGTACTCACTGGTCAGCGTCACGGCATTAGGTAACGCGCCGCCCAGGCCCAGCCCGATCACGAAGCGCAATACGGTGAGTGTCTGCACGTCGTTGGCTGTCGACGACACCACGCTCACACCGGCAAAAATTAACACCGACATCAGTAACACACGCTTGCGTCCGAACCGGTCCGCCAACGGCCCGGCGACAAAAGCGCCGCACATCAACCCTAGCAATACCGCACCCAGCAACGGGTTAAGCTGGCCGGCGGTCAGCCCCCATTCATCGCGCAAGACCGGAGCGATGAAACCACCAACGGCGGTGTCCAGACCATCCAATGCAGCGACCAGAAAACACAACACCAGGATGCGCAGTTGAAAGTGCGACACCGGGTGCCGATCGATAAAACCTTGCACGTCAACCGTTGTACGTGACATTGAAGACTCCTTGGGCAGTCGAGCTGCCCGTCAAATCACCTGTACATGCAACTCGCCCACGCCCTCGATTCCCGCGTGCATCAGGTCCCCCGCCAGCACGGGCCCGACGCCCTCCGGCGTGCCAGTCATGATTAAGTCACCAGGGCGCAATTCAAAAAAGCGCGACAGTTCACTGATGATTTCCGGCACCGACCAGATCAATCGATCAAGGCTGCTGCGCTGGCGATCCAGCCCATTGACCTGCAGCCACAACGGCCCACCGGGTTGCCCCTCGGTGACCGGCAACAGTGGGCCAATCGGCGCGGAGCGGTCGAAGGATTTGCCTGCCTCCCACGGACGACCTGCCTTGCGCAAGCCTAACTGCAAGTCGCGGCGGGTCATGTCCAGCCCCACGGCATACCCCCAGACATATCCGGCAGCCTGATCCGCAGGAATATTCCGTCCGGCCCTGCCGATTGCCACCACCAGCTCGACCTCGTAGTGGTAGTCGTTGGTCTGAGAGGGGTACTCCAGCTCCAAGGTCGCGCCTGCGGCCACAGGCACCACAGCATCACCGGGTTTGCAAAAGAAAAACGGCCGTTCGCGATCCGGGTCGAAACCCATTTCCCGTGCATGGGCGGCATAGTTGCGACCCACGCAATATACTCGGCGCACGGCAAAACACAGGTCGCGGCCCTGAACAAACAAGGCTGTGGCCGGTTGGGGTTCAAAGACGTAGTTCATGAGCTTCTCCCACCGTCAAAAGGTTTCGCGCAATTCACGCAATAGCCCCAGCGCTTGCTGGACCGGTCTGTCAGAGAAGCTGAAGAGCACACACTCTGGCTCCGCTGAAAAACTCACCTGTGCCCAACTGGGCACCACAAAAACATCCTTGGGTTCGAACACAAGCCGCTGCCCGTCAATACACACATTGCCGCGACCTTCGACGACCGAAAACACGCACGCGTCTGTGCTGCGATAAGGCTGGCCGCGAAACCCTTTGGGCAGCAACTGCATAAAGCTGGCAATGGTCGGCATCGGCCAACCGCCGGTGAGCGGGTTGATAAAGCGCAACTTGATGCCGTCCCAAGGGTCCAGCGGGTCTTGTTGAAAAAGCCGGCTCAGCACTTCGCGGGTGCGGGCATAGGGATAATTGATAAGCGGCGATGCCAGCGAACGCGGCTCATGGCGCATCGGCAACAGGTTCTGGCCGTATCGCAGCAAGCTGTTGCCCTCTTCGCGGGTCAGGGCCGAAACCGCCTGCTCATTGTTTTCAGCGAAACCGGCATCGAAGAAACGCACCATGGGAATGTCCAGCCCATCGAGCCAGACCACGGGCTCGCCACCCTGTTCGGTCAGCGGATTACCGTGGTCGTGCCAGGTCCATGACGGTGTAATGATCAGGTCGCCGGCAGACATGCGGGTACGCTCGCCCTCTACCGAGGTATAGGCGCCCTGCCCCTCCAGCACAAAACGCAGCGCCGATTGGCTATGGCGATGACTGGCGGCAATCTCACCCGGCAAAATCAGCTGCAGACCAGCGTACAAGCTGGTGGTGATGGATGCCTCTCCGCGCAACGCCGGGTTTTCCAGCACCAGCACTCGCCGCACCGCTTCCTCGGCGCTGATCAGCCGCCCGGCTTCTGCCAGCAAAGGCCGTAGGTCGCGATAGCGCCACAGCGCCGGCGTACAAGCGGCAGCCGGCTGCGCGGGTACCAGGTTATGCAGGCGCTCCCACAACGGTATGAGCCGGTGTTGATCAATTCGTTGGTAAAACGCAGCACGCGCATCATCAGTGAGACTGTTCATAGGTTCACCCGCAAAGCCGGACTCAGTGGCTGGGAGTATCCAACCCGGCCCCCTGTGTGAATAATGCCGATTCATGATGTGTCCATACCCAATTGCATATGGCCCTTTCCTATGAACTGGACTCGACGCCTGCGCCTGCAGCATTTGCAGCTTCTGGTCAACCTTGCTGAAACCGGCAGTATCAGCGAGGCCGCCAGAGTGTCATTCACCACCCAACCCGCGCTGTCCAAGTGGCTCAAGGAGTTGGAGGAGAGTATCGGCGCGCCGCTGTTCGAGCGCCACGCCCGAGGCCTGCACCTCACGGCCCATGGCAGCATGCTGTTGGCCCATGCGCGCAGGGTACTCGGCGAAATGCAGCGGGCGCGTCATGCTCTGGAGACTCTGCAAGATGGCAACAGTTTTCGCGTGGCCATCGGCACGTCTCCGGCGTCAGCGCCCAACCTGGTACCTGCAGCAATCATGGCATTCCTGCGCCGCCACCCCTGCGCCCACGTGGCACTGGAAGAAAGCGCCATGGACACCCTGCTAGAACGCCTGGAACTGGGCCAGCTGGACTTGGTGGTCGGGCGCCTCGACAACTACGCTCCGCGCCACTCCCTGCGCTGCGAACGGCTTTACCAGGAACCGATGCGCGTCGTCTGTCGTGCCGGCCACCCGCTGACCCGACGCGCCCACCTGACGTGGGAGGAACTCTACACATTCGACTGGATTGTCTGGCCCAGCGGTACGTCGGTGCGCAGTAAACTCGACACTGCGCTGACAGACGCAGGCCGACCACCGCTGCCCTGCCGCATCGAGTCATCGTCCCTGGTAGGTAACCTGTGGTTATTGCAGTACAGCGACCTGCTATCGGTCACATCGGCGCGGGTGGCGGAACACTTTGCCCATCGCGGCTTGCTGGTGTCATTGGATTTTCCGCTTGGAACCGCCGGCTCAGTCGGTATGTGCTGGCGCGATGAAGTCTTCGTTGATACAGGGTTGCCAACAATGATGGAGTGCCTGCGCACGACTGCCGCTGGAGAGCCAGGCCGGCTCGACTCCTATCTCACCCCAAAGGAGCCGTGAACGGCGTCACCTGGGCTGCAGCAACAACGCCACCAACGCACTCCACCCCGTCTGATGCGAAGCCCCCAACCCGCGCCCGGTCTCGCCATGAAAATACTCATGGAACAGCACCAGGTCGCGACTCTCCGGGTCAGCCTCCAGCTGCGCATACCCGGCCATCGACGGCCGCAGGCCATTCTCATCGCGTAGAAACAACCGGGTCAGTCGCTGACTGAGGCTGTCAGCCACTTCCTCCAGGGATGACAGATAACCACTGCCCGTCGGGTACTCCACCGAGAAGTTATCGGCGTAATAGCGGTGAAATTCGCGCAACGATTCGATCAGCATGTAGTTCACCGGCATCCATAACGGCCCGCGCCAGTTGGAGTTGCCGCCGTACAGTCGCGAGTCGGATTCGCCGGGCTGGTAGCTCGCACACAGGGTATTGCCGTTCATCTTCAACGCCAGCGGTTGTTCGGCGAACGCCTTGGACAGAGAGCGCACACCAAACGCCGACAGGAACTCATTGTCATCCAACATGCGTCGCAACAGGTCCTTGGTGCGTTCACCGCGCAGCAGCGCCAGCAACAGGCGATTACCCTGTCCAGGTTCGTTCCAGCGCGAGACCAGTTTGGCCAGGTCCGGACGGTGCTTCATGAAGCCCAGCAAACGCTCGCGCAACCCTTCCAGGCCTTCATGCTCGCGCTGCTCCAGCACCAGCACGGCAAACAGCGGCATCAGCCCGACGATCGAACGCAGGCGCACCGGCTCGTTCTGGCCATCGGGGCGGTGCAGCACATCGTAGAAGAACAGGTCCTGCTCATCCCACAGGCCTTCGGCGCCGTCGTCGACGCGGTTGATGGCGCCGGCGATATACAGGAAGTGCTCGAAGAATTTCACGGCGATATCGACATACACCCCATTGCGCTTGGCCAGCTCCAGGCCGATGCGCATCAGGTCCAGCGCATAGGCCGCAACCCACGCCGTGCCGTCAGCCTGATCCAGTTGATACCCCGGCGGCAGTGCGGCCGAGCGGTCGAACAAGGCGATATTGTCCAGCCCGAGGAAGCCGCCCTGGAACAGATTGCGCCCCTCGGCATCCTTACGATTGACCCACCAGGAAAAATTCAACAGCAGCTTGTGAAAAATCCGCTCCAGGAAATCCATATCACCGACGCCGGTCAGCGCCTTGTCCTGCTGATAGACGCGCCAACTGGCCCAGGCATGCACCGGCGGGTTGGCGTCGTCGAAGCGCCATTCGTAGGCCGGCAACTGGCCGTTGGGGTGCATGAAGCGGTCTTTCACCAGCAGCAACAGTTGCTGCTTGGCATAGCCCGGATCGATCAATGCCATGGCCACCGCCTGAAAGCCTTGGTCCCATGAGGCGTACCACGGGTATTCCCAGGTGTCGGGCATGGAAAGGATGTCGAAATTCGACAAGTGCCGCCAATGGATATTGCGGATATGCAGGCGTTCGGGCGGCGGCGCGGGTTGTGCCGGGTCGCCGTCGAGCCACTGGTTCACATCGAAATAGTAAAGCTGCTTGGACCACAGCAACCCGGCCAGGGCCTGACGCTGCACATTGCGCGCGTCCTCATCGGCGATACCGTGTTGCAAGGCGGCGTAGAAGTCATCGGCCTCTTGGCGGCGTTGCTCGAACAGCTTGCGGGCGTTGACCGGCGGCGCGTCGACCGGCGCAAAACGCAGGTAGAGGGTTTTGCTTTCCAGGCCTGCCAGGTCGAGGATGAAACGCGCGGCGACTTTAGTCCCGCTGTCGCGTCGAATCGCAGCGTGGTCACCGCCGACTACGTAATCATTGATTCCGTCCTTGAACGGCCCCGGCGCCGCCTGCCCATCCAGCCGGGGGATATTGGTTTCGTTCTCGCAGAATAACCACTCCATCCCGTCCTGGCCCCAGGCGCTGAGATGGCGATCCGCCAACTCATGATGACGCGCCAGCACCTGCTCGCCGTCCAGCGTCAACTGCGGCTTGGGTGCGTCGAAGGTCCAGCTCCAGTCATTGCGCGCCCACAGCTGGGGCAGCACCTGCACACGCGTTGGCTGGTCAGAACGGTTGTGTACGGTGACACGCATGAAGATATCGTCGGGCTGATGCTTGGCATATTCGACGCTGACATCGCAGTAGCGGTTGTCTTCGAACACGCCGGTATCGAGGATCTCGTACTCGGCATCCGCCAGGCCACGGCGGGCGTTTTCGCTGATCAGGTCGGCGTAGGGAAAGGCGGCATGAGGGTATTTGTAGAGCATGCGCATGTAGGCATGGCTCGGGACGCCGTCGACGAAAAAGTACAGTTCCTTGACGTCTTCACCGTGGTTGCCCTCGGCGTTGTTGAGGCCGAACAGACGCTCCTTGAGGATCGCGTCACGCTCATTCCACAGGGCCAGGCCCAGGCACCAGCGTTGCGCCTTGTCGCTGAAACCCGCCAAACCATCCTCGCCCCAGCGATAGGCGCGACTGCGCGCGTGTTCATGGGGGAAGTAGGTCCAGGCATCACCGTCGGCGCTGTAGTCTTCGCGCACCGTGCCCCATTGGCGTTCACTCAGATAAGGGCCCCACTCGCGCCAACGCTCGGCATCCTGCTGCGCCAGGCGTTGGCCTTCGAGGGTTGCACGTATTCGGTTGTCGGGTGTGGCCGTCATCGGATCCTCCATCGCCTACCAGATGAGAGGCAGTGTAGAGCCCAATGACGCCCGGGTGCACATGAAGACTTAGAAGATCGCGTAGGTGTAGTTGAAGATCAGGCGGGTCTGGTCCTGGTCGGCGGTGCCGGTGTTCTTGCCGTGATAAGTACCAGTACGGAAAGTCGTACCGAAACCTTTCAGAGGACCGGCCTGCACGACGTAGTCCAGGCGGAAGTCGGCTTCGTTTTCTTTCTGGTCAGGGCCACCGGCTACCTTCGACTTGATGTCCCGGCCATCCAGATAAGCCACGGATGCCTTCAGACCCGGTACGTAGGCCTTGAAGTCATACGAGTACTGACCAAAATTGACCTGCTCGCCCGCGCGGGAGAACTGGCCGACCACAGCATCGGTGAACAGGTAGAAGTCGCTGCCGCCCGCGCCTTGTGCGTGTGGGTCAGCCAGGCTGCCCTGGTTCACCCACACGAAGCCGCCGTCGTCGCTCACGCCAATGTGACCGAGCATCAAGCTGCTACCGCCCAACTGGTAGGTGAAGGCCGCACTGTAGGTTTTGTTGTCCACTTCGCCGGCGTGCTTGGCGTAGCCGCCGTTGTTGTTGAACTGGTAGCCGCTCTCGCCGTTCTTGCCGTCGCTGCTGCTGTCGAAGTAGCGCAGGTCGGTCTTGAACGACTGGTCATTGCCCAGCGGCAAGACGTGGACCAGGCCGAAGTAGTTCTGTTTGTAGAAGTCCTGCAGCTGCGCGTAGTAGTACTGCAACGTCAGGTTTTTCGCGATGACGTTGTCGGAAGAACCAAACGGCTTGTAGTCCACCCCACCGAACTTGAAGCTGTCACTGTCGCGCGTCCCACCGGCCACGCTCAAACCTGTGGAGTTGCTGGAGGCACGGCCTTCGGCACGGTTCAACTCACCACCGGTAAAGGTGACGTTGGGAATGTCGTTGGAGGTCAGGATGCCGCCGTCAAAGGTCTGCGGCGCCACTCGGCTGTCGTTGGACACCAAAATCGGCAGCACCGGCGCCAAGCCGCCACCGACATGCAACTCGGTCTGGGAAACACGGAACTTCACATTGCCAGCGGCACGACCAAAGGAATCGGCAGGTTCAGTGCCGTTGTTCTTGGTCGGGAAGAAGCTGTTGCCGTTACCCGACAGGCCCGCGCCCGCCGTGTGACCATCGCCACCGTCCAGGCGCAGCGCGCCGAAGGCCATGACGTCAAACCCCAGGCCGACGGTGCCTTGGGTGAAGCCGGATTTGTAGTCAAAACGCAGCGCCGTTGCAGTTTCGCGCAGGTCGTTGTTGGTCCCCGAGCGGTTATCCGCGCTGTAGTACATGGTCCGCGAGCTGATGGCCGCGTGACTGTCTTCAAGGAAACCGCTGTGACCGTTGCCCGTGCCCAGCGAACCGAGCCCGAAATCATCAGCGAATGCCTGTTGTGCAAGAACGGCGGCGGTGATCGACAACGCCAGTGTAGAAATTTTCATTAACGACAGCCCCTAAACATTTTTTTATGTGTCTGGTGTGCATAACGGCGTTTTCATCCTTGCAAACGTGACGATTCTTTCATGCCGACCGGGGCAGACTCCGTGAAGAATTAGTTAGGAAAATCGCCCTTAAATGAAATTTCTCACGGGCTGTTTTTTGTCATATTCACGTCATCTCATTCATTTGCAGAATGAAGTCCTGAGGATTCTTCGTTTGCAAGCGTGCCTTGCGCTCAACAAAATCCAGGCAAAGGTCACCTCTATCGTCATCGCCATCAGGAATTTTTCTATGCCCACCACTTCACATGTCAGCCCAGACGAGATCCGCAAGGGCTTTTCCAAGGCCATGTCCGACATGTACCGAGATGAAGTTCCCCTGTATGGCGCGCTGATGGAGCTGGTGGCCGAGACCAATGCCCACGTGCTCGACACCCAGCCGCACCTGGCGCAGCAGCTGCAACGCACCGGCGAAATCCAGCGCCTGGACATGGAACGCCACGGCGCGATCCGCCTGGGCACGGCAGAAGAACTGGCGACCATCAGCCGCCTGTTCGCAGTGATGGGCATGCAACCGGTGGGCTACTACGACCTGACACCGGCTGGCGTGCCCGTGCACTCCACCGCGTTTCGCGCCGTGCATGAACAGGCGCTGCAAACCAGCCCGTTTCGCGTGTTTACCTCATTGCTGCGCCTGGAACTGATCGAGAACCACGACCTGCGCGCCTTTGCCGAAACCGCCCTGGCCAAACGCTCGATCTTCACCCCCGGCGCCCTGGCGCTGATCGAACAAGCGGAAAAAGACGGCGGCCTCAACGTTGCGGACGCCGATGAGTTCATCCGCCAGGCCCTGGAAACCTTCCGCTGGCACCACACCGCCACCGTCACCGGCGCGCAGTACCAGCAACTGAGCGACCAGCATCGCCTGATCGCCGACGTGGTCGCCTTCAAAGGCCCGCACATCAACCACCTGACCCCGCGCACCCTGGACATCGACCAGGTCCAAGCCGCCATGCCCGGCAAAGGCATCACGCCAAAAGCCGTGATCGAAGGACCGCCTCGCCGCCGCTGCCCGATCCTGCTGCGCCAGACCAGCTTCAAGGCCCTCGACGAACCCATCGCCTTTACCGACGCCCAGGGCAGCCACAGCGCACGCTTCGGCGAAATCGAACAACGCGGCGTGGCGCTCACCCCCAAAGGCCGCGCGCTGTACGACCAGTTGCTGAACGCCGCGCGCGACGAACTGGGCGCTTTCCCCAATGAGGGCAACGCCGCGCGTTATATGCAATTGATGGAACATCACTTCCAGGCCTTCCCGGATAACCACGCGCAGATGCGTGAACAGGGCCTGGCGTACTTCCGCTACTTCACCACCGCACAGGGCCTGGCGGCGCGCGGTACGGCCGAGCAACCGCGTACTCTTGAAGCACTGATCGCAGCGGGCCACATCGATGTAGAGCCGTTGGTGTATGAAGATTTTCTGCCGGTGAGTGCGGCGGGGATTTTCCAGTCGAACCTGGGGGATGCGGCGCAGAGTCATTACGCGGCCAACTCGAATCAGGCCGAATTCGAAAAGGCGCTGGGCCGTCCGACTGTCGATGAGTTGAAGCTGTATGAAGAGACGCAGCAGCGCTCGATTGATGACTGCACAAAGGCACTGCTGGCCTGAAATGAAGTACCCACCCGGCTCACCAGCGCAATCCTTGCGCCGCAACAGTCCCCAGAGCCGGGTGGGCGGTGGGCATCATAGGCAGTGAAAGCCGCCCTGTCCTTCAGACAATTCTGAACAAATGTGTCCGCGCCCTGTAGGAGCGCGGACCATCGCCTAACCCAACTTCGCCACAATGTCGTCTTTGATCAACAGCCGTTTCTTCTTCAGCTTCTCCACATCCTCATCGCTGGCGCTTGCCGATTCTGCCTTCAGCACCTCCTTGTCAGCGTCATCGTATTGAGTGAGCAGCGAGTCCAGGCGTTTGTCGCTCGCCCTGCGTTCGTGAACCTCTTCCTTGCTCTTCCCCAAATCCAGATACAGGTCGTGTTTCACTGGCATGGCGTACCTCCGCACGTTGATCAATGGCTTACTACGACCTAGAAGCTAGACCATTGCGAGGGGTCTTGTCATGTTCGGGGTCAATACTGCCCCGTTCGTCGCGGCGCAGGTGTTTGGATCAAACCTTTGCGGCGCCCTGCCCTCCACTCTAGATAGCCATTCGAGGGAGACCGGTTTCATGACTCATGCCACCACCGCTGTCGACACCCAATGCATCAACACGATCCGCACCCTGGCCATGGACGCCGTACAGAAGGCCAATTCCGGCCATCCGGGCACGCCCATGGGCCTGGCGCCGGTGGGTTACACGCTGTGGAGTCGCTTCCTGCGTTATCACCCGGAGCATCCCGACTGGCCCAACCGTGACCGCTTTGTGTTGTCCGTGGGACACGCGTCGATGTTGCTGTATTCGCTGTTGCACTTGGCCGGTGTGGTAGAGATCGATGCCCATGGCAAGCGCACGGGCCAGCCGGCGATCAGCCTGGACGACATCAAGCAATTTCGGCAGGCCGATTCGAAAACGCCGGGCCACCCCGAGTACCGCATGACCACTGGTGTAGAAACCACCACAGGCCCCCTCGGTCAGGGCTGTGCCAACAGCGTCGGCATGGCGATGGCCGAGCGCTGGTTGGGTGAGCGTTTCAACCGCGATGGCAAGGTGTTGTTTGACTACGACGTCTATACCCTGTGCGGTGACGGCGACATGATGGAAGGCATCAGCAGCGAAGCGGCGTCGATGGCCGGCCACCTGAAGCTGGCGAACCTGTGCTGGATCTACGACAACAACACCATCAGTATCGAAGGCCACACCGAGTTGGCGTTCAGCGAAGACGTGATCAAGCGCTTCCAGGCCTATGGCTGGCACACGCTGCACGTGACCGACGCCAATGACTTGCAGGCCCTGAGCGCCGCGCTGGAGACCTTCAAAAGCAATACCGGCGCACCGACCCTGATCGTGGTCGACAGCGTGATCGGCTACGGCTCGCCCCACAAGCACAACACCGCCGCCGCCCATGGCGAACCGTTGGGCGATGAAGAAATCCGCCTGACCAAGGCCGCTTACGGCTGGCCGCAGGACTCAAGCTTCCTGGTGCCCGATGACGCGCGCGCGGTTTTGCGTGACGCTCTGCTGGAACGCGCCGAGCCGCTGTATCAACAGTGGAACCAGACCCTGTCCGACCTCGACCCGCAATTGGCCGATGAACTGCGCCGCATGCGCGCGGGCGAAATGCCGGAACAGTGGCAGGCGCAACTTCCCAGCTTTGAGACCGATGCCAAGGGCGTAGCCAGCCGTGCATCAGGTGGCGAGGTACTCAACGCCTTCGCCCAGCAGATCCCCTGGCTGCTTGGCGGCTCGGCAGACTTGTCGCCGTCGACCAAAACCAACCTCACCTTCGATGGTGCCGGGCGTTTCAGTGCCGATGACTACAGCGGGCGCAACCTGCATTTCGGCATTCGCGAACATGCCATGGGCGCGATTGCCAATGGCATGGCGCTGTCCTACCTGCGCCCCTACACCTCGACCTTCCTGGTGTTCAGCGACTATATGAAACCGCCGATCCGCCTGGCGGCGATCATGGAATTGCCGGTGGTGTTTGTGTTTACCCATGACTCGATTGGTGTTGGCGAAGACGGGCCGACGCATCAGCCGATCGAACACCTCACGCAACTGCGCGCCACACCGGGGTTGCTGACGCTGCGGCCCGGCGATGCCAATGAAACCCTGGAACTGTGGAAGGTCGCCTTGGCGCAAACCCATCGGCCAAGCTGTGTGGTGTTGTCGCGCCAGCCGTTGCCGACGTTGGATCGTACAAAGTATGCGGCGGCTTCCGGGGCCGCCAAGGGGGCTTATGTGCTGGCGAGTGCCGACCAGCCCAAGGTGATTCTGCTGGCGACCGGCAGCGAGGTCAGTCTGGCGGTGGCGGCGTATGAACAGTTGGAAAACGAAGGGATTGCGGCGCGGGTGGTCTCGATGCCGAGTTGGGAGTTATTTGAAGACCAGGACCAGGCGTATCGCGACAGCGTGTTGCCGCCAGCGGTGAAGGCGCGGGTCGTGGTGGAACAGGCTGGGCCATTGGGTTGGGACCGGTATGTCGGGCAGACCGGGGCCAAGGTGGTGATGAACAGCTTTGGTGCGTCGGCGCCGTTGGCCAAGTTGCAGGAGAAGTTTGGGTTTACCGTTGAGAATGTGGTGGAGCAGGCTTTATCGCAGGTTCAATTGATTCAGGGTTGAGCTCAAAGTGGGATTGCGGGCGATTGCGGGGGGATTTTTTTGATCGGGTACATATCCGTTTCTTTGGTAACGGCTGGTATTGGTTCCGCTCTTACAGCGGCTCACTTTTGAAAAGCCGGAATGCCGGCCCAGCCAAAAGTAAGCAAAAGGCTCTTGCCCCAACACTCGGTACCTCACCTAGGCTCGGTATGCCCGTAATCCGACAGCGATTTGGGGGGCCGCCTAAGATCAAAATCAAAAACAAAGCCAGAGCCAGAGCCGATTGATATCTACCTGATGTAGGAGATCAAAACTGTGGGAGCGGGCTTGCTCGCGAAAGCGGTGGATCAGTCAGAGATGTAATCGCTGACACGCCGCCTTCGCGAGCAAG
>NZ_JAFCUA010000012.1:0-157057 GCF_049896305.1 Pseudomonas sp. DWP3-1-3b3 | reverse complement strand
GAACTCAGCAGTGAAACGATGCATCGCCGATGGTAGTGTGGGGTTTCCCCATGTGAGAGTAGGTCATCGTCAAGATTGAATTCCGAAACCCCTGTCTGCTAACGCAGACAGGGGTTTTGTCGTTTAGGGCCAAAAATTACCACGCTTGGTAACCCTGCCGCATACATGTACCGCCGGTCGGTTTCCTACGTGAAAACAGGAAATACCTCACAAATACCTAAGATTTGCCAAACCTTGGCCGAAAGCCTGACGAGCCATGCGTGCACCGAAATAGAGCGGCCCGAGAGTCCGCCTATACCGTTACATGGAATGTTCCACTCGGCACGCTCACCCCCCTTTGGCAAAAGAAGTCGATGAAATGAATCTCAAGTTCAGTCATAAAATTCTGTTGGCCGCGTCAGGCGTCGTGGTTCTAGCCTTCGCGTTATTCACCCTCTACAACGACTACCTGCAACGCAGCACCATCAAGCAGAACCTGGAGTCGTCCATCCAACAATCCGGTGAGCTCACCGCCAGCAGTGTGCAGAACTGGCTTAGCGGTCGAATACTGGTGCTTGAAAGTCTCACGCAAAACGTCGCTCACCAAGGCAGTGGAGCTGATCTGCCTGGCCTGGTCGATCAACCGGCATTTACCTCAAACTTCCAATTCACCTACGTTGGCCAAACCAACGGTGTGTTCACCCAGCGTCCGGACGCAAAAATGCCTGACGGCTACGACCCCCGTCAGCGTCCCTGGTACAAGCAGGCAGTGGCAGCCGACAAACCCATGCTCACTCCGCCCTACATGGCAGCAGTGGGTGGGCAGATCGTGACGATTGCCATGCCGGTGAAAAAGAATGGCGAATTGCTCGGCGTAGTCGGTGGCGACCTGAGCCTGCAGACCCTGGTGAAGATCATCAACTCGGTGGACTTCGGCGGTATCGGTCATGCGTTCCTGGTCAGCGGCGATGGCCAAGTCATCGTCAGTCCTGATCAGGACCAGGTGATGAAGAACCTCAAGGACATCTACCCCGGCACCCAGGTACGCATCGAGAAGGTGAACCAGGACGTCGTCCTCAATGGCCAGGACCGCATCCTGTCGTTCACTCCTATCAGTGGTTTACCCGGTGCAGATTGGTATATCGGTCTGTCGATTGATAAAGACAAAGCCTACGCACCGTTAGGCAAGTTCCGCACTTCTGCACTGATTGCCATGCTGATCGCCGTGGTCGCGATTGCAGTGCTTTTGAGCTTGCTGATTCAAGTCTTGCTGCGCCCGCTCACCACCATGGGCGTAGCGATGCAAGACATCGCCCAGGGTGAGGGCGACCTGACCCGTCGCCTCGCTGTGACTAGCAAGGACGAGTTCGGCGAAGTCGGCAGTGCCTTCAATCAGTTCGTAGAACGCATCCACGCTTCGATCTCGGAAGTGTCTTCCGCAACCCGTCAGGTCCACGATTTGTCCCAACGCGTAATGGCCTCGTCCAATGCCTCGATTATTGGTTCTGACGAGCAAAGCGCCCGTACCAACAGCGTGGCGGCAGCGATCAACGAACTGGGCGCGGCCACCCAGGAAATCGCACGTAACGCCGCCGATGCGTCACAGCACGCCAGCGGCGCCAGTGAGCAAGCCGACGACGGGCGCAAAGTGGTGGAGCAAACCATCCTGGCAATGTCGGAGCTGTCGCAGAAAATCAGCCTGTCCTGCACCCAGATTGAGACGCTCAACGCCAGCACCGACAACATCGGCCATATTCTTGATGTGATCAAAGGTATCTCGCAGCAAACCAACTTGCTGGCACTCAATGCCGCCATCGAGGCGGCCCGTGCCGGTGAGGCGGGTCGAGGTTTCGCAGTGGTCGCTGACGAGGTGCGCAATTTGGCTCACCGCACCCAGGAGTCGGCCGAGGAGATCCACAAAATGATTACTTCGCTGCAAGTGGGCTCGCGTGAAGCGGTCACCACCATGAATGCCAGCCAGGCCTCCAGCGAAGAAAGCGTACAGGTCGCGAACCAGGCAGGTGAGCGCCTGGTCAGCGTGACGCAGCGGATTGTCGAGATCGACGGCATGAACCAGTCCGTAGCTGCAGCTACTGAAGAACAGACGGCCGTGGTGGAAACTCTCAATGTGGATATCAACCAGATCAATCTGCTGAACCAGCAGGGCGTGACCAACCTCAATGAAACCCTGAAAGACTGCGATGCGCTGTCGCAACAGGCGAATCGATTGAAGCAATTGGTCGACAGTTTCAAGATCTGACCCGTTGATTGATCCGGCAGGAGCGATTTAACTCGCCCCTGCCGCTTAGCCAAGTATCCGGCGGACATTTTCCAGGGCATTCTCGGCGAAGCCACGCACAAACTGTTCAAACCCTGTATTCGTCCTGTCGGCGGGCTCGGCAATGATTGTCCATACCACCTTGGAACGCTCCGCTCCAAGGGCTTCCACACGGATCGCCGCCCACAACCTGGCCACCCCAAGGGTGTTGTAGATCGTGGTCCAGGTCATTTGCATGGCCTGCTCGTCCCGGCTATTAAGCTGCTCCACCACACAGTTGCCATCGCGGAATAGCTTTGTACGCAAGGCACCCACACCTGTGCCCCTCATTTCGATATGGGCCAGGTCAGGAATGAACACATCGAATCGGGCAAATTGTCCCACCATGTCCCACAGGCGAGGGGCAGGGCAGTCGATCACGACAGATGCCACTATCGGCAGGCCGTTCGGGTTGCGAATTAATGTATCGGGTTGCAGCGCTTTCATAAGGTTGTCCTTAGGTGTTTAAAGAAAGCCTATGGCCTTGAGGTAGTTGCAGCCTTTACTCAACAGCGCCGGGTCTTTTTCTGGATAGTGGGCCCCCATCTGCTGGACACCCTGTCGCGCGTTGTCGTGACGAATCATTGAGGTGTCACCGATATCTTCGTCGAGACGGTCGAGATAAAAACCAAGCACGCCAAACAGAGCGTTGTCCTGGCTGACCGTTCGTAGCGACTGTTGCCATTGCGCAACGCTCACCCGCCTGAAACGGTGCCCTGCACGGCTAAAGGCATCCAAGTAATGCGCCCAGCTCAAAGGCTGCGGGTTGTGCAGGTTGAACACACACCGATCGGCTTGAAAACGGTCGCAGTGGAACGCGATGAAACGAGCCAGAAAGTCCACTGGCATCAGGTCGAAGTTCAACGTCAGTCGTGGTAGCAGGCCCAATTGCAGTGATCCCTTGAGCATCAGCATCAGGCGATTTTTCTGCGGCTGGCAGACGCCTGTAAGGCTGTTGAAACTGATATTGCCGGGACGATAGATGTTCACCCAGGCCCCGCGGTCCACAGCGTGCCTCAATTGCCGTTCGGCGACCCACTTGGACAAGTTGTAGCCATTCTTGATGTACAGCGGCAGCGTAGTCGCGGCGGGCGCTTCGAGGACATAGCCCTGGGCGTCGATACTGCTGGAAGCTGAAAGTGTTGAGATGAAGTTGAAGACCTTCTTACAGTGCGTCTCACACAGACGCAGGCATTCGAGTATGGGGTCAACGTTGTCCCTGGTCAGTGATGCGTAGTCCTTCACATGGTTGACCTGTGCCGCGTTGTGCACCAGCACGCCAAAGCGTTTAGCGAGGGTCTCATAGGTATCGTTGGCCAAACCCAATCGAGGCAGGCTGATATCAGCCGCAAGTACCCGCACCCTGCTCAGGTCAAGATGTTCCAGACGATACTCGCGTAACGCTTGGGTGAATCGTGCCATTGCCGACTGTCCGGGTTTCTCGCGTATCAGGCACGCTATCTCGGTTGCTCCAGTGGCCAACAATGCTTCGACGATATGGACACCCACAAAACTGTTGGCCCCCGTAACGATCATTTTGTAAGGATCGCCCACGCAAGCCGCGGGCAGCGTGTTGAGTGGCCACTCTTGTTGAGCGTCGCGGATCGCCTGGCTGTAGGGGGCCCCGGGTGGTTCGCCGTTCTCCACCAATGTTGCGAGCGTACGAATCGTCGGCGCCTCAATGAAGTGATTCAGCGAGAAGCCACGGCCGAATTGTTCGCGAAAACGCAGTAAAAGGGTCGACAGTAAAATCGAATGGCCGCCCAGGTCGAAGAAGCTTTCGTCAATAGACAATTCTCCCACGGGCAACGCCAGCAGCTCGATCCACAAGCGGGTCAATTGGATCTGAAGCGGGGTTTGTACGGCGCTCCGGGCAGCCTGCAAAGTAGGTTGGAGCGGTATTGCCAGCAATGCCGAGCGGTCAATTTTGCCGTTGCTGGAACACGGTATGCGTGGCAAAACTTCCCAGAAACCGGGTCGCATGTAGTCCGGCAGCCACTGTCGCGCGTGTTGCTGCAGGGCCGCTATGGTAGCCCCAGGTTCAGGTTGGGCGACAAAGCCACGGATCCTGCGGTCATGGTCGATCACCACCGCCACCTGGCGATACAACCGGCTGGTGCGCAAGCACTGTTCAATCTCCTGCGGCTCGACCCGAAAACCACGGATCTTCACTTGGTCATCACGCCGTCCCCCCATCACGATCCCGTCGGCAGTCCACTGTGCCAGGTCGCCGCTACGGTAGGCACGCAAGAGCTGGCCACCTGGGATTGCCAGCTCCACGAAAGGGCTGTTGGCCTGTGGTGGCGCGTTTACATACCCAAGGCTCACGCCAGGGCCGACGATATACACCTCGCCCATCACCTGTTCATCCACCGGTTGCCGGTCTTCATCAAGGATCAGAACCTGGCTGTTGGCGATGGGGTGGCCGAGATTGCGGTTGCTGTCACTGGGGCGCAACGACCGATGGGTGACCAGCACCGTGGCCTCCGTAGGCCCATAGAGGTTGTGAAGCTGGCACTGCTTCGCCAGATGTTCGATCACATGAGGTTCGCACACATCACCTCCGGTCAGCAGGTGCGTCAGGCCCAACGGTTGACCGAGCGGCAGAATGCTCAGCAGCGCAGGCGGCAGAAAGGCGTGAGTGACGCGTTGCCGATGGAGCAGTTCCAGCAGTTGCTGAGGGTCTTGTCGTTGCTCTGCACTGGGGACAATCAACGTGGCACCCGCTATCAGGGCGGGGAAAATATCGATCAGTGATGAATCGAAGCTCAGTGGCGAGAACTGCAACACGCGGCCCTGTTCATCCAGGCTCACACAGGACCTGAACCATGCTGTGAAATGTGCCAGGTTGGCTTGGCTGAGCAACACGCCTTTGGGTTGGCCGGTGGTGCCTGATGTAAAAAACATCATGCAGGGCGCATCGACATGAGGGCGAACGTGCACCAATGGGCGTGCGATGGCGGCGTCGCGGTGGTCGTTGATGCTGACATCCAATGAAGTCAAACGCCCGCGTAATGGGTGCTGGCCGGTATCCAGCAATACCCGAGCGCCTGCGATGTCGAGCATGGTCTGCTGGCGATGAGTCGGGTGCTCCGGATCCAGCGGGAGGTACACTGCGCCGCAGCCCAGCACCGCAAGAATGCTGGCATACAGTTCGATAGATTTTTCCAGGCACACCCCCACCACTGCTGGCGTCTGCGCAGTCTCCAGCAAGGGGCGTAATTGTTGCTGGATTGCTGAGGCCCGAGCATGCAGGTGACGATAGGTCACTTCGCTGGCACCTATGTTCAAGGCGGCCCGGTCTGCGAAAGTGTAAAAACTTGCCTGCAACCGGTTGATCAACGGCAACCTGGCCTCCTCCATCACAGCAGGGTCTGCGGTGTCGTTGAAGCGGTGGGTGAATGCCAGCGCTTCCAGTACTTCCAGACCTTGTTCAGGCCAGTCATTGGCGACGCCACTCAGCGTGAACTGCCCAGGGGCCCGTGCGAAACCACTGACGTGCAGCGCGACCCATTCCACCAGCGCATGCGTTACCTGCTGGCGGAGCCTGTGGCCATTACCACTGGGCTCGTCGGCGATGTTCAGTACCGCCACGAACTGTCGGTCAGGTCCATAGGCGCGCAGCTGCAGAGCGGGCAGCCCATAGCCGGTTAACGGGCCAACCCCAAGGCGTAGACTTAAGCCTGGCGTGTGATGGTTTTGGTCTTGCAGCGACTGACTGCCGTCTTCGATCCACAGGTCGACGCTTTCATCACTCGACATATGCCCATACTGTTCCAACTCCTGCCTGACAGCGCGCAAGGCGTTGCTGGCGCCGGCAAAGCTGATGGTCAGTCGCCTCATGCCACCCTCCCGGACGCTGGCAGGTAATCGTTCAACGCTTGCGCCACACTTGGCGTCTGCAGCAAACCGCTGTGTTGGAAGAAGCCAAGGATATTGGCCATCAATGGATGCTGACGTGTGATGGGGAAGGCCAGCGCCGCGACTTCATCGCGTAATTCGCTGCGCAGGTGGGTGCTGATGTCGAGATGTTCGATCACGTACAGGTCGAAATCTTTTTGCAGGTCGTTCGTCAGGTACTGGGCCAGTAGAACCGGCAGCACCTTGGCAATGCTGTTGCGGTCGTCCGAACTCGCGGCCTGCCAATACAAGCGTACGAGCCGTACCCAGAATTGTGCGTGGCGGCCTTCATCAAATAGGTGGTCGGCCATCAGGCCGCGGATGGAGGCTTTGACACTGGTGTCCTTGGAGAACGCGGCCACATCGTGAGTCACTGTGTTTTCGGCAATGGCCACCCCAATCAACGCGACGGCATCGCGCAGGTGAGCTGGCGCCTGTGCCTGTGCCGCCGGCAGCGCGCGGCTCAATTCGATTTCCCTGGGCAGTTCCAACGGTTGTATACCGGTCATGGCCACGGTTTGCTGCAGGAAATCCAACGCAACCAATGCGTGGTAGTCCTCGTCCACAACGACAGTCATCGCATCAATACGGCAGATCAGCGGGAACTGCACCGAGAAGCGATTCTTGGCGATGCTGCGTGCGGTCTCGTCGACGATCTCGGTCTCGAATATCACCACGTCGTTGATGAATTTGTAGAAGCTCTGCACCAGTACAAAATCGCGCCACTGCGGGCAGTGTTCAAGAAAGGTCGCACTGAGTACCAAGGGCTGGCGGCACAGGGGATAGATCAGCTTGTCATCGCTCTCCAGCAAGCGGCGCGGGCGTGTGCGAATGGTTGCTCGGCGCTCCCAGTCGTGGGCAATGGGTTGGTAGTCGGTGCCGTTCATGGGTGCACCTCCTGCAGTGAGGCGCGAACCTCATCCCACAACGCGATACGCCCCTCCACGGCAGCGAGCGCGGAGTCGTTGGCCTGTTGCGGGTATGCCGGGTCAGCGTTGGCCAGGCGCTCGAGCAACTGCTCTGCCGCCGGTCCATGATCCTGGGTGTCCAGTTCGATGTGACGCTTGAGATAGGCGCACAAGATAGGCGCCTGGCGATGGATGAACTCATCAGATTGCAGGATGCGCTCGAACATTCCTGGGATGACATGCTCGCGACCATGCAGGAAGGTGGCCGCCACACAATGGATAGGCGCATTTAGCGCAAGCTGCAATGTATCGCTGACGAAGCGAGCGACGCCGGGAAGAACCTCGATCGCCTGCAAGGCGGCAGTTGCTTCCAGGCCTTGACGTTGCAGCGCAACGAAGCGGTTGATCGACGAGGTATTGGCCCCTACCTCCGCCATCGCCTCCAGATAGAGTTCGAAGTGGCTGCAATAGCCTGTCTCGGGATGCAGGTCTGATTCCTCACCCAGTATGACCTCATTGATCAAGCGCGCTGCGTGTGGGTCGGCAGGCGGCAGCCAGGGGAGGCTAGTGCAGGTCAGGTCCTGTTGCAGCCGCTTGGCGAGGGTCATGAAATCCCAGACAGCAAATACGTGGCTTTCCATAAAAAGTTGTAACTTTCGCAGGGAAGTTATTTCTGAAAATAACGGATGCCCGCATAACTGAAGTTTTACTGTTTCAAGTAACGGTTGATGCATGGTTGGTGCCTATAAGTTGCCGCGTCTGCTGTGAAAAACAGCGATGAGTATTTGTAGTTGGCAAGAGGTGAGTAGCAGTAGACCAGTTGCTGGCGTGCAGGAGAGCTCGATATGGGGGCTGCAACGTCTAGCGAAGTGTCTGGTTTAGTAATAAAAGATAATAAGCGGATTAAACAACTTGGCGGGCATACAAATGTGTTAGAAATTTTTCTAAATAGTATTTGCTGTAAGCTGGTTGCTTTGTTGGCAGTGGGAAGTTTCTTCCGGGGCGGGGCGCCAACCGTTACTTAGTTCGCCCCGCAGCAGGGGATGACGCCTTAGTACGTGCCTTTCTTGGCGGGGGCATCCAAGCCATTGAGGTATGCCGTGATCACCTCCATGCCTCGCATCAAGTGGTTGCGCAGGGTCAGGATGCTTTCCTGGGTTTTTTTCTGCGCCACGAGGTTCAGTAGTTCGCGGTGATCTTCCTGGGATGTCTCGCCCAGCCCCATGGCCTCAAGGTTGTAACGCAGGAAACGCTCCTCTTCGTTCAAACCGTGCTCCACCAATTTGAGCAGCCGTTGGTTCGGGGCCTTGCCATAAAGTGCCATGTGAAACAGGCGATTGAGGCGTCCTATCTCTGAGTAGTCTTTTTCTTGTTCGAGGGCACAAATAAAGGCCTCCGCTTCGACGATATCGGTGTCTGTGAGCAAAGGAATCGACAGGCGCAACGCTTCAGACTCCAGCAACATCCGCAGTTCATAGGTCTCGGCCGAGTTGTCTTCGATCAACGGAGCAACAACGGCGCCCTTGTGCGTCACTACATGCAGCAGTGACTGGGCTTCCAGCTGGCGTAAGGCTTCACGCACCGGCATGCGGCTGACCCCGAACAGGCTGGCCAACTCCTGTTGGCGCATGGCAGTACCACAGGGCAATCGACCATCCAGGATGGCGTTGCGCAAGGTTTCTTCAATTACGGAACGCGCGAGATGGGCGGGAATAGGTCCGCTGATCTTGATGCTGTTCAAAGGGGTCGGCTTCTGCGTCACGGTTACGCTATCCTCCTTATTCGAATGGACGTGGCTAATTGGATCCAATGCACACTAGAGACTGTCCGTAAGCTTGTCAAACGGGCACAGTTTCGGCTTGTAAGCGTTTCAACATAGCGCTCCCAGCGCCCACAGCCAGCACTTAAGGCGCCTTACGCATCCACGTTCATCCAGCCTGCTTCAAGCGCCGACAATTGCAGCATCAGGTGTTATGGACTGAACACTTTACTGCTGTAATTTATTCCCCAGGGCCAAGCAGCATGAGGTTGAGCCGGAACATTCCCGCATATCGATATTCATTAACGGTATTTAAATAGCCGTTCTTATATCTATAAAGTCAATCTCCTGTCTGACCGGGAGTGACCTCATGTCCGCCACCTCTACTGTTCCAACAGCGAACGCTACCGCCCAAACCTTCGAGATTCGTCCATTGCCCGGCAGCGTCGGCGCCGAGATCATAGGCTTGGACTTGTCGAGACCGGTCAACGACCAGGATTTTGCACGTATCCACCGCGCGCACCTGGACCATCACGTCGTGGTGTTCCGCGACCAGCGCATCACCCCCGAACAGCAGATCGCTTTCAGCCGCCGCTTCGGTGTGCTGCAGATCCACGTGCTCAAGCAATTCCTGCTGGCCAACCACCCGGAAATTCTGATCGTCTCCAACATCATCGAAAACGGTCAATCCATCGGCCTGGGAGACGCCGGCAAATTCTGGCATTCGGACCTGTCCTATAAAGAACTGCCGAGCCTGGGCTCGATGCTTCACGCCCAAGAGCTGCCCTCTGAAGGTGGCGACACCCTGTTCGCCGACATGCACAAAGCCTGGGACCAACTGCCCGCGCATCTGCGCACCGCCGTTGAAGGCCGCAGCGCCGCGCATTCCTACACCGCGCGCTACAGCGAAACCAAATTCGAAGGCAATTGGCGCCCCACACTGACCCCCGAGCAGCTTGCCCAGGTTGCGCAAGTGGTGCACCCCGTCGTGCGTACCCACCCGGAAAACGGCCGCAAGGCGCTGTTCGTCAGCGAGGGTTTCACCACACGCATCGTCGGTCTGCCGGAAGACGAAAGTCGCGACCTGCTGGCCCAGCTTTACGCCCACAGCGTGTTGCCGCAAAACATCTACCGCCACCCATGGCAGCCCCACGACCTGGTGTTCTGGGACAACCGCTCGCTGATCCACCTGGCCGCCGGTTGCCCGAGCCATCTGCGCCGCAAGCTGTTTCGCACCACCATTCAGGGCGACGCGCCTTTCTGATTCGGAGCACGACCATGTCCAGGAAAATTCCATTCGCACGGCTGGCCGCAACCGTCGGCCTGGGCGTCAGCCTGCTGGCTGGCAGCCTTGTTACACCGACAGCCGCGCAGGCCGAAGGTGAGATCCGTATCGCCGAACAGTTTGGCATCGTTTACCTATTGCTCAACGTGGTGCGCGATCAGAACCTGATCGAAAAATACGGCAAGCAGGAAGGTATCGACATCAAGGTCGACTGGACTCAGCTGTCCGGCGGCGCCGCCGTCAATGACGCGCTGCTCTCCGGTTCCATCGACATTGCCGGTGCTGGCGTTGGCCCGCTGCTGACCATCTGGGACCGCACCCACGGCAAGCAGAACGTCAAGGCCGTCGCGTCCCTGGGTAACTTCCCGTACTACCTGGTGAGCAACAATCCCAAGGTCAAGACCATCGCCGATTTCACTGAGAAGGACCGCATCGCGGTGCCTGCGGTCGGCGTTTCTGTGCAGTCGCGCTTCCTGCAATACGCCGCCGCCAAACAGTGGGGCGACAAGGAGTTCAATCGCCTCGACAAATACACCGTTGCCGTCCCGCACCCGGATGCAACCGCCGCCCTGATCGCTGGCGGCACCGAGCTGACCGGGCATTTTTCCAACCCGCCGTTCCAGGACCAGGCCCTGGCCAACCCCAACGTGCATGTGGTGCTGAACACCTACGATCTGCTCGGCCCGAACTCGCCGACGGTGCTGTTCGCCACTGAGAAATTCCGCAATGACAATCCGAAAACCTACAAGGCATTCATTGAGGCGTTGACCGAAGCCGCGCAGTTCGCCCAGAACGACAAAGGGGCTGCGGCCGACACCTATATCCGCGTGACCAAGGCCAAGATTGACCGTGCCGAACTGCTGAAAATCATCGACAACCCGCAGTTCGAATTCAGCGTCACGCCCAAGAATACTTATCCGCTGGCGGAATTCCTCTACCGCGTCGGCGCTATCAAGAACAAGCCTGAATCGTGGAAGGACTACTTCTTCCAGGATGCCAAGCCCCTGCAAGGAAGTTGAGATGAACGCGCCCTTGCAAGGCCACACGGCCAGCAACCTGAACACCGCCTTGCCGTTACTGGCGGTGGATAACGTCAGCCTGGAATACCGCACCCCCGAGCGCGTGGTGCGGGCCACCCATCAGGTGAGTTTCGAGATCGATCCCGCCGACCGCTATGTCCTGCTCGGTCCGTCGGGCTGCGGCAAATCCACCTTGCTCAAGTCCATCGCCGGGTTTATCAAGCCCTGCGAAGGTGAGATCCGTCTGCTGGGGCAAAAGGTCGAGCAACCGGGCCCGGACCGCATCGTGGTGTTTCAGGAGTTCGACCAGTTGCCGCCGTGGAAAACCGTCAAACAGAACGTGATGTTTCCGCTGCTGGCCTCGAAAACCTTGAAGCGCGCCGAAGCTGAAGAGCGCGCGCTGCACTACCTCGACAAAGTTGGCCTCACGGCGTTTGCCGATGCCTATCCCCACACGCTTTCCGGCGGAATGAAGGCCCGTGTCGCCATCGCCCGTGCCTTGGCCATGCAGCCTAAAATCCTGTTGATGGATGAGCCCTTCGCCGCCCTCGACGCCCTGACCCGGCGCAAGATGCAGGAAGAACTGCTGCTGCTTTGGGACGAAGTGCGTTTCACCCTGTTGTTCGTGACTCACTCCATCGAAGAGGCGCTGGTAGTGGGCAACCGTATCCTGTTGCTGTCGCCCCATCCTGGGCGCGTACGCGCGGAAATCCACAGCCATCAATACGACCTGCACAGCCTCGGTGGAGTGGAGTTCCAGGCGTCGGCGCGACGCATTCATCGCCTGTTGTTCGATGAAGCGCCAGAGGCCGAACGTGAGTTGGGTTTCGCTGATATCCGCATCGCGTATTAAGGGGAATATCCATGCGCCAGGAATATGAAATCACGCTCGAACCACTGCTCAGCGTCCCCGTGGAACGCGAGCTGCCCCTGCGCCAACGTCTGTGGCAACAAGGCTGGCTGCGCAAGGGCCTGATCCTGATTGTGCTTGCGGTCCTGTGGGAAGCGGTTGCGCGTTATCAGAACAATGACCTGCTGTTGCCGAGCTTCTTGCAGACATCGGCCGCACTTTATGACGGCCTGCTCAGCGGCGAACTGCTGAGCAAGGTAAGCATTTCGCTGGTGGTGCTGATCAAGGGTTACCTGATTGGCATCGTGCTGGCGTTCGCCCTGACCACCTTGGCGGTGTCGACCCAACTGGGCCGCGATCTGTTGAGCACCCTGACCTCGATGTTCAACCCGCTGCCGGCCATCGCGTTGTTGCCGCTGGCGCTGCTGTGGTTCGGCCTGGGGCAGAACAGCCTGATCTTTGTGCTGGTGCACTCGGTGTTGTGGGCGCTGGCGCTCAACACCTATTCCGGGTTCCTCGGCGTGTCCGAAACCCTGCGCATGGCCGGTCGCAACTATGGCCTCAAGGGCATGCGGTTTGTGCTGTTCATCCTGATTCCGGCGGCGCTGCCGTCGATCCTGGCGGGGCTCAAGATCGGCTGGGCATTTGCCTGGCGCACGCTGATCGCCGCCGAGTTGGTGTTCGGTGCCACCAGCGGCAAGGGCGGCCTGGGGTGGTACATCTTCCAGAACCGCAACGAGCTGTACACGGATAAGGTGTTTGCCGGGCTGGCGGTGGTGATCCTGATCGGCTTGCTCGTGGAAAACCTGGTGTTTGACACCTTTGAGCGGCTGACGGTGAAGCGCTGGGGGATGCAGCGCTGACTGCATGAAGTTGGAAGAGCCGCCGTTTTTAAATAGGAATGGTTGCTCTTAGCCCTGTCCGGCTTCGATAATCCCGCCAGAATTCGGCGCCGCGATGGCGTCGAACCGGTTTGGTAAAGGGATTTACGACTATGCGTTTTTTTGTCTTGGCTGCGGCTTTGTTGTTATCGACCTCGGTGTTGGCGGAGTTCGTCCCCGAAGCGGTGTCCATGCCCAAGCCCACCTACCCCTCGTACTTGATCAGCCTCCCGGGGCACGCACGCATCAACTTGAACATCCACAGTGACGGTTCGGTCAGCGATGTAAAAGCGCTTAGCGCCACCCAGCCTGAGTTCGGCACAGCCGGCGTGGAGGCGGCCAAGCAATGGCGCTTCAAACCCTGGACAGTGAATGCCGACCAGCCAGCAGTGATCAACGCGCTGAATGAAATGATCTTTACGCCTGAAGCGCTCAGAACAAAAAGCTCTCAGCTTTCGTTCATGGAAACGACCTATCAATCCTGCAGCGCACTGAACGAAGAATTCAGTGCGTTCCGCCGCGATCATCCCTCCCGCCCGCTCGTACAAATGAAGAGTTTTGCCATCACCCGCGTAGCAGTGATGTTTCCGGCGTTAAGCGGTAAAAGCGACTACAACGAAGGCCTGATCCGAGCCGACGAGCTGGAAAACGCCTTGCCGGACATCGTGCGCAAGTGCCAGGCTCACCCCAAATCCACCTACGCGAAATACCTGCCCAGTAACCTCAGGCGCTACCTGTAAAGCCTGCTACGATTGCGCTCGATTCACGCCCTGTTGATCACGAGTGCTTGGCATGCAACTACCGGACATGAACCTGCTGGTCGCCCTCGACGCCTTGCTCGACGAAGGCAGCGTGGTCGGCGCCGCGCGCCGCATGAACCTCAGCCCGGCGGCCATGAGCCGCACCCTTACGCGGATCCGGGAAGCGGTGGGTGACCCGATCCTGGTGCGCGCCGGTCGCGGCCTGGTGCCGACGCCCAAGGCCCTGCAGTTGCAAGGCCAGGTACGCAACGTGGTGGAGCAGGCGGCGCTGCTGTTCCGTTCGGCGGACCAAGTGGATTTGAGTACATTGCGCCGTCGCTTCAGCGTACGCGCCAATGACTTTTTCATCGGCGTGTATGGCGGTCGCCTGTTCGACACCATGGAGCGCATGGCACCGCTGTGCGAGCTGTGCTTCGTGCCCGAGGGCGACACCGACGACGAAGCCCTGCGTGAAGGCCGCCTGGATTTGCGCGTGAGCAACACAATGCCGGTCACCCCAGAAGTGAAGGTGCAGAACCTGTTCTCCACCACCTTTGTCGGTCTGGCGCGGGAAGACCACCCGTTGTTCGATGAAGAAATTACCGCTGCACGCTTCGCCAGCTATTCCCATATCAGCATCTCGCGGCGCGGCATTGCCCGTGGGCCGATCGACACCGCGCTGAATGCCCAGGGCCTGGAGCGCCGCGTGGCGATGATCGCCCCTGGCTTTCACGGTGCGATGTTCATGCTGCCCGATTCCGACCTGCTGCTGCCGGTGCCCAAGGAAGCGCTGTTGAGCGCCAATCGCCTGAAACTGCCCCTGCGCTCGTTCGCGTTGCCGATCTCGCTGCCGACGCTGGTCTTGGCCCAATCCTGGCACCCGCGATTCGACAAAGACCCTGCCCACAAATGGCTGCGCGAGACCATGCGCGAGAGTTGCCACGCCACCTGGCTTGAAGCGCAGCCAGTCTGATCATTGCGCCTGACGCACTTATATCCTTCCAACAAGTAACTTTTTGTCATGTGTGTGCCTGATTAAACTGCTCAGGTATTTAACATTCCGAGTTACCTGTTCATGACCTCCCTCGCTGCCCCCACCCTTGCGGCCGCAGCCACACCCACTGCCATGACCCCACCCGTATTCGGCCCGCGCATCATCGTCGGGCTGGTCGGCGTGTTGCTGGCGGTGCTGGTCTCTGGCCTCAACGAGATGGTCACCAAGGTGGCCCTCGCGGATATCCGTGGTGCGCTGTACATCGGTTTTGACGAAGGCACCTGGCTGGTCGCGGCTTACACCGCGACTTCCGTGGCGGCCATGGCGTTTGCGCCCTGGTGTTCGGTGACCTTTTCGCTGCGTCGCTTCACGTTGTGCGCCATCGGCCTGTTCACTGTGCTCGGCATCTTGTGTCCGTTCGCGCCCAACTACGAAAGCCTCCTGGTGCTGCGCACCGTGCAAGGCCTGGCCGGTGGCGCGTTGCCGCCGATGCTGATGACCGTGGCCCTGCGTTTCCTGCCGGCCAACGTCAAGCTGTACGGCTTGGCCGGCTACGCGCTCACGGCCACCTTCGGCCCGAGCCTCGGCACGCCGTTGGCGGCGCTGTGGACCGAGTACGTCGGCTGGCAGTGGGCGTTCTGGCAGATCGTCGCGCCGTGCCTGCTGGCCATGGTTGCCGTGGCCTACGGCCTGCCGCAGGATCCGCTGCGCCTGGAGCGATTCCAGCAGTTCAACTGGCGTGGCTTGCTGCTGGGCTTCCCGGCGATCTGCATGCTGGTCATCGGCATCCTGCAAGGCAATCGGCTGGACTGGTTCGAGTCGGGCCTGATCACCTTCCTGCTGTGTGGCGGCAGCCTATTGCTGGTGCTGTTCATGGTGAATGAATGGTCGCAGCCGATACCGTTCTTCAAATTGCAGATGCTCGGCCTGCGCAACCTGTCATTCGCCCTGATCGTGCTGGCGGGCGTGCTGATGGTGCTGACCTCGGTGATCATCATCCCGTCGAGCTTCCTGGCCCAGGTCCAGGGTTACCGCCCGCTGCAAACCGCGCCGGTGATGCTGCTGATGGCGATCCCACAGTTGATCGCGCTGCCGCTGGTGGCGGCACTGTGCAACCTGCGCTGGGTTGATTGCCGCTGGGTGCTGGGGATCGGCCTGGGCATGCTGGTGCTGTGCTGTGTGGGCAGTGCGCACCTGACCTCAGAGTGGATTCGTGACGATTTCTACGGCCTGTACCTGCTGCAGATCTTCGGGCAGCCGATGGCCGTGTTGCCGCTGCTGATGCTTTCTACCGGCAGCATCCAGCCCATGGACGGGCCGTTCGCGTCCGCCTGGTTCAACACCATCAAGGGCCTGGCCGCCGTGATTGCTACTGGCGTGCTCGACACGCTCACCACCCAACGCCTGCACTTCCACTCGACGATGTTGGTGGACCGCCTGGGTAACTCACCCCTGGCTGAAGGCGACGCGCCGGGCCTGGCGCACCGCCTGCACGAGCAGGCCGTGGTGCTGACTTCTTCGGATCTGTATTACGTCATGGCTGCGGTCGCAGTGGCGTTGATCCTGCTGATTTTCTGGATGCCCACGCGGATCTTTCCGCCCCGCGCACCGACTTGATAGAAAGGACTGTTCATGAAACGCAAAGACAAAATTGCCGTCTCCGTCATCGCCGTATTTGCGGTCGGCGTGTTGGTGTACCTGGTCGCGCCGGGCGTGCTGGGCAGCAAGCGCCAGACCACCAACGACGCCTTCGTCGCCGCTGACTTCACCCTGGTCGCGCCGCGCGTGGCTGGCTTTATCAAGGAGGTGCTGGTGGAAGACAACCAGCGCGTCAAGGCCGGGCAACTGCTGGCGCTGATCGACGACCGCGATTTCCGCGCTGCCGCCCAGGCGGCCGACGCCGATACCTTGGTCGCCCAGGCCCAACTGAAAAACGCCACGGCGACCCTGGAGCGGCAAAGTTCGGTCATCGCCCAGGCCCAGGCCACCGTCGCGGCGGATCGCGCCGAAATGGCCTTCGCCGAACACGAACTCAATCGCTACAACCACCTCGCCGGAGTCGGCGCCGGCACTGTACAGAACGCTCAGCAAGCCAAGACCCGCATCGACCAGGCCACCGCGCGCCTGGCCAATGCCACGGCCGTGCTGGCGGCGGAACGCAAGCAGGTGGAAATCCTCACCGCCCAGCGTGATGCCGCCGAAGGAGGGCTCAAACGCGCCCAAGCCGCGCTGGAACTGGCCAGTTTTCAACTGTCGTACACGCGCATCGTCGCGCCGGTGGATGGCATGGTCGGCGAGCGTGCAGTGCGGGTGGGCGCCTATGTGACGCCGGGCAGCAAGATCCTCGCGGTCGTGCCGCTGGAAGAGGCCTACGTGGTCGCCAACTTCCAGGAAACCCAGCTCTCCCATATGCATGCCGGCCAAGCCGTGCAGGTGCGTGTCGACAGCCTCGACGGTGAATTGCTCAACGGTCATCTGGAGAGCCTCGCGCCTGCGACGGGCGTGACGTTTGCCTCGGTCAAACCCGACAACGCCACCGGCAACTTCACCAAAGTGGTGCAGCGCATTCCGGTGAAGATCGTCCTCGAACCCAACCAGGCGCACATTGAGCGTCTGCGGGTCGGCATGTCGGTGGAAGCCAGCGTCGACACCTCGCCGGCCGCGCAGCAGCGCGAGGTGGCCCAGCAATGAAACGAGTGGCCTGGCTCACCTTGAGCCTCATCAGCCTGAGCGCCTGCACGGTCGGTCCGGACTTCCACACGCCTCAGAACCCGCAAGTGACCCAATGGGGCGCGCCCCAAGGCCGCCAGGCCGCCAGCCGTGCGGTCAGTGAGCCGTTGCAGGAACGCTGGTGGGACGTGTTCCACGACGCGCAACTCTCGGCGCTCACACGTCGTGCGCTCACCGATAACCTCGACCTGAAACTCGCCAGCAGTCGCCTGCAACAAAGCCGCGCGGTACGCCAAGTGACCACCGCCGAGCGTTATCCGAACGTCAATGCCAACGGTGATTACCTGCGCCAACGCAACAGCGGCAAAGGCTTGAGCGACCCGTCCGGCAACAATGGCCGTTCGGCATTCAACCAGTGGGACATGGGCTTCTCGGCCTCTTGGGAGCTGGATTTCTGGGGCCGCGTCAAACGCGAAACCGAAGCCGCCGACGCCACCTTGCAAGTGGCCGAAAACGATCGTCGCGCGGTGCTGTTGTCGGTACTGGCCGAGACCGCCCAGGACTACATCCAACTGCGCGGCGTGCAAAACACCCGCGCCGTCACCGAGCAGAACCTCGACGTTGCCCGCCACAGCCTCAAGCTGTCGCAGTTGCGCTTGGCGGACGGCGTGGCGACGGACCTGGACGTCGCCGAAGCCGCCGCTCAAGTCGCCGCCATCGAGGCGCGCTTGCCGGATCTTCAACAGCGCCAGGACCAGCTCATCAATGCCCTCAGCCTGTTGATGGGCGAGCCGCCACAAGCGCTGCACGCGCAGTTGTCCAAAGACGCCGCGCTGCCGCAAACCCAGCGCCAAGTCGCGATTGGCCTGCCTTCGGAGCTGGCTGAGCGCCGTCCGGATATCCGCCAGGCCGAGGCGCGCTTGCACGCCGCCACTGCGAGCATCGGTGTGGCCAAGGGCGATTTCTACCCACGCATTACCTTGTCCGGCAGCCTCGGCTCCCAGGCCATGCAGCTCTCGGATTTCGGTTCCTGGGGATCCCGCGCCTTTGCCTTCGGCCCGCAGTTCAGCTTGCCGCTGTTCAATGGCGGGCGCCTGCAAGGCATGTTGAACCTGCGTGAAGCCCAGCAACAAGAGGCAGCGCTGGCGTACCAACAAACCGTGCTGCGCGCCTGGCATGAAATCGATGACCAACTGACTCGCTACAACGCCAGCCAACTGCGCCGCGACAGCCTTGCCGAAGCCGTGCGCCAGAACCAGATTGCCCTGCGCACCGCGCAGCAGCAGTACGTTGAAGGCGTGGTGGATTTCGTCAACGTACTCACCGTGCAAAGCGCGCTGCTGGCCACGCAGGAGCAGTGGGTGGAAAGCTCGACGGGCGTTTCGCTGGCGATGGTTGGGTTGTACAAGGCGTTGGGTGGAGGGTGGGAATCGGTGTACCCGCTGAAAATCAAGGTGTGAAACGGGTGGTGAACGTGCAGAACCTCACCAACAAGACCTATGTGTCGCAGTGCGCCAGTGACCTGGATTGCTACTACGGCGAAGGGCGTACGGTGGTGTCGAGCCTGACCTACGACTGGTATGCAGTCGGTTGTAGGACACGTCCTGATTGAGTCGGGTGTGAACTTTAAACGTCTCGCGAGCGTTAGCTTTCGGCTGGCTACCCTCGCGAGATACGGCCTATGTCTGTCGCTGAAGATCCCTATGCCCCACCACGTTCCCGCCTGAGCTGGATGCCGGTTCGCGAACCCGTATTCCTCGTGGTCGCCCCGCGCAAACTCCTCGTCTTGGTGCTGCTGACCCTGGGCGGCTACTTTGCCTACTGGCTCTACCAGCAATGGACGCTGTATCAGCAAGCCAGCGGCAAGACGCTGTGGCCGTGGGTTCGGGTGATGTTTCCGGCGTGCTACTTCTGTTCGCTGATCCTCAGCGTGATGCGAGAACTGGAGCAGGGCGAGTCGGCCTTTTACTGGTGGCCTCGCTGCCTGGCGGCGGCGATCTTTCTGGGAGGGTGCTTGCCGTTCACCGTGCTGTGGCTGTTGTCACCGTTTGCCGCATTGGCTGTCGTTGCCTGCATCGCCGTGTTGCAGGTGGCGTTGGCGTTGCAACTGCAGTGCGCGATCAATCACTTGGAGCAGGATCCCGAGGGAGAGGGAAACGCACGCCTGACACGCGCCGAATGGCTGGGAGTAGGTGTCGGGCTACTGGGATGGGGCTTGCTTGTTACCGTCTGGGGCGCCGGATAAGGGAACGGCATTTCAAGGGTTTTGTAAAAACACCACATACCCTTGAAACCACTCGCTCGTTTGCAAATACTTCGGTTCCTCCCACGTCCCGCCTTGAATCAAGCCGATCTTGAACGGCAACCCCAACCGGTTCATCCGTGGCAAATACGCCGCGTAATCCGGGATGCTGTGGCGCCCCTGGTACGTCTGCACCACCACTTCATCCACCACGCCCTTTAGCTGGGCGATGGCAGCCGGGTCAGCGTTGCTGCTCCAGTCCATCAGGCCCGTGATGCTCAGGCGCAGGTCAGCGGGCAGGCGCTGGCGCAGGTCGCGCAGGAAGTCGGCGTATTCGTGCAGGTACTGGGTACGGGCGTCGAAGTCGATCTGAATGCCGACCACCGGGTTGCCTGCGTCGCGCCAGCGTTGCACTTGGCCGAACAGTTGGCGGTAGACCGGCTCGGGCCAGTGCAGGGTGTGGGCGCGGTAGACGATCCAGATGTCGCCCTGGGTCAGGCGTGGCACGCTGATGCCTTGGGCGATCATCTGCACACCGCGCCCTGGCGCGCGGCGCGTGGAGTTGATCTGGCCCTGGAGGATGTACAGGCTTTTCGCCTGCTTGAGCACCGGCTGTGGCGTGACGCCGCTCCACAGCCAGAAAGCGTCATAGTCGCGGGCGTCGACGGCGCCGAAGGCCGGACTTGCCAGCAACAGCAAGCCGAGCCACAGCTGCCTCACCAGTAGTACTGCAGCGATTTGCCCCACTGGGTGTCGGCGTAGCTGGTTTTCAGCTGGCGGAACCAGGCTTTGCGCACGGCCGGCTGCACGTCGACGCCGCCGCAACTGTTGTAGCCCGAAGGTCCGTAGCAGTTGATGGCGCGGAACAGGGCGTAGGCCTTGTCGTTCTTGGGGGCCTTGGCGTTGCCGATCACCTGTTTGTAGCCGTCCAGGCGCGAGAAGGTTTCACCCTTGAAGTCCGATGCGCTGCTGCCCAGGCTGCCGGCGGCGCGTGCCTGCTCCAGCGGCATGCCGTCCAGGCCGTTACGCAGGATGAATTCCCCCAGGCAGTTCAGGCCCTGTGGGTTCTTGGCATCGGCCTGCAAGGTCGCGGCGATTTGCGTAATACTCGGGCAGGCGTAGCCGGACTCGGCTTTGTCACCGTTCCACTGGAACAGCTTCAAGGTCTGGCTGGCGCTGTAGACATAACCCAGGCTGGTGCCCAGTTTGTCGTCCGGGGCAGCGGCTGGCAGTTGCTTGAGGTCGTCGGCGAAGGTGGCGTACTGGCCGCGCAGCAGGTCTTTGTAGAGCAACACGAATTGCGCGGTCTGGCGCTCCAGCGGGTCGCTGGCCCCGGCGATCTGCTGGCGCAGCAATTCAGGACCGGCGACGTTGCGCAGCAGGATGTAGCGCACCGGTTTGGCGCTGATCGGTGAATCGGCGGCAAACACCTTGGCCAACTGGCCGCTACGCTCGTAGTTCAGGGCCAACGCCAGCTCAAGCTGGTCGCGTTGCAACGGCAGTTTTGCCAGTGGCAGCAGTTGCAGCCAGAGCGCTTCGGCGCCTTTCCAGTCTTGCTTGGCTTCCAGGGCCAGGGCGCGCAGGGTCTGCTGGCTGAAGGCGAAGTAATTCAGGCTCGACGGAACGCTCTGGGGCAATTGTTTCAGCGCGGCGTCCGGCTGATGCTCGGTATACAGCGCAGACACCGCGAGCAAGTAGTCATACAGCTGCGGCGCGCCGGCGAACGCCGCTTTCTGCTTTTCCAGGTCGGCGCGAGAGAGGGCGGGCTGGTTGCCACCGCGCATCACCATCAGGTCACTGACAAACTGGATCATCGGCGTGGTGACGGTCTCGCTATTGACCATCAACAGCTTGAGGTCGGCTTCCTCCACCAGATCATCCAGCGACACATTGCGCTGCGCGTCAGTCGCTTCGGTCATCGCCCAGCCGAAGGCCTCGGCGAGTTTGGTGTTGTCACCGGCCAACCAGTAGACGCGACGCAACAGGCCACGGGCGGAGGCCAGGTAGTCGCCCTGTGGATAAGTTTTCAGGTAACCGAGGAAGCCTTCTTCGGCATCACTCAGGGCGGACTTATCCACATGCTCAAGCTGCGGCATGCCGTACTCGTCAAAGGCTTCAGCCTGGGCCTGGTTCAAGGAGGTACGTGCGGTCATGTACAGCGCGGTTTCCTTCAGCCAAGGCACCTGGCTGGTGCTGGCGGCGGCAAAACCGCGCTCAGCGTCACCGAAGCGGCCGCTGTAGAAGTCGGCGGCGGCTTGCAGGTAGGTACGGAACAGTTGGCCGTCGTGGGACTGGATCTGCTGGGCGTCCACCACCTGGCCTTCCCACGAACAGGCCGTGAGCAGTTGCAAGCGCGCCTTTACCAGCAACTCACGCTCGGCTGCCGGCATGTCGGCCTTGATCACCTGGCTGATGAAGGCCGTGGCGCTGTCATCATCGTTGCTGCGGCAACGGCTGCCTTCGCCAGTCAGGAACGCTTCGCCTGCGGTCTTGTACTCGTCGCGCTGGATGCCCAGGGGCTTGAGCAGCGTGTCGAGTTCGGCGGTGCGCGAGTCGTCCGGCTTGTTGTCGGGCTCATCGTTTGTCGCGGGAATAGGCGCCAGGCGATAGACCGGGAAGGGCACCAGGCCGAAGCCTTGGGACAGATCGTCTTCGCTCAGGGCGTTGGGCGTGAGCGGTTCGGCCTTTTTGTCCGCCAGCAGCAGGCGCAGGTTGACGCGACTGTCGTTGCCGGGGCTCAGGAAGGGCAGGTTGCTGCAGGAATCGAGGCTGTCACGCGAGACACGCCAATCGGGGTAACACGAGTCGTCAGAGCTGGCCTGGGCCTGTTGGGTGATGCCGGCAAGCAGTGCCAGTGCCAGAGGTGACAGAAAACCGATGCGCATGACGTGTCCTTGATCCTGAGTCCTTGGAGGGGGGCAATAATAGCGTGTTCCTACGGTTGCTTCGGAGAAGCCCTGCACAAATTGCTGATTTGTCTGATTCCAGCAGCCAGCCTGGATCTTTTGTCCTAGAGTGGCGGTGTTTGCGCTTGGGCAATCAGGGGAATCGAGGTGCGTCGGTCTGTGGTAGAGCAAAACGAAAAGGTCGGGACGTTACCCGCGCTCAGTCGCCTCAGTTGGGAAGGTGTCGGCTGGATCAGTCGTCTCTGGTGGGTGCCGATCCTGGCGCTGGCCATGGCCCTGCGTTTTTACAACCTGACGTCGGCGGCGATTTGGGGCGACGAGGGTTCAAGCTTGTTGCTCAGCGAATACGCCTTGGGCGACTTGTGGTTCCACGCGGCGCATGATGTGCACCCGCCGCTGTATTTCTTCCTGCTGCGCGGCTGGATCGAACTGTTCGGCGACAGCATCTGGTCGATTCGCGGCATGAGTGCCATTCCCGGCGTGGTGGCCGTGGGTCTGGGCATCTGGCTCACGCGGCAACTGTCCACCCGCCGTGCGGCGGTGCTGGCGGGGATCCTGCTGGCGCTGTTGCCGACGGCGGTGCGCTACAGCCAGGAAGTGCGCATGTATTCGCTGCTGGGCGTGTGGTTGCTGGGCGCCACGCTGGCGCTGGTGTACTGGGTTCGCCAACCCGAGCGCACGCGGTATCTGGCGGCGTATGTCGTCTTGATGACGGCCGGTTTCTACACCCATTATTTCACTGCACTGTGCGTGTTGGTGCACTGGGCCTATCTGAGTGTGCTGGCTGGCACGATGCCGCGTGACCAGCGGCTTATCACACGCCCGGCCTGGTGGGTGGCCAACGCCGCGATTGTGTTGCTGTACCTGCCGTGGCTGCCGAACCTGCTGGACCTGGTGCAGCATGTCGAACAGCTCAAGGTGGGCGGTGATATTGGCTGGGAAGAGCCGGTCAGCCTGTTCTCCCTGCCGTCGATGATCTGGCAGTTTGTGCTTCAAGATGAAGGTGTCGGTTTCTGGTCGCCGCTGTTCTGGCTGTTCCCGTTGCTGCTGGTGGCTGTCGTCGTTGCCACCGCTTGGTGTGACCGTGAGCGTTATCGGCCGGCCAGCCTGTTGGCGCTGTTTTTCCTGTTGCCACTGCTGTTGGTCTACGGGGTGTCATTTATTTCCCCGGTGTTTATCGAACGTTACCTGACGGTGTATGCCCTGGGTTTGCCGATCTTGCTGGCGATGGCCATCGATCGTCTGCCATCGCGGTTTTCACTGCTGGGGGCGGCGCTGTTCGTGCTGTTTGTCGGCGTGGAACTGGTGGGGTTGAAGAATAACTTCACGGTAGATGAACACGACCAATTCAACGTGCCGGTGGAATTCGTCAACCGCAACTATCAGGAGGACGACCGCATCGTCCTCAGCGACATGATGTGGTACCTCAGCTACGTGTATTACGACCAGACCGACGCCCAGTTGCAGCTCTACACTCCGCCCAAACCCGACGGCACGCCCACGCGGCCGAATGCCTACGGCTTTGGCACGTTGGTGGACCAAGACGGCGGGCGCATCTACCTCGACCACCTGTCGGCACTGCCCGCAGAGACCCGCCGTGTATGGCTGATCAGCAGCAACGAAGCCCCCGACGACTTCGCCCCGCTGCCCGAAGGCTGGCGCGAACTCAGTCGCCAGGATGGCGGCGGCGCGCGGGCGCGGTTGTTCGTGCTGTGCAACGTACCGTCGGCACAACCCGAGGGCTGCCGCTAGACTGGGTTGATACTTTTCTATCAGGAGCCCGCCATGGAATCGCCCGTGCATAGCTTGCCGTCATTGTTCAAACAGCTGGGTTTGCCGGATGACCCGGTGAGTATCGAGAAGTTTGTGGCGGTTCACTCACCGCTCAAGCCGGAGCTGAAACTGGCGGATGCGTTTTTCTGGACGGACAGCCAGAAGGCGTTTTTACGCGAGGAGATTCTGGAGGATGCGGATTGGGCGGAAGTGGTGGATGAGTTGAATTTGATGTTGCGGGGTGGGCGGGGCGTGTAAAAAACTTAGTAAAAATGGCAAAACTTGAAAAAATCTGATGAGGGTTGAAAAAAACTAGGCTTTAATCGCGTGAGTGAACTTTTTCTGAGGTTGCGCGATGTCTCTGGTTGGTTATGCCCATCTGCACCAATCCCTCGGATTGAAAGCTATTGCGCCTGGCCGTATCGCGATGATAAAGCCAGTCACCCGCATCTCGATGATCGGCGGTTGCCTGGCGGTTCCTCACGCCGTTGCGCCTTCCGCGGACTCAGTACTCGACCATATTCTTTTTGCCCTAAAGCACGAAGGCATCAATCTTGGCATCCTGGCTCAGGCGCTTGAAGTCGTTACAGCAGACCAATTGATGCGAGAGCTTGAAAAAGCCCCCAACGGCGTGTTCATCCGAAAAGTCTGCTACCTCTGGGAGGGGCTGACCCTCCAACGCCTGGATTACAGCAAGGCGATCAACAGTCGTGTTGCTCCGTTGTTTGACCCGCAGCGCTACGTGACAGGACCTTCGACGCGAAACTCCCGATGGCGTATCGACTTCAATGGCCTGGGTTCCCTGTCGTATTGTGCGACGGTCGAGCGTACACCTGAAATTGACGCTCTACTGAGTCTCGACATCTTGGGTCGCGCCAAATCCTTCATGGCCACGCTCCCACCCGAAATGATGGACCGCGCGATCCAGTGGGCCTATCTCCACGAAACCCGCGATTCGTTCGCCATCGAAAAAGAACAACCCAGCGAAGAAAAGTCCCGTCGATTCGTCCAACTTTTGCGCCAGGCTCACGAAGGGCGCCTGCTGACCGAGGACTACTTGGTCGAGCTGCAAAACAGCACCGTTTCCAATCCGTTCGACAAAGCCGTCGCATTCCGCCATGAACAAAACCACCTGCACAACGGCTTACGTGGCGCAGCGGGTGTCAGCTATGTGCCGCCTGCTGCGGCACTCTGTCAGGAACTGATGGAAGAGTTGATGGCATTCGCCAATCAGCCTGTCAGAGAGGTTGACCCATTGGTGGCGGCTGCCGTCACGGCTTTCGGCTTTGTGTTCCTGCATCCATTCATGGACGGTAACGGGCGGCTGTCCCGCTTCCTGATCCACCAGACACTCTGCCACTACGGCGCACTGGAGAACGGGCTGTTGTTGCCTGTTTCCGTTGCGATGAAACACGAAGAGGCGGCCTATCTGGAAGCGCTCAAGGCGTTCTCCCAACCCACGCGGGAATTCTGGAACGTCACGTGGCTGGATGGCGATGAAATGGCTTTTGAGTTCATCGGCCACCCGTCGATTTACCGCTACTGGGACGCCACCCGCTGTGTCGAATTCACTCTGCAAATGGCTCGACGGGCATTGGAAGTGGAACTGCGTGAAGAAACCGAATTCCTCGACCGCTACGACCGCGTGATCAAAGCCGTGAACCAGCGTTATGACGTGCGCGGCAGTGATTTGTCGAAGCTGGTGATGATGTGCCTGGACAACGAGGGCAAGGTTTCGAAACATCGGCGCAAGCAGTTTCAGTACAGCGTGGCGGAGGAGGTGTTTGAGTTTATTGAGGAGGAGGCGGGGCGGGTAAACGAGGATGAAAGTGCTCAGCCTCCGTTCGCTTGAGGAATCAATGGGGTACGCCACTTTCTGGAGGCCACTGGCGAGCGGTATGCACCAGAGCCACAATCCTCACCACGTCTGGCTCAAGTTGATAAACGAGCCGGTAACTCGGATGGGGAGTGACCTCGCGCGTTCCAGAGATTCGACCTGAGGGGCCAATTTCCGGGTTTTGGGCCAAGCCAGCTGCTGCGATGCTAAAACGCCGGTCCATGTCGGCAGCGGCCTGCGGGTTTTTATCGAATAGAAAATCCCAGATTTCTCGACGATCCTGCCCGGTCTCGGGCGTCCAGGTAACCCTCACTCCAGGTTATCTACTTGAGCGCGCCTCGCTGCAAATTCGGCCTCCAGGTCTTCGTTGGAAATCTCTCGGCCTGCCCGAATGGACGCGCGCGAGGCATCTACTTTGCGTTGTAAGAATTCGTCATATTCCCGTGTCTCCTGTTGAGACTGCACAAACTGACGCATCATTTCGCGCACGATTTGCGACGCCGGGCGATGCGAGGCTTCGCACTCTGCCATGAATTGGTCGCGCAACTCTGATTCCAGTTTCATAGTGAAGACGGCTAATTTGGTCACAGTTGAGGTCTCGAAATGGTATGTACAAAGTATATACATCGTAATTACCAATAGAAGTGAGGTCAGGCAGGAGGCGACTAACGGTTTAGAGCAATTCGGCCGATTGCACCCTCGTCGCTTCTCATCAAAATCCGGCACCCGCGCCCAAACCCGCTTTACTTACCCCAACCCCCCACCACCCATCCGCTAAATTGTTTCAAAACTTGACGCATTTGGATCCATCCACCATATTGATAGTTAGCAAACTAACTGTATGCGAACTATCCAGTGCCTCAATCCCTCGAACAACTCCAGATGAACCTCAGCAGCAGCATGGTGGTGGGTGCCCGTAACTGGCGCAAAATCTGCCAGACCACGCTGGTGAGCTATGGCATCTCCGAAGCCTGCGCCGTGCCGTTGTTGATGATCGGCCGCTTGGGCGATGGCGTGCATCAGGTCAAGGTCGCCCAGGCGTCGGGGATGGAAAGCCCGTCGCTGGTGCGCCTGCTCGACCGCCTGTGCACCGACGGTTATGTGTGCCGCACCGAAGACGTGCATGACCGTCGCGCCAAGGCCTTGAGCCTGACCGAGCGTGGCCGCGAGCTGGTGCAAGCGGTGGAAGTGCAGCTTGTGCGCCTGCGTAAGGAAGTGTTGGCCGACATTCCCCACGGCGATATGGAAGCCGCGCTGCGAGTGCTGCGCGCCTTCGAGGCGGCGTCGCTTTGAACGGATTTTTTACCGGTTTCCCGCCCGCCCGTGATTGGTTCTACGGGGTGCGCACCTTTGCAGCCTCGATGATCGCGTTGTACATCGCCATGCTCATGCAAATGCCGCGTCCGTACTGGGCGATGGCCACGGTGTATATCGTTTCCAGCCCGTTTGTCGGCCCAACCAGTTCCAAGGCGTTGTACCGCGCCATCGGCACGTTCATGGGCGCGGCGGCGGCGGTGATTTTTGTGCCGATGTTCGTGCAATCGCCCTACCTGCTGGTGGTGGTGATTGCCTTGTGGACCGGCACGTTGTTGTTTCTGTCCATGCACCTGCGCACCGCCAACAACTACGCGCTGATGCTGGCCGGCTACACCTTGCCGCTGATCGCCTTGCCGGTGGTGGATAACCCGCTGGCGGTGTGGGATGTGGCCGAGGCGCGCACCGAAGAAATCTTCCTGGGTATCGCCGTGGCAGCGGTGGTCGGCGCGATGTTCTGGCCGCGCCGCCTGATGCCGGTGTTCGATGGCTCGGTGGCCAAGTGGTTTGCCGACGCTCAGGTCTACAGCCAACGCTTTCTGACGCGCAACGTTGAGCCTGAAGAAATCAGCACCCTGCGCGGCGGCATGGTCACTACCTTCAACACCCTCGAATTGATGATCGGCCAGTTGCCCCACGAAGGCGCCCGGCCGCAGACGGTGCGCAACACCAAGGAACTGCGCGGGCGCATGATTCACCTGTTGCCGGTCATCGATGCGCTGGATGATGCCGTGTACGCCATCGAGCATCGCGCATCGGAGTTTCTTGATCAGCTCAAGCCTTTGTTGGAAGAAGCCAACGCCTGGCTGGAAAGCACTACCGAGCAAGCACCCCTGGAACGCTGGCGCGTGCTACGCGACAAGGTCGACGCCGCTCAACCCCAGGGCGAAGCGCTGGATGACCGGCACACGCTGCTGTTCTCCAACGCGCTCTACCGCCTCGCAGAGTGGATCGACCTGTGGCAAGACTGCCGCAGCCTGCAAGCCGCCATCCAGTGCGAAAGCCAGGACACCTGGCGCGCTGTGTACCGCCATTGGCGCCTGGGCCGGCTCACGCCGTTCCTCGACCGTGGGCTGATGTTCTACTCGGCGTTTTCGACGGTCACCGCGATCATCGTTGCCTCGGTGCTGTGGATCCTGCTCGGTTGGACCGACGGCGGCAGCGCCGTGATCCTGGCCGCCGTCGCCTGCAGCTTCTTTGCCTCGATGGACGACCCGGCGCCGCAGATCTACCGGTTCTTTTTCTGGACCGCCATGTCGGTGCTGTTCGCCAGTCTCTACCTGTTTTTGGTGCTGCCCAACCTGCATGATTTTCCGATGCTGGTGCTGGCGTTCGCCGTACCGTTTATCTGCATCGGCACGCTCACCGTGCAGCCGCGTTTTTACCTGGGCATGTTGCTGACGTTGGTGAACACCTCGTCGTTCATCAGCATCCAGGGCGCCTATGACGCCGACTTCCTCAACTTCGCCAACGTCAACCTGGCGGGGCCGGTGGGTTTGCTGTTCGCCTTTGTGTGGACACTGATCGCACGGCCCTTTGGCGCTGAGCTGGCGGCCAAGCGCCTGACGCGTTTCAGCTGGCGCGACATCGTCAGCCTCACCGAGCCTGCGACCCTGGCCGAACACCGGCACATGGCCGCGCAGATGCTTGACCGCCTGATGCAGCACCTGCCGCGCCTGGCCCTGATCAACCAGGACACCGGCACCGCCCTGCGCGATTTGCGCGTGGCGCTGAACCTGCTTGATCTGCTCGCCTATTCGCCGCGCATTCTCGGCGTGCCACGGGTGCTGCTCAACCAGGTCGTCGAAGGTGTGGGCGGTTACTTCAAGGCGTGCCTCAAGGCCGGTGAACGCTTGCCCGCGCCGAGCGGTCTGCTGATGACCCTGGACCGCACGCGCCGCGCCCTCAACGGCCAGGGCCTGCAAGACGAAGACGACACCCGCCTGCATCTGCTGCATGCGCTGGCGGGCTTGCGCCTGTCGCTGCTGCCGGGCGTGGAATTTATTGGCGGCACCGAGATGGAAGCGCCGCTGCCTGATGGAGCGCCTTTATGATCGGTGATCTGGATATCAGCGGGGTGTTCCTGCCCACGCTGCTGGTGCTGATGGGCATTACGTACGTGTTGTTCCTGGTGGTGCACGGGTTGTTGACCCGTCTCCACTTCTATCGCCTGGTCTGGCACCGGGCATTGTTCAATGTGGGGCTCTACGCGCTGTTGCTGGGCGCGGTGGACTCACTCAGTCGATACCTGATGACATGAAAAAACCTTTTTTGACCATCGGCCGTGTAGTCCTCACGCTGTTGATCGTGACGTTTGCGGTCGTCGTGGTGTGGCGCATGGTCATGTACTACATGTTTGCCCCCTGGACCCGTGACGGCCACATCCGTGCCGACATCGTGCAGATCGCGCCGGACGTGTCCGGGCTGATCCAGCGCGTGGACGTGCGCGACAACCAGTTGGTGACCAAGGGCCAAGTGCTCTTTGCCGTCGACCAGGACCGCTTCAAGCTGGCGTTGCGCCAAGCCCAGGCCGCCGTGGCCGACCGCCAGGAAACCCTGGCCCAGGCCCAGCGCGAGTACAAACGTAACCGCGGTCTCGGCAACCTGGTGCCCAGCGAGCAACTGGAAGAAAGCCAGTCCCGTGTAGCCCGTGCCCAATCGGCCCTGGCCGAAGCCCAGGTGACGGTGGATTCCGCCCAGCTCAACCTCGACCGCTCGGTGATCCGCAGCCCTGTGGACGGCTACGTCAACGACCGGGCGCCGCGTACCCAGGAGTTCGTCACCGCCGGGCGCCCGGTGTTGTCGGTGGTGGACAGCAATTCCTTCCATATCGATGGTTATTTCGAAGAGACCAAGCTCGACGGCATCCACGTCGGCATGGCGGTGGACATTCGCGTGATAGGTGACAACGCTCGCCTGCGTGGCCATGTGCAGAGCATCGTTGCCGGTATCGAAGACCGCGACCGCAGCAGCGGCTCCAACCTGTTGCCCAACGTCAACCCGGCGTTCAGTTGGGTGCGCCTGGCCCAGCGGATTCCGGTGCGCATTGCCTTTGATGATGTGCCGGCGGACTTCCGCATGATCGCCGGGCGTACGGCCACCGTCTCGATCATCGGCGATAAGGTCAAAGACGGAGACCAGCCATGAAGCAGCTGTTGGCCACCGCCGCGCTGGGTGTGTTGCTGTCGGCCTGCCAGGCGGTGGGTCCGGATTACTCGCTGCCGGATAAAGCCGCGGTCAATCGTGGCGACCTGCAAGGGACGATCGCCGGTGAAGGCAACAACGTGGTGTCGGCACCGGTGCCGGCGGATTGGTGGCGGTTGTACAAGGACCCGCGCCTGGATGAGCTGGTGCGCCAGGCGATGGCCTCCAACACGGATCTGCGCGTCGCCGCCGCCAATCTGCAACGCGCGCGCTTCCAGACCCAGGAAGCTGAATCCGCAGGCGGTTGGAGCGCCGGCGCCAAGGCTGAGGCCCAGCGTTTGCAGGAGTCGGGCGAAGCGTTCTTGCTCGCGGATAAAGTGCCGGTCGCCAATATCGGCAGCGTGGGTATCAGCACCTCGTATCAGTTCGACCTGTTCGGCACCCTGCAACGCGGCATCGAAAGCGCCCAGGCCAGTGCTGACGCCGCGCAAGCTGCGGCGGATATCGCGCGTATCACCCTGGTGGCCGACGTGGTGCGTTCCTACACCCAGGTGTGCGCCGCCAATGAAGAAAAGGCCATCGCCCAGCATTCGCTCGACCTGCAAGCCGAAGGCACACGCCTGACCCAGCGCCTGCGCGACGCCGGCCGTGGCGACGAAACCCAGGTCACCCGTTCGCAAACCCAATTCAAGTCGTTGCGCGCCGATATGCCGCGTTATGACGCCGCGCGCCAGGCCGGGCTGTTTCGCTTGTCGATGTTGCTGGCCAAGCCGGTGGATCAATTGCCCGCCGGCACCAGCAGCTGCGCCGAGTTACCGCACATCGCCCAACTGTTGCCGGTGGGGGATGGCGCCGCCATGCTCAAGCGCCGTCCCGATGTGCGCCAGGCCGAGCGCCAACTGGCCGCCGCTACGGCGCGGATCGGCGTGGCCACCGGCGCGTTGTACCCGGACATCAGCATCGGCGCCACGGTGGGTACGGTCGGTATCCTCGACAACCTTGGCGAACCCGCTACCAACCGCTGGGGCTTTGGCCCGCTGATCAGTTGGACGGTGCCGACCAACGGCGCCCGTGCCCGTATCCATGAAGCCGAAGCCGCGACCCAGGGCGCCCTGGCGCACTTCGATGGTGTGGTGCTCAACGCCATTCGCGAAACGCAGACCGGGCTGGCGCAATACACCGCGTTGCTGCAACGGCGCGATGCGCTGGCCGAAGCCGAAGCCTCGTCGGAAGAAGCTGCCGACCAGACGCACCGCTTCTACCAGGCCGGCCGCGCGTCGTTCCTGGCCGATCTTCAAGCCACCGGCACCCACACCAGCATGCGCGCGCAACTGGCCGCCGCCAACACCCAGGTTGCCATGAGCCAGATCGACCTGTTCCTGGCCCTGGGCGGCGGCTGGGAAAGCGGACGAACGCAACCTGCGCCGGCCAGCAAACCCTGAGCAAATAGCTATGCTTTGACAGGCGGATCGCCGTGACGATTCGCCTGACACTGCTCGCGTTTGCTCATGGGGATTCCAATAATGAAAAACCCTTATGCTCCCGCTTTCTGGTGCGTGCTCTTCGCACTGGTGCTGTTATCGGCTGCTTATTTCTACGGCGTCATGCTGGCTCACCAACTCGACAAGGCGATGGTGTTTCTCGACAGCGCCTGCCTGGTGATCGGCACCCTGTCCATCGGCGTCGTGGCCTGGGCCTCCTACCAGAACCAACGGGTGAAGAAAAAACTCCTCGAACAAGGCAAGACCCGCGTGGCGATCTGGGACACCAAGGTCGCGTTGCGCCGCGTTGAGACCGTGTTCGACCGCTACTTCTGGGGCAGCTACTGGCAACCGGGGCGCACCTTTCAGGAAGTCATGGGCGACCTGACCGGCACGCCCCTGGAAAAAAGCCTCGAAGTCCTGAAGAAACAGTGCGTGGCTCTCGATCAGCAAGTCGCGGACGGTAGGCACTGGCTGAATAACGCGCGGGAATTGTCCGACGTGGCCACGCAAATGGCCCGTGAGCGCTACCAACTGGACTTCTGCGACCCCAAGGCCGACACCCCCGGCAATGCCGTGATACACCGCGAGTTTGAGGTGCTGGTGTACACCTGGACGGCACGCCTGAAGAGTTTCGACCACCAGTTGGATGAAATTGAGCTGGAGTATTCCTGAACTAGTGCTGATCTGATCCCTCTGAAAAGCTGGGCCGTTCGCGGCCGCCAGTGCTAATCTTCCCCCGTTTTCGGCGGGCTTGAGCCAATCCCCCACGGGGTTCAAGGAAGACAGCCCACTTCTCACAGGATTTGATCAGGTCACTTCATGAATAAGCCAGCCGTTGTTCTTTTGGGTTTCGTTGTCGCCGTCGGCGTCGTCAGTGCAGGCGGTGCCTGGTACACCGGCAAGCAGCTGGAGCCTGTGCTGCAAACGGCGGTGCAGGACGCCAACAAGGAACTGCAACGTTCCATGGCTGGCGTCGACGGCACCGTTGCCCTGGAGCTGGTGTCCCTGGACCGTGGCCTGTTCAGCAGCACCGCGCACTACCGCCTCAAGGGCCAGGGCTCGTTCTTCGGCGAGCAGAACCCGAACCCTGAGCTGCTGTTTGTCGACCATATCGAACACGGCCCGTTGCCGTTCTCGCGCCTGGTGTCGCTGAAGTGGCTGCCGGTCATGGCCACCAGTCACTATGAGCTGGAAAAAAACGCCACCACCGACAAATGGTTCGCCGCCGCCAAGGACGTGTCGCCGCTCAAAGGCGTGGCCAATATCGGCTACAGCCGCTCGGTCACCGGCAACCTCGAATTGCTGCCGCTGGAATTCAAGGACGAGACCTCCTCGGTGAGCTTCTCCGGCCTGAACCTGGACTTCGACAGCACCGCCGAGGGCAAGAAGGTCAAGGTGGATGGCTACATGAACAGCCTCAAGCTGGATGTAGTCGACGCCAATGGCGCGCCGTTCAACGCCGAGCTCGCCGGCCTGACCGTGGCCAGCAACCTGGAAAAATCCACCTTCGGCTTCTACACCGGACAGAACACCGTAGAACTGAGCGATACCAAGCTTACCTTCGGCCCGCAGAAAGCCGTGCTGACCCTCAAGGGCTTCGAGCAAAAAGACACCAGCGAAATCAAGGACAACAACATGTCCGGTCGCGTCGACTACAAGATCGACGAGATTGGCTATCAGGGTAAACCGGTCGGCTCTGCCGCCATGGCCCTGAGCTTGAAGAACATCGACGTGCCGTCCGGCCTGGTGCTGACCAAGCTGTATCAAGACAAAATGCAGCCGGTGCAGGCCGCTGCCGCCGCCGGTCAACCGGTGCCTGAGCTGCAACTGACCGAAGCCGAGCAGACCCTGGCAGAAGCCAACGTCAACCAATTGCTGGCCGCCAAGCCGCACCTGGCGCTGGAAAACCTGTCGCTGAAAACCACCCACGGCGAAAGCAAATTCAACCTGGTGCTGGACCTGGCCAAACCGACCTCCATGGAGCTGCCACCGGTTGAACTGGGCAAGCAAATGGTCTCGCTGCTGGACGCCAACCTGACCCTGTCCAAGCCAATGATCGCCGACGTTGCCGCCCTGCAAGCACAGGTCGGTGGTGTGACCGACCCTAAAGCCATCGAGCAGCAATCCCAGATGGCCAGCGAGATGGTCAGCGGCATGGCGGTCGGCACACAGCTGGCAACCCTGGTCGGCAGCGACGTGGTGTCCAAGTTGCATTACGCCAACAATGAAGTGACCTTCAACGGCCAGAAGATGACCGTCGAGCAGTTCATCGGTTTCGTGATGTCCAAGGTCGGTGCGGTCGGCGGCGCGCAGTAAAGATTTCGCCATCGCCCAGAAATAATTAATGGGGGAGCGGGGTTGTCCGCGATAAGGGTCAAAAGGCCGGCACTCATGTCGATTAGCCACCCTTCATCGCAGGCAAGCCCGCTCCCCCATTGGCTTTTCAGATTTGTAGGGCAATTCTGAACAATTGTTATGAATTGTCCTTTTTCATACAGGCGTCGGGGATAGTTCATACAGGAAAGCTAGGTCGGGTCACGAGACGCCGACACCCTGATGCAAATTGCTCAGGACCACCTATCGTTACAGCTTTCCGTGTGTAAGGAAGCTCACGATATGCTGCGAAACCTCCCACTCAGTGCCTCAGGCCGGTTACGGCTGCTCATCGGGGTAACCTTGTGCAGCCAGTTGCTGATGCCCACCTTCGCCATGGCCGACCCGGCTTATGACGCCCTGATCATCCAGGCGCGCAACGGCAATTTCACACCCGCCTTGACTCAACTGCGCCAACTGCCTGCCGAGCGCCAGACGCCAGGCCAGATCAGCGACCACCTGGTGATCGCCGGTTGGGCCGGCCAGGATGCCGAAGTGCTCAAGGTGTATGAGGCACAGGGTCAGAATCGCAACTTGACCGCCCAGGCGCTGGCCACGGTCGCGCGCACCTATCGCAACCAGAAGCAGTGGGCGCAGGCCGAGGCGGTCTATCGTAAGGCGTTGCTGCGGGAGCCGAACAATATCGACCTGCAGCTGGGCATGGCCCTTACCCAGGCCGACGGCGGCCAGGCCAGCGAAGCCGTACAACGCACCCGTGCGCTGGTAGCCGCCAAGCCCGATGACCCCAACCGGCGCATGGCCCTGGGTTACGCGCTGACCCGTGCGGGCTTGCAGTACGACGCGTTGTTTGAATTCGACCAGGCGTTTATCCGCGCCGGTGACAAACCAGAAGTAGCCCGCGAATACGTGGTCGCCCTGCAAAAGGCGCGTCTGCCCGAGCCTGCACTGCGCCTGTCCGCCCAGCGTCCCGGCCTTGTCGATCCGGTGACCCAGCGTCGCCTGGAAGGTGACCTGGCCGCCGAGCGCGTGCGCATGGCCGAGTTCGCCACGCGTACCGAGAAAGAACGCTATGTCATCGCCGATCGCGCGTTGCAGGGTTATGACCAGCTCCTCACCCGCTGGACCCCGGACCCCACGGCCAAAGACGACGTGGTGCGCTGGCGCATCGACCGCCTGGGTGCGCTCAAGGCGCGGGCACGCACCGCCGAGGTGATCCGCGAGTACGAAACCCTCCAGGCCGAAGGTGTGCAGTTGCCCACCTATGCAGTGCGTTGGGTGGCTGCGTCCTACCTCGACCAGCGCCTGCCGGAAAAGGCGGCGCCGTTGTATCGCCAAGCACTGAGCGCGCCCGATGCGGACGTGGGCGATCGTGTTGAAGACAGCACCGCTTTGTTCTACGCCTTGCTCGAAAACGACCAGGTGGATGAAGCGCGGGCGGTTGCCAAGAACCTGGCCGACAACCAGAAACCGCGTGTTGAACTGAAGGGGCTGCCGATCGGCAACCCTAACGATGAATGGATGGACGCCCAACAATTGGCCGCCCAGGCCGGCACCTATGGTTCCGATCTGCCGTCCAGTGAGAAGGCGCTTGAAGAACTGGTCGGCAAGGCCCCAGGCAGCATCGGTCTGCGCCTGGCGCAAGCCGAGATGTACCGCGCCCGCGATTGGCCACGCCGCGCCGAGCGTTCACTCAAGGAAACCGAAGCGCAAAGCCCGCGTGACATCGGTCTGGAGATGTCCCAGGGCTTCACGGCGTTGGACCTTCAGGAATGGCGTCAGCTCGATATTCTTACCGACGACGTGGTGGCCCGTAACCCGGACAACCGCCAGGTGCAGCGCCTGCAACGCCTGCGCGATGTCCACGACATGGCCGAGCTGCGGGTCGAGGCCTACACCGGGAAAAGCTTTGGTGGTGGCAACAACGGCGATGCCGGTGCCGTCTCGGGTAGTCGAGACTGGGGCATTGAAAGCCGCATCTACACGCCGCCCATCGATGAAGATTGGCGCGTGTTCGCCGGTGCCGGCTATGCCACTGCCGACTTTGAAGAGGGCACTGGCCATCACCGTTGGCAAGTGGTCGGCGTAGAGCGCCGGACCCGCGACATGACCATTGAAGCCGAGGTCTCCAACCACTCCTACGGCGATGGCTCCAAACAAGGCGCTGCCGTGTCGATTGCCCGCGACATCAACGACAACTGGCAATACGGCGGCAGCCTCGGCTACCTGCTGTCCACCACGCCGCTGCGGGCGTTGAATGAAGGGATCACGGCCAACGGCGGCAGCGGTTTTATCCGCTGGCGCGCCAATGAAAGCCGCGAGTGGAAACTGACCCTCAGCCCGTCCCATTTCAGCGACGGCAACGACCGCTTCGAAGCCTTGCTCAGCGGCCGCGAAGGCCTCTACAGCTCGCCCAAGGTGCAAGTGGACCTGGGCCTGGAAGTGGGTGCCAGCCGCAACAGCAAGGAGGACACGATCTACTTCAACCCGAAGTCAGACTTCACCGTGTTGCCTGTCCTCAACATCAATCATGTGCTCTATCACCGCTACGAGACCCAGTGGAGTCAGCAGTTCCAGGTCGGTGCGGGTACGTATAGCCAGCAGGATTATTCCACCGGTGGCATCGGTCTGGTGGGCTACGGCCAACGCTATCGCTGGAACGATGTGCTGGAAGCCGGCGCCAACCTGAGCCTGATCAGCCGACCTTACGACGGTGATCGCGAACGCGATCTGCGTCTGCTCGTCGACCTCACTTACCGTTTCTAGAAGAGCCTGACCATGACCGTCCTCAGCCGTTGCTTGTTGATTCTGGGCGTAATGCTGGCCAGTGCCTGTGCCCAGCAACCCGCGCCTTTCACTCCACCCGCCGAGCGGCCGACCCCGGCCAACGAAGCGCCGTGGCCGAAAAACCATTTCCTGGGCATTGCCTACCATGACGTCGAAGATCGCGACCCCGATCAGGCGGTGGTGGCGGTGCGCACCGAGCGTTTGATCGAACAGTTGGCCTGGCTGCGCGAGAACGGCTACAAGGCGGTCAGCGTCGACCAGATCCTGGCGGCCCGCAACGGTGGGCCTGAGTTGCCGCCCAAAGCGATCATGCTCAGCTTTGACGATGGCTATTCGAGCTTCTACACCCGTGTGATGCCGATCCTGCGGGCCTATCGCTGGCCGGCTCTGCTGGCGCCGGTGGGCTACTGGATCGACACGCCGATGAACCAACCGGTGGACTTCGCTGGCCAGCCACGGCCGCGTGGCGAGTTCCTGACCTGGCAGCAGATCCGCGAAGTCTCCCAATCGGGCCTGGTGGAAATCGCCGCGCACACCGACAACAACCACAAGGGCATCCTGGCCAACCCCCAGGGCAACCTGGAGCCGGCGGCGACCTCGCTGCGTTTTGATCCGGCCACCGGGCGCTATGAAAGCCAGGCGCAATTCGATGCGCGGATGCGTGCTGATGTGGTGGCGATCTCCAACAAGATCCAAAGCGTCACCGGCAAGAAACCACGGGTGTGGGTGTGGCCTTACGGTGCCGCCAAAGGCACCTCGCTGGCGATCATTGGCGAGCAGGGCTACCAGATGGCCCTGACCCTGGAAGATGGCCTCGACAGCTCCAGTGACCTGATGAACAGCCCACGCTTCCTGGTCGCCTCCGACCCGGATGGCGAGCATTTCGCCAACAGCATGGTCGCGGTGCAAACCAAGGCGCCGATGCGCGTGTTGCATGTGGACCTGGATAACGTCTACGACCCGGACCCGGCCCAACAGGCGCGCAACCTCGACCAGCTTGTGCAACGGGTGGTGGACATGGGCGCGGGCACCGTGTTCCTGCAAGCCTTCGCCGATCCCAAGGGTGACGGCCTGGTGCATTCGGTGTACTTCCCCAACCGCCACTTGCCGGTACGCGCCGACCTGTTCAACCGCGTCTCCTGGCAGTTGCACACCCGTGCCCATGCCAGCGTGTATGCGTGGATGCCGGTTCTCAGCTTCGCCCTCGACCCCAAGCTGCCCCGCGTAACGCGCTGGGACCCGAAAACCGGCCAGGTCGGCCTCGACCCGGACCAGTACAAACGCCTGTCGCCGTTCGACCCGCAGGTGCGCAAGATCATCGGTGAGATCTACGAGGACCTGGCGCGCAACAACGCCATCGACGGCGTGCTGTACCACGACGATGCGGTGTTCAACGATTTCGAAGATGCCAGCCCCGCCGCGCTCAAGGCCTATGCCGCTGCGGGCCTGCCGGACACCATTGAGGCGCTGCGTGCCGATACGGCCGTGATGCAGCGTTGGACCCGCTTCAAGAGCCGCTACCTGATCGACTTCACCAAGGAGCTGACTGCCAAGGTCCGCGCCATCGGTGGGCCGCAAATACTGACCGCGCGCAATATCTTCGCCGAGCCGATGCTCAACCCCGGCAGCGAAGCCTGGTTTGCGCAGAACCTGGATGATTTCCTGCAGACCTATGACTGGACCGCGCCCATGGCCATGCCGCTGATGGAAGGCCAGGAGTACAGCAACTCCAATGCCTGGCTGGAGAAGCTGGTCGCCACGGTCAAGGCACGCCCCGGTGCCATGGAGCGCACCGTGTTCGAACTGCAAGCCAAAGACTGGCGCACCCAGGCCGCACCGGACATCAACGCCAAGCAAATGGCTGAATGGATGGGTGTACTCAAGCGCCAGGGTGTCACGAGTTTTGGCTACTACCCGGACAACTTCCTGGAAAACTCCCCGGACCTGAAGACTGTGCGTCCGGCCCTTTCCAACCAATGGAACCCTTGACCATGTTCGACAGACTCTTGGCTTTATTCGTGCTGGCATTGGTATTGGGTGTGCCCCTGGGCCTGATCTTCCTGGTCACCGGGCAGTTCCTGATGGACTTTGTGTTTTTCTACCCGCTGTTCATGTCGGCGTTGTGGATCGCAGGCGGCCTGTATTTCTGGCTGCACTGGGAGCGCCACTGGCCCTGGAAAGAAGACACCCCGGCGCCGACCTTGGCCGGCAACCCGCTGATCTCGATCATCATCCCTTGCTACAACGAAGGGGATAACGCCGCCGACACCATCCATGCGGCACTGGGTCAGCTCTACCCGAACATCGAAGTGATCGCGGTAAACGACGGTTCCAAGGACAACACCGCCGCCGTACTCGACGCCCTGGCGCTGGAGAACCCGCGCCTGCGCGTGCTGCACCTGGCGCAGAACCAAGGCAAGGCCGTGGCCTTGCGCATGGGCGCCGTGGCGGCGCGCAGCGAGTTCCTGGTGTGCATCGATGGCGACGCGTTGCTGGATAAAAACGCGGCGGCCTACATGGTGGCGCCCATGCTGGATAACCCGCGCCTGGGTGCTGTGACCGGCAACCCGCGCATCCGCACACGCTCGACCTTGATCGGCCGCGTGCAGGTCGGTGAGTTCTCTTCGATCATCGGTTTGATCAAGCGCACGCAACGGGTATTTGGCCGGATCTTCACGGTGTCGGGTGTAGTGGTCGCGTTCCGTAAAAAGGCGCTGGACCGCATCGACTACTGGAGCACCGACATGATCACCGAGGACATCGATGTCAGTTGGAAGCTGCAGCTCGATCACTGGAGCATCTTCTACGAGCCCCGCGCCCTGTGCTGGATTCTGATGCCCGAAACCGTCGGCGGCCTGTGGAAACAACGCCTGCGCTGGGCCCAGGGCGGCGCCGAGGTGCTGTTCAAGAATATCCGTGGCATCTGGCAATGGCGTCATCGCTACCTGTGGCCGCTGTTGTTCGAATACTGCCTGTCCACCGGTTGGGCGTTCACCTTCCTGTTGTCGGTGATCTTCTGGGGCGTGGGTAAATTTATCCCGCTGCCTCAAGCGATTGCGGTCGACTCCCTGATGCCTCCGGCGTTCACCGGCCTGGTATTGGCCATGGTGTGTCTGCTGCAGTTTGCCGTGAGCATCATCATCGACCGCCGCTACGAGAAGGACTTGTGGAAAACCCTGTTCTGGACCGTGTGGTACCCGATGGTGTTCTGGCTGGTCAGCCTGTTTACCACCCTGGTCAGTTTTCCCAAGGTGTTGTTCAACCAGCATCAGAAGCGTGCGCGCTGGGTCAGCCCGGATCGCGGCATCAAACCCACTGAAGAGGAGGCGTGATCATGAAACTGGTCAGAACTCGCCAACGGCTGGTGATGTGGATCATCGACGTGCTGTTGACCCTGATGGCCTGGGCCGGCCTGATTTGGTTGCTGGCACGTGGGATCAGCTCGATGTTGGAGACTCACGATGGCCCGCGTATCGACGCGCCGATTTTTGCCGCGCTCAATACCTTGCAGGTGTACCTGTGGATTGCATTGTTCAACGCCGTGATCCTGGTCACCTGGGCGCGCTACCAGCAACGCAAAGGGCGCAAGTTTGCCCAGCGTCGCGCCGAGGCCAAGGCGCTCACCGATAAGAACCTGAGCGAGAGCTTCAGTCTGGGCGAAGGTGACCTGGAGCAACTGCGTCGGCCTGGGGTACTGGTGATCCACAACGATGAGGACGGTGGTGTGGCGCAGGTCAAATCCCATGTTTCCCGTGATGTGGAAAAGCCCGGGCTGACCCTGGTGCCTGGCAAGGACCAGAACAAAGACGCTGGCTAAGAAACACGCAGGAAGATCGTTCCCACGCAAGGTGGGAACGATCCGGTTTAATCCCGACAAATGGGATCCAATTCACAAAACCTCCGCGAACTTTTCTGCTTTTTCCGGTACTAACCTATCTCGGCAATAACTTGATGGCCAACTAATGGCAATTTATAAGTTGTCCGACGAATCGCGATCAATAGTGCTGCCGCTTGTCGGAATAATAATTCCAGTGACAGGCCATGTATCTCTTTGATTATTTTTAGTTGTTATTAATCAACAACTTGCATGATTAACTAGTACGAATGTGCAACTAACTCTTGTTTTTGAGTTGGCGCAAGTTCGATGTTAGTTTGCCGGCCCTTGATTTTCGATGGATCGAACATGTCTTTGTTACTGCCACGGACTCGGTATCTGCTGTGCACTTTCCTGCTCGCCTATTTGAGCCTGAACAGCGCCACGGCCGCTCCTACGCCTGGGGATCAGGACCTGATCCGCGACCGCCAGAACCGCCTCCTCGAAGAGCAGCGCCGGCGCCTGGAAGAGCTGCAAGACCTGCCCGGCAAAGGCACCCAGCCCCAGGCCCCGGCGCTGCCGGCGGACACCCGTTGCTTTCCCATCCAGGACATCGAACTCAAGGGCGCGGACAGCCTGTCCGGCGGCGACCGCAGACTGCTGCTCAAACCCTATGTCGGCCAGTGCTTGGGCGTTGCACAGCTCAATGAATTGCTCAAAGTCATCACTGACTACTACATCGCCAAGGGCTGGGTCACCAGCCGTGCCTACCTGCCGCAACAAGACCTCTCCAGCGGTCATCTCCAGGTGCTGGTGGTCGAAGGCAAACTCGAAGGTTTGAAGGGCGCACAGGGCAGCAATGTGACTGATCGCGAACTGGCGATGGCATTTCCCGGCAAGGTCGGCGAGGCGCTGAACCTGCGGGAAGTCGAGCAACTGGTGGACCAGCTCAGTCGCTTACCCTCCAAGCAGGCGCAGATGGAATTGACCCCTGGCAGCCAGGTCGGCGGCAGTGAAGTGCGGGTCAAAAACACGCCACAAAAGCCCTGGCGTGCCAGCCTGTCACGCAACAACGACGGCCAGAAAAGTACCGGCGAACAGCAATGGGGCGCGGGCCTGGAATGGGACAGCCCGTTAGGCCTGGCCGATCAGCTGATTCTGCGTGGCGGCCACGACGCCCTCAGCGACCACCAGAAAACCTCGAAAAGCAGCATGCTCTATTACAACCTGCCGTGGGGCTGGTGGAACTTCAGCTACAGCTACAGCGAGAGTGAATACCGCACCTTCGGCAGGGTCGATGACTTCAAGTTCAAGCAGAACGGCGACAGCCAGAACCACCAACTGCGCGCCGAACGCGTGATCCATCGTGACGATGTGAGCAAGACCTCGGTCAACGTCGGCCTGACGCACCTGCGCACCAACAACTACGTGCTCGACGCACGCCTGCCGACCAGCAGCAACCGTCTCAGCGAGCTCCAGGTCGGCCTCACCCACGGCCGGCGTATCGGCAGTGCCTTCGTCAACTTGGACGTGGGCATGCAAAACGGTATCGGCGCCTTTGACGCGCAAAGCAATCGGCAAGAACGGGACGCCCAGGGCAACCTCACGGCGACGCCGCGCTATCGCAAATACACCGCCACGATGAGCTACCTGCAACCCTTTACGTTGTGGGGTGAGTCGTTGAGTTTTTCCAGCCTCGCCACCGGGCAACGCAGTGAAGACGTCCTGTATTCACCGCAACGCATGAGCCTGGGAGGGTCCTACTCGGTGCGCGGTTTCAAGGACCAGCAACTGAACGGCGACAGCGGTGGCTACTGGCGCAACGAAGTGCGCTGGGCGCGACCGGTCACCCTGGACTGGATGCGTCCGGCCTTCGCCGAATACGGCGCCAGTGTCGGTTATGACCAGGGCGTGATTCGCAACGATCGCTACAACGATGACGAGCATGGGCGCGTATCGAGTAATTCCGTCGAGCTGTTCGCCCGCGGCAAATACGTCAGCACCAGTGTGACCTTTGCCCATTCCCTGGAGCGACCTGGCGTGGTGACCGAGCGCGAAGCGCCGATCTATTTCCGCCTGGATTTCTTCCTGTAATTCAACGCCGCTGCCTTGAGATTTAAGAATATGGATGTTCGCCCTGCTTCTGCCCTGAAAAGCCTGTCCCAACGCGGCCTTGCGCTGGTCCTGGCCAACGCGCTGTTCTGGCAGCCGCTGCTGGCCAATGCTGACGGCATCGTGGTCAGCGGCCCGGGCACCAGCGTCGGCCAGGCGGGCAACGGCGTACCGGTGGTGAACATCGCCACGCCCAATGGCAGCGGCTTGTCCCATAACCAATTCAAGGACTACAACGTCGGCCCCAATGGCGTGATCCTCAACAACGCCACGGGTGTGCTGCAGAACACTCAACTGGGTGGGATCATCGTCGGCAACCCGAACCTCAAGGGCGGCGCGGCGAACGTCATCCTCAACGAAGTCAACGGCGGCAGCCCCAGCCAGTTGCGTGGCTACACCGAAGTGGCGGGGCAATCGGCCAAGGTCATCGTGGCGAACCCTTATGGCATCAGTTGCAACGGCTGCGGGTTTATCAACACCCCCAACGTCACGCTGACTACCGGCAAACCGGTGATCGATAAAGTCGGTCGCCTGGATCATTACCAGGTGGATGGCGGCGCCGTGACCATCGACGGCAAAGGCCTGAACGCCAGCAACGTCGACCGTTTCGAGATCATCACCCGTTCGGCCAAGATCAACGCGCAGATCAACGCACGCGAACTCACCGTGATTGCCGGTCGTAACGACGTCGATGCGCAAAGCCTTAAAACCACCGCACGTGCCGATGACGGCAGCGCCAAACCTGAACTGGCTATCGACTCCTCGGCGCTTGGCGGCATGTACGCGGGCGCCATCAAGCTGGTGGGCACCGAAGCCGGTGTGGGCGTAAAGCTCGACGGAACGCTGGCGGCCAGTGGCGGCGATATTCAACTGGATGCCAACGGCCACTTGAGCATGGCCCAGGCGGCTGCCAGCGGCGCGGTGGATATCAAGGCCGCCAGCCTCGACGCGAACGGGCCGGTCTACGCCGGCACCACGCTCAAGGCTAAAACCAAAGGCGAGCTGAAAAACCGCAAAAGCCTTGCTGCTCGCGACAGCATCACCCTGGCCAGCAATGGCCAGCTGACCAACAACGGCATCATCGAAGCCGGGGTCAACGCCGATAACACGCGCAATGCCGGTGGCGACGTCACGCTCGACAGCCAGAACATCACCAACACCGGCCGGGTGATCGCCAATCGCAGCCTCACCGCCACCGCCGCGCAAACACTGGATAACCAGGGCGCCACGATGAGTGCCAAGCAGGCGCTGAACGTTACCGCCGCCAGCGTCGACAACCGCAACAAGGGCCAACTGCTCAGCGACGGCGCACAAACCCTCAACGTCAGCGGCCTGCTGGACAACAGCCAGGGCGGCATCATCGATAGCACGGGTGCATTCACCCTGTACGGCAACCGACTGGACAACAGTGCCGGTAACCTCACGGGCGCAAGCTCCATCACCCTGGATTTGCTCGGCGACCTGATCAACCGCAACGGCAAGCTGGCGAGCGTCGGCCCGCTGCTGGTTCAACGCGCCGCCCATGTGGATAACCAGGGCGGCAAGCTCGCCAGCCAGGGCCTGCTGACCCTGTTCGCCAACAGTGTCGATAACCAGAGCAGCGGGACGCTGGCCGCCAACGATGGCCTGGCGCTTACCACCACCGGCCTGCTGCAAAACGGCGGCAACGGGCTGATCCACAGTGAAAAGGCCGGTGTAACGATCACCGCCGGCACCCTCGCCAACAACGGTGGGCGCATCGCTGCCAAAGCCGGCGATGCGGTGATCGATGCCACCGATTTCAACAACGGCAGCGGCACGCTGTTGGCCCGTGATCGCATTCGCCTCAGCGGCCTGAATGTGGATAACGGCGGTGAGATCGCGGCCAACCAGATTGATCTGAAACTGCTCGGCTCCCTGACCAACCGCGGCTTGATCGAGAGCGCCACGACCCTGGATGTCGACACCGCCAGCCTGACCAACAGCGGGCAGATGCGTGCAGTGGGCCAGGCCGGTAAAACCCGCTACGCCATCGGCGGCTTGCTGAACAACAGCGGCAGCCTGGAAACCGCCAACGACCAGTTGAGCCTCGCCGCCGGCACCTTCCAGAACACCGGCGGCAAAGTGCTGCACGTGGGCACTGGCGTGCTGGATCTGAGCGGCATCAGCCTCGACGATGTCGGCGGCAGCCTGGTAACCAATGGCGACCTGACCCTCGACAAAACCCATTGGACCAACAGCACCGCAATCCAGGCCGGACGCTTGACCGTCAATGTCGACAACCTGCAACAGACCGCCACCGGCAAACTGCTCGGCACCCGTGCACTGGTCGGCAAAGGCCTGGACTGGACAGTTGGCGGCGCCGTCGCCAGCCAAGGCAGCCTCGACCTGTCCGTGGGCAACCTGCTCAATGACCATGGCCTGATCTTCAGCGGCGGCGATATGAACCTGCGGGTCGAGCGCCTGAAAAACCTCGGCGCCAACATTTACGCCATGGGCAACCTGCGTATCGACCGCGACGGTCAGGGTGGGCTGGCGACCAGCATCATCAACAGCTCAGGGACCATCGAGAGCGAGCGCAACCTGACCCTGGCGGCCAGCACGATCCAGAATATCCGCACTGTGCTCACCACCGAGTCGGGCATCTACAGTGCGTCCATCACCCCCGTTGCCTGTGTCGAGGGCGTGACCGGTGGCGACTGTGACGGTGGCAAGCAGAACCGTCCGTTCCAGATTACCCAGCGCGAACACCTGATCGTCAAGCAGGCTTCAGCCGCCTCCAGTATCACCTCGGCCGGCAACATGCTGTTGACCGGCGGTGATCTGCTCAACAGCAGCAGTAGCATCGCCGCCGGCGGTAACCTGAGCGTGCGCGTCAACCAGCTGAGCAACATCGGCCTGGTGACCCACGACACCCAGCACGACCGTTTCTTCATGTCTGAACGCGAGCGCAAGCCGCAAGGCTGGTACCTCTACGCGGCGAATTTCACCCGCCAGTATTCCGTTGACGGTGCTGGCTACGACGCCAACAACCTTGGCGGTCTTGAAGCAGGCATGGCCGCCTTTATCGGCATGATGCAAAAGGAGCTGTTCGACCTTGGCAAGACCACCGAACTGTCGCCCACTGACCAACGCTACGCCGCGGTCATCCAGGCGGGCGGCGTTGTGGATGTGGTGGCCCAGGCCGGTATCGACAACACCGTGGTACGCGGCGGTTACACCTACGTGGGCAGCGGCGCCAATACCCAGGCGCCGGGCTACTCGACCCAGGTCAGCCTCAACCCGCAACTGCCGCCGGACGTTGCCCAACAGCAGGTCAACCCACTCAGCCTGCCGGGCTTCGACCTGCCGACCGGCGAGAACGGCCTGTTCCACCTCAACGACGGTAAGGGCGTGAATGGCCTGCCGACCAGCCAGTTCGCGGCTAACCCGCACAAGTACCTGATCGAAACCAACCCGCTGTTTACCGACATGCGTCAGTTCCTGGGCTCGGATTACATGCTGACCAAGCTCGGCTATGACCCCGACACGGCGCAGCGCCGCCTCGGTGATGGCTTCTACGAGCAGCGCCTGATCCAGCAAGCCGTGCTTGCCCGCACCGGCCAGCGTTTCATCGACGGCCAGACCAGCGATGCCGACCTGTTCAAGCACCTGATGGACAACGCCATCAGCAGCAAAAGCGCGTTGAACCTGTCGGTCGGCGTGAGCCTCACCGCCGAGCAGGTTGCGGCGCTGACTCACGATATCGTGTGGCTGGAAAACACTACCGTCGCCGGGCAGCAGGTGCTGGTTCCGGTGCTTTACCTTGCCCAGGCGAGCAACCGCCTGGCGCCGAATGGCGCATTGATTTCCGGCAGCGACGTCCGGCTGATCACCGGCAGCAACCTCAATAACGCCGGCACCCTGCGCGCCACCGGTAGCCTGTTGGCAAACGCCGGCGGCAGCCTCACCAACAGCGGTCTGATGCAAGCCGGTGGGCGTCTCGACCTGCTCAGCGGCAACACCCTGAGCAACCGTGCCGGCGGCGTGATTACCGGTGGCGACGTCAACCTCGTCGCCGGTGCCGACCTGCTCAATGAACGCAGCGTGACCACTCACGAAAGCGCGAGTGCCTATCGCACTGAACGCAGCGACTTTGTCGACAGCGCCGCGCGCATCGAATCTGCTGATGCACTGGCGTTGAAAGCCGGTGCCAACCTCAACAACGTCGGCGGCGTGCTCAAAAGTGCTGCGGATACCACGGTACAAGCCGCTGGCGACGTGAATATCGCCGCTGCGCAAACGATTAACAGCAGCGCCGTCGGCACCCGTTCGAGCTTCAAAAACATTGCACAGCAGGGCTCCGTGGTCGAAGCCGGCCGCGATTTGCACGTGATCGCCGGTCGCGACATCAGCGCCGTCGCCAGCCAGGTGGAAGCCAAGCGCGATGTGAACCTTGTCGCCACCCGCGACCTCAACGCCATCGCGGCGGCCAACGAGCAACACTCTTCGTTCAATTCGAAAAAAGTCACCAGCATCGAGGACCACGTCCAGCAAGTCTCCAGTGTGATCAAGGCCGGTGGCGACGCCACCCTGAGTGCCGGGCAAGACCTGCAACTGGTGGCCAGCCAGGTGAATGCCGGTAGCGAGGCTTACCTGGTGTCCGGTAAAAACCTCAGCCTGCGTACCGCCGAAGACCAGGACTACAGCTTCTACAGCAAGACCAAGAAAACGTCCCAGGGCAAGAAATTCCGCCTCGACGAAACTGACGTGGTGAACAACGTCGGCAGTCTTGTCAGTGCAGGTACTCACAGCACCGTCGTAGCCGGTGCAGACCTGCTGCTGGCTGGCAGCGCGGTCACCGCCGAGAAAGGCGCGACGCAATTGGTCGCGGGCCAGGACGTGAACATCCTGACCGTGAGCAATTCCGACAGCGCCCGCCATGAGCGCAAGGAAAGCAAAAGCAGCTGGGGCGGGCTCAAGTCAAGCAAGGTCCAGGACATAGTCGACGAAAAACGCACCACCGCGATGGGCAGCATGGTCTCCGGCGAAACCGTCACTGTTGCCGCCAAGCGCGACGCTACCGTCACCGGTTCCAACCTGGTCAGCACCGGCGACCTCGCCGTGCAAGCCGGTCGCGATCTGACCATCGACGCGGCGCAAAACACCTTCGCCCGCACCGACATGCACAAGGAAAAAAATCGCGACCTGACCGGTGTGCTGACCGGCAACAAGCTCGGTCTGGATGACATGACCGGCAACCAGAAGCTGTATATCAACAGCTCCAAGCACAACGGCACGGCCAATGAGATGACCTTGACCGGCAGCACTATTGGCTCGAGTGCGGGCAATGTGTCGTTGACGGCGGGGCGTGAGTTGACGGTGGTGGCCAGTGATCTGGTGAGCACCAAGAACATGGAGTTGAGTGGTGCCAATGTCACCGTCACCTCGGGTGTGGAGACTGCCAGTCAGACCAGTAAGGACAGTTCGAAAAGTCTGGCAGTAGGCCGTGTTGTCGCGGGCTCTGTCGTCGATACCGCCAACAGCATTCGCGACGCCGCAGAGGCCGCTCGCAGTGCCGACGACCCGCGCCTCAAAGCGGTAAAAATCGCCCAGGCGGCGCTGTCGCTCTACAACCTCAATAACCAGGGCGGCGAGCTCAATAAGCAGAGCACCGGCTTCAAGAACAAAACCGGTGGCTCCGCCGGCAACGGTTCGCTGATCAAGATCGGCACCGAACTGGCTAACACGCGTACCAAGAGCAGCAGCGAATACGCGGCGCAGACCGTTCACCAGAGCAACCTCAACGTCGGGGGCAAACTGTCGATCATTGCTGCGGGCGACGCGCCGGGCACGTTGGGTGACCTGACGATTACCGGCAGTACGTTGAAAGCCGACAGCACGTTGCTGTCCGCGAAAAACAACATCCTGATGCAAAGCGCGCAGAACACCACCGACCGCAAAAACGATGGCTCACGCAATCGCACTGCCATCGGCGCCAGCTTCAACATCGGCGAGCAAAATGGCTTCACCCTCGACCTTGGCGCACAAACCGCCAAAAACTTGGGTTCGGGTGGCTCGGTTACCCAGGTCAACACCACGTTGGACAGCGGCTCGCTGGTACTGCGCAGCGGCCAGGACACCAGCCTGATCGGGGCACAGGTACGGGCTGATCGTATCGATGCCGACATCGGCGGCAACCTCAACATCCTGTCGCGCCAGGACACCGATACATCCAAGAGCAAGCAGGACAGCGCGGGCTTTGGTGCGAGCATCTGCGTTCCACCGTTCTGCTACGGCTCAACCGTGGCAGCGTCCGCCAACCTGGCGGCGTCGAAGATGAACAGCGACTACCAGGCTGTCACCGACCAGAGCGGTTTCTATGCCGGCAAAGGTGGCTACACCATCGACGTGGCCAAGAACACCACCTTGCAAGGTGCAGTGATTGCGAGTGAAGCCACCGCCGATAGAAACCTGTTGCTGACAGATCGACTGCTGGTCAGCGACATCAAGAACAAAAGCGAGATTGAGAGCAAATCGGCGGGCGTGAGCGTCTCCGGTTCATACAGTGGCGGCGTGGGCACGCTGACTCCAGGTGCCCTGTATGGCATGGCGCTTAATGATTCGGATCACAGCTATACGCGCAGCGCTGTCAGCGAAGGCGCGATCCTAGTGCGCAACCCCGAGGGCGCTAACGACCTCGTCGGTTTGAACCGCGACACAGCGAATGCTAACCAGCGCCTCGACAAGCCTGATGAAAAGGCCATGCAAGAGCGCATGGACTTGGTCAAAAGCTCGATGGAGTTGACCAAGGGGATTGGCGACGCGATTGCTGCGGCGAGGATCAAGGCCGCTGACGACCCTAATAGCGACGTCAACAAAGCGACCCGAGAAAAGCTCGTGCAGGAAGGGGTTGCTAACCCGACGCGGGATCAGATCAACCAACGTGCCCAGCAGGATTATGGCGTAGGGAGCAGCTTCCAGAAGGCCAGCCAGGCGGTAACGGCTGTGGTGCAAGCGGCCATGGGCGGTAGCGTCGGGGGCGCGTTGGCGGGGGCGGCGGCGCCGTATCTGGCAGAAACAATCAGGGACAGGACCAAGGGCGACCCCACAGCCAATCTGATGGCCCATGCGGTACTGGGTGCTGTGCTCGCCAAGGCTGGCGGTAACTCAGCACTTGCTGGCGCAGCCGGTGCTGTGGCGGCGGAAGAAACCGCCAGGCTGATCAAGGAGCATCTGTATGGCGTCGTCAGTAATGAAAGCCTGACCCAAGAGCAAAAACAGACAATCGCCAGTCTTTCGACCTTGGCGGGTGGCCTTTCTGGATCGCTGACCGGCAAGGGCGCGCTGGATGCGGTGGCAGCGGCGCAGGTTGGGAAAAACGCGGTTGAAAATAACCTGTTGAGCCCGGCTAACGAGTCTTTGCTACAAAAGGCTCGCGACGCGATCAAGCACAAAAAGTACACCATCGAGGACGCAAAGACGCTTATCGCGCTCGATCAGCAAGATCAGATTTCAGATGCCTTGGTTGAGCGCCTGCGCCGCAATTCAGACTCGATGTCGGCTGCCGATAAAGCCGCAGCACAGGCGTACCTCACGGATTACGCAAACGCACTCGTTGCGGCGTATGGACAGGGTGAGGCTGATCGCCGCATCTACGCGCTTATGCGGCCCGGTCCTCTGCGACAAAGCAACGATGTGGCGTACGCGGCTGGGAGCTTCAATAAAGACGCTTCGCTAGAACGGCTCTATCCCGGCGATTTGTTGGCGCAGATGAACCGCTTTCCTAGCGAAAACGAACAGCTTTACCGCGACGCGCAACAGAAAATGCTCATTAACCAGCACTACGAAGGGGAGGCTGCAATTGGCACGCCTGCTTTGTATGTGCTGGGCGGGGGCGTGGGGTTGGCTGTACGGTTGGTGACCGCTGAGAGCGGCGTATTGCAGATCACTTATGGTGGCGTGCAGGCCTATAACGGTGACTCAAGCGACGGCGCCAAGAACATTTTCCTTGGGGCTTTGAACGCATCGGCTGCCGGTTTGCCGAGCGTGTTTAAAGGACAGTCGGTCGCCGGGTCTACTAAAGGTGTGGTAGCCAAGAATGAGAATGCTTTTGGGGGGCAGGGTGACTGGGAAACGAGTGTTCTGGTCGAAAGAAATGTTATACCGGCGACCCCAAAACCAATGGTTGATGCCGATGTTGTCACCCTCGCCAACGTTAACTATGGGCGTAGTCCTTTCTCAGAACTGAACGGCGCAATCGGCGAAGCGCGTGGATGGCACCAGACATTGGAGTCCGGCCAGATAGGCGTCTCCGGTCCCGGAAAAGCATCGCTACCCGGTGCAGATTTCATTACGTATGATCCGTCGATTCGTTCACTGATTGTTTGGGACGCTAAGTATCGAGCGGAAGGGGGACGTTATCCTTCATCGGTGCCGGCTTCAAAACTGCAGGCCTGGCAAACCGAGATCGTAAATTCGGTCAAAAATATGCCAGAGGGACCGCATAAAACGGCAGCTGAAAATGCACTCAAGGCTGGCAGGGTCGAAGGCAAAATATTCAAATGGCCGCAATAATTCTGGAGGGTGTGGTGATGATTCCTTGGTCGTTGTTGCTTGAGCAAAAAGCAGGTGATGTCCTTGATACATCCGGAGCGGCACTTTCACTCATCGATGAGGGTGTTTATGGAACTTGCGATAATCAATTTTGCTTGGCCGACACCGTTAACGAGGATGGTCAGGACAAACTCCGATTAGTTTCTTTTTACTGGGCAACCAGCGAGGCAGCGTTTCGTCGAGCCTATTTCAGAGAAGTTGAACGTGATGACATGGCTGTCAGTAGTCCCCCTGCGGAATTGATACCAAAGACGGCAGGCACGACCTATGGTCAAATCAAGCAAGCGTTGAAGGCCGTGGGGGACGTTATGGAACATGCCTCTTACCGCATAATGTCCGATGGTGCCTTTGTTCACAAAAGCCTCGAGAACGCGTCAGTGGTCTACTATTTTCGCTCGACAGACATATTGGATGACGAGCTGCCCTATGCCATTTTGTGGAAATGTCGCGGGCTTGGTAACTATTAAAAAGCAGCAGGGGAAAATAGGGGGCAGAACACGATTACTGCTAAAACTTATATTGGTGGTCTGACCCCTATTTTCCACATTGACCTTGCGAATAGTAAGCCCGTTATTGCAGCTGGTGAGGTGAAAATTGTGCGCGGGGAAGTTAAATATATAGATAATACTTCTGAGCATTATGAACCTTCCGGTCGCGCTGCACAGATCGCAGCAGAAAATGCGTTCTCTCAAAAAGGACTTGATGTGACTGGTAAATACATAGAAAAAGTCTGGGTGCCAGATCTTGGTAATCCAAGAAAAGTTGCTTGGGTGCCAAAATGAATGACATTATTAAACAGTTTGATATTCTTTGTGATGTGGCTATGGCCGCTTTTAGTGAAGAGCTGGAAATTTCCTATGAGATGTCATTGTTAAATATTTTAGAGTTTGTAAAAAAACATCCGGACTATAGAGAGTGGTTTATAGATAGATTTAAACTGATTTTAACATCTAGGAACTCGCCATTTGAAGCTGTGGCATTTTGCATGCGTGAGTTGCAGTGGCCTGAAATAAAAGAATTTGTAATTTCAAAAATGAACCCTTCAGAAGATCCTCGTAGTGAGGCCCTTCGAAGTATATTGACCACATATGATGAGTTTTGGCCGGATTCGGATCTTTATAGTTATTATAGTATGAGTTAGTTTGTGTAAAGATAAAGGGGGCGGATTTATTTAAATGTGACGCTGATCGGTAGGCTATTAATAAATCTGTCCCCTTTAATTCTGATACCTTTGCAGGCCGTGTTGAAGGCCTACGACAATATGCCAAAAGTACCATGTGCCGACTCTGATCCTGCTTTACGCGATGCTTTGCAAGCGGCGTTGGATTCAGGAAAAGCCAAGGTTCAAGGTGTAACAGTCAAAGTCGGTGTTCCCGCTTCCAGTAAAACAGGTATAGCAGAATTTAAGGTGGAACCATGGACCAAGAAGTAATTCAGTGCGAGCGTTCGGGCGTAAACTCGGAATGGCCCTCCTACAAAAGTGTGCTGGGGCGCATAGTCAAGGGGCCACACGTCTCAGATGAATATGAGTTGAATGGCATCCGTGAATATGTTGAGCGCGGCGATGCATTTGCGAAGCCATCAATGCCTGTACCGAATAGTGACAACGTTACGCGTAGTAGCTCCGAATGGATGGCCGTCACACGAGCCCACAAGGTATTGGCAAACGCACCAGATAATCCGCAATGGCTTCTGGAATTGGCCCATTGGCTGCGCTATTACCAAGTAGGAATTTGGCAGTTGTTCTTCTGGGCGGGCCAGTTCGACATTATTGCCAAAGCGGCAGGCAATGATCGACGCCGCCAAAACTACAGCATCCAAACCGCCACCAATATGATGGCCGCCATGGCGGTCCTAGGCTGGAAGGATGCCGTCATCCATCAGGGCTATCTCACCCATGCGGCTCTCAACCGTGGGCATCAATTAGTGATTGAGTACGAAGAGCAACACCGCCGCGCCCAAGCCTTTATGCTGCGCATGTTTGCCGATTGGGTGGGCGATGTCTCGCATCAATGGCCTGCTTATGCTTACGACGAACCCATCTACGAAGCCTTGTTGACCAAGTGGCGCACTCCAAGCCCCGACGATCTGATGCCCTGCCTTTTGGCCGCGTGTGACCGCCACACTTGGCAAACCGGCAAAGAGAGCCAGAAGAATTCCTACGACTTCAATCGGGACTGGCACTTGGAGCGCGTGCCAGTGGAAATTCTCTATATTCTGCGCCTGCGCCAGTGGGAAGGTTTAGCCAATCCGCAGAAGATTGATCATCCGCTGCTGGCCGCGCCCTTTGACCAATTGCCGCCCGAGCATCCAGTGCCTGAGTTGGACGAGTTGATGCGAGGTGTGCTCAAACGCGCGAGGGAAGACTGGCCAAAGTACGATGAAGTGTTGTCGTTGCCAGCATTGAGGAGTTGAATGGTGCAAAAGGTTGAGGCTCAGGCTAAAGCTTTCATTCGGTCCAATGGTTTCGATAGCATTGTTAGTACTGGGACAAGAACCCCATGAGTGCAGCAGATATAGAATTATAGTTTTACGCGTGTCCTGATAAAATGCTATCTATAAATCAGCGACATGCTGAAGTCATGGATAGGATGTCTCGGAATGGTGCTCCTTTAGGGTTTGCAGGTCTTTAGCTTCCGGCTACCCCGAGTTGTGGCGACGGGTTAGTCGCTACTTATACGGTTAAAATTCCCATCACAGGGGGATCGGGGTCAGACCACGTTTTCAGCGAAATCCATACAAGGGTTTAACTTTTTTTGTGATGTTTCATTAACGTATATAATGGTTTTCGCTATTTATAACGACTTGTGCTCTTTAAAGATTTTATTTATTTAATTGAAATCATTATTTTTTCTTTGCTTTTGTTGCAGGCGACTAAGCTGATCTATTTCAGAAATCAAGGGGTTGTTATGGCTCGTTGTCCTCGGTTGTTGGTACCAGGTCTTCCGCTGCACATCATTCAGCGCGGAAATAATCGTTCGGTTTGTTTCTATTCAGAAGATGATTAAATTTTTTTAGATCCACCTCTTATAGCTTTTGTCGGAAACTCATGATTGCAAAATTCACGCGTGGTGTCTCATGACGAATCACGTGCATGTATTACTGACTCCAACTACCCATCTTAGTGCTGGTTCGTTAATGAAAGGGCTTGGTCAGCGTTATGTCCAAAATATAAATCGTACTTATCAACGCACAGGTACTCTGTGGGAAGGTCGTTATCTTTCTTGTATCGTGCAGCACGAAAGCTATTTGATGGCCTGTTATCGGTATATAGAAATGAATCCCTTCAGAGCGGGAATGGTGGATCATCCCGCTGAGTATCGTTGGATGAGCTACCGTGCAAATGCATAGCTGGAACCTTCAGCCCTTATAACGCCTCATGATTGTTATAAAGAATTGGGTAGTAATGTCGATCAGAGAACTGAGGCGTATCGTCGTCTCTTCAAGGATGAGCTTCAGCAAGAAGTAATCGACCAAATCAGAGGTGCTACAAATAGACATTACGTGTTCGGAACGGGAAAGTATTCGTCGCAGATAGCACAAGCTTTGGGTAAGCGAACCGTTAGAGGATTCGCTGGTCGCCCAAAGAGATGACTTTCAAATGTCAATGGTGGTCTGACCTCTATTTCCCCGGATCAACACCAAGGTGACATCCACCGCGCCGGAAGCGTAGCGCGAGAAATTTTCTCAGACAAAAAATAGAGAGGTGGTAATGGAGAACTTTGAAGCCCTGATGCGCAAGAAAAAAGATGAGCATTTTTTAGATGGGCTCGTTGTTGTGGAGGAAGCTGTTTTACGTGCGATCCAAGCAGCTTTTCAGGATGTCCCCGAAGATTATTTGGCATTCTTAAGAACGTTCGGAGCTGGGGAGATTGACGATGCGGGCATCATGCTTTATGGCGGCTTTTTAGAGGCTGATGAAATTTTTGATGCAGGTACAGCGATAGCGCTACGGGATATTCGATTTTTCGGAGATGACATGCAGGGACGGTGTTTCGGCTTCGATGTGAGCGACAACTGGGCTGTGGTAGAGGTAGACTCTTCGGACATGAGTGTTAGAAAATTATGTGATAAGTTTTCTTATTTTTTATATGGTTTGCTGAGTTGAGCTGTTGTGCATAGGAAAGCCGAAGATCTGATTTTGAAAAAATGATAAAAAAGGCGGCGATCCCCCGCAGATAAATTAGTCGGATTGTTGGAGGTTGCGGGCTCGTAGTGGAGAGCAAATAGACATGGACTATTCGAGAATAATTGATCCTATTGAAGAGTCGGATTTCGTTGGGTTTGCTGATTGTGGTGACGGGATTGCTGATGAGTGGATTTGTAAAGCTGAAACTCGTCTTGGGTTGAAATTGCCAATATGGCTTGCAGTTGATTAATGAATATGAAGAAAAGCGCGGTCTGTAAGGTGGGTAAAGTGTAAAGAGGACGGACTTATTTATTTTAATAAGTCTGTTCCTTGTTTTCGAAGAAAAGAGACGGTAATGAGAAGAAATGAACCTTGGTGGCTCGCTGTCTATCTTTCTTGCGCCTGTGCGTTCGGCCTATTGTTCATGTGTGTGTTCTTTCAGGTTGCCGGGTATTGGTTGAGTGGTGGCGAGGACCTTGCCGTGCTTATAAAGGAGAATATGCCGCTTTATCTGAAAATGGCTGGAGTTGGCTTTATTCTAGGTTTTGTCTTGTGGTTGTCTAATGTTCGTTGAACGTCGGATTTACTTGTTTTATAGATGCTTTTTACCTCTTCAAGGATGATCAATGAAATCCGTAAAATACTCGCTCCTGGCCTTCCTCATGTCCTGCCTGGTGGCCGGCTGGGGCCTGGTGTATGTCGGCCGTATCAAGTGGGGTATCTGGGTCGCCGTGTTGCTGTATGGCGGTTTCGCGTTGTTGGGGGCGCTGGGGCTGGTCGCTACCCCTATTGGGCTGTACGGGCTATTTGCCTTCTTGATCACCGTCAAACTGGGCTCAGCCATCCTGTCCGCCGTGCTGGCTCGTCGCTACAACGGACCGCCCAATGTGCCACGCAAGCGTTTCCATGTCCTTTACGTCGGGGTGATGGTGATCGCGGTACTGATGCTCGATGTATTGCGGGTACCCGTGCTGGGGTTCAAAAATTACTACATCCCATCCGGGTCGATGGTGCCGACGCTGTCCATTGGCGACTACATCCTGACCGACCTGCGCGCGGGTCCGCCCAAGGTGGGGGATATCGTGGTGTACCGCTGGAATGGCACTGAAGCGGTCAAGCGCGTGGCGGGTGTTGCTGGGGATACATTAGCCTTGGTGAACGGTGAACTGATCCACAACGGCGAAAACCTCGGGTTGTTTCACGCACCGGCCGACCGCGTAAAAGGGCCCGAATCCCTTGAAATGGCACCGGTCACGGTCGAGCCAGGGCACCTCTTTTTGCTGGGCGACAACCGCTGGAGCAGCAACGACAGCCGCTTCATGGGCCAGGTCGCGGTTGAGGACGTGGTGGGCAAGGTGACGGGCATCTGGTTCTCAAATGACCGGGCGCGTATCGGGACGACGTTCCCATGAGCCTTTCGAGTGGGGCGTGTCGGGTTGTGCAGTGGTTGTGCCTGCTGGTGATGTGCGGCAGCGCCAGCGTATTCATATCGGCCTGGCTCTACCTCGACCGCAGCTCGTCAGCGCTGGGCGTGGCGGCCGGCGCCTTTGTGTGGTGCGGCATTGGCCTGTTGTTCGCGTTTGTGTTTGAGCGGTCTCGTACTGCCGCAGCCACGCTCCGGTTTATGTTGACTCGGACAGTGGCGCTGCTGATGCTTGCGGCGGGTGCGGCCTATCTGGTTGGTCTGCTGTGGGTCGAGCCGGAGCGCGATTTTATGGAGTCTCAGTTGAAAGGGGCATCGTGCGGCAAGTACACGGGTGTGATTGAAAAAGGGTGGGAGCAAATCTGCGCTGATTCAAAGCAGCCGCAAACGCCTTGAAGCTGGCTGGGCTTGGATAGGCAGTCGGTTTGGTCCTTTTGATTTTTCAATGTTCGTTGAGCGTTTTTGATGATGAATCGATATGCAGGAAAGCCCTTTCTCCGTCTTCTTGAATGCTATGTCCTGTCGGCCATTGGTGCACTGTCCGACCAGCAACGCGCCGATTTGACGGCACTCGAACCCAAATTGCACGAGCTGTATGGGACGCAGGGCAGTTGGTCTGATGTCGTCGCCTCTCAGATGGAGTTTCCGACCTCCTTGGAGGAAAAAATCCGTGCTGTTTGGCGCACAAATTCGGCAAAATTCGCCCAGGCCGGTGTGCCAATCAACGCCGAAGACTTTGCCAGAAACTTTGTCGACACCAATTTTCCGTCTTAAAGCTGGAGCAACACCGCATGGACGCAAGCAACACCGCTAAACGCCCGACCATCCTGGCCAGCATCGGACGCCGCCTGGCCGCGCGCCTCATCGATTGCGCCCTCGCGGTGCTGATCTTTTTCGTCGTCAAATTCGCCGCCGGGGCGCTGTCTGTCTACGTTCCTGCGGTGACGCCCAAGGCGGGTTTTCTTTCCGCGTTTTTTGCGGCCTTCGCCTACTTCCTGCTGGCTGATGCGCTCCCCAACGGCCAAAGCCTGGGCAAGCGCCTGCTGAGCATTGCCACCGTCGACCGCAAGACCCGTAAAGGCTGCAGCATTTCCCAGTCATTCACGCGTAATTCCGGCGCGCTGGTGGTCATCGATTGGGTGTGGATCTTCATGGAATCCAGGACGCGCCTGGGCGACATGTTCGCCAAGACCATCGTGATCCAGACCGGCAACCTGACGAGCGTGCGCGGCCTGGCGGATATTTATGACAATGGCCGGGGATAAGCACGTTATGAACGATTCAGTATCGGCTGCACAAACCTGGGACCTAGCCAGTCCGTTCCGGCGGTTGCTCGGCTATTTCATCGATATGGCCGTGGTGTTTTTCCTGCTGTTTTTGATGCGCAACCTGGACTACGCCTATCTCTATTTGCACTCGCTGACGGGCCCGATGTTGTTTACTGGCTTGCGCTATGTGCTGATGTTCTCAGCCTTCGGGTACCTTTTGTTTTGCGATGCGTTACCCAACGGCCAGAGCCTGGGTAAGCGGGTATGCCGCACGGCGGTGGTGGGTTACCCGTATCCAATGAACTGCACGCTGTTCCAGTCGTTTCTGCGCAATGTGCCGAAGCTGCTGTTCAGTGTTCTGGACGGTCTTTTTGCACTGTTCGGTTTGCGCCGTCGCTTGGGCGATATGTTGGCCAAGACGATTGTGATCAACACGTGAGCAGGACAGGGAGGGTGCAGCCGTGGCCGGTTAGTAGAATGAGGCCGGTTGGCAAACCTTTTTATTTATCGCGTAAAGGCCAATAGCCACTATCGTTTTTGTTTTCCTGACAAAGCCTTAGGAGATTTCGCCAGAGGCTTGCGCGCAAGCGCCAGTAAAACGGCGCCGCCGGGGCTTCAAAACAGCTTGAGAACGCCTTTCAACTCCGTAAAATGCCGCGATTGTTTAAGGCTCGATACTTTTCAGGGACGAATTCATACATGCGTGTGTTTGCCGTATTGCTCGCGGCCTGCCTGATGGCGGGCTGTGCTTCCAAGCCGGATTACTACATCTCCCCGGCGCCAGTGACCATTCCCAAGACTGCGACCTACTGGCTCGACACCTTCGACGTCGAGGTGGTGGGCAAGAACGAACGCTTCCTGCCGGATGACAAAGTGCGCCAGCAACTCGGTGTCGATCTGGTCGACCGTCTGCTCAAGTCCAAGCGCTACGCCAGCAGCAAGGACAAGGCCGATTACCTGCTGGATGTGAACGTCATCTATACCCGGCGCATACAAGACACCCAAGGCGGTTTCATGACGGCCATCGTCGATGACAAGACCATCCTCGCCAGTGTCGACTTCAACTATCAGGTCAAGATCAAGAAAGCCGGCGCCGAGGTGCTGCATTTCTCTCAGGCTCGCCAAGGGCTGATGCCTGGCGGTTACAAGGGCGATTGGCAGAACATGAAAACGATGGCCGGGGTGCTGACCAACTCCGGCAACTCCAGCGTCGAGACCTTTTACACCGGTTTGTTGAGCCGATTTATTGTTGACGACCTGCGTGGCATTCCGTCCCGCTAGCGTTAGCTGCCGCACCCGTTTTCCCACTTAGGAGCACCCTGTGAAAACACTGTCCAAAATCCTGCTGTCCGGCTTCACCGCCGCAGCGCTGCTGACCGTGGCCGGTTGCGCCACGGAGAGCAACCGCGCCATGCCGGTGGAGCAAGTCGCCAGCGCCAACGTCGCCTATTCCGGCGTGCGTGTACCGATTGCCGTGGGCAAGTTCGACAACCGCTCCAGCTACATGCGCGGCATCTTCTCCGACGGCGTTGACCGTCTCGGCGGCCAGGCCAAGACCATCCTGATCACCCACCTGCAGCAGACCAACCGCTTCAGCGTGCTGGACCGCGACAACATGGGCGAGATCTCCCAGGAAGCCGCGATCAAAGGCGCCGTGCAGAAGCTTAAAGGCGCTGACTACGTGGTGACGGGCGACGTGACCGAGTTCGGCCGCAAAGAAACTGGCGACCGCCAGCTGTTCGGCATCCTTGGCCGTGGCAAGACCCAAGTGGCCTACGCCAAAGTCGCGTTGAATATCGTCAACATCAGCACCTCCGAAGTGGTGTATTCCACCCAGGGCGCCGGTGAGTACGCGCTGTCCAACCGTGAAGTGATCGGCTTCGGCGGCACCGCCAGCTACGACTCCACCCTCAATGGCAAGGTCCTCGACCTGGCCATGCGTGAAGCCATCAACCGCCTTGTCGACGGCATCAACGCCGGCGCCTGGAACCCACGCAACTGATCAGCAGCACCTCAAGGAGCAGTACAAGGATGAGCAAGGCAGTCAAGTTGGCGCTGATGCTGACAGCAGTGGCGACGGTCGCCGGGTGCCAGACGGCGCCCCAGCCGCTGTACCAATGGGAAAGCTACCAGCCGCAGGTTTACGAGTACTTCAAGGGCGAGCCCAAGGAAGCACAGGTCGAGGCGCTGGAGCGGGATCTGCAGAAGATCAACGCCAGTGGCCGCAAGGCCCCGCCGGGTTACCACGCCCACCTGGGCATGCTGTACCTGAGCATGGGCAAGGATGACCAGATGGTGCAGGAATTCCGCACCGAGAAGGCACTGTTCCCTGAGTCTGCCTCGTACATGGACTTTTTGCTGAAAAACGCCAAGACCGGAGTCGCCACTAAATGAGCCTGTTGAAACTCACTGGCGCTTTGCTGGCCCTGGCCTTTCTCGGCGGTTGCGCAGCCCCCAAGACTATTGATTACACGGCCTACAAACAGGCACGACCGAAGTCGATCCTGGTCTTGCCGCCGATCAATGAATCGCCGGAAGTGCAGGCGTCCTACAGCATGGTCTCGCAAGTGACCTACCCGTTGGCCGAAGCCGGCTACTACGTGTTGCCGATTGCCCTGGTGGACGAAACCTTCCGCCAGAATGGGCTGACCACCGCCAACGATATCCAGGCGGTGCCACCGGCCAAGCTGCATGACATCTTTGGTGCGGATTCGGCGCTGTACATCACCGTGACCAATTACGGCACCAAGTACATGCTGATCTCCAGCGACACCTCCGTGACGGCCTCGGCCAAACTGGTCGACCTGCGCACCGGCACCACCCTGTGGACCGGCTCGGCGCATGCGTCCAGCGAGGAAGGCAACAACAACGGCGGCGGTCTCGTCGGCATGCTGATCACGGCGGCGGTCAAGCAAGTGATCAACAGTTCTACCGACGCGGCGCATCCGATTGCCGGCATCACCAGTGCGCGCCTGCTGTCGCCGGGTCAGCGCGCGGGGATCCTGTACGGTCCGCGTAACCCGAAATACGGCACTGACTGATTGAACGGTTCGGCGGGGCAGGTGTTTGTGTCCCGCCGAACGGTTTAACCCGAACAGCCAGCGCCTTGCGTCTGACCTTGTGAACGGATCATTCATTCACGAGGTTCAGCCCATGTCCCGTCCTCTGCTCTTCCTGCGTCCTGCTGCCCAGGGCTTTGCCGTGACCTTGCTGGTGACGCTGGCCGGTTGTGGGCTGTCCTCTTCCCACGATGTGACCAAGCCTGACGAAGCGGCACCAGTCTCCGAGCTGCAAAGCGCTCCAGTGCAAGGCGCTCTGGTTAAACGCATGCCGATGCCTGCGCCCATGAGCGCACGAAGGGTGATGCAGGAGTCCGTGGCGATGGACTACCGCAGCGAACTCCGCGAACAGTACGAAAACCTACCGGACAACCCGGTGCATCGCGTGGCCGAAACGCCGGTTTCAACCTTCAGCGTGGATGTCGACACCGGCAGCTATGCCAATGTAAGACGCTTCCTCAACCAAGGCAGCCTGCCGCCCGAAGGCGCTGTACGACTGGAGGAAATGGTCAACTACTTCCCCTACCACTACGCGCTGCCCACCGACGGTTCGCCCTTTGGCGTAACCACCGAAGTGGCCGCCACACCGTGGAACCCTCACACCCAATTGCTGCGCATCGGCATCAAGGCCTCCGACCGCGCCGTGGCGCAACTGGCGCCGGCCAACCTGGTGTTCCTGGTGGACGTGTCCGGCTCCATGGACCGCCGCGAAGGCTTGCCACTGGTGAAAAGTACGCTGAAATTGCTGGTGGACCAGTTACGCGATCAAGACCGTGTTTCTTTGGTGGTCTACGCCGGGGAGTCCCGCGTAGTGCTCAAGCCTACTTCGGGTCGTGACAAAGAGAAGATCCGCAACGCCATCGACCAACTCACTGCCGGCGGCTCCACGGCGGGCGCGTCCGGCATCGAACTGGCCTACCAGATGGCCCGCGAAGGGTTTATCGACAAGGGCATCAACCGCATCCTGCTGGCCACCGACGGTGACTTCAACGTGGGCATCAGCGACTTCGACAGCCTCAAGCAAATGGCGGTAGAGCAGCGCAAAAGTGGCGTTTCCCTGACCACCCTCGGCTTTGGTGTGGATAACTACAACGAACACCTGATGGAACACCTGGCCGACGCGGGCGACGGTAACTACGCCTACATCGACAACCTGCGTGAAGCGCGCAAAGTACTGGTGGACCAACTCAGTTCGACCCTGGCGATCGTGGCCCGTGACGTGAAATTGCAGGTGGAATTCAACCCGGCGCGCGTCAGCGAATATCGCCTGCTGGGCTATGAAAACCGCGCCTTGAAGCGTGAGGATTTCAACAACGACAAGGTCGACGCGGGTGAAATCGGGGCCGGGCATACGGTCACTGCGCTGTACGAAATTGTGCCCAAGGGCCAGAAGGGTTGGCTGGAGCCCTTGCGCTATGCTGCTGCGCCGGTCGCCGAGGATAAATCCACTGAGCTGGCGATGCTGCGTGTGCGCTACAAGCCGACGGCGGGTGGTGACAGCCAGTTGATTGAGCGGCCCATCAGTACTGTGTCGAGCAAGGCCAGCGATGACCTGCGTTTCGCGGCAGCAGTGGCCGCCTTCGCCCAACAGCTCAAGGGCGATGGCCGCTACACTGGCAGCATGAGCCTGCAGGGCACCGCCGCACTGGCCCGCTCGGCCCGAGGCGACGACCCCTTCGGGCTGCGTAATGAGTTTGTGCAACTGGTGGAATTGGCCCAGAGCCTTAAACCTGTGGCCAAACCGTGAATAAAGGGAGTTAGCCGTCGATATGCCCGCTCCAGACGTCCTACCCAGCGACGAATCACTGCTGGCCCGCTACCGAACCGGCGACAGCGCCGCGTTCGAAGCCCTGTACGCCCGGCACCGCCAGGGCCTGTACCGATTCCTCGTGTCCTTGAGTAACAAGACCGAACTGGCCGAGGAAATCTATCAGGAAACCTGGCTCAGCCTGATCCGCAGCGCCACCCAGCCACAAGGTCGGGCGAGTTTTCGTACATGGTTGTTCCAGATCGCCCGCAACCGCTTGATCGATTACTGGCGCAAGCACGGCATCCACAACCCGCTGCACGACAGCTACGACGAGCAACTGCACGCCCAGGCCGACGACAGCGCCGGCCCCGAGCAGCAGCTGAGCCTGAGTCGAGACCAGGCGCGGCTCGACGCTGCGCTGCAAGACCTGCCCGAGGACCAGCGCGAAGTCTTCCTGCTGCGCCTGCACGGCGACCTCGAAGTCCCGCAAATCGCCGCCCTCACCGGCGCCCCGTTGGAAACCGTCAAAAGCCGCCTGCGTTACGCCCAGCAGAAACTGCGCCGCCTGCTGGCCGAGGAGATACCCGCATGACCGACTCCCGACACACCCCGGACCCCGACGACATGCTGCTCCAGCACATGCGTCAACACAGCACTGGCGAGCCGCCCGCGTCCCTCGACGCCTTCATCCTCAACACCGCCCGCCGCGAAGCCCCGGCACCGCAACCGAACCTGTGGCAACGCTGGCTGCAAGCCTGCCAACGGCCACGCTGGCAAATGGCATTTGCCACGGTTGCAGGCTTGGCGCTGATGATCGGCGTGGTGATGCGCTCACCTGTGCCGCAACCCGAAATCTCTACAGCGACCTTCTCTGCGCTGCATGAGCAAGCCGCGCCTGCCGCTGCGCCGCCAATGTCCGCGCCGGCACCCGTGGCCCGACTGGCCATCGCGCCCAATGCCGAACGTGCGCAAGTCATGGGCTCGATGGCGGATGAGTCGAGCGCCAAGCTCAGCAAGCGTGCGCCGGTGGCGTTGCCTTCGTTGGAGGAGGGGTTGCAGGAGATTGTGAGCCTGCGTGAGGCTGGGGAAACCAAGGCGGCTGATGAAAAGCTGTTGGCGTTGCACAAGCGCTTTCCCGGGGAAGATTTGCCGGCGCGACTGGAGTCCATGCGAAAGTAGCCTGCAGGTGTACTGCTGCAGGTTGACGATAGATCGGCAGCCTTTATAATTCCTCGCAACACGGCCCCTGTCGGTTAATGCGCTTCGGCGCAGAGACTGCTCAGGGGTTTTTTTATTGCCGGCTTTTTTCAATTACCACTCGCGTAACTGCCAATTGCGGTCGACGCCCATGCCTTCCAGATTCAACTCAAGATGGTGCAGGTCTGGAAAGTCATGTTCCAACAATGTTTTCAGCCGACTTCCCCAGCTCGAAGATGGATTGATAACTCGCATCAGGTGTTGGGTGATGCACAGCAACATAAATGGTCGAGCGCGCCGGTGCACATCATCGTGAAACGCTGATAACGAAGGCGCTTGCTCAGCGGGCGGCAGTTTTGGCTGGTCAACGATGTTGCGGTTCCATAGGCGACTGTGATGAGCGCATACATTCCGCAAGTAGTTCAGGCTGCGTAACCAACTGGCGAAGACTCGTCCATTGCTGATGCCGTAAGCCATGGAAATAGTGTCCTGATCACGCTCGGCCATGCCTGAGTAGAGGGTCGACAACGTGCCAAAGTCCCATACCTCACATGCCACCCAGACCGCCAACGGTAAACCGTATTTTTCTTTGTTGTGACGGATGAAGTCTTCGTTCGAGCGGTTGATCAATGCTGCGTGTTTGCCGACCCACCCATGATGTTTGGTTAAGCCAGTCTTTCCATCCAGCTGGATAGAGAAGCTGTCATGGAATAGTTGGGGTTTCAGGTAGGCAAATTTATCGTGCCCGCCCAAGGTGTGAGAAATATCTACTCGGAGTGCTATTTCTATACGTTCCAGCGCATCCAGAGTTAACAAACGGAGCTTCTTATCGAAGACATACAGATCGATCGCATTCTGAAAGGTGGTACCGGGCTTGAATGTATCGAGGGGGAGTCGTGCAGGCTTCGTCTTAGAGGGTTTTTGATTCTTGTGCTGTAGAAGCGGACAACAGAGCTCTGTGCGTTCGCGAAAGGCAAACCAGTAGCCGCTGAGACGGTAGTAACCAATACGCTCCAGATATTCCAGGGCTTTAGGTGGGTCAGTGACGACCATGCCACGCGCGATGATCCGATCAAGCTGTTCCTGATAGCTCTGCCAAGGCTTTGGATAACCCTGCATCATTGATAAACCATCCTGGCTGCTGCGTGGCAGTCTTTTGTTGTATTCCAGTTGAAGCTCAGCGTGCGAACCGCCTCATTCTGCGGTTCTTCGTGCTTCTGGCGGCGAGCAATGTACCGTGATGGCGTCGCCCACGCTTATGCCGGAAGCATCCAGAGACAAAGACATCCAGATCCCAAGATGCAAAAAAGCCCCAGGCCTTTCGACCTGGGGCTTTCTCATCATATCTGGTGCACCCGGCGGGATTCGAACCCACGACCCCTGCCTTCGGAGGGCAGTACTCTATCCAGCTGAGCTACGGATGCTTGTGCGGGCGACATCATACCCATGTCGACCTTGGGCGTCCATGCTGGTCTTTGGGCGTTCACGTGTAGGAATTTGCCGTACAGAGGCCCTAAGCCGGGCACCGCCGATCAGCGCGCAGGAACCCGACCCATCTACGCTGATCAGATAAATCCGATAGATGCGTCGTTTTCGTTCTTTTTTTCGAACAGACTATTGCCCTGTACCCCCATTGATCCTAGGATTCGTTTGAGATTTCAAACGCTCTGTCTCCCGCGTGCGCTTTCACTCCTTTTGCGCGCTGGGGCTGATTTCCCTGACGGCAGCCCACAAGGCGCCTTTCAACAACTCTAATTCGCTCCGCGTGCGCGCGGTGCTGTTAAGGAAAGCCGACATGCAGCTTAAAGATGCCCAGTTGTTCCGCCAGCAAGCCTTTATCGATGGCGCTTGGGTCGATGCGGACAACGGTCAAACGATCAAGGTCAACAACCCTGCCACGGGCGAGATTCTCGGCACCGTGCCAAAGATGGGCGCCGCTGAAACCCGCCGCGCCATCGAAGCCGCCGACAAGGCGCTGCCGGCCTGGCGTGCACTGACCGCCAAGGAGCGCGCCAACAAGCTGCGCCGCTGGTTTGAACTGCTGATCGAAAACCAGGACGACCTCGGTCGCCTGATGACCCTCGAGCAAGGCAAACCGCTGGCCGAAGCCAAGGGCGAAATCGTCTACGCCGCCTCCTTTATCGAGTGGTTCGCCGAAGAGGCCAAGCGTATCTACGGTGACGTGATTCCTGGCCACCAGCCCGACAAGCGCCTGATCGTGATCAAGCAGCCGATCGGCGTGACCGCTGCGATCACCCCGTGGAACTTCCCGGCTGCGATGATCACCCGTAAAGCCGGCCCGGCCCTGGCCGCCGGTTGCACCATGGTGATCAAGCCGGCTTCGCAAACTCCGTTCTCGGCCCTGGCCCTGGTTGAGCTGGCGCACCGTGCCGGTATCCCGAAAGGCGTCCTGAGCGTGGTCACCGGCAGCGCCGGCGACATCGGCGGTGAGCTGACCAGCAACCCGATCGTGCGTAAATTGTCCTTCACCGGCTCGACCGAAATCGGTCGCCAACTGATGGCCGAGTGCGCCAAGGACATCAAGAAAGTCTCACTGGAGCTGGGCGGCAACGCGCCGTTCATCGTGTTTGACGACGCGGACCTGGATAAGGCCGTCGAAGGCGCGATCATTTCCAAGTACCGCAACAACGGCCAGACCTGCGTCTGCGCCAACCGTCTGTACATCCAGGATTCGGTGTACGACGCCTTTGCTGAAAAACTCAAGGTTGCAGTGGCCAAGCTCAAGATCGGCAACGGTCTGGAGGAAGGCACCACTACCGGCCCGCTGATCGACGAAAAAGCCGTGGCCAAGGTGCAGGAACACATTGCCGACGCCCTGAAAAAAGGCGCCACGCTGCTGGCCGGTGGCAAGGTGATGGAAGGCAATTTCTTCGAGCCTACTATCCTGGTCGACGTGCCGAAAGACGCAGCCGTCGCCAAGGAAGAAACCTTTGGCCCGCTGGCGCCGCTGTTCCGTTTCAAGGACGAAGCCGAAGTGATCGCGATGTCCAACGACACCGAGTTCGGCCTGGCCTCCTACTTCTATGCCCGCGACCTGGGCCGTGTGTTCCGTGTGGCTGAAGCCCTGGAATACGGCATGGTCGGCGTGAACACCGGGTTGATCTCCAACGAAGTGGCGCCGTTCGGCGGCATCAAGGCCTCGGGCCTGGGCCGTGAAGGCTCCAAGTACGGGATCGAGGATTACCTGGAAATCAAATACCTCTGCCTGGGCATCTAATCCGTCCGGCAAGGCATTGCAGCAAACGCAGAGGGCACGAGAGCGCTGACCCTTTGCGTGTTTCACCCCGTTATTCGTAGTGGCCGGGAACGCTGTGGCAGTCGATCATCGCATGCTGCCGCAGTTGCCTCCCCGCCACGTATTCCTTGGACCACGCCACCCGATGAGTGGCGAATGAGGACTTTATGAGCAAGACCAACGCATCCCTGATGAAACGCCGCGAAGCCGCTGTACCCCGCGGTGTTGGCCAGATTCACCCGATCTTCGCCGAATCCGCGAAGAACGCCACCGTGACCGACGTTGAAGGTCGCGAGTTCATCGACTTCGCCGGCGGTATCGCCGTGCTGAACACCGGCCACGTGCACCCGAAAATCATCGCGGCCGTGACCGAGCAACTGAACAAGCTGACGCACACCTGCTTCCAGGTACTGGCCTACGAGCCTTACGTGGAACTGTGCGAAAAAATCAACGCCAAGGTCCCAGGTGATTTCGCCAAGAAAACCCTGCTGGTCACCACCGGTTCCGAAGCCGTCGAAAACGCCGTGAAAATCGCCCGTGCCGCCACTGGCCGCGCTGGCGTGATCGCCTTCACTGGCGCCTACCACGGCCGCACCATGATGACCCTGGGCCTCACCGGTAAAGTCGTGCCTTACTCGGCTGGCATGGGCCTGATGCCAGGCGGCGTGTTCCGCGCGCTGTTCCCGAACGAACTGCACGGTGTGAGCGACGACGATTCCATCGCCAGCATCGAACGCATCTTCAAGAACGATGCCGAGCCGCGTGATATCGCTGCCATCATCATCGAGCCGGTGCAGGGCGAAGGCGGTTTCTACGTCGCGCCTAAATCCTTCATGAAGCGCCTGCGTGAACTGTGCGACAAGCACGGCATCCTGCTGATCGCTGACGAAGTGCAAACCGGTGCCGGCCGTACCGGTACTTTCTTCGCGATGGAACAAATGGGTGTTGCTGCCGACCTGACCACCTTCGCCAAGTCCATCGCTGGCGGCTTCCCGCTGGCCGGTGTGTGCGGCAAGGCCGAGTACATGGACGCTATCGCGCCAGGCGGCCTGGGCGGCACCTATGCCGGTAGCCCGATCGCTTGCGCCGCAGCCCTGGCCGTGATGGAAGTGTTCGAAGAAGAGCACCTGCTGGACCGCTGCAAGGCTGTCGGCGAGCGTTTGGTCACTGGCCTCAAGGCTATCCAGGCCAAGTACCCGGTGATTGGCGAAGTGCGGGCTTTGGGCGCGATGATCGCGGTCGAGCTGTTCGAAGGTGGCGACAGCCACAAACCAAACGCCGCTGCCGTTGCCGCCGTGGTGGCGAAGGCGCGTGACAAGGGCCTGATCCTGCTGAGCTGCGGCACCTACGGCAACGTGTTGCGCGTGCTGGTCCCGCTGACCTCGCCGGACGAGCAGTTGGACAAAGGCCTGGCGATCATCGAAGAGTGCTTCTCCGAGCTGTAAGCGGAGGCTGACCTGATCGACAGGAAAAACCCGCTTCGGCGGGTTTTTTTATGCCCATTGCCGCACATTCAGGCCGTGTTCATTGTACGTAGGCGCCTGCATTGTCTAAGGTGCAAGCATTGCCGATGGAGCGTGCTGGATGACTGCTGTTGATTTACCCGCTGTACCCCGCGTGTTGATTGCCGAGGCGGACCCTTGGTCGCGGGACCTGCTCAAGCAAGTGTTGTTGAATGTGCGCTGCGACGCGCGGCTGGATGTGTGTGCCGATGGTCAACAGGCGGCGACGTTGTTGCGAGAGAAAGCCTACGACCTGATCCTGGCCGATTGGGAGCTGCCGGGCATTGACGGCTTGAGCCTGCTGCGTAATGTGCGCCAGAAGCGCCGCTCGCCTGCGCTGCCGTTCATTCTGCTGAGCAGTCGCAATGACAGCGCCAGCGTGCGCGAAGCCTTGCCTCTGGCGCCCACGGCGTACCTGACCAAACCTCTGAACATGGAAGGGCTGACCCAGCGCCTGCAAGACCTGCTGCTCAATGAAGGCGAAACGGTGTACTGCGAGATTGCGCCGCTGTCACCGGGCATAACCTTGCCGGTGTTCCTTGAGCGCCGCCGCGAAGCGTCCGATGGCTCACCCTTGCGCGTCGATGTGAAAGCCGCCGTGCAACACAGCCTCGGGCCCGAAGGCCTGGACCTCAAGCGCCTGGATGACCGGGTGCGCATGGATCCGCAAATCACCGCCGTGCTGATCGCCGCAGCCAACAGCGCCGGCCATCACGGCAACCCCGTGCAAACCCTGCCTGCTGCCTTGCAAAAGCTGGTGCCTGGGCAAAGCATGAACCTGATTCTTGGCCTGGCGCTCAAACACAACGTGGTGCTGGGCGACCCGGCCCTGGTGGCCTATGCCGAGCGCCACTGGCAATTGTCCCAGGACACCGCTGACTACGCTCGACGGTTGGCGCGCATGCTCGAGCTGGACCACGAACGCTGTTACAGCGCCGCTATCCTCCATCGGCTCGGTGACCTGGCGCTGTTGCGCTGCCTGGAAGACTGGCGCCAGGGCGGCGGTGCATTGGATGACGAAGCGATTGGTGAATCGCTCTACACCTTCGGCGCCGCCTACGGTTCGGCACTGCGCGCGCGTTGGCGTTTGCCGCTGGAACTGCGCCAATTGATCGCGGCGATTTATTCGTTGGAGGGCGGTGTGTATGCCAGGGATGCATTGGTGGTGAACCTGGCGGCGCAGATGGCGCGTTTGACGGAACATGAGGGCTTGGAAGAGCTGGCCAGGGGCAAGACTGCGCGATTGCTCAAGGTCGGCTTGGCGGAGCTGACGCGGATCCGCAAGGCGTAGCGTCAGCCCGCAACGACGCGATTTTTGCCCAGGCGCTTAGCCTCGTACATCGCCGCATCGGCGCGGGCAAAAAGGCTGTCCAGGGTCGAGTCTTGCTCCGTGAGGCTGGCCAGGCCCTGACTGATGGTCACGCTGAACGCCTGGCCTTCATAGCTGAAACTCAGTTCCTGAATCTCCCTGCCCAGCCGCTCCGCCACTTGCAGGGCCATCTCCGGCGCGCAGCCGGGCAGGACGGCTGCGAACTCTTCGCCACCAATGCGCCCGAACAGGTCGCCACGACGTAATACCCCGCGACCGCTCTCGGCGATACGGCGCAACACTTGGTCGCCTTCCAGGTGGCCATAGCTGTCGTTGACGTCCTTGAAGTCGTCGATGTCCAGCAGCAGGAAGGCCAGCGGCGCACCTTGGGCACAGGCCGTATCGAAGGCCTGGTTGGCGCATTCGAAGAAGTGCCGGCGGTTGCTGCTCTGGGTCAACACATCGGTGGTGGCCAGGCGGTGCAACTCCAGCTCCAGTTGTTTCTTCTCGGTGATGTCTTCGGCCATGCCCACCACGATCAACGGTTCGCCGGGCTCGACCTGCTGGTTGATGTAGCACTTGTCGCTCAGCCAGCGGATCTGCCCATCGGCGGTGATGATGCGGTACTCGCGGTCCTCCACGGCGCCTTGTTCCAGCACGCGGGCCAGGCTGTGCTCGGCGTAGTCGAGGTCTTCGGGGTGAATGCTGTTGCGCCATTCACGATGGTCGGCCAGCAGCAGGCCCGCGGGACGGCCGAAAACGCGTTCATAGGCCGGGCTCACATACAGCACACGGCGAGTTTCCCAATCGATGGCCCATAGCACGGCGTTCACGCTTACCAGCATCGAACTCAACAGCTGCTCACGCTCGCTCAACCGCTCGACTTCACCCTGGGCATGCACCAGCGCCAACAGGGTCGCGGCGGCAGCCGGACGCGGATGTTCAGCGGTGGGCGGATCGGGCAAGTAGGGATTTTCGTGAACCATCGGCACAACTCTCTCTGGGCGCGCCGCAGGCTGGAGCAGCGGTCACTACAAGGGGCCACCATGATGGCGAAGTGTTCATTGAGAGAGGGGAATTGCAGTGAAGTTCCGTCAACAGGACCGATTGCCGGTGCCCGGTAAATGACGCCAAAAAGCCGATAGGTGGGAGAGCAAGCCCTCCCACCGCACCATCAGACTGCCGCAGGACGCAGCGAATAGGTCTTCAATTGGTGAGCAAAATCCCGCAGGGACTGGATGCCGCTGGCCTCGGCCTCATGCACCCATTCCTTGATCGCCGCGAGCATATCGTGGCCATTGGAACTGGTCTTGAGCCAGATCTGCTGCAGCGCCAGGCGCTTTTCGTAGATCACTTTCAGCGCTTGGCTGTGTTCCAGCATGCTCTGGATACGCACGTGGTGGCGGTCATCCAACAAACTGGTTTCCCGCGACAGCAGGCGCTTGGCACGGTGAAATTGGTGGCGAACGGAGTGATCGACCTTTTCCAGCTCCTGCTTGACCAGTGGGCCGATAACCAACTTGCGGTACTGGGCCATGATCTGGAAGCGGTTGTTGAGGATCGCCATGGCGGTGTCCATGTCCAAATGGCCTTTGCCTTCCACGCGGTGGGCGATGGGCGCGACGCGTTGCACCTTGGCCAGGCGCAAGAAGCTGAAGACCTTGATCCAGGCCCAGCCCATGTCGAACTCCCACTTCTTCACCGACAGCTTGGCGGAGTTGGGGTAGGTGTGATGGTTGTTATGCAGCTCTTCGCCACCGACGATGATGCCCCACGGCACCAGGTTGGTCGCCGCGTCACGGCATTCGAAGTTGCGATAGCCCACGGCATGGCCCAGGCCGTTGATCACGCCAGCGGCCCAGAACGGAATCCACATCATCTGGATCGCCCAGATGGTAATGCCGATGGTGCCGAACAGCAGCAGGTCGATCACGCCCATGATTGCCACGCCCAGCAGCGGGTAGGGCGTGTAAATTTTACGTTCGATCCAGTCTTCCGGGCAGTTCTTGCCGTAGATGCGCAAAGTCTCGGGGTTTTCGGCCTCGGCGCGGTACAGCTCGGCGCCTTTGCGCATCACGGTGGACAGGCCCTTGATGACCGGGCTGTGCGGGTCGTCGACGGTTTCGCACTTGGCGTGGTGCTTGCGGTGGATGGCGGTCCACTCGCGGGTGTTCTGCGCCGTGGTCAACCACAGCCAGAAGCGGAAAAAGTGTTTCAGGCCGGCATTGAGCTCCAGGGAGCGATGGGCTGAATAGCGATGCAGATAGACTGTGACCGCAACGATGGTCACGTGGGTCATCAACAGAGTGACCGCCACCAGTTGCCAGGCTGACAGGTCAAGAAAACCGTTGTACCACATAGGCTGTATGGCCCTCAGATAAAGAAAAGAACAGCTCACGCATTATCACTAAGCCTACAGAGAAAACCAGCCGCCCTTTCAGATAGGAGTGACTGGATGTTTCTTATTCTATAATCCGCAGCCTTTGTAGGGCGATTCTGTTTTTTTGGTAAGGATTACTGACCATATGCTGTTTTCATACCGAGGTGCCCTGCGTGCGGGGCTGGTATACCTGCTGGTTTCCGTTCTGTGGATCGGCGTAACCCAGCGCCTATTGATCGAGTTTCTCGATAACCCGAGTGAGCTGAACCACTGGCTGCAGGTGCGCGGCTATGTGTGGGTGGCGCTCAGCGCCCTGGCGATCTACCTGATCTGCGCCCGGTTTGCCCGGGCCCATCAGTTGCAACAGCCCCTGAAAGAGAACCGCGAACGCCTGCGCCAGGCCGCTGCCGTGTTCGATTGCACCCGCGAAGGCGTGTTGGTGACGGATGCACAGGGGCTGATCGTGCACGTCAATCGGGCGTTCATGGAAATCACCGGCTACAGCCGCGAAGACGTCATGGGGCATCAGCCCAGCCTGTTCAAGTCCGGTCGCCATTCGTCGAATTTCTATCAACAGATGTTCCAAAGCCTGGAGCGCACCGGCGAATGGAGCGGTGAAATCTGGAACCGCCGCAAAAGCGGTGAGATTTATCCACAGTGGCAAACCATTCGGGTGATTCACGATGACCAGGGCCAGGTCAGCCATTACGTCGCGGTGTTTTCCGACATCAGCGCCATCAAGGACTCCGAGCACGAACTGGCCCACCTCGCGCACCACGATCCGCTGACCGACCTGCCCAACCGCCTGCTGTTCACCGACCGCGCCGAGCAGGCGCTGGCCTCGGCACAGATCCACAAACGCGGCTGTGCCCTGCTGTTGTTGGACCTGGACCACTTCAAGATCATCAACGACAGTCTGGGCCATAACGTCGGTGACCAGTTGCTCAAGCTGGTGGGTGAACGCCTCAAGGCGCTGTTTGGCCCTGGCGTGACGCTTGCGCGCCTGGGGGGAGATGAGTTCGCGGTGCTGGCGGAAAGTTGTCCACAGGTGGCCCAGGCGGCGGGCCTGGCGCAGCGCATGCTGGACGCGATGAAACAGCCCTTCATCTTCGACGGCCACCAGCTGTTTATCAGCGCCAGTATCGGGATCAGCCTGTTCCCCAACGACGCGCTGAGCGCCGAGCAGTTGCTGCGTAACGCCGATTCCGCGCTGTTCAAGGCCAAGAGCGCCGGGCGCGAAGGCTACGCCTTGTACACCGAGGAGCTGACCGCCCACGCGCAGAATCGCGTGGAAGTCGCCAGCGAGCTGCGCCGCGCCCTCGAACAGCAGGAGCTCTGCGTCTATTACCAACCCGTGCACGACCTGCACAGCAGCCGTCTGATCGGCGTCGAAGCGCTGGTGCGCTGGCAGCACCCGGAGCGCGGCCTGGTGCCGCCGGGGGAATTTATCCCGATCGCCGAGCGCACCGGGTTGATTGCCGAGATCGATGCGTGGGTGATGGACCAGGCGTGTCGGCAGATGTGCCAATGGCTGGCTGATGGCGCCCCGCTGAGTTTTATCGCCATCAATGTGTCCAGCCGCCTGTTTGCGCGGCGTGAGCTGTATGAACAGGTCGCCCAGGTGCTGCATGACACGGGCCTGGATCCGGCCTTCCTGGAGTTGGAGGTCACCGAGAGCGCGGTGATGGAAGACCCGGAGGTCGCGCTGGAGCAGATGCACCGTCTCCGGGAGTTGGGTTTGCGCCTGGCCATCGATGATTTTGGTACGGGTTATTCGTCGCTTCTGCGCCTTAAGCGCCTGCCGGTGCAGAAGCTCAAGATCGACCAGGGCTTTGTTGCCGGGCTGCCCTGGGACGAAGATGACGCGGCCATCGTGCGCGTGGTGATCGCCCTGGCTAAAAGCATGGGCATGCAGGTGCATGCCGAGGGGATCGAGCAGGTTGAACAGGCGCGGTTTCTGTTGGATCAGGATTGCGATATGGGGCAGGGGTATTGGTTTGGCCGGCCGATGCCGGCGCAGGAAATTGATTGGTCGCGGGCCCCCGTAATCGGACAGGCATAACGCGATCAATGTGGGAGCCGGGCTTGCCCGCGACGGCGGATTGTCAGTCGACAATGATGTTGGCTGGCACACCGTCATCGCGGGCAAGCCCGGCTCCCACAGGGTTCAGTGGCACCCATAAAGAAGTATTTTCGAGCTGAAAGCTGTTGCAACCCCACGCCCCACCAGAAAATTCTTTCTGGTTATATAAACATTCTTAAATAGTATTTTTAAGAATATCCGCGCTTATCTACTATCGCTCTCACGCCGCAAGCAGTGCCGCCACTGCGAGGCACTATTCATTTCAGGAGCGAGACCATGAGCGCATCTCTACGTAGCGTCGACGGCCAGGACGAAGCAGCCATTTTGCGTGAGATCCAGAGCGCCTTGCGCGATCTGCGGTTTGGCGCGGTGGAAATCACTGTGCACAACGCGCAAGTGGTACAGATCGAACGCAAAGAAAAATTCCGTTTGCAGAACCCGGGTAACAAACCGAGCTAAGCACTGACGGCGATAGACCCGCACTTAATAAGAAAAAGCCAACACCCCAGAATTTTCAGGAGCTTCTATGTCGTCGATTCGCCGTTATGCCCTGGCCGCCCTGGCCAGCGCCGTGTTTGCAGGTTCCGCCGTTGCCAAGGACTACGAGTTGCTCAACGTCTCGTACGACCCGACCCGTGAGCTGTACCAGGACTACAACGCTGAGTTCACCAATTTCTGGAAACAGTCCCACCCCGGCGACAACGTCAAGATCCAGCAATCCCACGGGGGGTCGGGCAAACAAGGCCGCGCGGTGATCGACGGCCTGCGCGCCGACGTGGTCACCCTGGCCCTGGCCGGTGACATCGACGAAATCGCCAAGCTGGGCAAGACCCTGCCGGAAAACTGGCAGACCCGCCTGCCGGACGCCAGCACCCCGTACACCTCGACCATCGTGTTCCTGGTGCGCAAGGGCAACCCTAAAGGCATCAAGGATTGGGGCGACCTGATCAAGAAAGACGTGTCCGTGATCACCCCGAACCCGAAAACGTCCGGCGGCGCCCGCTGGAACTTCCTCGCCGCCTGGGCCTACGGCCTGAAAACCGGTGGCAGCGAAGCCAAGGCCCAGGAATACGTGAAAGAACTGTTCAAGCACGTACCTGTGCTGGACACCGGTGCTCGCGGTTCAACCATCACTTTCGTCAACAACGGTCAGGGTGACGTGTTGCTGGCCTGGGAAAACGAAGCGTTCCTGGCGTTGAAGGAAGACGGCGGCGCCGACAAGTTCGATATCGTCGTGCCGTCCCTGTCGATCCTCGCGGAGCCGCCAGTGGCCGTGGTCGACAAGAACGCCGAGAAAAAGGGCAACACCGAAATCGCCACTGAATACCTGAAACACCTGTACAGCCCGGCTGGCCAGGAGATTGCGGCGAAGAACTTCTACCGCCCACGCGATGCGAAAGTGGCCGCCAAATACGCCCAGCAGTTCCCGAAACTGGACCTGGTGACTATCGACAAAGACTTCGGCGGCTGGAAAACTGCCCAACCGAAATTCTTTAACGACGGTGGCGTGTTCGACCAGATTTACACCGCGCAGTAAGCCGAGCAACAACCCGCCCACGGAGCCCGCATTCACCTGCGGGTTTTGTGTGTCAGTTCCCTTAACCAAGGACTCTTATGTCGCGTCGTATCTCCCCCGTCATACCCGGCTTCGGGCTGACGCTGGGCTACACCGTGGTGTACCTCAGCCTGATCGTACTCATCCCCCTCGCGGCGATGTTTGTACACGCCGCTCAACTCACCTGGGATCAGTTCTGGAACATCATCTCCGCACCACGCGTGCTGGCGGCGTTGCAACTGAGCTTCAGCACCGCGCTGTACGCCGCGTTGATCAACGGCGTGATCGGTACGCTGCTGGCCTGGGTGCTGGTGCGCTATACCTTCCCCGGCCGCAAGGTCATCGATGCGATGATCGACCTGCCATTCGCCTTGCCCACCGCTGTCGCCGGTATCGCACTGACGGCGCTGTACACGCCTAACGGCCTGGTTGGCCAGTTCGCCGCCGACCTGGGCTTCAAGATCGCCTACACCCCGTTGGGTATCACCCTGGCGCTGACCTTTGTCACGCTGCCGTTCGTGGTGCGCACGGTGCAGCCGGTACTGGCCGATATCCCCCGGGAAGTCGAAGAAGCCGCCGCCTGCCTGGGCGCCAAGCCGTTGCAGGTGTTCCGTCACATCCTGGTGCCCGCGTTGCTGCCGGCCTGGTTGACCGGTTTCGCCCTGGCGTTTGCCCGTGGCGTCGGTGAGTACGGTTCGGTGATCTTCATCGCTGGCAACATGCCGATGAAAACCGAGATCCTGCCGCTGCTGATCATGGTCAAGCTCGACCAATACGACTACCGCGGCGCCACGTCCATCGGCGTGCTGATGCTGGTGGTTTCCTTTGTCCTGCTGCTGCTGATCAACTTGTTGCAGCGGCGCATCGAACGTCCATAAGGAGGCGCGGAACATGTCCCAATCGTCTATTTCCGCCGCGTCCTCGGCCAACGCCGCCCGTCGTGGCAGTGCTGCATCGCGACGTATCCTGATCGGCCTTGGCTGGCTGGTGTTTGCGCTGTTTTTACTGTTGCCGCTGTTTATCGTAGTGACCCAGGGCTTGAAGAATGGCCTCGGCGCGTTTTTTACCGCGATCCTTGAGCCCGACGCGTTGTCGGCGCTGAAACTCACGGTGATCGCCGTGGTGATTTCGGTGCCGCTCAACCTGGTGTTCGGCGTCAGCGCCGCGTGGTGCGTGAGCAAGTACTCGTTCCGTGGCAAAAGCATCCTGGTGACGCTCATCGATTTGCCGTTCTCGGTGTCGCCGGTGATCGCCGGCCTGGTCTATGTGCTGATGTTCGGCGCCCAGGGTTTCTTTGGCCCGTGGCTGCAGGACCATGACATCCAGATCGTGTTCGCCTTGCCCGGCATTGTGCTGGCAACCATCTTCGTCACCGTGCCCTTCGTGGCCCGTGAGCTGATCCCGCTGATGCAGGAGCAGGGCACCCAGGAAGAAGAGGCCGCGCGCCTGCTCGGTGCCAATGGCTGGCAGATGTTCTGGCATGTGACCGTGCCGAACATCAAATGGGGTTTGATCTACGGCGTGGTGCTGTGTACCGCGCGGGCCATGGGTGAGTTCGGCGCGGTGTCGGTGGTGTCCGGCCACATTCGCGGCGTGACCAACACCTTGCCGCTGCATGTCGAGATTCTCTACAACGAATACAACCACGTTGCCGCGTTTGCGGTGGCGAGTCTGTTGCTGATCCTGGCGCTCTTCATCCTGCTGCTCAAGCAGTGGAGCGAGAACCGTATAAACCGCCTGCGCGCCGGTGCGGCTGAGGAATAAGTCATGTCGATCGAAGTCCGTAATGTCAGCAAGAACTTCAACGCCTTCAAGGCCCTGAACAGCATCAACCTGGACATCCAGAGTGGCGAGCTGGTGGCCTTGCTCGGCCCGTCCGGCTGCGGCAAGACCACCTTGCTGCGCATCATCGCCGGCCTGGAAACCCCGGATGACGGCAGCATCGTGTTCCACGGTGAAGACGTCTCCGGCCACGACGTGCGTGATCGCAACGTCGGCTTTGTGTTCCAGCACTACGCGCTGTTTCGCCACATGACCGTGTTCGACAACGTGGCATTCGGCCTGCGCATGAAGCCTAAGAACCAGCGCCCGAGCGAAAGCCAGATTGCGGTCAAGGTGCATGAGCTGTTGAACATGGTGCAGCTGGATTGGTTGTCGGATCGCTACCCGGAGCAGCTGTCCGGTGGTCAGCGCCAACGTATCGCCCTGGCCCGTGCCCTGGCGGTGGAACCCAAAGTGCTACTGCTCGACGAACCCTTCGGCGCCCTCGACGCCAAGGTGCGTAAAGAACTGCGCCGCTGGCTGGCGCGTCTGCACGAAGACATCAACCTGACCTCGGTGTTCGTGACTCACGACCAAGAAGAGGCCATGGAAGTCGCCGACCGCATCGTGGTGATGAACAAGGGCGTGATCGAGCAGATCGGTTCACCGGGTGACGTCTACGAAAACCCGGCCAGCGATTTCGTCTATCACTTCCTGGGTGATTCGAACCGCTTGCACTTGGGTGAAGACAAACACGTACTGTTTCGCCCGCATGAAGTGTCGCTGTCGCGGCATGAGCTGGAAGACCATCACGCGGCCGAAGTGCGTGACATCCGCCCGCTGGGCGCGACCACGCGTGTGACCTTGAAGGTCGAAGGCCAGAACGAGTTGATCGAAGCCGAAGTGGTGAAAGACCACGACAGCCTGACCGGCCTGGCCCGGGGCGAGACGCTGTTCTTCAAGCCCAAGGTTTGGCAAAAAGCCTAAGTACCCATGGAGATCAATGTGGGAGCTGGCTTGCCTGCGATAGCAACACCTCGGTATGACTGTTAGACCGAGGTGATGCTATCGCGGGCAAGCCCGGCTCCCACATTGGATCTCTATTAACTTTCAGACCGTGACGCGTTTTTCTCTGATGGCCACCGGCCCGGAGCGTTCTTCAATCTGCTGCTTGAGCCCCTGCCGCAACCCCAGCAAAAACGCCAACTCCGCCACCACAAACAGCGGCCCGACGATCAGCCCCGACACATCATCCACAAACGCCGGTTTCCTGCCTTCGTAGTAATGCCCGACAAACTGAATCACCCAGCCCACAACGAACATGCCGATACCGCTGCTCAGCCACACTAATGTGCTCTGCGCCGCCAGCACATGCCCGGCCCACACCGACAAGCCTATCAACACCGTCATCAGCACGCCCAGCGCCAGTTCGAGGCGCAGGTAAAACCATGCCGAAAACAGCGCGAGCAGAACGGCCGGTGAGATCCACACGCCACCTGCGGCCCACTCCGGGCGTGACAGCAGCACGGCCACCGCGACGACAATCAGCGGAATGCCGATAAAGTGGCTGGCGATGTTGCGTGGGTCGCGGTGGTAGGCAGCGTATTGACTGAGGTGGTCGACGAGGCTTTTCATTGTTGTTCCTCCTGTAGGATGCTTGATCATGCCCTGTCACCCGGTGGCGAACTGTCAGCTGGGCGACAATCTTCGGAGTTCTCATGGACGCAGAGCAATGGCACGCGCGGTTGGCCACCGGTCATTGGTTCAGCCGCCTGCCGGGACCTTTTCAGCATAGCTTGCTGGCCCATGCCCGGCTGCGGCAGCTTACGGCTGGGCAGTACCTGTTCAAGCGGGGTGATCCGCCATGTGGTTTGTATGCGGTACTCGACGGCAGCCTGCGGGTCAGTGCGGTGAATGAGCAGGGCAAAGAAGCCATCCTCAGCCTGGTCGAGTCGCCCTACTGGTTCGGTGAAATCTGCCTGTTCGACGGTCTGCCACGCACCCACGACGCCTGCGCCGTCGGGCCGTGCACATTGTTGCAAGTGCCGCAGCAGGCGCTACTGAACATCCTGGATGAAAATCCCCGGTACTGGCGTGACCTGGCCTTGCTGATGAGCCAGAAATTGCGCCTGAGTTTTATCGGCCTCGAACAACTCAGCCTGATGCCGGCCTCGGTCAGGTTGGCCCATCGATTGTTGATGATCGTCGAGGGCTACGGCGATATCGACCATTCAAAACGCGTGCTGCAATTGCCCCAGGAAGATCTGGCGGCAATGTTGAGCCTGTCGCGTCAGACCACCAACGCCTTGCTCAAGGACCTGCAAGCCCAGGGCATCGTGCGTTTGGGGTACGGCGAGATCGAAATCCTCGACGCGCATCGGCTGCGGGAGGCGGGGCACACCTGAGGGTGTTAGCCTGCACGCCTGATCAATCGAGGTGTGTTATGCGCGTGCTGTTAGTGGAACATGAGTCCGACGAGGCACAGCGGATGGCCTGGGGCCTGAACGAAGCCGGTTACACCGTGGAAGTGGCGGCCAATGGCATGGCGGCGTTGCGGCTGGTGGAAAGCACCGAATACGACCTGGTGATCCTGGATGTGATGTTGCCGGGATTGAATGCCTGGAAGTTGCAGCAGGCGATTCGCTTGAAGGGCAAGACGCCGATGTTGTTCCTGACGACCCCTGGGGGTATTGAAGACCGCCTGCGCGGGTTGGAACTGCATGAGGAAGACTATTTGCTCAAACCCTTCGAAGCCAAGGTTCTTGTTGTGCGGGTAAAGAAATTGTTGCGGCGTGATCGCGGGCGCTGAGTTGTTTGAGCGATCGCTATCGCAACCCATCCCGAAACTGCCCCGGCGTCATCCCCGTCCAGCGCTTGAACGCACGGTTAAAGCTGCTGGTATCTGCAAAACCGAGCAGATGGCTGATTTCCGCCAGTGAGCACTGCGGGTCACGCAGGTGCAGCAGCGCCAGGTTCTCACGGCACTCATTGAGCAGCGCATCAAATCGGCACCCCTCATCCGCCAGGTGCCGCTGCAAGCTGCGCAGGCTCAGGTGCAGCGCCTGGGCGACGCGCTCGGCGCTCGGCTCGCCATCGGGCAACTGCGCTTCGATCACGCGGCGGACCTTGCGCTCCCACGTCAGCGGTTGCAGTTGGGCGAGGGTGCGCTTGAGCACGGTTTCGTTATGTTCGGCCAGTTCGGGGTTGGCATCGTCCAGGTGGCTGTCGAAATCCTGGGCGGCGAACTCCAGGCGGTCCTCTTCAGCGCCGAAAAACATCGGCGCGCGAAACACCGTATGCCAGGGCTTTGGATCGAGTGGCTCCGGGCGCCGCAAGTACACGGCCAGTGGCGCATAGTCGCGGCCCAGGCGATTGCGGCAGGTACGCACATAGATCGCCGCAAACGCATCGATGGCCTCGAACGCCGGTGCCGGGCTGTCCGGCGGTTGCAGCAGGCGAAAGCGATAACGCTCACCCTCGCGACTCAGCTCCAGCGTCAGGGCATCACTGACCACCTGGTGATAACGCACGATGCGCTCGAATACTTCCCGCAAGCTGCCACTGGCCACCAGCGCATACCCCAGCGCATGAAAGGTGGTGGGGCTGACAAATCGCGACACCCGCAGCCCAATCGCCGGATCACCACTGGCCTGCACCGCCAATTCCCACAGACGCGTGGTGGCCGACAGCGGGTAGCGCGCGTTGGGATCGTCCATCTGCTGTGGGTCGAGCCCGGCTTGCAGGCACAACCCGGCGCTGTCGAGGCCCAGGGCATCGAGCTGCTTGCGCAGGGCGCGGGTCCAGCTGGCGAGGGAAGTGGGTTCGGTCATGACGATTGGCGCTTGCGGTCAACAGGTTGGCGTCCGGGGCTAGCATCCTGATTGAGCGCTTGGGGCAGGATGTGAGCCTCAATAAGCAAGAGGATGGGAGCATGGACGGTACTTCTGCAAGTCCCCAACAGATGAACGCACAACAGCGTTCGGCGCATATCCGTGAAGTGGTGCTGGCCGAAGGCGTGCGCCTGCGCCAGCAACACCCTTGGTTGCTGCATCAGGATGCGTTGGGCGCGGGCATCCTGGCGTTTGCGCTGCTCGGCATGCTGGGCTCGGCGGCGCTCTATATCACGGGCCATATGGCCTGGTGGGTGTGCTTGTTGTTGAACGCGTTCCTGGCTTCACTGACCCACGAGCTGGAACACGACCTGATCCACAGCATGTACTTTCGCAAGCAGCGCCTGCCCCATAACCTGATGATGGGCCTGGTGTGGCTGGCGCGGCCGAGCACCATAAACCCGTGGGTGCGCCGGCACCTGCATCTCAACCATCACAAGGTCTCCGGCACCGAGACCGATATGGAAGAGCGCGCCATTACCAACGGTGAGCCCTGGGGCTTTGCGCGGTTGTTGATGGTTGGGGATAACGTCATGTCGGCCTTCATCCGCATCCTGCGGGCCAAGACCTGGAAGCATAAACTGGCGATCCTCAAGCGCTCGCTGCTGGTGTATGCGCCGCTGGCGCTGCTGCATTGGGGCGCGTGGTATGTGTTCCTCGGCTATCATGCGGCCAACGGCATTGCCAGTCTGCTCGGTGCGCCCATCGCATGGTCAGCCGGCACCTTGCAGATGATGCAGGTGATCGATATCGCCGCCGTGGTGATCATCGGCCCTAACGTGTTGCGCACCTTTTGCCTGCACTTTGTCAGCTCCAACATGCACTACTACGGCGATGTGGAACTGGGCAATGTGATCCAGCAGACCCAGGTATTGAACCCCTGGTGGATGTGGCCGTTGCAGGCGTTCTGCTTCAACTTCGGCAGTACCCACGGCATCCACCATTTTGTGGTGAAGGAACCGTTTTACATCCGTCAGATGACGGCCAAGGTGGCCCACAAGGTGATGGCGGAGATGGGCGTGCGCTTCAATGATTTCGGGACGTTTGCGCGGGCCAACCGGCTGGGTTTTCCACCGCCAGCAGGGTTTCGATCAGCGCCTTCGCCGCAGGCGACAAACGCACCCCAGCGCGGCTGATCACCCCGCAACGGTTGCTGAGGCTGTCCAACGCGTGCGGCAGATTGCGCCAATGCAGGACCTGCAATTGGCCACTGGCGAATGCCTCGACGAAAGCCTCCTCGGCACCCAGGCCGATGGCGTCGGATTGCCGCACAATGGTGGCCAGCGCCGCGAACTGTTCAAGCTCGATGGCGGGTGCAAAGTCGATACGCCCGCTGAGGTTGGCCAGCAGTTTGCGAATGCCGGGCGCAATCAGTGGCGTGGCCAGCGGGTAGCCGAACAAGTCGTTGGTGGACAGGCTGTCCTTGGCCAGCAGCGGGTGTCCGGCGCGGCAGAAAAACACGCTGCGCCGAGGCGCTAGGGCTTGAGTCTGAAAGTTCGGGTCGGCCTCGAAGTGACGCACGTCGGCGATAAAAAATTCAATCTCTTCACGGTTCAGGCTGCGCCCGAGTTTTTCCCAGTTATCCACCTGCAAGGCAGTGCGCACCTTGGGGTAGGTGGAGATAAAGCGCGCCATCGCCTGGGGCACCAGGTTCACGGCGGCCACGGCGTCGCCACCGAAGCGCACTTCGCCGGCGTCGAGTTTGGTCATGCGTGTGACTTCATGGCTCAGCAACGCCGCGCCTTGCACCAGGCTCAACGCGTGTTGCAGCACCACCTGGCCTTCCGGGGTGGGACGCAGGTCTTTGTTCGCGCGGTCCACCAACACACAGCCGAATTCCTGCTCCAGGCCCTGGATGCTGCGGCTGAATGCCGGCTGCGTGATGCCCATGGCATCCGCCGCGCGCACGAAACTGCGGTGCTCGTTGAGCGCGATGAAGTAGCGCAGTTGGCGAAGGTCCATGGTATGCCCGGCATCCTTTGGGGGAACCGGGATTTTAAGGGGGTTGCTTATTCCGTCAATTAAGCATTCTTGTTTTATCTAGATCTTAAATGCATATCTATAGAGCGGGCGCCGTGCGGTAGGTGGCGGGGCTGAATACCCGGGTCACCACCAGCATCGCCACCGCTGTCACCGTCAGCACCACCCAGGCACTGACAAAACTGCCGGTGAGCTCGCGCAGCCAGCCGGTCAGCCACGGCGAAATAGCATTGATCAAAAAGCCCACGCCCTGCACGAACGCCGCCAGTTGCCCGGCTTGGCGTGGGTCGCGGTGGTGGTCGAGGGTCAGCAGCAGGCTCAGGGCAAAACACGCGCCCAGGCCGAAGCCACACAGCGCCACCCACAGATGGGGAAACTGTAACGGCGCCATCAGCAGGCCGAGATAGCCAATGGTTTGGGCCAGCAGGCTGATCCACAGCAACGGCCGCCGGTCGATCCCGCGTTGCGCCAGTACCGGCATCAACAGTGCGGCGATTACCTGGAAAATGGTCATGAAGGCCAGCAGCGAGCCACTGGGCAACACGTCCCAACCCAGTTGCTGATAGTAGGCCGGCAGCCACGCGACCATGCTCATGTAGCCGCAATTCACCAGGCCAAAATACAGCGCCAGCAGCCACGCACGGCGATTGCGCAGACCCTTGAAGGCGGGGATGACGTTCGCGCTTTTTGCCGCGCCCAGTGGCAACCAGGCCCACAACAGCAGCGCGGCCAAGGCCGGCAGCAACCACACACCGAGCCCGGCTTCCCACTGCTGGAAATGCGTGGCCACCACTGGGCTGAGCAGCGCCGCCAGCCCGCCACCGGCCATCAGCGAGGCCGAATACACGCCCATCGCCACCGGCACGCGGTGGTGAAATTCGCGCTTGATCATCGCTGGCACCAACGCCTGGATCAACGCGACACCGGCGCCACCGAGCAACGCGGTCACCAGCAGCGTCGAACCCTGGCCCATCAGCCAGCGGGCCAGGCACGCCAGCAGGATCATCATCAAGCCCAGGGCAATGCCACGGCGTTCACCCAGTTGCGCTTCAACCCGCACGCCCACCAGCGCCACCAGGCCCATGCACACCACGGGCAGGCTGGTGAGCAGGGCGCTGCTCTGGAAGCTCAAGCCCGTGGCCAGGCGAATCTCGCCGAGCAACGGGCTGATGGAGCTGAGGATCGGCCGCAGGTTGAGGCCCAGGACGACCAACAGGCCCCAGCCAGCGAGGGATTTATTCAGGGGCATGCAGGTTTTTCCAGTGCTGGTACAGCGTGGTCATGGCCGCATCCGGCAGATGCTGGATCGGCAGGCGCTGCTCGCTCACTGGCAGGCCCACCTGCTGCCCGATCGCCGCTGTCGTCAGGCCAAAGGGCTCGGCCATTTCGTTGCTGGCGGCAAACACCACCCGTTCCACACCGCACAGATACATGGCGCTCAGGCACATCGGGCAGGGTTGGCCGCTGGCGTAGATCACGCAGCCATCCAGGCGTGTGCCGAGTTGCCGGCTGGCAGCGCGGATCGCCAACAATTCGGCGTGGGCGGTAGGGTCCTGGGTCAGATGGATTTCATTCACCGCTTCAACCAGCACTTCGCCGCCTTGCGTCAACACCGCGCCAAACGGTCGGCCACCCTGGGCGACGTTGGTCTGGGCAAGTTGGATCGCGCGTTGCAGGTGCTGGTGATCGTCGGTCATGGAAATCCCTCCGGGCATGATTGGAGGGTGAAGTATGGGTAGCCGTCAGAGTATTCTGAAATTAAATATAACCATGCCAACCAGTGGCAAATGGAATGGTAAGCGCCCATGTTCGATCCCGTGTTATTGCGCAGCTTTGTCGCCGTCGTGGATTGCGGCAATTTCACCCGCGCCGCCGAGCGTCTGCACCTGACCCAATCCACGGTCAGCCAGCAGATCCGCCGATTGGAAGAGGCGGTGGCATGTCAGTTGCTTGACCGCGATCAGCGCCGCGTGGTCGCTACGGCGGAAGGCGAGCGCTTGCTGGCCTATGCGCGGCGCATCCTGGCGCTGCATGAAGAAGCCGCCGATGTGTTGATCAGCCAGCAAAGCGACGGCGTGTTGCGCCTGGGTGTGCCGGAGGACTTTGCCTCCGAACGCCTCATGCCGCTGCTCTCGGCCTTTGTACTGGCGTTTCCAAGGGTGCGTCTGGAAGTCACCAGCGGCCTGGGCCCCGAGTTGCAGCGCCAGTACCGCAGCGGAGAGTTCGACGTGTTGTTGGTCAAGCAGATGGGCGACAGCGACGACTGCCTGGCCTCATGGCCGGAGCCCTTGTGCTGGGTGGACAGCCGCAGCACGCCGTCCCTGGGGCGCGATCCTCTGCCGTTGGTGGCATTTCCCGTAGGCGGCCTGTACCGCAATGAAATGCTGCAACACTTGGAAGTGGGCGGCTGGCGCTGGCGCATCGGGTACTCCAGCGCGAGCCTGGCGAGCGTGTGTTCGGCGGTGGCGGCGGGGTTGGGCATCAGTTTGTTACCCCGTCGCGTCGTACAGGCAGGGCATAGCGTGCTGGGCCCGGACAGCGGCTTGCCCAGGGTGCAGGGCGTGCGTCTGGCGTTGTATGGCCGCAGTGGCTTGGGCGCGGCTGGGCAAAGCCTACAACGCCAATTGCTTGATTTGTGTGCAAACAGCCCTGCCTGATCAATGCTTTTACTGAATATTTCTTATGCCTGAAAGGCATTCAAAAACAACGCCTTTGCGCCAGCCCCCGCAGGACGGGGCTTTGCCGTGTCCAAGTGTTTCATTTATTCAATTTAGATCTATGTATAACTTTAAAGATTACTTTAAGAGATAAGCGTCTGGCCCCGATGATTCAACCCTCGACGGCCTTCCACGCAGGCCTGTCGGTTTTTTTGTTTCAAAACCGTAGGGAGTGAATCAATGGGCAATGTCCAGACCGCCGCCAGTGCACACGAGGCGCAATGGCGCCAGGCACCGGGTGGTGAGTTGGTCGACCTTGGCCGGCCGCACCGCGCGCCGTTGGGGCAGTTGCGCACGCAGAAAACGCCGAAGCGTTTCTCCAGCCGTCGCGAGGGAATTCTGCTGGGTTTGCTGGTGCTGGCCCTGCACGGTGCGGTGATCTACTGGGTGAGCCAGAAGCCGACCCCGGTGTTGCCGATCGTGCCGCCGGAAATTCCGCCGATGACGATCGAGTTTTCCCAACCGGCACCTCCCGTGGTGGAACCGCCGCCTCCCGTGCCGCCGCCACCACCGCCGCCTGTTGTCGAGCCACCGCCGCCGGTGGTGAATGAATTGGCCGCCAAGCCAGCGCCGCCTAAACCGATTCCGAAACCCAAGCCTAAGCCGGTTCCAAAGCCTGAGCCCAAGCCCGCACCGAAGCCCGTCGAGCAGCCGCCCGCGCCACCGACACCGGCACCACCTGCGCCTCCAGCACCACCGGCGCCGGCCCCGGTAACACCCGCTTCGGCCAACGCCGCGTACCTGAAGAACCCGGCGCCGGAGTACCCGTCACTGGCGCAGCGGCGCGGTTGGGAAGGCACGGTGTTGCTCAGGGTGCAGGTACTGGCCAGTGGCAAGCCGGGTGAGATCCAGATCCAGAAAAGCAGCGGTCGCCAGCAACTCGACGACGCCGCCCTGGCAGCGGTGAAGCGCTGGAGCTTTGTACCGGCCAAGCAGGGCGATGTGGCCCAGAACGGCTGGGTCAGCGTACCGATCGATTTCAAGATTCACTAACTATTCGGCTGCGGTGTGTTGCACACGCCGCGACCTGCACAGAGGGAAAACATCATGGCATTAGCATCTCCACTTGAATCCATCGAAAGCGCGGTGATCTGGCTGCTGGTGGTTTTTTCGGTCGCCACCTGGGGCCTGGCCCTGCTCAAGGGCGTGCAGTTCGGTCGCCTCAAGGCGCAGGATCGCAAGTTCCATAAACAGTTCTGGGCGGCGTCGAGTCTCGACTCGGCCGCCGAGCTGGCGGAAACCCAGCCGGGTGCCGCAGCCCGCGTGGCCCAGGCCGGTTACGCCGCGATCCAGGTGGGCGAAACCCCGCACGCGGCTGACCTGAGCCAGGCGATCAACCACCAGGACCGCCTCGAACGCGCCTTGCGCCAGCAGATCGTGCGTGAACGCCGCTCCCTGGAAACCGGCCTGGCCGTGGTCGCCAGTATCGGCAGCACCTCGCCGTTCATCGGCCTGTTCGGCACCGTGTGGGGCATCATGGAAGCGCTCAAGGGCATCAGCGCTGCGGGCTCCGCCAGCCTCGAAACCGTGGCCGGCCCGATCGGTGCTGCACTGGTCGCGACCGGTGTGGGGATCGCCGTCGCGGTGCCTGCGGTGCTGGTCTACAACTATTTCCTGCGTCGCCTGAAGCTGACCGCTGCCGACCTGGACGACTTTGCCCACGACTTCTACAGCCTGGCCCAGAAGAACTCCTTCCGCGTGCTGCTGCACCCGGCCCTGAACAAAGCCACTGCCGGCAACCCGCAGAAAGTGAAGGAGGCGTCCTGAGATGGCCTTCTCCACGCAAGACAGCGATGAGGTGCTGAGCGAGATCAACGTGACGCCGTTGGTGGACGTGATGCTGGTGCTGCTGGTGGTGTTTATCGTCACCGCGCCGCTCTTGACCAACGCGATCCCGATCAACCTGCCCAAGACTGAGGCGGTCGCGCCGGTGGAGCAGAAAGACCCGCTCGTGGTGAGTATCGATGGCGCCGGCAAATTGTTTATCAACAAGGACGAAATCCAGCCGGACCTGCTGGAATTCAACCTGCAGGCGGCCAAGGCCAAGGACCCCGATGTGCGGGTGCAACTGCAGGCTGACGATGGTGTGAACTACGGCGAAGTGGCGCGAGCCATGGCGTCTATCGAGCGCGCGGGGATTACCAAGCTGTCGGTGATTACCGCACGTTAATTGCAAAAGCCTCGACAATTTTGTGGCCGTCTCCTTGGCAGGGTGCGGCCTTTTTTTTGCGTAAAATCAGTATGTGTTTTTGGTTATTAATAAATAGCTTCTTATTCCTTAACGAATATAACCCCCGTCCCTATACTGTCCAGCAACGTTAAACGCTGCAGGAGGGCACACCCATGCACAGCGAGTCGATTCGTTATCTGATCGTGCCGGGCTGGCAAGGATCGCCAGAAGATCATTGGCAAAGTCACTGGCAGAACAGCCTGCCCAACAGCGCCCGTGTGGAGCAAGATGACTGGCTGACGCCACGTCGCGAAGACTGGGTCGCCGCGCTGGCCGAGGCCATCGCGGCCGACAGCACGCCGGTGATCCTGATCGCCCACAGCCTGGGCTGCATCACCGTGGCGCATTGGGCAGCCACTGCGCCGGTGCACTTCCTGCGCCAGGTACGCGGCGCCTTGCTGGTGGCCCCGGCCGATGTCGAGCGTCCTGCCTGTGCGCCCGCCTTGCGTAATTTCGCGCCCATCCCCACCGACCTGCTGCCGTTTCCGAGCCAAGTGGTCAGCTCCGACAACGACAGTGCCGTCAGCGCGCCTCGGGCCCTTGAGCTGGCCCGTCACTGGGGCGCTGAAGCCGGGATTCTGTCCGGCGCCGGGCATATCAATGTGAAGTCCGGTCACCAACGCTGGGAGCAGGGGTTTGCTTACCTGTACCGCCTGCAAAGCCGCCTTGAGCATCACGCCCGGCGCACTGCCTGAACATTTTTCAACGCCCCGTCCCTTAAGTGGATTGGGGGCGGGAGCCTGCCATGAGTCTGCATGAAACCTACGGCCAGCCGTTGCTGACCTTCCCCGACGCCGAAAAAAGCCCGTTGAGCATTCGCGCCAAGGCGCTGGTGTTTGTCGACCCCCGTTCGCGCCAATTGCGCGAAGACCTCGAAAGCCTCGCACCACGCGCCTTGCCCGTGTTGATTCGCGGCGAAACCGGCAGTGGTAAAGAGCTGCTGGCGCGCCACATTCACCGTGGCAGCGACCGTACCGGTTTGTTTGTCTCGGTCAATTGCGGCGCCATCAGCCCGACCTACGCCGATGCCGAATTATTCGGCTACGCCGCCGGCAGCCACAGTGGCGCCGCCAGCAGCCGGGCCGGTTGGTTCGGTTCGGCGAATGGAGGCACGTTGTACCTGGATGAGATCGGCGATTTGCCGCTGCCGATCCAGGTAAAACTGCTGGCCGCGCTGGAAAACCACGAAGTCACCCGCGTCGGTGCCCATCAGCCCAGCCCGGTGGATGTGCGCCTGGTCGCAGCCACCAGCATCGACCTGGCCCAGGCTGTGGCCGCCGGCAAGTTCCATGAGCGCTTGTTCCATTACTTGAGCGAAGGGCGGCTGGACTTGCCCGCACTGCGCGAGCGCGTGGGTGACATTCTGTCCTTGGCCGAGTACTTCCTGGGCATCTACAGCCAGCGCCTGGACCTGCCGGTGCCGCTGATCAGCGACGCTGCCCAGCGCGTGCTGGAACTCCACAGCTGGCCGGGCAATACCCGCGAGCTGGAAAACGTCATTCACTTCGCGTTGCTGGTGAGCAGCGGTGACGAGATCCTGCCCGAGCATCTGAACCTGCCGGTCGCAGGTTCGCCGTTGGAACAAGTGCAGCGCATTTTCCAGAGTGCGAGCGCCGCCGAGCAAGAAACCCTGCGTAAATTCCTACATGAACAAAATGGAATATCAACGTGAATAAAAGATATTGTTCGGGAATAAAAAATCTAGGTATTGTCCCTTCCACGCCGCGATAGCATTTCGCTGGCACACCTCATAAAAATGGTCGTCAGAGACGCCCCGGAATTCCGATAAGGACACTGCATGAAAAAGGTTCTGTTGTTTACCGCACTGGCGGCTGCCCTGACTGCAAGCTTCGCTCAAGCCAACGAAAAACTGGTCGTTGCCGCCACCCCGATCCCCCACGCCGAGATCCTCGAGCTGATCAAGCCGACCCTGGCCAAAGAAGGCGTGGACCTGCAGATCAAAGTCTTCACCGACTACGTGCAGCCCAACGTGCAGGTGGCTGAGAAGCGCCTGGACGCCAACTACTTCCAGACCCTGCCGTACCTGGAAAACTTCAACAAGGGCAAGGGCACCAACCTGGTGACCGTGGTCGGCGTGCATGTTGAACCGTTCGGCGGCTACTCGAAAAAGATCAAGAACATTTCTGAGCTCAAAGATGGCGCCACTGTGGCCATCCCGAACGAAGGCTCCAACAGCGGTCGTGCCCTGTTGCTGCTGCAGAAAGCTGGCGTGATCACCCTGAAAGACCCGACCAATGCCCTGGCCACGCCGAAAGACATCGCCAGCAACCCGAAGAACCTGAAATTCAAAGAGCTGGAGTCGGCCCTGCTGCCACGCGTACTGGACCAGGTTGACCTGGACCTGATCAACACCAACTACGCTCTGGAAGCTGGCCTGAACCCAGCCAAAGACGCGCTGATCATCGAAGACGCCAAGTCGCCGTACGTGAACTTCCTGGTGGCTCGCCCGGACAACAAGGACAGCGACGCTATCCAGAAACTGTCCAAGGCCCTGACCAGCCCGGAAGTCAAAGCGTTCATCGAGAAGAAGTACAACGGCGCGGTCGTGCCTGCGTTCTGATGTAACTCAAAACCCCCTTCAAGGTTTGAACGCCGACGGCTTGCATCGCGTCGGCGTTTTTTTATTCCGATTTTTTGATAAAGAAGAGAACTTAGATTAAAGGCGTTAAATAAATTATTGGTCGAAGGTCACTCTTGAGTTCATCGGCAGGCCTGATGGATTGTGTCTGAGTGTATCTTTAAATTGTCTTACATTTTACGTTTTGCTTAGTTGGTTTAGTAGGGCCAAGCTTGCGCGTGTTGTAAGAGTCATCGCATGGAGGCGCCCGTGAGTTCTACCAACTTTTGGAAGCCAGTGTCATTATGATGAAATCCATTTCTCCTTACGATGTACGAACCCCTACGGCTGGCCATGTGAATGACGCTACTCATTCGCCATCTGCTACAGGATTTGAAGCAAAATACCCCGAAGATCAGTTCAAACCAGTCCCCAATAATATCCACATGGTCTGGGTGGGTTCCAAACCGGGTTCGAACCAGGATACTTATTTACGCCAGTGGGCCACCATGAACCCGAACCATAAAATAATGTTATGGGTTGATTCTACTCAATTTGATGCTTATGCAACTAATAAGTCGGCTCAGGCAAGAGCCGAAAGTGTTTACCCAAACTACCAGTCAGAAAGGCCTGTTCGAGGATTGTTCAGTCAACTTAAGACAGCAATTAACAACCCGCTGCAATGGCCTCGCAATCAAATCGAGCAGAAACAAGTTATTGCGGAACTTAATAAAGAGCTTTTGTCTTCAGGTAACAAAGCGTTGAAGGAAGCATTGCTGCCTGAGGGTGGAAAAGTTACGCCCCAAAACGCCTCTCAAGTGCTCAGTGCTTTTGAACGTCACGCGTCACGCACCGACGACAAGTTTCATCAAGCAGAAGCCACCATTCTTGACCAGACGACAAAGTCCTGGGACCGCTACGCCAGTAACCCTCCCCGTGACACGACGACCCTGGCGGCTTTACAGGAGGGTTTCAGCGATCTGAAGAACGTGCAGATACGTGACTTGAGCAACCCCGGCGACATACGTTTGCAGAACAAGGACGTGTATCAGCATGAAATCATGGGCCGCAACGGCGGTTACGCCGCAGCTTCCGACGTCGCCCGATATGAAATCGTCAATCACTATGGCGGCACCTACACGGATATTGACCTGGAAAGCGTGCGCCCGCTTGATGGCGCCTTAAATGCCCACCCAGACCTGATGCTGGTCGGCATGGCTGCGGGCAAGAGTGAGGCAAGTGGCAACGCCACCCCCTATTTTGCCAACGCACTGTTCTCCAGCCATTCCCAGAGCGCGATGCTGAAGAGCCTGATTGATGACATCGGGGATAAATACCGTTCGATGAAAGGCAATGAATACGCCGGCGACCGTTACTTCAGCCGTCCGAATAAAAGCACGATCGAAACCACCGGGCCCAACGCCCTACGTGGGCATGTTGACAGGGTTATACAAGAAGCCAACGGGCGACCGGAGCGGGCTCGCAACGACGCCGTCTCCTCCGCTGAACGTATCTGGGACATGGCAAAGCCACAGAATAAAGAGTACTGGGGCCTGGTGGATTCCCACTTCAAGTTCCCGGACAACTACGTCAACTTTGAGACCGAAGAACAGCAAAACAGCGCCACCAAAGCCATGGCGGGAGGTGCTGATCGGCAGCCTTCCACCCAAGGTTGAGCCTATGAAAAAAAGCCTCACTACGGTGAGGCTGTTTTTTACAGCGCCTGACTATTGATCGCCCTGCGCAGCGCCATCAACCACTTCACCAACTCCTGCGGATCCATCGGTTTCACTTCCTGCATGGTTCAATCCCTCGAATCTCAGACCCCCCAACCATAGCTGCCACCCGGCAAACCCGCGAATCCGGCGGTTATCTTTTTGGGTGATATCAATATGCTATTTGGGTATTTAAATTTTCTTTTTTATACCTTTAAAGTTCGCGCTACCCGGCGTTACCCACGCCGGATCGGATTGCGCCCGCTGCATTACCCTTGCGGCGTCATGGACTGGAAATGACCTTCGATTTCGCTTTTATCCTCAGCACGCTCCCGGCGTTTCTGAAAGCCGTGGGCGTGACGCTGCAAGTCGGCCTGATCGCCATTGCCACCTCGTTGCTGGTGGCGTTGATCAATGCGGCGCTGCTGGTGTTTCGCACGCCGTACCTGTCGCGCATGGTGGCGTTGTATGTGGAGCTGGCGCGTAACACGCCGCTGCTGATCCAGCTGTTCTTCGTGTACTTCGCGCTGCCGGCCCTGGGCTTCAATATTTCCGGGTTCTGGGCGGCGATCATTACCATGACTTTCCTCGGCGGCGCCTACCTCACCGAAGTGCTACGTGCCGGTGTGGAGGCGGTGCCGCTGGCGCAGATCGAGTCGGGCAAGTCCATCGGCCTGTCCGACTGGCAGCTGTTGCGCCATGTGATCCTGCCCCAGGCCGGCATCCTCAGCCTGCCGGCGTTGTTTGCCAATTTCATCTTCCTGCTCAAGGAGACCACCGTGGTCTCCGCCGTGGCGGTGCCGGAGATTCTCTACACCACCAAGAGCTATATCGCCCTCTACTACAAAACCTACGAAATGCTCGCCGTGCTGACGCTGATCTGCGTGTTGCTGTTCTTGCCGCTGTCGCTGTTGCTCAGCCGCCTGGAAAGGAGGCTCCAGCATGGCCAGTTCGGGTCTTGAGTTGTTGTGGGTGTCGTTGCCGCAATTGGGCAAGGGCGCTGCGCAAACCTTGTCGATTTCATTCTTGAGCATCGCCTTCAGCACTGTCGGCGGGGTGCTGTACGGCGTGATGCGCACCTTGAACAACCGGCTGATCAACGCGGTGCTGCGGGTGTACCTGGAGCTGTTCCGCGCGATCCCGGTGCTGGTGTGGCTGTACCTGCTGTTTTTCGGCCTGCCGATTTTCTTCGGCCTGAGCATCCCAAGCTTCTGGTGTGCAGTGCTGGTGCTGTCGCTGTGGGGCGCCAGTGAAGTCGGCGAAGTGGTGCGTGGCGCCTTGCATTCGTTGCCCCGTGGCCAGCGTGAAGCGGGGCTGTCGATTGGCCTCTCGGACCCGCAACTCTACGGCTATGTGTTGCTGCCCCAGGCCCTGAAACGCATGACACCGCCGACCATCAACGTCTACACGCGCATCATCAAGACCAGTTCCCTGGCGGTGCTGATCGGCGTGGTCGACGTGATCAAGGTTGGCCAGCAAATCATCGAACGCACCTATGAGTCGGTATTGATCTACGGCGTGCTGTTCCTGTTTTTCTTCTTTATCTGCTACCCGTTGTCGGCCGCCTCCAAGGTGCTGGAACGGCGCTGGGCCCAAGCATGAGCGCATTGATCGAGTTCCAGGGTTTCAACAAATTCTTCGGCGAGGCGCAGGTGCTCAAGGGCATCGACTTGAGCGTGCAAAGCGGCGAAGTGGTGGTGATCCTCGGCCCCAGCGGTTGCGGCAAAAGCACCTTGCTGCGTTGCCTCAACGGCCTGGAAGTGGCCCACAGCGGCAGCCTGCGGTTTGCCGGCAACGAGCTGCTGGGCAAGCAAACCGACTGGCGGCAGGTGCGCCAAGACGTCGGAATGGTGTTCCAGAGCTACCACCTGTTCCCGCACATGAGCGTGCTCGACAACATCCTGCTCGGCCCGTTGAAAGTGCAAAAGCGCGACCCGCGCGAAGCCCGTGAACAGGCCGAGAAACTGCTGGAACGCGTGGGCCTGGCCGACAAGCGCGACGCCTTCCCGCGCCAGCTCTCCGGCGGCCAGCAGCAACGCATCGCCATCGTCCGTTCACTGTGCATGAACCCTCAGGTCATGCTCTTTGATGAGGTCACCGCCGCCCTCGACCCGGAAATGGTCAAGGAAGTGCTGGAAGTGATCCAGGGCTTGGCCCGCGATGGCATGACCCTGCTGATCGTCACCCACGAAATGGCCTTCGCCCGCGCCGTCGCCGACCGCGTGGTGTTTATGGAAGCCGGTCGCATCCTTGAACAGAACACCCCCGAGGCATTCTTTACGAACCCGCAAGCCGCACGCGCGCAGCAGTTCCTGGAGAAGTTCTCCTTTGTTTCAACACTGCCCAAGAAAACCAAGGAACTGGAGTTGATATGAAAAAGTTACTGCTGCCACTGTTTGCCGTCGCTTTACTGGCCGGCTGCGATAAAAAGGCCGAAGAGCCTGTAAAACCTGCCGCTGTCAGTTACATCGACAAGATCAAGGCGCGCGACAAGCTGATCGTCGGTGTATTCACCGACAAACCGCCGTTTGGTTTTGTGAACGAAGCCGGCCGCTACGTTGGTTTCGATACCGACATCGGCCGCCAATTCGCCAAGGACCTGCTGGGCGATGAAAACAAAGTCGAGTTCGTCGCCGTCGAGCCCGCCAGCCGCATTCCGTTCCTGCAAAGCGACAAGGTCGACCTGATCCTCGCCAACATGACCGTGACCCCGGAACGCAAGGAAGCGGTGGACTTCACCAACCCCAACCTGAAAGTCGCGGTGCAGGCCCTGGTGCCGAACGACAGCGCCGTAAAAAGCCTGGATGACCTGGCTACCCGCACCACCATCGTCACCACCGGCACCACCGCCGATATCTGGCTGACCAAAAACCACCCGGACTGGAAACTGCTCAAGTTCGAGAAAAACTCCGAGTCGTTGCAGGCGTTGTCTGCCGGCCGTGGTGATGCCTACGCCCAGGACAACCTGGTGCTGTTCAGCTGGGCCAAGCAGAACCCGGGCTACCGTGTGCTGGAAGAAAAACTGGGTGATGAAGCGCCGATTGCACCGGCCGTGAAGAAGGGCAACATCGAATTGCGTGACTGGGTGAACACCGAGTTGGCGAAGTTGGGCGAGGAGAAATTTCTGCTCAAGCTGTACGACCAGTATGTGCGTAAAGAGCTGAGCGATGACACCAAGCCTGAGAGTGTGATTGTTGAAGGCGGGAAGTGGCAGGGCTGACCCGCTAATTATTGAGTGGCTGATCTACCGCTATCGCAGGCAAGCCAGCTCCCACATTTGAAAGTATTCACACATCAAAACTGTGGGAGCCGGGCTTGCCCGCGATGAGGCCCTGAAGGACACCCCTATTCCGGCCAATGCCAAGCCGGCGCATCCAGAATCCCCTGCCCGACGATTCGGGTCTCCCCCAACACCTTCTCCAACACAATCGAATTGCACCCCTGGTCTTGAGCATGGGCATTCAGTCGGCGTGGGAACCATTGGAGTATGGGAGCCTCCATGCAGATAAGGAACCCTGAACTAAGCTCACAGTCGCATACACACTGGCACGTCGGCATCACGCACAAGGAGCCTGCATGGGCGGTCGCATTTGCACCTGTATTTTCGGACTTGGCCTACTGGCGCTGTTAAGCGGCTGTGGCGAGGAAAAGGCTGAGCCCAAGCAGCATTCGCGGGTATTTGTGCAGACTGTACAGCCGGCGGACTTTGCCGCAGCGGTCACGTTGACGGGCGATATCCAGGCCCGTGTGCAAACCGACCTGTCCTTCCGCGTCGGCGGCAAGATCATCCAGCGCATGGTGGACGTCGGTGATCGGGTGAGCGCCAAGCAAGTGCTGGCCAAGCTCGATCCCAAGGACTTGCAGACCAACGTCGATTCCGCCCAGGCCCAGGTCGTGGCCGAGCAAGCGAGGGTCAAACAGACGGCCGCCGCCTTCGTGCGCCAGGAAAAGCTCCTGCCCAAGGGCTACACCAGCCGCAGCGAATACGACTCCGCCCAGGCCGCGTTGCGCAGCAGCCAAAGCGCCTTGGCCGCCGCTCAGGCCCAGCTGGCCAACGCCCGCGAACAGCTTGGCTACACCTCGCTCATCGCCGAAGCGCCCGGCGTGATCACTGCGCGCCAGGCCGAAGTCGGTCAGGTGGTGCAGGCCACCGTGCCGATTTTCAGCCTGGCCCGCGATGGCGAGCGCGATGCAGTGTTCAACGTCTATGAATCCCTGCTGGTGGAGCCGCCGCCGGAGGCGCCGATCACCGTCAGCCTCTTGGATAACCCGAGCATCAAGGCGGTGGGCAAGGTGCGTGAAGTCACGCCCGCCGTGGCCGCCAATACCGGCACCGTGCAGGTGAAAATTGCCCTGCAAGCGTTGCCCAAAGGCATGGAATTGGGCTCTGTGGTCAGCGCCACCGCCAATGGCCCGGCCAAGGCCAGCATCGAATTGCCTTGGGCCGCGCTGACCAAGGACCTCAGCGAACCTGCCGTATGGCTGATCGACAGCGACGGCAAGGCCCAACTACACAAAGTCAGCGTGGCGCGTTACCTCACCGGCAAAATCATCATTGGCGATGGCCTCAAGGGCGGCGAAAAAGTTGTGGTGGCCGGCGGGCAATTGCTGCACCCCGGCATGATTGTCGAGATCGCCCAGCCAGGAGCCCAGCCATGAAGCGCCTGACGGGAATACTCGCCGCCAGCCTGTTGCTGGTGGCTTGTTCGAAGGAGGAGCCGCCACCCGAACCGGTGCGCCCCGTGCTGTCGATGGAAGTGAAAGCCGAGGACCAGGAAAACCTCGGCCGTTTCGCCGGCACCATCCAGGCCCGTTATGAAAGCAACCTGGGCTTCCGCGTGCCCGGCCGCATTGCCCGCCGCGCCGTGGACGTGGGCGCCGAGGTGGAGAAGGGCGCCTTGCTTGCCGTCCTCGACCCTACCGACCAACAGAACCAATTGCGCGCCGCCCAGGGCGACCTGGCTCGCGTGCAGGCGCAATTCATCAACGCCCAGGCCAATGCCCGCCGTCAGCAGGAATTGTTCAACCGTGGCGTCGGCGCGCAGGCCCAGCTGGATATCGCCCAGACCGACCTGAAGACCACCCAGGCCTCTCTTGACCAGGCACAAGCCTCGGTCAACCAAGCCAAGGACCAACTCAACTACGCCGAACTGCGCACCGACCACGCTGGCATTGTCACCGCGTGGAATGCCGAAGCCGGCCAGGTGGTCAGTGCCGGTCAGCAAGTGGTGACCCTGGCCCGCCCGGATATCAAGGAAGCGGTGATCGACTTGCCCGCCGGCCTGGCCGAGCGCCTGCCCCATGACGTGGTGTTCCTGGTCGCCGGGCAACTCGACCCAAGCGTCAACACCACCGCCATCGTGCGCGAGATCGAACCCCAGGCCCAAAGCGCCACGCGCACCCGTCGCGCGCGGCTGACCCTGGCGGAAACACCGCCCGCGTTCCGCCTCGGCACGGCGATCAGCGTGACCTTGAGCACCGCCATTGCGCCGCGCATCGAAGTGCCCCTGAGTGCCTTGCAGGAGGTCGACGGCAAGACCCGCATCTGGCTGCTCGACACCCAAAGCCAGACCGTGCAACCGCGCGACATCAGCCTGATCAGCCGTGACGCCAACAGCGCCTTGCTCAATGGCGGCGTCAAACCCGGCGAGCGTATCGTCACTGCTGGCGTGAACAGCCTGAAGCCTGGGCAAAAAATCAAAATCGACGAGGACAGCCCGCGATGAAAGGGAGCTTCAACTTATCCGACTGGGCCCTCAAGCATCAGTCCTTCGTCTGGTACCTGATGTTCGTCGCGCTGCTGATGGGCGTGTTCTCCTACATGAATCTGGGCCGCGAGGAAGACCCTTCGTTCACCATCAAGACCATGGTGATCCAGACCCGCTGGCCGGGCGCGACCCAGGAAGAAACCCTCAAGCAGGTCACCGACCGCATCGAGAAAAAACTCGAAGAACTCGACTCCCTCGACTACGTGAAAAGCTACACGCGGCCAGGCGAGTCCACGGTGTTCGTGTTCCTCAAGGACACCACCAGCGCCAAGGCCATTCCGGAGATCTGGTACCAGGTCCGCAAGAAGATCGACGACATTCGCGGCACCTTCCCCCAGGGCTTGCAGGGCCCATCGTTCAACGATGAGTTCGGTGACGTGTTCGGCTCGGTGTATGCCTTTACCGGCGACGGCCTGTCGATGCGCCAGCTGCGTGACTACGTGGAGCAGGTGCGCGCCGAGATCCGTTCGGTGCCAGGACTGGGCAAGGTCGAGATGATCGGCCAGCAGGACGAAGTGATTTACCTGAATTTTTCCACGCGCAAACTGGCGGCCCTGGGGATTGACCAGCGCCAGGTGGTGCAGAGTCTGCAATCGCAGAACGCGGTGACGCCGGCCGGGGTGATCGAGGCCGGGCCCGAGCGGATTTCCGTGCGCACGTCGGGGCAGTTCGCTTCGGAGAAAGACCTGGCCAATGTGAATCTGCGGCTCAATGACCGCTTTTATCGCCTGGCGGACATTGCCGATATCAGTCGTGGCTATGTGGACCCGGCGCGACCGATGTTCCGCTTCAATGGCAAGCCGGCCATCGGCTTGGCGATTGCCATGCAGAAGGGTGGCAATATCCAGTCGTTCGGCAAGGCCCTGCACGGGCGCATGGATGAACTGACCGCCGACCTGCCGGTGGGCGTCGGCGTGCACAAGGTGTCCGACCAGGCGGAAGTGGTGGAGGAGGCCGTCGGCGGTTTTACCAGTGCGCTGTTCGAAGCGGTGATCATCGTGTTGGTGGTGAGCTTTATCAGCTTGGGCATGCGCGCCGGCTTGGTGGTGGCGTGTTCGATTCCGTTGGTGCTGGCGTTGGTGTTCGTGTTCATGGAATACAGCGGCATCACCATGCAGCGGGTGTCCCTGGGCGCGCTGATTATCGCCCTTGGCCTGCTGGTGGACGACGCGATGATCACCGTCGAAATGATGATCACGCGCCTGGAAAAAGGCGAAACCAAGGAGCAGGCGGCGACCTACGCCTACACCTCCACGGCGTTCCCGATGCTGACCGGTACCCTGGTGACGGTCGCCGGGTTTGTGCCCATCGGCCTCAACGCCAGTTCGGCGGGCGAGTACACCTTCACCCTGTTCGCGGTGATTGCCGTGGCGATGCTGGTGTCGTGGGTGGTGGCGGTGCTGTTTGCGCCGGTAATCGGCGTGCATATCCTTAGCGCCAAGGTGAAGCCTCACGATGCCGAGCCGGGGCGAATTGGCCGGGCGTTCAATGGCGGCATGCTCTGGGCCATGCGTAACCGTTGGTGGGCGATTGGCATCACCGTGGCGCTGTTTGTGGCATCGGTGTTCTCCATGCAGTTTGTGCAGAACCAGTTCTTCCCGTCATCGGACCGCCCGGAAATCCTGGTTGACCTGAACCTGCCGCAAAACGCCTCGATCAACGAGACCCGTAAGGCCGTCGACCGCCTGGAAGCGATCATCAAGGACGACCCGGACATCGCGCGTTGGAGCACCTATATCGGTCAGGGCGCGATCCGGTTCTACCTGCCGTTGGACCAGCAACTGGAAAATCCCTACTACGCGCAGTTGGTCATCGTGAGCAAGGGCCTGGAAGAGCGCGGCGAGTTGATCGCACGCCTGCAAAAGCGCCTGCGCGATGACTTCGTCGGCATTGGCAGCTTTGTGCAGCCGCTGGAAATGGGCCCGCCGGTAGGTAGGCCGATTCAGTATCGCGTGTCGGGCAAAGACACCGACCAAGTACGCAAACACGCCATCGAACTGGCGACCTTGCTCGACAAGAACACCCACCTGGGCGAGATCATCTACGACTGGAACGAGCCGGGCAAAGTGCTACGCATCGACATCGCCCAGGACAAGGCGCGCCAGCTGGGGCTGTCGTCGGAAGACGTGGCGCAGTTGATGAACAGCGTGGTCAGCGGCGCCTCGGTGACCCAGGTGCATGACGATATCTACCTGATCAACGTGGTCGGCCGCGCCGAAGATGCCGAACGCGGCACGCCGGAAACCTTGCAGAACCTGCAGATCGTCACACCCAACGGCACCTCGATTCCGCTGCTGGCGTTCGCCACGGTGCGCTACGAGCTGGAGCAGCCGCTGGTGTGGCGCCGCGACCGTAAACCGACGATCACCATCAAGGCGTCGGTGCGTGATGAGATGCAGCCGACGGACCTGGTGAAACAGCTCAAGCCGGAGATCGATAAGTTCAGCGCCGGCTTGCCGGTGGGCTACAAGGTCGCCACCGGCGGCACCGTGGAAGAAAGCGGCAAGGCCCAGGGCCCGATTGCCAGCGTGGTGCCGTTGATGCTGTTCCTCATGGCGACCTTCCTGATGATCCAGTTGCACAGCGTGCAGAAGATGTTCCTGGTGGCGAGTGTCGCGCCGCTCGGTTTGATCGGCGTGGTGCTGGCGTTGATCCCCACGGGCACGCCCATGGGCTTTGTGGCGATCCTGGGGATCCTGGCGCTGATCGGCATCATCATCCGCAACTCGGTGATTCTGGTGACGCAGATTCATGAATACGAAGTGGCGGGCTATACGCCGTGGGATGCGGTGGTGGAAGCCACCGAGCATCGGCGCCGGCCGATCCTGCTGACGGCGGCGGCGGCGAGCCTGGGCATGATCCCCATCGCGCGTGAGGTGTTCTGGGGGCCAATGGCCTACGCGATGATTGGCGGGATCATCATTGCGACTTTGCTTACACTTTTGTTTTTGCCCGCGTTGTATGTGGCTTGGTACAAGATCCGCGAGCCCAAACACGAACAGAGCTGAACATGCCCCAGTTCCTGCGCCACAGTTGGTTGATCTGCACGGTGTTGCTGTCACCCATGGCTTTTGCCGGTACCGTTCTGGAAAACGCGTTGTGGCGGGTCGAACTCGACCCGGCCACCCTTGCGATCCGCGTGACCCCCAGCGGGCAACCGACGGTACAAGCTTCCAGCGGCGTAGCGGCACGTGCCGTCAGCCAGCTTGCCCACAGCGATCAGCAGGCCGATTGGCAATGGGATGATGGCGCCTTCCGTGTGAGCGCTACCCTTGAGCAGCGCGACCTGGCGTTGTCCATCCGTGCGCGTGAGCCGGGTGAAATCCCCATTCTTCAACAACCGGCCAGTGCCTTGGGCCAAGGCTTTATGTGGCCTTTGGCTGAAGGGCATTACGTACCCGCCGATAACGCCATCTGGAAGGCGTTTCTGCTGGAGCAAGGCGACCTCAACACCACCCAGGATCTCAGCCTGCCGTTGTGGGGTGTCGACCACGGCGTGTTTACGCTCAACTGGTTGCTGACCAATCCCTATAACAATCGCCTGCGGTGGCAACCGGACCAGGCCCTGTCCTTGGCCCATGAATTCACCTCGCTTGACCCTGATGCGCCGATGACGTTGCGGTTGCACCTGGGTGAGGGCGATCCCTTGGCCGGCGCCAAGCGCTATCGCCAGTGGTTGGTCGAGCAGGGGCGGTACGAGCCTTTGGCGGACAAACTGCGACAGACGCCCGAAGCGCAGAAGTTGCTGGGCGCCAGTCATATCTACCTGTGGGGTAATGACCTGCTGGCGTTGGAGGATGTGCGGGATTGGTCCTTGTTGCTCCAGCGCCTGCGTGGGCATGAACTCAACGGCTTGCTGGACAAGGAGTCTGCCAAGGTACTGGCGCAGGCCACGGCATTGAATCGTTATGAGCAGACGGTGCTGCTGCGAGGGCTGAACGCGGCGATCAACAAGAAGGCCCGGCAGAGTTGGCAGGTAGCAGAGCCCGACATGACACGGCTCGCTGCGCGCTACGGCGAATTGCGTGGCGAGTTGGCCGTGGACTTTGCCGGCGCCCTCAGTGAAAACCCGGCAGCCTGGGGCAACCCGGTGATTCAATCGCTGAGCAACGCCGGCCTGCCCCGTGTGTTGCTGACCCTGGGCGAAGGCTGGGAAGGCGGGCTCTGGCACCCCGAGGCGATTCGCGCCGGTGTCGATGCGGGCTTCCTGATGGCGCCCTACGACTCCTATGAAACCGCGTTATCCGCCACGGAAAACCCCGACTGGACCACCGCCCACCTTGGCAGCAATGCCTACCGCGACTGCGCGATTGTGTTGAAGGGCGGCAAGCTCAAGACCGGTTTTCAACAGTCCGGGCACTACACCGACCCGCGCTGTGTGCGGCCGTTGCTGGAAGCGCGGGTGCAGGCCGTGCAAGCCAAGGCAGGCTTCAACGCCTGGTTCCTGGATGCCTACGCCACCAGCATGGTGTTCGACAGCTACCGCGGCAGTGCACCGATGACCCAGGCGCAAAACGCCGAAGGTAACATCGACGCCTCCCGCTGGATCAATACCGCGCGCAAGTTGCCCACCGGTTCCGAGGACGGCAACGCCATCACGGCCCAGGGCATTCTGTTTGCCCATGGCATGCAGACGCCGGTGATCGGCTGGGGTGATCACGCGATGACCAAGGACAAGCAGTCACCCTATTACGTCGGTAACTGGTTCCCACCGGAGCAGCCGGCGGTGTTCTTCAAGCCAGTGCCATTGAAGGAGCCGTTTCGCACGGTGTATTTCGAACCGACGATGCGCCTGCCGTTGTATCAGGCGGTGTTCCATGGCTCGGTGATCACGACCCACCACTGGTTGTTCGACAGCCTGAAGCTGAGCAATGTGCAGGTTGAAAACGAGCTGACCCAACTGCTCTACAACGTACCGCCGCTGTATCACTTGAGTGCTGCGACCTTGAAGCAGCGACTGCCATTGATCCAACGCCAGGACGCCTTTTTCCGCCCACTGCATCAGCGTTTGGCCATGCAGGAAATGACCGGGTTTCGGTGGCTGACCACGGATCGGCGGGTGCAGGAGACCACGTTTGCCGATGGGACTCGGTTGGTGGCGAATTTTGCTGCGATCCCTAGAGAAGGGTATGCCGAGCGCAGCGTGACGGCGCTTGGCGTGGGTGAAAAACCAGTGGTGTATCAGGTGAAATAGCTATCGCAGGCAAGCCAGCTCCCACAGGAGAATGCATTCCAAGTGTGGGAGCTGGCTTGCCTGCGATGACGCCGGACCAATCAACGCACCCTTATGCTTTGCGCCACACGCTGGCCAGCCAAGGCTGCTGCTCACGTGGCAGCCCGGCGGGGCGGTAGTAGTGTTCCAACTCCACAAAACCTGCGTGGGTGAGCAACGTTTGCCACGCCGCCAAGTCGTGATAAGACCCATAGCGCGGCCCATTCCAGCCTTCCTGATTCTCACCCCGAGGATTGGAACTGAACAACACGCCCCCAGGCTTCAACGTCCCCTGCAACTGCTTGAGCACTCGCGGCAGTTCCTGCTTGGGAATATGAAACAGCACGGCATTGGCAAAAATCCCATCGAAGCGCTCGGCAGGCAGGTCCAGCTTAAGGAAGTCCTGCTGCAACACCTCGCAACCACTGTCTTCCCGCGCCATCTGCGCAAACCGCTCCGAGCCATCCAGGCCTACGGCGACGTGTCCCATACGCGTAAACGTCTGCAAATCCCGCCCTGGCCCGCAGCCAAAATCCAGCAAGGTATACGGCCCTGTACCCTGGATATGCCTCAACAAAGCATCGATGTTCTGGCTCACATCATGATCGCGGGTGCCTTCACGGAAGTCCTCGGCCACCTTGTTGTAGTGGCCAAGGGTGGTGGAGGTGATCTGGTCGAGGTCGTCGGGCTTGAGGGGCATGGCAAGTAATACCGGGCACTGAGATGCCCCGACTATACCTCACCTCTTGTTGAGCACCCGCGCCAGGCGATCACCGCCCAACTGAATCACCGCCACCAACATCACCAGCAACACGATCACCGTCAGCATGATCTGCGTATCAAAGCGCTGATAACCGTAGCGGTAGGCAATGTCGCCCAAGCCGCCCGCGCCAATCGCACCGGCCATGGCCGACGAATTGATCATGGTGACGAGCGTGATGGTGAACCCGCCGACAATCCCCGGCAGCGCTTCCGGCAGCAGCACATGCCAGATGATGTGCCAGCGACGGCAGCCCATGGCTTGCGCAGCCTCGATCAGACCGTGGTCGACCTCGCGCAGGCTCACTTCGGCGATCCGTGCAAAAAACGGCGTGGCGGCAATGGTCAGCGGCACGACGGCAGCCCATACACCATACGTGGTGCCGACGATCAGCCGGGTGAATGGAATCAACGCCACCATCAGGATCAAAAACGGAATCGAGCGGAACAGATTGACGAACGCCCCCAGCACGCGGTTAAGCGCCGGGGCTTGGTAGATGCCGCCTTTGTCGCTGGTCACCAGGAACACCGCCAATGGAATGCCCACTAGCAGCGCGATCAATGACGACACGCCGACCATCAACAAGGTGTCGAGGGCGCCCTGCACTAAACGATCAAACCACATAGCCCAGCACCTCTGCCTGTTGTGCCCAGTTGCCGGCGCGGTTGCGCAGCTCGTTGGCGTCGTGGGTCGAGCCACTTACCGCCAGCAGCAGTTGCCCCAGGGCATGTCCCTGGATGCGTTCTACGCCGCCTTGCAGCAAACGCACGCGCCCACCGAGTGCGCTGAACAGCGCGGCCAGGTCCGGCTCATCGGTGTCGCTGCCGGTGAACTGCAAGCGCAGCACCACGGCGGCGTCGGCGGATGCCGGCGTGGCTTGCAAACGGCTCTGCAACTCGTCCGGCAGCCCGTGTTGCAGCGGTGCCAGCAGGGTTTTGCTGACGTCATGCTGCGGGTTGCCGAACACCTGCCAAACCGGGCCTTGCTCAACGATGCGTCCGTGTTCCAGCACCACCACGCGGTCGCAGATTTCGCGGATTACCGCCATCTCATGGGTGATCAATACGATGGTCAAACCCAGGCGCTTGTTGATCTCACGCAGCAGGCCGAGGATCGACTGGGTGGTTTCCGGATCCAGGGCCGACGTGGCTTCGTCGCACAGCAGGATCTGCGGGTCATGCACCAGCGAACGGGCGATGCCCACCCGCTGTTTCTGCCCGCCGGACAGCTGCGCCGGGTAAGACTTGTGCTTGTCCTGCAAACCCACCAGTTCCAGCAGCTCACGCACCTTCTGCTCGCGTTGCAGCTTCGGCACACCCGCCACTTTCAACGGCAACTCGACGTTCTGCCACACCGTCTTGGCCGACATCAAATTGAAGTGCTGGAAGATCATGCCGATACGCCGACGCAGCTCCACCAGACGGTCTTCATCGAAGTCGCCGATGTCGACCTGGTCAATCAGCACGCGCCCGCTGCTGGGTTGCTCCAGGCGGTTGATGGTGCGGATCAGCGACGACTTGCCGGCGCCGCTGCGGCCGATGATGCCGAACACTTCACCGCGCTGGATCGCCAGGTCGATGCCTTGCAAGGCATGCACGGTGCCGTCGTAGGTCTTGCCCAGGTTGATAAAACGCACATGGGCGCGGTTCAGGTCAGGGTGCAGTTCGGTCTGCTCGGCGTCCCTGGGCGGCAAGCCCAGGTCGCGCAGTTGGGCGTTGGCGGCGGTCATTTTTTATCTTCCCAGCCGACTTGGTAGAGCTTGCCGAGGGATTTATCCAGCGCAGCGCGCACGACCGGCGAATGCTGGTAGATGTCGACGAACTTGATCACCCGTGGGTCGGTTTTGCTTTTCGGCTGGATCACGAACTGGATCACGTATTCCGGGTGGTCGAGGCCGTCGAACAGCAGCGCCGATTCTGCATCGAAGGTCTTGGACAGGCGGATATACGCCGGGTAGCCCTGCACCAGGTCTGCGTCGTCATAAGCGCGTACCAGTTGCACCGCCTCGACCTGCAGGATCTTGATCTTCTTCGGATTGGAAACGATGTCCTCTTCGGTGGCCTTGTAGCCCACGCCCGGCTTGAGGGTGATCAGCCCGGCCTTGGCCAGCAGTTGCAGGCCGCGACCGCTGTTGATCGGGTCGTTGGCAATCGCCACGCTGGCGCCTTGGGGCAGGTCGTTGATGCTCTTGTACTTCTTCGAATACAGGCCGACGTTGTTGATGATCCCCGGCGCGTACGGCACCAGGTCAAAACCGGCGGCGCCCTTGGCGTTTTCCAGGAACGGGATGTGCTGGAAGTAGTTCACGTCGATATCGCCGGCCGCTAGGCTGACGTTCGGCGCGATCCAGTCGGTGAATTCCACCAACTCGACTTTCAGGCCTTGCTTGCCGGCTTCGGCGACGGCGGCTTCAAGGGGAATCGCAAAGGCCGCCGTGGTGCCGATTTTCAACGGCGCATCGGCGGCGAATACCGCCGAGCTGAACAGTCCGAAAGCCAGGGCCAGTGCTTTGACTGGGTGAGCGAGCAATGTCTTTTTCATAGGGTATTTCCAGTCAGAGAAGCCGTTTGGCGGTAGGTGGAGCCGGTGTGTTGTTCGGGCAGGCGGGCGTTGCCGTGGAAGACTTTTTCGCGCAGCGTGCCGGTCTCGTACGCGGTCTTGTAGGACCCGCGCTTTTGCAGCTCCGGCACCACCAGGTCGATGAAGTCCACGTAGCTTTCCGGGGTGACAATGCGCGTGAGGTTGAAGCCATCCAGGCCGGTTTCGCTGATCCAGGATTCCAGCTCGTCAGCGACCTGCTCAGGCGAGCCGACCAAGGTGATGTAGCGGCCACCGAGGGCGTGCTGTTCCAGCAACTTGCGCCGGGTCCAGTCGTTGTTCTGCAGGTTCTTGGTGGCCGACTGGATCGCGTTGCTCTTCACGTACTGGATAGGTTCGTCCAGCGCGTACTGGGCGAAATCAATCGCAGTAGACGCCGAGAAATGCGCCACACCCGCCTCCGGACTGGCGTAGCTCAGGTACTCGGCGTGCTTCTCCCAGGCCAACGCTTCGGTAGCGCCCACGATCACGTTGAGGCCCATGAACACCTTGATGTCATCCGGGTTGCGCCCGGCTGCCACGGCGCTGGCGCGTACCTTGTCCACCTGCACCTTGGTCGCCGCCTTGTTCTGCCCGCTGATGAACACGCACTCGGCATGCCGGCCGGCGAACAGCAAACCGCGATCCGAACTGCCGGCCTGGAACAGCACCGGCGTGCGTTGCGGCGAGGGTTCGCACAGGTGGTAACCTTCCACCTGGTAGAACTCGCCGTGATGCTCGACCTTGTGCACTTTGCCGGGCTGCGCATACACCCGCGCCTGCGGATCGTTGAGCACCGCGCCGTCTTCCCAACTGCCTTCCCAGAGCTTGTACAGCACCTCCAGGTATTCATCGGCCTGGTCGTAGCGACGGTCATGTTCAACCTGCTCGGTCAGGCCCATGGCCTTGGCGGCGCTGTCGAGGTAGCCGGTGACGATGTTCCAGCCGACCCGGCCACGGCTCAGGTGGTCCAGCGTGGACATGCGCCGGGCGAACAGGTACGGCGGCTCGTAGGTGAGGTTGGCGGTGAGGCCAAAGCCGAGGTTCTGGGTGACGGCCGCCATGGCCGAGACCAGCAGCAACGGGTCATTCACCGGCAACTGGATCGACTCCTTGAGCGGTACGTCGATCGAGTTCTGATAGACGTCATACACGCCGACGATATCGGCGATGAACAAGCCATCGAACAGCCCGCGCTCAAGTGTTTGCGCCAAATCTGTCCAGTACTCAATGGTCTTGTACTGGGTTGATGTATCCCGTGGATGGGTCCACAGGCCGTGGTTGATGTGCCCGATGCAGTTCATGTTGAAGGCATTGAGCAGGATTTTCTTCTTGGCCATCAGATGGTCCCCCGCAGTGGCGGGTTTTCATCGTTGAGGTAGTAGTTGCCCACCGCGTGGTACTTCCAACGCACCGGGTCGTGCAGGGTATGCACGCGGGCGTTGCGCCAGTGACGGTCCAGGCCATGTTCGGCCAGGGTCGCCTGGCTGCCGGCGAGTTCAAACAAGGTGCTGCCGGCGGCCAGGGAAATCTCGGTACTCAAGGCGCGTACTTCAGCGACGGCGATGGAGGCGGCGGCAACCGTTTCGGCATTGCTGTCGGCCTGGGCACGGTCGAGGCATTCACCCGAGCGTTCCAGCAGCGCCTCGGCGGCGTGCAGGCGGATGCTCAGGTGACCGAAGCTTTTCAGGGTCAGTGGGTCTTCGGTGGCTTTGTCGTTGCCGGAATCGATCCATGGGCGGGTCTTGGTGCGCACAAAGTGCAACGCATCCTCAAAGGCCGCGCGGGCGATGCCCGTGTCGATGGCGGCGTGGAGGATCTGCGCCAGCGGACCGACGGTTGTGGGGCGTTCAAAGGCGCTCTGGAATGGGATCACGTCTTGCGCGGCAACCCACACGTTGTCGAACACCACCGACCCGCTGCCGGTGGTGCGCTGGCCGAAGCCGCTCCAGTCGTCGATCACGCTCAGGCCTTCGCTGTCGCGCGGCACAAACGCGAGTTGCTGCACGCCCTGTTCATCCACCACCGACGTGGGAATGCGTTGGGCGTAGATCGCGCCGGTGGAGTAGAACTTGCGGCCGCTGATTCGAAACCCGTCGCCGTCACGGGTGATTTTGGTGACACGGTCATGAGCCGTTTTTGTGCCCAACTCTGCCAGGGCGTTGCCGAAGCGTTGGCCTGCAAGAACTTCGGCGTACAGGCGTTTTTGTTGCACCGGGCTGCCGTTTACGCGCAGCACTTCCAGTGCATAAAAATGGTTTTGCGGGATCTGGCCCAGGGAAGCATCCGCCTGGGCGATCAGCGCAATGACCTTGGCCAGGGTGACGTTGGACACGCCAGCGCCACCGTACTCCTTGGGCACGCTGATACCCCACAGGCCGGAACGCGAGAATACATCCAGCTCAGGCAGCGGCAGGCGGCGTTCACGGTCGCGCTGGGCGCTGTCGCGGCGGAAGTCTTCGGCCAGGTCGCTGGCGACAATAAGGGCTTGCTCGTCGCTGGTGATAACCGCGACGTTTGCAGAGAAAGTCATAGGTGTTCTCCAGAGGTCTGGTCGGTCAGATCCAGGAATGCCTGGCGGGCAACGTGCCGTTCAGTCGATAGGCGCCGATGGCGTGATATTTCCAGCGCACCGGATCGTGCAGGGTGTGCACGCGGGCGTTGCGCCAATGACGGTCGAGGTTGAATTCGGCGAGGGTGGCGCGACTACCGGCCAGCTCGAAGAGTTTTTCGCTGACCAGCAGCGATACCTCGGTGGTCAGCACCTTGGCTTCAGCCACGGCAATCGACGCACGGGCCGCGGACTGCGCGGTGATCGGCGCAGCGTTGACCTGGTCCAGCACCTGGCCAGCCTTGCGCAGCAGGGCTTCGGCGGCGTGCAGTTCGATCTTCAGCTTGCCGATATCGGCGATCACATACAGGTCATCACTGGCGCGTTCGACCTTGGCATCGATCCATGGGCGCGAGCGTTCACGGACGAACGCGATGGTGTCGTCGAGCGCGCCGCGTGCGATGCCGGCGTCGATGGCCGCCTGGATCAATTGGGAAACGGCGCCCTGGATATTCGGGGTTTCGCCGATGCGCCAGTTTTCCACCACCAACTCGGCATCGACCGGCACCTGGTCCAGCAACACGGTGCCGCTGGCAGTCGTGCGTTGGCCAAAGCCGGACCAGTCATCGACGATGCGCAGGCCTTCAGTGCCACGGCGCACAAACGCCATGACCTGCTTGCCGTCATCGTTGAGTGCCTTGACGGCAACCCAGTGGGCGAAGAGCGCGCCGGTGGAATAGAACTTCTGGCCGCTGATCACATAGCCGTCACCCTCAGCGGTGATGCGCGCCTTGAGTTCCAGGGTGTTTTTGGTGCCGCGTTCCGGGCCGCCATTGCCGATGCGCCAGCCGTCGAGGACGCTCTGGAACAGCTGCTTTTTCTGGCGCTCGGTGGCGGCACCTTGCAACAGGTGCAGGATGCCGAAATGGTTCTGCGGAATCTGCCCGAGGGCCGGGTCTGCCGCACTGATGATCGCGAACACATCGGCCAGGGTCACGAAAGACACCTGCGGGCCGCCGTATTCACGGGGAATGGAAATACTGCCCAACCCACTGCGGGTGAACTGTTCGAGCTGTGCCCATGGCAGCTTGCGCTGCTGGTCGCGCTTGGCGGCTTGCAGGCGCGCAGCCTGGGCGAGTTCATGGGCAGCCCTCAGCGCCTCTGCGTCGTTGCGCAGCACGGCGGCTGGCAACAGCAGGGGGGCAATGTCCAGATCGCTCTGGGGGGGTGTTTGAGCCAAGTTAGACATCAGCGCCGCTCCTTGGCTGCACGTAATGCCCTGGCGTTGTGCACCGGGGTAATCCTGACCATACCGACCTCGCATTCAATGAAATAAAAACAGAAAAATCAGCGATGTCCGGTGGTCCGGTGCATATACCCTAAGCGTGTTAAATATTTAAATAAACTAACTTTTGGGAATATGCATAGAAGGTCTGTCACCCAGGTTCGCAGGGCGATCCCAGTGGGCGGGGTTGATAGATCAGCGCCGCCCCGGCCAGACGGGGCGGCGCCTCGGCGGCGATGCGTAACATGCGGGCGGGCGCCCAGCGTGAATTGTTGCCGACGCGATCCAGAATGCAGTACGTCACCTCCAGCCGACAGTCGTCACCGGCTTCGGTGATCACCGAGGAGGGCACCCATACCTGCACCGCCAGGCCGACCTCAACGGCTTGGATCTTCGGCAGGTCCAGGCGCACATCGCCCCAGCGCAGGGTGATGGCATCGCCCGTGGCCATGTTGAGGTAGGGCTCGATGGTCAGGGGAATACCCCGTCGGACCTGGCTGGCGTTGACGCCAAAGCGGCGGATGGTGTCGGGCAACCCCACGGGGGCGAGGTTCTGGTTTTCATCGCGGTACAGGGGGGACGGCTGGCCGCCCGGGCAACAGGTCTTCACACGTACTCGCTTGACGGCAGAGCGGGCCGGGCAGTGGCCGACTTGCATCACCTGGTAATGCACGTGGGTCAGGCCATCCAGCACGAAACTCTCCGGTACCCGCAGGTGAATGAACGCGCCGACCTTGCAGGCGGTTACCCGACGTGAAGCGGCAAAACAGTTATTCCAGAACAGCTCGATCAAGTCGCCTTCGTCCATGCCGGGATACGGCGCGATGTCGACCTGCAAGTGTGTGGCGGCCAGGGCATTGATGCCATTGCCGATGGCCTGGGGCAGTGTCGGGGCGGTGAGCAGGGGGGGCGTCATAAATAATCTCCTTGATGCAGCCAGCAGCAATCGCTCCGGCCCCTTGGCGCAGGCAAGCGCGGTGGGCCGAACAGAACGATTCAGTGAATAGCCGGGATAGGATCCAATCCTCTGGGCGCTAGATAAGAGGGTTGGGCACGGAGCGTCAATGGCGGCAAAGGGCTAAACGGCGGGTTTGGAGATATTCAGAAGGGTCTGACTGGTGCAGGGATATTCGGGCGGGTGTGATGGGGTGTTTTGCAGGTTGGAATGAGGACTTCGTGTAGGAACAGGCTTTGTGTGGGAGCTGGCAAGCCAGCTCCCACACAAAGCCTCAGTGGGCGAGAAATTTGCTCAGGAACTGTTGGGTGCGCTCTTCCTTGGGGTTGGCAAACAACGCCTTGGCTTCACCTTGTTCCACGATCACGCCCTTGTCGAAGAAGATCACCCGGTTGGCCACATCCCGCGCAAAGCTCATCTCGTGGGTGACGATGACCATGGTACGGTTTTCTTCGGCGAGGCTGCGGATGGTTGCCAGTACTTCACCCACCAGTTCCGGGTCGAGGGCCGAGGTGGGCTCGTCGAACAGAATCACCTCCGGTTCCATGGCCAACGCACGGGCAATCGCCACCCGTTGTTGCTGGCCGCCCGACAGGCGCCGTGGATAGGCGTCTTCCTTGCCCGCCAGGCCGACCCTGGCCAGCAGTTTGCGACCCAGGGCGTCAGCCGCCTCCCGTGGCATCTTCTTGACCACGATAGGGCCTTCGATGACGTTTTCCAGCGCCGTGCGGTGGGGGAACAGGTTGAAGCTCTGGAACACAAAACCCACGTGCTGGCGCAGGCGCCGCACCAGGCTGGCCTGCTGGTTGATCGGCTTGCTGCTGTCGATCTCGATGTCGCCCACCTTGATGCGACCGCTGGTGGGTTGTTCGAGGAAATTCAGGCAGCGCAGGAAGGTGGTCTTGCCGGAACCGCTGGGGCCGATGATGGCGATGACTTCGCCTTCCTTGACCTCCAGATCGATGCCGTTGAGCACCACCTGACCCTTGAATTGTTTGGTCAGTTTTTCAACCACGATCATGCTTCAGGACTCCAGGTCATGCCGGTTGACCCGGTCTTCCAGGCGATTCTGCAAATGCGCCAGGATGCTCGCCAAAATCCAGTAGATCAGGGCAGCGGAGAGATACATGGTGAAGATTTCGAAGGTCCGCGCCGACACCAGTTGCGCCTGGCGGAACAGCTCGGGCACTTGGATGGTAGCGGCCAGCGCCGTGTCCTTGACCAGCGAAATGAAGCTGTTGCCCAGCGGCGGCAAAGCCGTGCGCATGGCCTGCGGCAGGATGGCCCGGCGCAGGGTCTGCGCACGGGTCATGCCGATACTGGCCGCCGCTTCCCACTGGCCGCGCTCGATGGAACCGATGGCGGCGCGCAGGATTTCACAGGCATAGGCGGCCATGTTCAGCGAAAAGCCGATCATGGCCGCCGGGATCGGATCCAGCTCGATGCCCACTTGCGGCAAGCCGTAGTAGATCAAGAACAGCTGTACCAGCAAGGGCGTGCCGCGAAAGAACGACACGTAGACTCGGGCAAGCCAGCTCACCAGCTTGAAGCGCGACAGGCGCATCAAGGCCAGGCCGAAACCCAGCAGCAAACCGAAAAACATCCCGCCGAGGCTGAGGATCACCGTGTAGTACGCGCCCTTGAGCAGAAAGGGCGCGGAGTCCAGCGCGAGTTGGAAACCTGCTTCCATTATTGAGTGACGTCAGCGTTGAAGTACTTCTCGGACAGCTTCTTCAAGGTGCCATCGGCGCGCAGTTTGTCGAGGGCCTTGTTCACCGCGTCGAGCAGTTCTGGCTCGCCTTTGCGCAGGGCAATACCGGCTTCCTGACGGGAGAAGGCGTCGCCGGCTGCGGCGGTATCAGGGGCTTTCTTGGCGTATTCCAGGGCGGCCAGGCGGTCGATCAGGATGGCGTCGATACGGCCGATGCGCAGGTCCTGGAACTTGGTCGGGTCGTCGTTGTAAGTCTTGATGAGGGCTTTAGGTTGGTTGTCCTTGAGCCATTGTTCGTAGTTGGTGCCCAGGCCCACACCGACTTTCTTGCCGGCCAGGTCATCGGCGGTCTTGATCGCGTCAACGTTCTTCTTCAGGACCAGTGCCTGGATACCGGAGACGGTGTAAGGCTTGGAGAAATCGTACTTCTTCTTGCGCTCTTCCGAGATGGTCACTTGGTTGACCACGGCGTCCAGACGTTTGGATTCCAGGGCAGCGAGGATGCCATCCCATGGGGTGGCCTGCAGCTTGACCTTCACGCCCAGCTCCTTGGCCAGCGCTTCGGACAGCTCCACCTCGAAACCGCTGAGCTTGCCGCTTTCATCGACGAAGCTGAACGGTGGGTAGGTGCCTTCCAGGCCGATCTTGATCTCGCCTGCTTTCTTGATGTTGTCCAGCTGTTCACCCGCGATGGCCTGGCCCATCAGGCCAGCTCCGAGTGCCAGGCCCAAAGTGCCAACCAACAACGTGCGACGGAATACAGAAATAGTCATGAAGAGCCCCTGTGTTTTTTATGGTGAGCGAAGCAGGTGACGCAGTAGTCGTATCCTGCCTTAAAGCGCGTAGCGCGTCTTCGCCTACGGCGCGATGATAAAGCCGGTTTTTAAGACTTGAAAATAATATTAAATAACCTGGTTATTCTTTTTGGGAATATGGTGGTCGGCATTTTTAGAACGCCGAGTCATAAGCGAACAACGCTGGCGCGCCACCGGTGTGCAGGAAAATGATCGGCCCGTCCTCAATCCGTTGACGTCCGATGCCATCCAGCAAGCCCGCCATGGCCTTGCCAGTGTAGACCGGGTCCAGCAGCAGGCCTTCCTGGCTCGCCAGCAGCTTGACCGCCGCCAGGGTGCCGGCGTTCGGTTCGCCATAGCGCGGTCCGAAGTATTCGTCCCATAGGATCACCTTGAAGGCTTCAGGAATCTCCACCCCCAGCAACTCGGCGGTGCGCTCGGCCAGGCCTTCTACTTTTGGGCGCTGGGCTTCTTCGGTGCGGGACACGGTTACGCCAATCACGGGCAGGTTCGGCAATACTTCGCTCAGGGCCAAGGCCAAGCCACTGTGGGTCCCCGCGCTGCCGGAGGCCAAGACCACGGCGGCGAACTCGATGCCACTGTCTTCGATCTGCCCGGCTAGCTCCAGCCCGGCGCGCACGTACCCCAATGCACCGAGGGCATTGGAGCCGCCGATCGGCACCAGGTAAGGTCTTTTGCCGTTGCTGCGCAGGCGGTCGGCGAGGGCGTTGAGTTGGTCGTCGACATTGTCGAGGTTCTCCACCAACTCCACCTTGGCGTCGAACAACTCCAGCAGCAGGCGGTTGCCGTTGCCCAGGTAATTGGGGTCTTCAGTGCCGGTGGGATTTTCCAGCAGGGCGACGCAGCCCAGGCCGAGCTTGGCGGCCAGCGCGGCAGTCTGGCGCACGTGGTTGGACTGGATCGCGCCAGCGGTCACCAGGGTGTCGGCGCCTTGAGCGATAGCATCGGCGGCGAGGTATTCGAGCTTGCGCAGCTTGTTGCCGCCCATGGCCAGTGGCGTGGTGTCGTCGCGCTTGACGTAGATGTCCCTGCCCAACCAGGCCGACAGCCGCTCGAGTTTTTCCAGGGCAGTGGCGCCACCCAGCAGTTCCAGGCGGTTAAAACGGTCGAGCTGTTGTTTGATCATGGCTACGCACGGTTGATGAGTATGGGGCGACTATAGGCAGGCACTTTTCATCGGGCAACCGTCAATCGCTTATTCCCCACGGTTCTTAGCATCACACCATTGGTTCTTAAGGGCGGCCAGGGTGCATACCGTAAAGTGATGGCCATTTCGTCAGGAGTGAATACCGTGAGTGAGCGTTCCAGTCATTGGCAATTACCGACCATCGTCAGCCAACTGCGCAGCGCCCGGGACCAGTGGCGAACGCGCAATGGGCGCTTGAGTGGCGAGCATGGTGGCCGCGAGCTGCCGTCCCGCGAGGCGGTGGCGCAGATTCTCGAGTCGTTGTGCGGCGCACTGTTCCCCATGCGCCTGGGCCCGGTGGACCTGCGTGAAGAGAGTGAAGATTTCTACGTTGGTCACACCCTCGATGTGGCGCTGAATGCCTTGCTCGGCCAGGCCCGCCTGGAGTTGCGCTACGCTGCACGCCAAGGCGCTAAAGACGACAGCGAAGTCGACGCGCTCGCCATCCGCCTGATCCAGGATTTCGCCCTGGCCCTGCCGTCCCTGCGCAGTCTGTTGGACACTGACGTACTCGCCGCCTACCACGGCGACCCAGCGGCGCGCAGCGTAGATGAAGTGCTGCTGTGCTATCCGGGCATCCTGGCGGTGATTCACCATCGCCTGGCCCACCACCTGTACCGTGCCGGTCTGCCGCTGTTGGCGCGGATCAGCGCGGAAATTGCCCACTCCGCCACCGGTATCGATATTCATCCCGGCGCGCAGATCGGCCCGAGTTTTTTTATCGATCACGGGACCGGCGTGGTGATCGGCGAAACCGCGATCATCGGCGAGCGCGTGCGCATCTACCAAGCTGTGACGCTGGGCGCCAAACGCTTCCCGGCGGACGAAGACGGGCAGTTGCAGAAAGGCCACCCACGCCACCCGATTGTCGAGGATGACGTGGTGATCTACGCCGGGGCGACGATCCTGGGGCGTATCACCATCGGCCAAGGCTCGACCATCGGCGGCAACGTGTGGCTGACGCGCAGCGTACCGGCGGGGGCGAATATCACCCAGGCCAACCTGCAACATGATGACGGCACGCAAAAGTGATGGCACTTCCCGTGAGCGCTGAGGACTAAGCTTGCCTTGGGCTGGCGTAGGAAATGTCTACCACTCAGCCCTGCGATTAGTCCCAGACCGCCTATCCATGTTTAACTTGAATGCTCGTTCAAGTTAAACCCGGTGGTTCGCTGCCCGCTCACAACAGGAGGCTTACCTTTGCTGAGTCCGTTATTTACAGCCACATCCCTCACCCTCGGGGTGCATCGTTCATGAGTGCATCGTCCACCCCTACCAGCGGCCAGGTGCGCATGAACGCGCCGGTCTTCTACTTCGCCGCGACGTTTATCCTGCTGTTCGGCATCACTGTCATCGCTATCCCGCAACAGGCCGGTGCCTGGCTGCTGGCGGCGCAAAACTGGGCGGCCAACACGGTCGGCTGGTACTACATGCTGGCGATGACCCTGTATCTGGTCTTCGTGGTGGTCACCGCGTTATCGGGCTACGGCAAGATAAAACTCGGTGCCGACCACGACGAGCCCGAATTCAGTTACCTGTCCTGGGCCGGCATGCTGTTCGCCGCCGGGATCAGCATCACGCTGTTTTTCTTCTGCGTCTCCGAGCCGCTGACGCACCTGGTGCAGCCGCCTCAGGGCGCGCCGATGAACGCCGATGCCGCACGCCAGGCCATGCAGATCCTGTTCCTGCACTGGGGCCTGCACGGTTGGGGCGTGTTCGCGTTTGTCGGCATGGCCTTGGCGTATTTCGCCTACCGGCATAACTTGCCGCTGGCGTTGCGTTCGGCGCTGTACCCGCTGATCGGCAAGCGCATCAACGGCCCCATCGGTTACGCGGTGGATGGCTTCGGCATCATCGCTACGGTGTTCGGGCTGGGTGCGGACATGGGCTTTGGGGTGCTGCACCTCAATTCCGGGCTGGACTACTTGTTTGGCATTGCCCATACCCAGTGGATCCAGGTCGGTCTGATCACGCTGATGATGGGCGCCGCGATCATCGTCGCCGTGGCCGGTGTCGATAAAGGCGTGCGCGTGATGTCCGACATCAACATGCTGCTGGCCTGTGCGCTGCTGCTGTTCGTGTTGTTCGCCGGGCCGACCCAGCACCTGCTCAATACCTTGATCCAGAACATCGGCGACTACCTGGGCGCCTTGCCGACCAAGAGTTTCGACGTGTACGCCTACGACAAACCCAGCGACTGGCTGGGCGGTTGGACGGTGTTCTACTGGGCCTGGTGGATTGCATGGTCGCCGTTCGTGGGCCTGTTTATCGCGCGCATTTCCCGTGGCCGCACCATCCGTGAGTTCGTGTTTGGCGTGCTGCTGATCCCGCTGGGTTTCACCCTGGCGTGGATGTCGATCTTCGGCAACAGCGCCATCGACCAGGTACTCAACCACGGTATGGCCGCACTCGGTCAGTCGGCCATTGATAACCCGTCGATGAGCCTCTACCTGCTGCTGGAAACCTACCCGTGGAGCAAAACCGTCATCGCGGTCACGGTGTTTATCAGCTTCGTATTCTTTGTAACCTCCGCTGACTCGGGCACCGTAGTGCTGTCCACCCTGTCGTCCAAAGGCGGCAACGCCGATGAAGACGGGCCGAAATGGCTGCGGGTGTTCTGGGGTGCGATGACCGCGCTGGTCACCAGTGCCTTGCTGTTTGCCGGCAGCATCGATTCGCTCAAGTCGGCGGTGGTACTGACCTCGTTGCCGTTCTCGATGATCCTGCTGCTGATGATGTGGGGGCTGCACAAGGCGTTCTATCTGGAGTCGCAAAAGCAGATCGCCCAGTTGCATTCATTGGCACCGATTTCGACGGCTCGCAAAGGGCGCGGCGGCTGGCGCCAGCGTTTGAGCCAGGCCGTGCACTTCCCGTCGCGAGACGAGGTGTACCGTTTCCTCGATTCGACGGTGCGCCCGGCGATCGAAGAAGTGACGGCGGTGTTTGTCGAGAAGGGTTTGAATGTCGTGACGCAACCCGACCCCGCCAACGACAGCGTCAGCCTGGAAATCGGCCATGGCGAGGAGCGTCCGTTCATCTACCAGGTGCAGATGCGCGGCTACTTCACACCGTCATTTGCCCGTGGCGGAATGGGCTCCAAGGAGCTCAACAACCGTCGCTACTACCGGGCGGAAGTGCACTTGGCCGAGGGTAGCCAGGACTATGACTTGGTGGGCTATACCAAGGAACAGATCATCAACGACATCCTCGACCAATACGAGCGTCACCTGCAGTTCCTGCACCTGGTGCGCTGAGGCTCAGGCCCTGAGGTACAGGGCCAGTGCCACCAGGGGCACGCCGAACACGCCACTGCCGATCACCAGCTCCGACACCAGGGGCTGGCCGGCAGTGACGACCCCTACAGCGCCATTGACCACCGCCGCCCCCAACCAGATCGCCACAAAGCTGTAGGCCAGAAGGGGCCGGCTGACGCCAAGCTTCTGCCCGATCAACAGCATCAGTAACAGCAGAATCAAGCCCGCGCTGATTACCAAGGTGGTGTGCATGTTCAGAGCTCCTTGCCCAGTGTGTTGTCCATGGAATAGCGGCCGGCACCGCGAAACACCAGGTACAACGATAGCAGCGCCATCAGCACCGGGTACTCGATGCCTCGGTCGATCCACGGCCACGTCGGCCCCAGCAAGTAAGCAATGGTCAGCATCTGCACGGTCATCATGGCCGCGATCAGCCGTGTGCCCAGGCCGAGTATCAACAGCAATCCACCGACTGCTTCCAGTAGAGCGACTAGCAGGCCGATCAGCTCCGCCTGCGGCAAGTGCAGGCGGTGCTGGATCAGATTGATGGACGCCGCCATCGGGTCGGCCATCGAACCATGGGCATTGCCCAGCAATTTGGGCAGCCCGTGGGTGAGCATGATCACCCCAAAACCTGCGCGCAGCAGCGCGTAGGCCAGGGGTTCGGCGTAGCGGTAAAGCGGGGCAAGTGCGGGGATCAACAAGGTCATGGCGAGCCTCCGCGTTTTCAGTGGTTGACCGGCTTGAGCAGGTCTTGCAGAACGACCTTCCAGAACAGCTCGGCACGCACCCGGTCGGCCAACGCGCGGGCGGTGAGTGCGCCAAAACCGCTGGACGCACCGGTAATCAGGATGATCGATTTCATGGTGGTGACCTCTTCGCAAGTGGGCTCAGGCGTGGCGGTGGAAACGCTGCTGCACGGCGTGGGACAGCCATCCGGCGAAGGCCCCTAGGCTGCTGGCACCGCCCAGTTCGGCGAAGGTTTCCAGCGATGGCTCAAGGTGCGAGGCGAAGTAGGTGATCAGGCCGAGAAAGTAGCTGACGATGTTGTTCATCACCGGTACGGCCCTGAGTGAAACCACGACCATGGCCACGACAAAGACGACGGCAGGTAATGCCCATGCGCCGAAAATCGGAGCCAAGGCAGCGATGCTCTTGGCCGCCAACATGCCGAACACAAGCCCCAGCAATACGCAGCCTAGGTTGGCCAGACCGTCGCGCAGGGTCAGGCCGCGACTGAAGAAGGCGACCCAGCCGACAAACATCGCCCAGACGGGCAAGGTCAGCATCCCGCTGGTGCCTGCCGCTACGGCGGCAGTGGTCGCCGCGATGGCTGTTATCAGGTTGAACATCCACTTGGATCGGTTGCGAGTGTGGTTAGTACGGTCGAGTGAGTTCATGTGCATGACTCCCTATTTTGGGTGGGTGGTTTAAACGAGCCCGCCATTGGCGCGCAGGATTTGCCCATTGATCCAAGCACCGGCCGGGCTCACCAGAAACGCCACCACGCGGGCGATATCTTCCGGTTGGCCAAGGCGTTCCAGCGGCGGCATCTTGGCCATGCCCTGGATCTGCTCTTCGCTCTTGCCGTGCAGGAACAATTCGGTGGCGACCGGGCCTGGCGCCACGGCGTTGACGGTAATCCGGCGCCCGCGCATCTCTTTGGCGAACACTTGGGTCAGGGACTCCACCGCCGCCTTGCTGGCGATGTACACCGCATAGCCGGGGAAGTTGAGGCCGACGGTGCTGCTGGAGAAGTTGACGATGCGCCCGCCGTCGTTCATGCGGGTGGCGGCCTCACGCAGGGCGTTGAAGGTGCCACGGGTGTGGATATCGAAGTTCTGGTCGTAGAGTTCGTCGCTGTGCTGGGCCAGGGGCAGCGTTTTGAGGATGCCGGCGTTGTTGATCAGCACATCCACCTTGCCCAATTGCGCCTCGGTTTCGTCGAACAGGCGCTTGATGTCGGCGGGTTTGGCGACGTCGCCTTGGATCGCTATGGCTTGGTGGCCGGCCTGGCGCAGTTCCACCACCAGCTTCGACGCCTCGGTGGCGCTGCTGGCGTAGTTGATGGCCACGGCGTAACCGTCGGCGGCGAGTTGCTTGGCGATGACGGCGCCAATGCCACGGGAGGCGCCGGTGATAATTGCTACTTGAGTCGTCATGATCTGGGTTCCTTGAACGGGGTGTGGAAGCAGGTTCACATGTTTACCCAGGCCGATAAATACGCCAGAGTTGCCTTGACTGTTCAATAATCGCCAACAATTGATGTGTAGGAGCGCAGCGTGGATCAAGTCAAAGCCATGAAGGTTTTCGTGCGGATTTACGAGCGTTCCAGCTTCACCCTGGCGGCCGATGACTTGAATCTGCCCCGTGCGACCCTGACTCACACCCTCAATCAGTTCGAAGCTTGGCTCGGCACGCGCTTGTTGGAACGCAGCACCCGGCGTGTGCGCCCGACCCTCGATGGCGAGGCGTATTACCAACGTTGCGTGCAGCTGCTCGCGGAGCTGGAAGAGGCCGAGCTGGCGTTCCGCAGCGTGGCGCCCAAGGGGCGTTTGCGCGTGGACCTGCACGGCACGCTGGCCAAGTATTTTGTGGTGCCGGCGCTGCCGGAGTTCATGGCGCGTTACCCGGATATCGAGCTGTCCATCAGTGAGGCGGATCGCTTTGTCGACCTGATCGCCGAGGGCGTCGATTGCGTGCTGCGTGCCGGCACCCTGGGGGATTCCGCGTTGATTGGTCGGCGCGTCGCCAACCTGCGCCAAGTGACCTGCGCGAGCCCCGCTTATCTGCGCAAATACGGCGAACCCAAGCGCCTGGCCGAGCTGAGTGAGCACCGCGCGGTGAACTACGTGTCGCGCACCACGGCCAAGCTGTTTCCGTTCGAATTCATGGTCAATGGCGAGCTGCAGGAAGTGAGTATCGACGGCGCATTGTCGGTGTTCGGCGCGGAGATTTACTCCGCCAGTGCGGTGGCTGGGTTGGGGATTATCCAGTGCCCGCACTACCGCATGGCGGAGCTGATCGAGCAGGGCGTGATGCGAGAAATTCTCCAGGAAACACCGCCGCCGTTGATGCCGGTATCGGTGCTGTATCCACAGAATCGGCACATGTCGCCACGGGTGCGCGTGTTCGTCGACTGGCTCGCGGAAATCTTCGAAAACGCCCGCTAAACCCCGTAGTTAAAGGGTTTCATGAATTTAATTTCATCCGTCTACATCGCGTTTTGACGCGGAACTGTCATCTGGCCACTGCGTAATTGTGTGAAGCGTTTGACGCTTTCATTTCAGAACAGTGACGGAGACCGGTAACAATGAAGACGTTGATAAGCCCTATGGTGGGTGCCGCCATGGCGAGCTTTATGCTGTCCGCCCACGCCGATTTTATCGATGACAGCCACGCCGATGTGACCCTGCTCAACCGCTACCTCAACCAGCAGGGGCGTGATGTGGTGAACAGCAACGCCAAGGCCCACAGCATTCGCGATTGGGGGCAGGGGTTCGAGTTCAACTTCAAGTCCGGCTACACCGAAGGCCCGGTGGGTTTTGGCCTGGACCTGCAGGCGTTCTACGGGTTGAAGCTGGACTCCGGCGGTGACCTCAATGACAAGGATCACCAGGGCCGCTACCCCGGCAGTATGTTCCCGCTGGACAACGGCAAATCCGCCGACCAGTTCGGTGTGTTGAGCCCGACGTTCAAGATGCGTTTCGCCAAGGATGAACTGCGTGTCGGCACGCTCTACGGCAACAACCCGATACTCGCCAACACCGACGGGCGCCTGTACCAGCAGACCAACACCGGTGTGCAACTGGTGTCCAAAGACCTCAGCGACTTCACCTTCACTGGCGGCGATATCTTCAAGACCAAGATCCGCAACGAAACCGGCGACCAGGGCATGATCACCGCCGGCGGCACCAAAGAGAGCGATCGCTTCCTGTTCGGCGGTGCGGATTACACCGGCATCCAGAACACCACGGTCAGCCTGTGGTATTCCAACCTTGAGGATTACTACCAGCAGTTTTTCCTCGGTGCCAAGCGCCATGACGCGTTATCCGTGGGTGCCATCGACACCGACCTGCGTGTATTCCGCAGCCTGGGGGTGGGCGGCAACGCCGACGGTGACAAGGACTACGCCGCGAGTGGTCTGTACGGCGACGGCGTGAACAAAGGCCGCATCAACCAGACCACCGCCAGCTTGCTTGAGAGCTACAGCCTCGACGGCCACACCGTCGGCCTGGGTATCCAGAAAAACAGCGGCGACAGCGACTTCCCGTACCTGGATTCCGGCCTGAACAGCGGCGACAACCGCCAGGGCCCAGGCTCAGGCGCCGACACCCCGGCGCTGACCAACATGCAGTTGAATAAATTTCAACACGCCGGTGAGCGCACTTGGCTTGCGCAGTACAAGTATGACTTCGGTAAGCTTGGCCTCACGGGCCTGACGTTCTCCGCTGCCTATGCCCACGGTGATGACATCCGCACGGCGCAAGGCACCACCAGCGAATGGGAACGTAACGTCGCCGTGGCCTATCAAGTGCCCACCGGCACTCTCAAGGGCCTGGGTGTGACCTGGAAAAACGCCCACGCCAGCCCGGACATCAGCGGTGCCACCGTGCAGGATGAAAACCGCTTCTATGTGAGTTATGTCGTTCCACTCTGGTAGGCAATTGCTGTAGAACGGAACGGCAGACTTAAGCGATTCAGCTGGTTAAAAGGCCTGGGAATAACCTTATTCCCAGGCCTTATTTGCCGACGTCCAAGAGAGGATTCGATGACTTACATTGCTGCCGAAAACCGCTATGAATCTATTCCGTATCGCCGCGTAGGCCGCAGTGGATTGGTGCTGCCGGCACTGTCCCTGGGCCTGTGGCACAACTTTGGCGACAGCACCCCGATCGACACCCAGCGCGCTCTGTTGCGCACCGCGTTCGACCTGGGCATCAACCACTTCGACCTGGCCAACAACTATGGCCCGCCCTACGGCAGCGCCGAGATAAACTTCGGCCGTTTGCTGCGCGAAGACTTCAAGCACTACCGCGACGAACTGATCATCTCCAGCAAAGCCGGCTGGGACATGTGGCCTGGCCCTTACGGCCAGGGCGGCGGCTCACGCAAATACGTGCTGGCCAGCCTCGACCAGAGCCTGCAACGCCTGGGCGTCGACTACGTGGACATCTTCTACTCCCACCGTTTTGACGCCGACACCCCCCTGGAAGAAACCGCCAGCGCCCTCGCCACTGCCGTGCAGCAAGGCAAGGCGTTGTACATCGGGATCTCGTCCTACTCGGGCGTGAAAACCCGCGAAATCGCCGCGCTGCTCAAAGAGTGGAAAGTACCGTTGCTGATTCACCAGCCGGCCTACAACCTGCTCAACCGCTGGGTGGAAAAAGACCTGTTGGACACCACCGAAGAGCTCGGCGCCGGGGTGATTGCGTTCACGCCATTGGCCCAAGGTTTGTTGACCGACAAATACCTCAACGGCGTGCCGGCGGATGCGCGGGTGAATCGTCCGGGCGGTGGTTCGTTGCAGGCCAAGCACCTGTCCGAAGCCAACATCGCCCACGTGCGTGCGCTGAATGAAATCGCCCAGCGCCGTGGCCAGAGCCTGGCGCAACTGGCATTGGCCTGGACCCTGCGTGACCCACGGGTAACCAGTGCGCTGATCGGTGCGAGCCGGCCGGAGCAGATTATCGAGAACGTGGGTGCGTTGAAGAACTTGAGCTTCAGTGCGGAAGAACTGGCGGAGATTGATCGGTTTGCGCAGGAGGGTGGGATCAACCTGTGGGAAAAGCCATCCACGGCTGAATAACCTGACGCCACTCGATCAAATTGTGGGAGCGGGCTTGCTCGCGAATGCGGAGTGTCAGTCAACAGATGTACTGACTGTTCCACCGCCTTCGCGAGCAAGCCCGCTCCCACATTTAATCCTCTTCGGGATTTAGAACGGGACGTCGCCCAGGATCGTCGCCCGATGCATCACCCGCCGCTGCGGCCGGTAATCATCCACCGCGTAATGCTGCGTCACGCGGTTATCCCAGAACGCCACATCGTTTTCCTGCCAACGCCAACGAATGGTGAACTCCGGGCGTGTCGCGTGGGCAAACAGCAGCTTCAGAATCGCCTCGCTCTCCGCCGGTTCCAGCTCGTTGATCCTGGTGGTAAACCCATCACTGACAAACAGCGATTTACGCCCACTCACCGGGTGCGTGCGCACCACCGGATGCGACAACGGCGGGTTCTTCTTGCGGGTTTCTTCCCAGCGCGCCAGGTCTTCGGCGGTGTTGCCAAAGCGCTCCAGCGGGAAGGATTTGGTGAAGTCGTGGGTCGCGGTCAGCCCGTCGAGCAGGCGCTTCAACGGCTCGGACAACGCCTCATACGCCGCAATCCCGCTGGCCCACAGCGTATCGCCGCCAAACGCCGGCAGCAGCTTGGCGCTGAGTACTGCGCCCAACGCCGGCGTCGGCAGGAAGGTCACGTCGGTGTGCCACACGGCGTTGTCGCGCACGTCGGTGACGGCGGTGTCGAGGATCAGCACTTCGGGCTGTTCCGGCACGTTGGGGTAGATCGGATGGATATGCAGGTCACCAAAATTCGCCGCGAAGCGTGCTTGCTGTTGCGGATTGATCGGTTGATCACGGAAGAACAGCACCGAGTGCTTGAGCAATGCCTGTTCAATGGCATCTCGCTCTTCAATGTTCAACGGCTGGGTGATATCGACGCCACTGATCAGGGCACCCAATGCGGTGCTGATGGGGGTAACGGTCAGGCTGCTCATGCGGTTCTCACTCAATGTGCCTGGCCATGCCACGGCACTAATTTACGCTGCAGGGCACGCAGGCCCATTTCCATGGCGAAGGCGATCAGGGCGATGACCAGGATGCCCAGCACCACCACGTCAGTGACCAGGAACTGCGCCGCCGACTGCACCATGAAACCCAGGCCGCTGGTGGCCGCGATCAGCTCGGCGGCGACCAATGTCGACCAGCCCACGCCCAGGCCGATGCGCACGCCGGTAAGGATGTCGGGCAGCGCGCTTGGCAGGATCACATGCCGAATCAGCTGGGCACGGGTGGCGCCCAACGACTGTGCGGCGCGCAGCTTGGCCGGGTCGACCGTGCGCACGCCGGTCGCGGTGGCGATGGCAATCGGCGCAAAGATCGCCAGGTAAATCAGCAGCACCTTGGACAGCTCGCCAATGCCGCACCAGATCACGATCAGCGGCAGGTAGGCCAATGGCGGGATCGGGCGGTAGAACTCGATCAGCGGGTCGAGAATGCCACGGGCGGTACGGTTGGAGCCGATGGCGATCCCCACCGGCACGGCGGTCAGCACGGCAAAACCCAGGCCCAGGCCGATACGGCTGAGGCTCGCGGCCAGGTGTTGCCACAGGGTTGAGTCCATGTAGCCCGTGGTCGCCAACAGCCAGCCTTTTTGCAACACGGCGGACGGTGGCGGCAGGAACAGTGGTTCGATCAAGCCGGTGGCGGTCACGGCCCACCAGAGTGCCAACAAGGCAAACAGGGTCAATACGCTGATCCAGCGGGTGCTCAAGCTACGGCGCACCGGGATAACCGTGTGCACCACCGGCTTGGCGGCGAGTTCGTAGCTGCTCATGCGGACACCTGCCGTTGGGAGAACACTTTGCCCAGCACGTGTTCGCGGGTTTCGATAAAGCGCGGGTCGGACTTGATCGCCCGCGCCGACTCACCGGCGGCGTAGCGTTGGCCGAAGTCCAGACTCAGGCGTTCGACGATCTGGCCAGGGTTGGGCGCCAGCAGGATCAGGTCAGTGGCGAGGAAGACCGCTTCTTCGATGTCGTGGGTAATCAGGAACACCGGCTTGGCCGTGCGCCGCCAGACTTGCAGCAGCAGCTCCTGCATCTGCTCGCGGGTGAAGGCATCGAGGGCGCCGAAGGGTTCGTCCATCAGCAACACGCGAGGGTCGGCCGCCAGCGCGCGGGCGAGGCCGACACGTTGCTTCTGCCCACCGGAAAGTTGCCAGATGCGGCGGCTGTCGAAACCGGCCAGGTCCACCAGCGCCAGCATTTCCCGAGCGCGCACTTCACGTTGCGCCTTGGGCACACCGGCCAGCTCCAGGCCGAAGCCGACGTTGGCCAGCACATCCTGCCAGGGCAGCAGGGCGTCGTCCTGGAACACCACGCCGCGTTCGGCGCTCGGGCCTTTCACCGGAACGCCATCAAGCGTAATGCGCCCGGCGGACGGTTCGACAAAGCCGGCAATCAGGTTCAACAGCGAAGTCTTGCCACTGCCGGACGGGCCGAGGGCCACCAGCAATTGCTGGGGCCCCAGGTCGATTGAAATGTCTGACAGTACCGGTTCTGTGGCGCCTGGGTACTGTGCGCTGATGCGCTCCAGTTGTAGCAAGGCCATCGCGATGGACTCCTGATCAGTTAGTAATGAACTTGGCGCTGACGTAAGGGGCGTAGTCCGGCAGCACGGCGTCGACCTTGCCTTGCTCCTTGAGGAACACGGCGGTATCGGTCACGGCCTTGGTGGTCGGTGCGCCCAGCAGGGTCACCTGGTCGGCGGCCAGCGGGTAGACGTTGCCTTGCAGCAGCAGTGGGATGTCGCTGGCCTTGGCGCCGGAGAGTTTCACCAGTTTTTCGACGTTGTCTTTGTCGGCGAGCCAGGCTTGTGGGTCTTTACGGTAGGCGGCGTAGGCATCCAGAGTGACTTTGGCAAACGCTGTTACGATTTCCGGATGCTTCTCGGCAAAATCCTTACGCACGATCCAGGCATCGAAGGTTGGCGCGCCAAACTTGGCCAGTTCGCCGGAGGTGATCAGCACCTTGCCGTTTTCCTTGGCGACGCCCAGGGCGGGGTCCCACACGTAGGTGGCGTCGATATCACCACGCTTCCAGGCGGCGATGATCGCCGGTGGTGCGAGGTTGAGGATGGTTACTTTGGACGGGTCGATGTTCCAGTGTTTCAGCGCGGCCAACAGGCTGTAGTGACCGGTGGACACGAATGGCACGGCGATTTTTTTGCCGATCAGGTCCTGCGGGCTGTTGATCCCCGAACCGTCGCGCGCTACCAGGGCTTCGGCGCCGCCGATCTGGGTGGCAACGAGGAAGGTTTCCACCGGCACTTTGCGGGTGATCGCAGCGGTCAGCGGGCTGGAACCGAGGTAGCCGATCTGCACGTCGCCGGACGCGATGGCGGCGATGATGTCGGCGCCATTGTCGAATTTGCGCCAGTTGATCTTGGCGTTGGTGGCTTTTTCGTAGGCGCCGTCGGCCTGGGCGACTTTGGCCGGGTCCACGGTGGTCTGGTAAGCGATGGTCACATCCGCCGCCTGGGCAAACAGGCTGGCACCGGCCAGGGACAATGCGGCCAAGAGGCGCAGAGGGGTAAGCAGTTTCAAGGGGAAGCTCCTCAATCAGGCGGCCGAGGGTCGGCGTGTGAGGAGACTAAATGATCTAAGAATTCGAAAATAAATAACATTTTCGAATTAGCTTATGAGGAGAAGCGTGGTGCCAGATCTTCAGTTTGGCGCAGGCAAATTTGGGAGCTGGCTTGCCTGCGATAGCATCACTTGGGTATCACTGATACACCGAGTCGTCTGCATCGCAGGCAAGCCAGCTCCCACAGGGGCCGGCGTGAAGCCTTAGTTACTGATTGCCAGGATGCTGGCTTGGTAGGAACCGACGAACACGTCAAAATCACCCACTTCGTTCTGCTCCAGCTCCGCCTGCTGTGCCAGCGATTTGCGTGCCAGTTCTTCAAACTGCGCTTGCTCTTCGGCTGGCAGCGGCTCGCTGCGGAAATGCTCGGCGTGCAACTGGCTCTGGTGCAGGGAGAACTGCGCAAAACTTTCCTTACGCTCGGCCATCGCCGCCAACACTTGGGCCGAAGGGGTCAGGGACGAATCCTTGACCTTGGCCAATTGGGCATCCAGCGCCTGGCTGTGTTCGGTGATGCCGTGGCTTTCATCCAGCAAGGCGGCCAGTGGTGCAATCTGCTCCAGCAGCTCGGCAGCCCATTCCTTCATGTCCACAGGCTGGCCCTGACGCTGCAATTGCAGGCCCGGACGGCGCCCTTCCTTGACCACGCTGAGGAAGTTGGCGGTGGCGTTGCCGCACTCGTTGTCGGCGAACAGCGGGCTGTCGTTCAACGCGCAGTACAGCAGGAAGGCGTCGAGGAAACGCGACTCCGGCAGATCGATGCCCATCGGCAGGAACGGGTTGATGTCCAGGCAGCGCACTTCGATGTACTGGATGCCACGGGCCACCAGCGCCTGGATCGGCCGTTCGCCGGTGTAAGTCACACGCTTGGGGCGAATGTTGGAGTAGTACTCGTTTTCGATCTGCAGGATGTTGGTGTTGAGCTGTACCCACTCACCGTCCTGATGGGTGCCGATTTCGACGTACGGCGCGTAGGGAGTTGCCACCGCTTCGCGCAGGCTGTCGGTGTAGCTGCTCAAATCGTTGTAGCAAGGCGTGAGGCCGGCCTGGGCGTTGCTCTGGTAACCCAGGTCGCTCATGCGCAGGCTGGTTGCGTAGGGCAAGTACAGCGTGTCGGCGTCGAGCACTTCCAGCTGGTGCGAACGACCGCGCAGGAAACCGGCATCCAGGGCAGGGGATGCACCGAACAGGTACATCAGCAGCCAGCTGTAACGGCGGAAGTTACGGATCAGCGCGATATAGGCGGTGGACTGGTAGTCGCGGTCGGTGCCGACAAATCCTTCAGTCTCTTTAAGCAACGGCCACAGCGCTTCCGGCAACGAAAAGTTGTAGTGGATGCCAGCGATGCACTGCATGGTCTTGCCGTAACGCAGGGCCAGACCCTTGCGATACACGTACTTGAGCTGTCCGATATTGGACGTGCCGTAGTAGGCAATCGGAATATCTTCCTCGGCCGGCAACGGGCACGGCATCGAGGGGCTCCACAGGTATTCGCTGCCCAGCTTGGTGTAGGCAAAGCGATGGATCTTGTCCAGGCTGCTCAGGGTATCGGCCGGGTTGGGCAGGGCGGGAGTGATGAACTCCAGCAGCGATTCCGAGTAGTCGGTGGTGATCTGTTCGTGGGTCAACGCGGCGCCCAGGGCTTCAGGGTGCGGCGTTTGCGCCAGTCGACCCTCACCGGTGACACGCAGGCATTCGCGCTCGATGCCGTGCAAGCACTGCTCTAGCAGGGAGAGGTGTTCGCGCTTGCCGAGCAGGGCCAGGCGGCGGTTGAGAAGTTCGCTCAAGTTGGATTCCTTCACGCGTCAGTCGCCCCAATATGGGGGTGGGCAGGACGGTCTACAAGGGTGAAGTTAAAACTGGCGTGATCGCCTGGTTTAGAGTCGATTTAACCCGCTCTGAATATGCCGACTTCACTCCATGAATTTGGCTACAGCGCAGCGAGAAAATTCCGACGCCGTGATTGCAGCGCCGAAATTAACTCAAATCGGGGGTGTGGAGCTATAGGACAGCGAAGGTGCCCTGTGCTTTTGCGACAAGTCTTTCGTCTTGATACACGTCTGCCTCGACCACCAACGTGCGGCGACCGGCATGAATTACCCGGCTGGTGCACAGCACGTCACCGTCCGACACGGCGCGGATATAGTTGATCTTGCACTCGATGGTCGCGCTCTGCTGGTCGAAACCATGGGAGCTGGAACAGGCCAGCCCCATCGTAATGTCCACCAGGCTGAAAATCGCCCCGCCATGGAGCTTGCCCGCGCGGTTGCGCAGTTGCGGCTCCAGGGTCAGGGCCACCTCGGCAACGCCTTCTTCAAGGCGTTGCAGGCGGCAGCCGATCAGTTCGCTGAACGCGCTCTGGGTCAAACCGGCCGGGATTTCCATCAGCGTTTCTTCAACTGTTTGGCGTTGGCGAACAGCGAGGCCATGGCGTTGTTGCTTGGCGCCGCGGTGGCGGTTTCTTTGCGCGGTGCATTGTTCTGCGACTGGCGCGGTGCCGAACCCGGACGAGCACCGCGGGCACCGTCGATTTTCTCGCCGGGGGTGTCGCTCATGCGCATCGACAGGCCGACGCGTTTGCGCGGGATGTCGACTTCCATCACCTTAACCTTGACCACGTCGCCGGCTTTCACCGCTTCACGCGGGTCTTTGATGAACTTCTCCGAAAGCGCGGAGATATGCACCAAACCGTCCTGATGCACGCCGATGTCCACAAAGGCGCCGAAGTTGGTCACGTTGGTGACCACGCCTTCGAGGATCATGCCCAGCTCCAGATCCTTGAGGTCTTCGACGCCGTCCTGGAACTCGGCGGTCTTGAACTCGGGACGTGGGTCACGGCCAGGTTTTTCCAGCTCTTGCAGGATGTCGGTGATGGTCGGCACGCCGAAGGTTTCGTCGGTGTACTTCTTCGGATCCAGGCGTTTGAGGAACGCAGCATCGCCGATCAGCGAGCGGATATCGCGGTCGGTCTCGGCGGCGATGCGCTGCACCAGCGGGTAGGCTTCCGGGTGGACTGCGGAAGAATCCAGCGGGTTGTCGCCGTTCATTACGCGTAGGAAGCCGGCGGCTTGTTCGAAGGTTTTCTCGCCCAGGCGCGCGACCTTTTTCAGCGCTGCACGGGTTTTGAACGCGCCGTTTTCGTCGCGGTGGGTCACGATATTCTGCGCCAGGGTGGCGTTGAGGCCGGAAATGCGCGCCAGCAAGGCGACGGAAGCGGTGTTCACGTCCACGCCCACGGCGTTTACGCAGTCTTCCACTACGGCGTCCAGGCCACGTGCCAGTTTCAGCTGCGACACGTCGTGCTGGTACTGGCCGACGCCGATGGATTTAGGGTCGATCTTCACCAGTTCGGCCAATGGATCCTGCAGGCGACGGGCGATGGACACTGCGCCACGGATCGACACGTCGAGGTCCGGGAACTCCTTGGAAGCCAGTTCCGACGCCGAGTACACCGAAGCGCCGGCCTCGGAGACCATGACCTTGGTCATTTTCATGGCTGGGTATTTCTTGATCAGCTCGGCGGCCAGCTTGTCGGTTTCACGGCTGGCGGTGCCGTTGCCGATGGCGATCAGGTCTACCGCGTGCTTGGCGCACAGGGCAGCCAGGATGGCCAGGGTCTGGTCCCATTTGTTGTGCGGCACGTGCGGGTAAACGGTGGCGTGGTCCAGCAGCTTGCCGGTGGCGTCGACCACGGCAACCTTGCAGCCAGTGCGCAGGCCCGGGTCGAGGCCCAGGGTGGCGCGCGGGCCGGCCGGGGCCGACAGCAGCAGGTCGTGCAGGTTGTGGGCGAACACGTTGATCGCCTCGGTCTCGGCGCCGTCGCGCAGCTCGCCCAGCAGATCGGTTTCCAGGTGGGTGTAGAGCTTGACCTTCCAGGTCCAGCGCACCACTTCACCGAGCCACTTGTCCGCAGGACGGTTCTGATTCTGGATGCCGAATTGTTGACCGATCATGCCTTCGCACGGGTGCATGGTGCCCGGCAATTCGTCACCGACCTTCAGCGCGGAGCTGAGAATGCCTTCGTTGCGGCCACGGAAAATGGCGAGCGCACGGTGGGACGGCATGCTTTTCAGCGGCTCGTCATGTTCGAAGTAGTCGCGGAACTTGGCGCCTTCTTCCTCTTTGCCGGCGATGACACGGGCGCTGAGGATGGCTTCCTGCTTCAAGTAAGTACGCAGTTTTTCCAGCAGGCTGGCGTCTTCGGCGAAGCGCTCCATGAGGATGTACTTGGCGCCTTCGAGGGCGGCCTTGACGTCCGCGACGCCTTTTTCGGCGTCGATGAAGCGGGCGGCTTCGGTGTCCGGGGTCAGCGACGGGTCGTTGAACAGACCGTCGGCCAGATCGCCCAGGCCAGCTTCCAGGGCGATCTGGCCCTTTGTGCGGCGCTTCTGCTTGTACGGCAGGTAGAGGTCTTCGAGGCGAGTCTTGGTGTCGGCGAGCTTGATGTCGCGCTCAAGCTGTGGAGTCAGCTTGCCTTGTTCCTCGATGCTGGCGAGGATGCTGATGCGCCGTTCGTCGAGTTCTCGCAGGTAGCGCAGACGCTCTTCCAGGTGACGCAGTTGGATGTCGTCGAGGCTGCCGGTCACTTCTTTACGGTAACGGGCGATGAAAGGCACCGTGGAGCCTTCATCCAGTAGAGCGACGGCCGCTTCGACCTGTTGTGGGCGTACACCGAGTTCCTCGGCGATGCGGCTGTTGATGCTGTCCATAAAACCACCTGAAATTCTGAAAAGCAGCTCGCAGGCCCGGAAAACAAGGCCCTGGGAGGCTGGTTGAGCGGCCCGACTGGCGCCGCTGCCTGGGTCAAGAGGCAGCCTATTGACCCTCGAAATCGAAAAAATCACACAAGCGGGTAAAAAAAGCCTCGGCAGCAAACGGTAACGATCTGAAGTTGCCCTGCACGACGGCGCCGCATTATAACCAGCGTTCTGTCCTTGGGGGGGGATTGCGCCAACGGTTGTAGGGCGCGGGTTCGCTGGCAGTTGAGGAAAAATCTGCTAACAATGCACACGGTGCGTATAACGGCAGCTAGGCCATAATGCGCGCCGAGATAAGAGGAGCATCTAATGAGCAGCACTGCACAAACTGCTGAAGGCGAAAAAATTCTCATCGTTGACGACGACCCGGGGCTGAGCAGCCTGCTGGAGCGCTTCTTCAACTCCAAGGGCTACCGTGCCCGCGCGGTGCCGAACACCGAGCAGATGGACCGCCTGTTGGGGCGTGAAGTATTCAACCTGGTCGTACTCGACCTGATGCTGCCCGGCGAAGACGGCCTGACCGCCTGCAAACGCCTGCGCGGCGCGAACAACCAGATTCCCATCATCATGCTCACCGCCAAGGGCGATGAGCTGAGCCGCATCAAGGGCCTCGAGCTGGGCGCTGATGACTACCTGGCCAAGCCGTTCAACCCCGACGAGCTGATGGCTCGGGTCAAAGCCGTACTGCGTCGCCAGGCACCGCCGGTTCCAGGTGCCCCAGGCAGCGAAGACGAGAGTGTCACCTTTGGCGACTACGAACTGTCGCTGGCGACCCGTGAGCTCAAGCGTGGCGATGAAGTGCACATGCTCACCACGGGTGAATTTGCCGTGCTCAAGGCCCTGGTGATGAACGCTCGCCAGCCGTTGACCCGCGACAAGCTGATGAACCTGGCCCGTGGCCGGGAATGGGACGCTCTGGAGCGCTCCATCGACGTGCAGATTTCCCGTCTGCGCCGGATGATCGAGCCGGACCCGTCCAAGCCACGGTACATCCAGACGGTATGGGGCGTGGGTTATGTGTTTGTGCCGGACGGCAATAAAACCAGTTGACCGGTGATTTGCAGGGGCGGGCATCCTGGCGTTTGACTCCATGAGGGTCGGCGGGATGTCCGGCGTCTGCAATTCTGCGAGCGCCGCTCGTTTCTGCAAGGTATCTAGCAGTCTTCTATGAAAACCCCGCTGTGGTTCCCCCAAAGTTTCTTCTCCCGCACCCTTTGGCTGGTGCTGATCGTCGTTCTGTTTTCCAAGGCACTCACACTGGTTTATCTGTTGATGAACGAGGACGTGCTGGTGGATCGACAATACAGCCATGGTGTCGCCCTGACGCTGCGCGCCTATTGGGCGGCAGACCCAGAGAACCGCGAGAAGATCGCCAAGGCCGCGACCCTGGTGCGCGTCGCCGGTGCAGGTGTGCCGGAGGGCGAGCAGCATTGGCCCTACAGTGAAATCTACCAACGCCAAATGCAGGCCGAACTGGGTGAAGACACCGAGGTGCGGTTGCGCATGCATGTGTCGCCCGCATTGTGGGTACGTGCGCCGAGCCTGGGTGAAGATTGGCTGAAAGTGCCGCTGTACCCGCATCCGCTGCGGGGGCAGAAGATCTGGAACGTGTTGGGCTGGTTCCTGGCGATCGGTCTGCTTTCAACGGCCTCGGCATGGATTTTCGTACGTCAGCTCAACCAGCCGCTTAAACGCCTTGTGTTTGCTGCCCGACAACTGGGCCAGGGGCGCAGCGTGCGTTTGCCGGTCAGCGACACGCCGAGTGAGATGACCGAGGTGTACGGTGCGTTCAACCAGATGGCGGAAGACGTCGAACAGGCCGGACGCGAACGCGAGTTGATGCTGGCGGGGGTGTCCCATGACTTGCGCACACCGTTGACACGACTGCGCTTGTCTTTGGAGTTGATGGGCAACCATAGCGACCTCACTGATGACATGGTCCGCGACATTGAGGACATGGACGCGATCCTCGACCAGTTCCTGGCGTTTATCCGCGATGGCCGTGATGAAGTGGTTGAGGAGGTCGACCTGACTGACCTGGTGCGTGAGGTGGTCGCGCCCTACAACCAGAACGGTGAACAGGTACGTATGCGCCTGGAGCCGATCCAGCCGTTTGCGTTGCGTCGAGTGTCGATGAAGCGCCTGTTGAACAACCTGATCGGCAACGCCTTGCATCACGCAGGTTCCGATGTGGAAGTGGCGGCCTATGTGTCCGGCGACAGCGCTGCGCCTTATGTGGTGCTGAGCGTAATGGACCGGGGCGCCGGCATCGACCCGGACGAGTTGGAAGGCATCTTCAACCCGTTCACCCGTGGCGACCGTGCCCGGGGTGGCAAAGGTACAGGGCTAGGGTTGGCGATAGTGCGACGGATTGCCTCGATGCATGGCGGCAATGTTGAGTTGCGCAACCGAGAAGAGGGTGGCCTGGAGGCGCGGGTGCGGTTGCCGCTTGGGTTGATGTTGCCCCGCGACGCGGTCTAAGCAACAACACAGGCCGAATGTGGGAGCGGGCTTGCTCGCGAATGCAGGGTGTCAGTCGATACATACTTGACTGATCCACCGCTTTCGCGAGCAAGCCCGCTCCCACACTGGTTTGTGGCGGTTGATCAGCCCTTTCCCTTGGTCCTCGTCATGTTCGGCCCACCATTCTTCTCCAGATGCTGAATGATGATCCCCGCCACGTCCTTGCCCGTGGTGGTTTCAATGCCTTCCAGGCCCGGTGACGAGTTCACCTCCATTACCAGCGGCCCGTGATTGGAGCGCAGGATATCCACACCCGCCACACTCAACCCCATCACCTTGGCGGCGCGCAGTGCGGTCATGCGTTCTTCCGGGGTGATCTTGATCAGGCTGGCGCTGCCGCCACGGTGCAGGTTGGAGCGGAACTCCCCCGGCTTGGCCTGGCGCTTCATCGCCGCAATCACCTTGTCGCCCACCACGAAGCAGCGGATATCCGCACCGCCGGCTTCCTTGATGTATTCCTGCACCATGATGTTCTGCTTGAGGCCCATGAACGCCTCGATCACGGATTCGGCCGCTGTCGCGGTTTCACACAGCACCACGCCGATACCCTGAGTGCCTTCCAGCACCTTGATCACCAGCGGCGCGCCGTTGACCATGTCGATCAGATCGGGGATGTCGTCGGGGGAGTGGGCAAAGCCCGTCACCGGCAGGCCGATACCCCGGCGCGACAACAGTTGCAGCGAGCGCAGCTTGTCCCGTGAACGGGCAATGGCGACCGACTCATTGAGGGGAAACACCCCCATCATTTCAAACTGGCGCAACACCGCGCAGCCATAGAACGTCACCGAGGCGCCGATGCGTGGGATCACCGCATCAAACCCCTCCAGCGGCTTGCCCCGGTAGTGGATCTGCGGCTTGTGGCTGGCAATGTTCATATAGGCACGCAACGTGTCGATCACCACCATTTCGTGGCCACGTTCGGTGCCGGCCTCAACCAGGCGGCGGGTGGAATACAGACGCGGGTTTCGCGACAGCACAGCAATCTTCATGCAGCACCTGGGACAGAAAGAGTAGAGACCGGGAACACCGGCTTGTCTTGAACGTACTTGATACCGGGATTGACCACCAGTTGGCCGTCAATCAAGGCTTTGGAACCCAGCAACAGCCGGTAACGCATGGCTTTGCGGCAGGCCAGGGTGAACTCCACCCGCCATACCCGATCACCGAGTGCCAACGTGGTGCTGATGACATAGCGCACCTGCGCATGCCCGTTGGAGCTCTTGATGGTTTTCATCGTCACCAGGGGCGCTTCGCAGCGGCGGTGACGCAGTTGCACAACGCTGCCCAGGTGCGCGGTAAAGCGCACCCACTTCTCACCGTCGCGCTCAAACGGCTCGATATCGGTAGCGTGCAGGCTTGAGGTGCTGGCACCGGTGTCGATCTTTGCGCGCAGGCCTGCCACTCCCAAGTCGGGAAGTGCCACCCACTCACGCAGACCCACAACGGTCAAATGGTCAAATGTCTTCAATAGGGATAACCGGTCAATTCGTCCAGGCCTGAGGGGGAACCTCGGCCAGGGCGTTGAATGCAGGCTTGGCGAACCAGTAGCCCTGCATCAGAAATATTCCGCAGTCGGACAGGAAGTCGCGCTCGCCAGCACTTTCGATGCCTTCGGCGATGACAGTAACCCCCAACTGCTCACAGATTGTGACAACCCCCTGGACGATGACCTGACGGACACGATCCTGATCGACATCGCGGATCAGCGCCATGTCGAGTTTGATCAAGTCAGGTTGGAAATCGGCCAGCAGATTCAGCCCCGAATAGCCCGCGCCGAAATCGTCAATGGCGGTCATGAAGCCGAATTCGCGGTATTCACGCAGAATATTCGTCAAATGGCGATAGTTATCTACATGCTCGCTTTCCAGTGTCTCGAAAATCAGCTGGTTCAACGGGAAATTATGCGCGCGCGCCGCCTCCAGGGTGCTGCGGATACACAACTCCGGACGGTACACGGCATTGGGCATGAAGTTGATCGAAAGGTGGGTTTGCATGCCCAAGGCCGCAGCCCCGGCAATCGCCTGGGTTCGGCAGCGTTGGTCAAAGCGATAGCGGTTGCTTTCGTTGACCTGGTCAAGGACCGACGGCGCGGCTTCGCCGTGTGTGCCACGCACCAGGGCTTCGTGGGCAAAGATCGAATGGTCCCGCAGATCTACGATAGGCTGGTACGCAAATGCAAAATCGAACCCGAGAGGCTCGTTTTGCTGGCATCCCACACAGCGCTGGTTGGGCGAGGTGAGTGAAAGGGGGAATTCGGTCACAGCATATCCTCGCGAAAACAGTGTGCTACCTGGCGTATCTTAGGTGAGCCTTAAAGTTTATGCGTTGAAGGGTTTCAACGATAAAGTTGCGACATTTTTCAGAGCGAGGAATTCAAGTGGCTCAAAAGCAGGAAGAGGAAGAAAAGGTCCGATTGGACAAGTGGCTGTGGGCCGCGCGTTTTTATAAAACCCGTGCCTTGGCCAAGGCCGCCATTGAGAGCGGCAAGGTGCACCATCGCGGGGAGCGCTGCAAGCCCGGCAAGGAGCCGCGTGTCGGCGATGAGTTCCAGATTCGTGTTGGGTTTGATGAAAAGACAGTCGTGGTTCAGGCGCTTTCCATCGTGCGCCGTGGTGCGCCTGAAGCGCAGGCGTTGTACACCGAGACCGAAGCCAGCATCGCCAAGCGTGAGAATGCGGCCGCGATGCGCAAGGCGGGCGCCACAGGCATGACCACCGATGGCAAACCGAGCAAGAAGCAGCGCCGCGACCTGTTCAAGTTTCGCGGCAGTGGCAATGATGACTGACGACGACAGTGGGGGAGCAAGCTCCCTCACCCTTGGCCATCACGTTGGGCGAACCACACTCAGTCGACTGATCAGCGGCATGTGCTGAAGCAGGCCGAACACCGGCGCCGTCACCCGCAACAACCCACTCGAAACCTTCGCCGCAAACGGCGTGTAATACCCCCATCCCAACGCCAACAGCGCCAGCAACACCCCGCCAATGTAATCGTCCTGGCCCCAATGCGCGCCCGCCACCAGGCGCGGCATCATGAACAGCAGCGCCAGGCCCCAGATCACCAGCACCTGGCCGATGCGCTTGGCGAACACCGTCATGAACATCCCCCAGATCAACAGCACTGACGCGTGATCCCCGGGAAAACTCTGGCTCGAACGGTCCTTCAATTCCCAGGTCTTCTCCAACCCCGGGAAGTAGTCGCTCATCTGGATCGCCCCGCTGATCACCATCGACGGGCTGCTGTGTTGCCAACCCATGTGCGCCGCGAATTTGGAAAACAGCATGCGGATAAACAGCAACAGCAGCAGAATCCCGATAAAACCGAACAGTGCCTGACGCACCTGCACGGCCTTGAACACCCAGTCGCCGCGAATCAGTAGCGTCAGCAGAATCACGCCGACCACCGCATCGAACGGCCGCAAACTGGCTACCGCCCACACGTGCAGCCAGGTCGAGTTGCTGGCCAGCGGGTCATTGAGCAGATGAAACAGCCACTCGTCGAAAAGCACACACAGCATCTGGCCCGTGGGCCACAGCCAAAAACACAGCAGTGCGATAGCGAGTAGATTGCAAAAGGCCCATCGCCCGAGGTTCCACTTGGCTTGGAACAAACCCGGATTGTTCATAAACTGTCCCCCACGGCTCTAGAAAACCGCACCAAAACGGTGCTAAAGCGTTTAATTCTATAAACCTTGTAATCAATTTGTCATCAATTCAGATACCCAGACCTATGACTGATCTACCGGATACCGACTTCACCCAACGCTTCATCTTTGACGAGAGCGACGCCCGCGGCGAGCTGGTCTCGCTGGAGCGCAGCTATGCCGAAGTCCTCGCCAAGCACCCCTATCCGGAGCCGGTCGCGCAACTGCTCGGGGAGCTGATGGCAGCGGCGGCGCTGCTGGTGGGCACCATGAAATTCGACGGTTTGCTGATCCTGCAGGCGCGTTCCGAAGGCCCGGTGCCGATGCTGATGATCGAATGCTCCAGCGAGCGCGAGATCCGTGGTTTGGCCCGTTACGAGGCCGACCAGATTGCCCCGGACGCCACCTTGTCCGACCTGATGGCCAACGGCGTGCTGGCGATCACCGTCGACCCCACCGAAGGCCAGCGCTACCAGGGCATCGTCGACCTGGACGGCGAAACCCTGTCGGACTGCTTCACCAACTACTTCGTGATGTCCCAGCAGGTCGGCACCAAGTTCTGGCTCAACGCTGACGGCAAACGCGCCCGCGGCATGCTGTTGCAGCAATTGCCGCCTGATCGCATCAAGGACGAAGACGAGCGCACCGACAGCTGGCGCAAGCTGACGGCCCTGGCCGGCACCCTCACCGCTGAAGAGCAACTGGGCCTGGACAACGAAACCATCCTGCATCGCCTGTACCACGAAGAAGCCGTGCGACTGTTTGACGCACAAGGCCTGCACTTCAACTGCAGCTGCTCGCGCGAGCGCTCGGCCAATGCCTTGGTCAGCCTCGGCCTGGAAGATGCGCAAAACCTGGTGGTAGAGCACGGCGGGCATATCGAGATCGACTGCCAGTTCTGCAACGAGCGCTACCTGTTCGATGCGGCCGATGTCGCCCAATTGTTCGCCGGCGCAGGCATCGACACCCCTTCCGACACCCGCCACTAAAACGTTTAAGCACAGGTAAATCACCTGACAAACGCCGGATTAGCGCAGTTCTGACGGGAGGGCCCTACTCTTTTTGGGCTTTTCTGGCATAATCCGGCCCACTTTTTTCGCGGTAGTAGTGCGCAACTTTCTACTACAAAACGTTTGGAGCACTCGGCCATAGGCCGACGGGGAACCTCATGACGCAAGCCAACAACGCCGTATACACCGATCTGAGTGTTGACGATCTGGTTAAAGAAGCCCTGCAGCGTGGTGAAGGCGTGCTCGCCGATACTGGCGCGCTGGTCGTCGAAACCGGTCACCGTACTGGCCGTTCGCCGGTCGATCGTTTCATCGTTGAAGAGCCTTCCACCCAGGCTTCCATCGCCTGGGGCCCGATCAACCGCAAGTTCCCGGCCGACAAGTTCGATGCCCTTTGGGCTCGCGTCGAGGCCTTCAACAACGCGCAAGAGCATTTCGTTTCTCATGTTCACGTAGGGGCTGCCGAAGACCACTACCTGGCCGTGAAAATGACCACCCAGACTGCCTGGCAGAACCTGTTCGGTCGTTGCCTGTTCATCAACCCGGCCCAGTACAACCCGGCCGGTCGTGAAGAGTGGCAAGTGCTCAACGTGGCCAACTTCGAATGCGTGCCAGAGCGTGACGGCACCAACTCCGACGGTTGCGTGATCCTCAACTTCGCCCAGAAGAAAGTGCTGATCGCCGGCATGCGTTACGCCGGTGAGATGAAGAAAGCCATGTTCTCGGTGCAGAACTTCCTGCTGCCGGCTTCCGACGTGCTGCCAATGCACTGCGCCGCCAACATCGGCGAAGCAGGCGACGTGACCCTGTTCTTCGGTCTGTCGGGCACCGGTAAAACCACCCTGTCCGCCGACGAAAGCCGTTACCTGATCGGTGACGACGAACACGGCTGGGGCGAAGGCGTGGTGTTCAACATCGAAGGCGGTTGCTATGCCAAGTGCATCGACCTGTCCGAGAAGAACGAGCCGGTCATCTGGAAAGCCATCAAGCACGGCGCCGTGCTGGAAAACGTGGTGATCGACGAGGCCAAGCACGCCGACTACACCAACGTCAGCCTGACCCAGAACAGCCGCGCGGCCTACCCGCTGGAGCACGTTGCCAAGCGTTCCGAGAAGAACCTGGGCGGCGAGCCAAATGCGGTAATCTTCCTGACCTGCGACCTGACCGGCGTACTGCCGCCTGTGTCGATCCTCAGCGAAGAACAAGCGGCCTACCACTTCCTGTCCGGCTACACCGCACTGGTGGGCTCGACCGAAATGGGTTCCGGCGGCGGCATCAAGTCGACCTTCTCCACCTGCTTCGGCGCACCGTTCTTCCCGCGCCCGGCTGGCGAATACGCAGAGCTGCTGATCAAGCGCATCCGCGGCTTCGGCTCCAAGGTCTACCTGGTCAACACCGGCTGGACCGGCGGCGGCTACGGCGTCGGCAACCGCTTCAACATCCCGACCACTCGCGGCGTCATCGCAGCGATCCAGAGCGGCGCGTTGATCGGTGCAGAAACCGAACACCTCGACACTATCAACCTCGACGTGCCACTGGCCGTACCGGGCGTTGAAACCGGCCTGTTGAACCCACGTAACACCTGGGCCGACAAAGCTGCCTACGACGAAGCGGCGAAGGCACTGGCGGGTCTGTTCATCGAGAACTTCAAGAAGTTTGAAGTGAGCGATGCGATCAAGGCTGCGGGTCCTAAGTTGTAAGATTCGAGCGTTGTGAAAAAGCCGCCTCTTGTGGGCGGCTTTTTTGTGCGCGAACGCTTAGTCGGCGATGTGCAAAACCACTGCCCCGACCAGTACCAGCACAACCCCCAACACCTGCATCACCGACAACCGTTCCTTGAAAAACACAAACCCCAGAATCGCCGCAATCCCGCCCGACAACGTACTGATCACCGTCACCACCGACACCGACCCCGCCATCGCCCCCCAGGAAAACGCCGAGAACCCACCTAGGTTCATCAAGCTTGCACCGGTCAGCGTTGCGCAGTTTTTCAGCGGTGGGATTTTCAGGCCGTCCTTGATCTTCAGCACCATCACCACCAATACGCAGAGCCCCACCAGGTAACCGAGCCACAGCATGGTGATCGGCCCCAGCGCGGGCAGGGTGTAGCGGCCCTGCAGCCAGAAACTGGTGCCATACAGCAAGGCGGCGAGCATGGCGTAGGCGATCGACTGGCGAGGGTTGTTGTGGGGGACGCCGTTGTCCTTGTGGATGCTGGAGAGGATCACGCCGATCACGCACACGGCGATGCAGCCCAGTTGCGTCAGGCTGATCTGCTCGCCGCTGGCCCAGGACAGCAAGGTGGTCACCACGCCGTAGGACGTCACCAGCGGCGCGACGATGGCGGCTTTGCCAAGGGCGAAGGCCTTGGACAGCGCGAGGGCGCCGGAGACGGTGAGCAGGGCGGCGGCGACACCCAGCAGCCACACGCTCAGCGGGGCGTCGAGGGATTTGAACAGCAAGCTTGGGAGAATGACCAGCAGCACAGTCATGATCAGGAAGCCGAGCGCTTGGCCGAAATACACCGCGCGTTTAACGCCCACGGCTCTTGCGTTGAGGCCCACGAGAAAATCCGTACCACCCCAGAGCAGGGCGGCCAGCAGGCCCATTGTTACGTCCATGTAAGGTCCTTAGTGTTTCAGCTCAGGTTTTCCAGCGTCTGCGTGTCCCAGCTTTGAGTCTTGATGGCCAGGTAGAGCATACCGAGGGTCAGCGGCACTTTTTCGCCGCGCCCCTTGGCGCGGCGTTTGAGAAACACATCGAACACCGGCGGGTTGAAGTAACGATAAGTGTCGAAGTCGCCCAGGTCGAGCGCAAATTCCTGCTCCAGCGCTTCCATCAGTTGCTTGGCCTCACTGCCGTCGCAGCCGAGGTCGAAGTTGATCGAGGTTTGCAGGCGGATCGTCTTGTGTTTGGGCAGGCCGATTTCTTCGTGCAGCAGTTGCAGGAGTTGCCGCATGACGGGGTCTTCGGGGAAGTTGGGCGCGAGATTCATGGTGGGGGCACGCAGGAGTGGGTGAGGGGAACGGTTGCGGCGAAGCGAGTATTCGTTTCGAGTGATGAAGAGTGCCAAGCCTATCAAGAATATGAAGACAGGGAGGAAGGGCATTCTGAGGATGACCGCTACGTAGGGTAGGAGGAACGTCAAGGTGAGGCCTGTTGCGATAAATATGAGAGCGAAGCGCTTTCTGAGGGTGGAATCGGTGATTTGGTAGTGCAGCACCAGATAGAAAATGAAAAAAAACACGGATTGCAGGTACAGGGCCATGCGATTAAGGCTCGTTCGGGTAGACATGCATTGAGAGCGTTGACCGCTGTGGGCCTATGCCGCCTTTCACGCTGGCATCCAGACCGATGATGATATCCCCCGCGTGATAGCTGCGAAGCTTGCTGTCAATTGTGTCGCGAACGAAACCGGCCGTAGCTGCGGAGATTACAATTGCTGGTGCTGCAACCGCGCCAGAGATTATTTGCTTGATGAGTATGTTTTGGTCGTTAAGCCGATCGGCTTGATTGCGTCTCAGGGGGTACGAAATTGCGATGGCTATTTCGCATGGAAAATCTTTAGCCAGCATTCTTTCGTAAAGTCTGCGTACATGATCCCGAACTTGCGGAGCGGCCGCTTTTGCTTCCAGCAAGCCAAGACTTGCTAGAGCATGCTGATTGCCTGGTAAAACAGTGAAGCGAATCACTGTGAATATCACACCGTAGTGGCCGATATGTTGAGTCCTTTCGATGTTCACGGGTATTTGCCGGGGGCTGTTGAAAGGGCGCTAGTTTCAGTCAGAGAAAGGTGAGTTTTGTAGAGGGGCGGGCAGGAGTTTTAAGCAGTTTCGGAAGCGGATGTCGAAGCGTTTGGAGGTTTCTTACAGGGCTTTCCGGGATTTGCGGCTTGCAGTGACTTAACAGCGAAACAGGTGAGTGGTGTGCGGCGAGCTGGCATGTGGTCAGTTGCCAACAGGCCGACTCACACACCGCTCAAAAATCGCCTCCAACCCCCGGTAATCACACGCCACCGCATCGATATTCGCCGGTATCCACGCCGCGTGTTTCACCAGCCACCAGTTCACCGAAAACCCGGCGTTGACGATGATCTGTTCGAACAAGATCCGTTGCGCCCGGCCGTTGCCTTCGCGGAAGGGGTGGATGACGTTGAGGTCGCCGTAGGCCTCGGCAATGCGCGTGATCAGCTCAGCCTGACTCACACCCACATACCAGTTCGCCTCTTGCATGCGCCGGATGATCTTCGCCGCTTCCGGCGGGATGCGTTCCGGGGTGCAGAACAGGGTGTCGCCTTTCTGGATGTTGACGCTGCGCAATTCGCCGGCCCAGTCGTAGAGGTCGCCGAACAAGGTGCGGTGGATGTGTTGCAGGCGGTCGAGGTCGTAGGGCGGTGGGAAGAGGGGGAGGTTGCCTACGGCGATTTCGGATAATTCCCGCTCGGCTTGTTGCAGGCGGGCTTCGTCGTGCAAATCGAGGCGGTTGCGCAGCACGCTACTACCGGGATAGCAGTACGGATCTTGGCCCACCCCGTATTTGTCGAGCATCAGCGTGGGGTGTTGCGGTACTTGGCGAGGACGGCTTCGCGGGTCGGCAGGGGTTTGTCGACGTCGGCGGGTTGGGTGTCGAACCCTTCCAGGCGCAGGCTGGCCAGGTAATTGGAACGGCGGATCTTGTGGTAGTGATCCTGTTTTTGCTCAAACGTCGGTTCGCTCATGGCAGCGTACTCCTGGGTAGCAAGGCTTCATTGTAGCGCAATGCTTCAGAGGGTAGGCCGGAGAAAAAATCACATCAACGTGCCCCAGTGGGGGCATTGTCTGTTTGCGCAATGGCTACGGTCGCGAGGCGGCGTCGAGGTCCATCAACCCTCGGCCATAGGCTTCGCTGTTGGCATAGATACCCGTTCGATTCGCCGTACTGAGCAGGCGTTCACGCACTTGTTGCGGTGTCATCTCGGGAAAGCGACTCTGCAATGCCGCCAAGGCACCACTGACCAACGCAGCGGCCGGCGATGTGCCGGCGGTGGGTCCGTAGCTGCCATCCTTGTTGGTGGTCAACAACCCAGCGCCACCATCGCCCCCTGGCACCGCAATGCACCAGCGTGCCGCGAGGCCGCAATAATTGGATTTGAGATTGATGGCCGTGCCGTCGTTCTTGAGGGCCATGACGGCAATCCAGCCTTTCTCCAGTTCCGGAACCAGCGCGGGCAGGCCGGGTTCGGCGAGTGGCTCACGCTTGACCTCGTTACCTGTTGAAAAGACGAATACAGCCCCTTCGCCCACCAGTTTTTTTGCCACGCCCAACGAGTCACCCATCAGGCGTTCGTAGATGGGAACCTCGTTGGTGTTGGCTTCAATGGGGTTCGCCCATGAGTTACTGAAAATGCGTGCCCCTTTGCTATAGGCCAGCTCCCAGGCCTGGGCGATTTCACTGTCGAAGTAGAACGGCTCCTTGTCATCACCGAAACGCATGGGGATCAACTGGGCGTTGAAGGCGATGCCGTGGATGCCCTTGTCATTCTTGTTGGCGGCGAGAATACCGGCCATCTGGGTGCCGTGACCCTTGATGTCGAGGGTGCCGGGCTGCTGTGTCACAAAGTCATAGCCCGGATCGGCTACACGGCCGTAGAACTCGGGCAATGCCTGGTTGAGCCCAGAGTCGATCAGCGCGACTTTAACGCCCTGGCCGGTGCCACCCCGCGCGTAGAGGGAGGAGGCTTTTACAATGGGCAGGGCTTTTTGCTCGAAGTATTCGGGCGTTTCAAAACGCTGTGTGTCCGGTTCGGCAGGTATTGGGGCGGGGGCATTTGCACAGCCCAGCAGCAATAACGACAGCGTGAACACGACGAGGTGTTGCAGTGAAAACAGTGTGCATCGAGACATCCACGACTCCTTGTCGGGGGTAGGTGATCTGGCGTGTTACTGTCTGCGTTTTTGCGCGGGCTTGCTGGTTTTCTCTGTATCAGTTTGTAGCGTTTATCCCCGACCTTTTCTTGATCGCTGATCTATGTTTTTGATTCCTTCAGCGGTCAACGGAGTGACAGCCTATGCACGACACCCTCCAGCAGGTTTTTGGTTATCCACAGTTTCGCCTCGGCCAGGAAGAAACGGTCAGCGCCGTGCTGGCCGGCCGTTCGGCAGCGGCTATTTTTCCAACGGGGTCGGGAAAGTCCCTGTGTTATCAGCTGTCGGCGGTGCTGCTGCCGCACCTGACGCTGGTGGTATCGCCGCTGTTGGCGCTGATGCAGGACCAGCTGGGTTTCTTGCAGCGCCACGGCATTTCGGCAGGCAGTATCGATTCGGCCCAGAGCCGCGAGGACGCCAATGAGGTGATGGCCCGCGCGCGGTCGGGCGAGTTGAAGATCCTGATGATTTCTGTTGAGCGCCTGAAGAACGAGCGCTTTCGTAACTTCCTGCAAAGCGTGCAGATCTCGCTGTTGGTGGTGGACGAGGCGCACTGTATTTCCGAGTGGGGCCACAACTTCCGTCCGGACTATTTGAAGCTGCCGGACTACCAGCGTCAGTTCAATATCCCACAAGCGCTGCTGTTGACGGCTACAGCGACGCCCAAGGTGATTGCCGACATGCAGGCGAAGTTCGCCATTGCACCGGACGATGTGGTCACCACGGGCTTTTACCGGCCCAATCTCAACCTGTTGGTGGAGCCGGTCAGCGGTGCGGACAAGCGTCGACGGTTGGTGCAATGGATGGGCGAGCGTGCCGATCAGCCGAGCATCGTCTACGTCACCCTGCAGAAAACCGCCGAGCAGATTGCCGAGCATTTGAACCGCAACGGTATCCAGGCCGAGGCCTATCACGCCGGTTTGCCTCACGATAAACGCGAGGGTATCCAGCAGCGCTTCATGGGTGGGCGCTCCAATTGCATCGTCGCCACCATCGCGTTTGGCATGGGCATCGACAAAAGTGATATCCGCAATGTGGTGCACTTTGACCTGCCCAAGTCCATCGAGAACTACAGCCAGGAAATCGGCCGCGCGGGGCGTGATGGGCAACCGTCCGATTGCCTGGTGTTGGCCAACCGCGACAGCCTCAATGTGCTGGAAAACTTCGTGTACGGCGATACGCCGGAGCAGGAGGGCATTCGCCGAGTGCTCGAAGAGTTGCAGGCCGTGCGAGGCGATGGGCAGTGGGAGTTTTTGCTCAGGTCCTTGTCGGACCACAGCAACATCCGCGAGCTGCCGTTGAAGACGCTGCTGGTGCAGTTGGAGCTCAAGGGCGTGATTGCGCCGCGTTATGCGTTTTATGCCGAGTACCGTTTCAAGTACCTGATCGAACCCGAGGCTTTGCTCGCGCGTTTTACGGGTGAGCGGCAGCAGTTTGTCGCGGCGATCATCCAGGTGTGCAAGCGGGCCAAGACCTGGGCGACGGTGGATTTTGACGCGCTTTATCAACAGCACAATGCCGAGCGTAGCCGGGTGGTGAAGGCGTTGGATTACTTCCAGGAGCAAGGCCTGATCGAGCTTGAGAGCAAGCAGATGACGGAGGTCTACAGCTTGCTTGATACCGATTTTGATCCACAGGCGCTGAGCACCGAGTTATACACAGGCTTCAAGCAGCATGAGGTGGGTGAGGTTGCACGGATTCACGCCATGCTCGATCTGTTCGCCACCGAGCATTGTCTGGGTCAACGCCTGGCGCAGTATTTCGGCGATGAAAATGCGCCCCAGCGTTGCGGGCATTGCTCGGTGTGCCACGGCCATGTTGCGCACCTTCCGCCGCCGCCAGGTTTGCCGCCGCTTGTGGATAAAAACTTCATGGGGCTGTGCGATGATTTTATCCACAGGCATCATGAACACACCGGCCAATTGCCTGGGGCGGAACGCCTGACGCGTTTCCTTGGCGGCATCAGTGTGCCGTTGTTTACCAAGTTGAAAGCACGGGGCATTCCGGGCTTTGCTGCGTTGGAAGATTATCCGTACGCCGAGGTCCGCGAGTGGGCCCAGGCCCATCTGAATGACCTGTAACCCCATTTTCACGAGACTTGCCCATGTCTGATTCAGTGCCACAACGCGCCGATTACCCGCACTTCCAGCCGATCATCACGCGTTGGCACGACAACGATGTGTATGGTCATGTGAACAACGTGACGTACTACAGCTTTTTCGACACGGCGGTGAATACCTACCTGATAGAGCAAGGTGGGCTGGATATTCATGACGGTGAAGTGGTGGGGTTTGTGGTGAGTTCGGCGTGCGATTATTTCGCGTCGATTGCCTTTCCCGAACGCATCGAAATCGGCTTGCGGGTAGGCAAGCTGGGCAATAGTTCAGTGCAGTACGAATTGGCGGTGTTCAAGCAGGGTGAAGAAGAGGCCTGTGCGGCGGGGCGCTTTGTGCATGTGTTTGTGGAGCGGGGTTCGAACCAGCCGGTGACGATTCCGGGGATGTTGCGCGAGGCGTTGCAGCGGTTGGTGGTGTAGGCGCGAACGCCTACACCCTCAGGCCTTAGCGGTGACGGTAATGATGCTTGTTCTTGCGATGGCCATAGGCATGACCGCGGCCACGGTGATCATCGCGGTCATAGCGACGGTTATCACGTCCACGGGAGCGACGATCATCGTCATCGCTCTTGTTGCCCATGTAGTTACCCAACGCGCCACCTGCGCCACCGCCGGCCGCTGAACCGATCAGTGCGCCGGTGCCGCCGCCGACACTGCGGCCCACCACGTTGCCACCGGCCGCGCCCAGTGCGCCACCAATGGCCGCTTCGCCACGGCTGCGTTTGTCCGCACCCACCGCGCTGCCGCCTGCGCCGCCCAGGGCTGCGCCAATGGTCGAGCCGGTGTTGCCGCCGATCGACTGGCCAACAACCGAGCCTAGAACCCCGCCCAATGCGCCGCCCACACCGGCTTCGGTGGTGCCACCGGCCATGGCTGCGCCACTGACCAGGCCAAGGGACAACAAGAGAATCGAGGAGAACTTCATTAGGGAGACCTCAAGAGGATGACGGCGCGATCCTGAGGCTGTATCGGAGTGGTGACAATAGAAATCCGACCAGTAACACGAGTTGTACACAATTCGCTAAGTTACTGTTTTTGTTGGGGAACTTAAGTTGTTTTTGTGAGTCTTTAACTACTTCGGAATGGCCGCTTTTATGCAAAAGCGGCCTTTTTTTGTGCCCGAAGATTTATGCAGAGCGCGCCATGATCAGGCCATTGTCACTCGCCGCTTCCAAACGGATTGCCACGAACTTCGACGTCGGCGTGTGGCTGCCATCCCCTGTGCTTTCCAGCGGCACCAGTGGGTTCACTTCCGGGTAATAGGCCGCAGCCTGCCCGGCCGGAATATCAAACGCCAGCAGGGTGAAGCCCTTCACGCGGCGCTCGCGACCGTCTTCCCACAGCGACACGATGTCGGCCTTCTGTCCCGGCTTGAAGCCCAGGCGGATGATGTCGGCTTCGTTGACGAACAGCACGTCGCGCTGGCCCTTGACCCCACGGTAGCGGTCGTCCAGGCCATAAATGGTAGTGTTGTACTGATCGTGGGAGCGCATCGATTGCATGATCAGGTCGGGCACACGACCGGTCGCATGAGTGCGTTCGTGGATCAGGTCCTTGGGCAGGATGTTCGGACGGAAGTTGGCGCGCCCCGACGGGGTGTTCCAGCGACGTGCACCGGCGGAGTTGCCCAGGTAGAAGCCACCCGGATTCTTGATTTTCTCGTTGAAGTCCTTGAAACCCGGAATGGTGTCGGCGATCAGGTCGCGGATGCGCCCGTAATCGGCCACCAGCCAGTTCCAATCCACCGGCTTGCTGCCCAGGGTGGCGGCAGCGATACCGGCCAGAATCGCAGGCTCCGACTTCATCAGCTTCGACAGCGGCTGCAACTGGCCGTTGGAGCCGTGGACCATGCTGAACGAGTCTTCCACTGTCACCGCTTGCGGGCCGTCGGCCTGGATGTCGATGTCGGTACGGCCCAGGCACGGCAGGATCAGCGCGTCTTTGCCGTGCATCAGGTGGCTGCGGTTGAGCTTGGTGCTGATCTGCACGGTCAAGTCGCAATTACGCAGGGCTTCGAAGGTGCGCGGGCTGTCCGGCGTGGCTTGGGCAAAGTTGCCACCCAGGCCGATAAACACCTTGGAGCGGCCTTCAAGCATGGCGTGAATCGCTTCGACCACGTTGTGGCCATTGACGCGCGGCACCTGGAACTGGAAGCGCCGTTCCAGGGAGTCGAGGAACGCCACCGGCGGGCGTTCGTTGATGCCCATGGTGCGGTCGCCCTGCACGTTACTGTGGCCACGCACCGGGCACAGGCCGGCGCCTGGGCGGCCGATGTTGCCGCGCAGCAGCATCAGGTTGGCGATTTCCTGGATGGTCGGCACCGAATGGCGGTGCTGGGTGATGCCCATCGCCCAGCACATGATCACGTTCTTGCCTTTGGCGTACATGCGCGCCGCTTGCTCGATCTCCACCAGGGTGAGGCCGGACTGTTCGACGATTTCATCCCAGGAGGTGTCGTCGATCTTGCCCAGGTAATCCAGCACGTTGGCGGTGTGTTCGTTGAGGAAGTCGTGGTCGAACACGGCTTCTTTGCCTTCGGCCTGCGCCTGGCGCTCCCACAGCAGCAGGAACTTGGCCATGCCGCGCAGGATGGCCATGTCGCCACCCAAGGCCGGGCGGAAGTAGGCGGTGTTGGTCGGTTTGTCGCCGTTGGTGAGCATTTCCAGTGGGTGTTGCGGATGCTGGAAGCGTTCCAGGCCGCGCTCTTTCAGCGGGTTGATGCACACAACCTGGGCGCCACGCTTGACCGCCTCGCGCAGCGGTTCGAGCATGCGCGGGTGGTTGGTGCCGGGGTTCTGGCCCCAGACGAAAATCGCATCGGCGTGTTCGAAGTCATCAAAGGTCACGGTGCCTTTGCCGACGCCCACGCTTTGCGCCAGGGCAACGCCGCTGGCTTCGTGGCACATGTTCGAACAGTCGGGGAAGTTGTTGGTGCCGTAGGCGCGCACGAACAGCTGATACAGGTACGCCGCCTCGTTGCTGGCGCGGCCCGAGGTGTAGAACTCGGCCATGTCCGGGCTCGGCAGGGCGTTGAGATGCTTGCCAACCAGGTCGAAGGCCGCTTCCCAACTGATGGGCGTGTAGCGGTCGGTTTCAGCGTCGTAGCGCATAGGCTCAGTCAGGCGGCCTTGGTATTCCAGCCAGTAGTCGCTTTGCTCCAGCAGGGCCGTCACGCTGTGTTTGGCGAAGAACGCCGCGTCGACGCGACGCTTGGTGGCTTCCCAGTTCACCGCCTTGGCGCCGTTCTCGCAGAACTTGACCATGCCGCTTTCCGGCGAATCACCCCAGGCGCAACCGGGGCAGTCGAAGCCGCCGTTCTGGTTGGTCTTGAGCATCATGCGCAGGTTTTTCAGCGCGTTGTCGCTGGTCAGCCAGGCCTGCGCCACGCTGATCAGTGCGCCCCAGCCACCGGCTGCGCCTTTGTAAGGCTTGTAGCGCGGGGTGGGGGTTTGGTCGGCTTGGTGGTGCTGGCTCATGGCTGGTTCTCCATCGCAGGGCTGTAGACCCGCGGCGCACTTTTCTGCGGCAGGTGGATGAGATTGAGGTTATGCCGGCGGGCCCATTGCAGGGCCAGTCCGGTGGGTGACGACAGGCTGACCAGGGTCTGGATGCCCGCGCGCAGGACTTTCTGGATCAACTCCAGGCTGCAACGGCTGGTAACAATCGCCAGGCCGCCTTCGGTCGGAATCTTTTGGCGGATCAAGGCGCCGATCAATTTATCCAGGGCGTTGTGCCGGCCGATGTCTTCACGACCGAGCAACAACTCGCCCTGGCTGTTCATGAACACGGCCGCATGCACGGCGCCGCTGTATTGGCCCAAAGGCTGAAAGGCGCTGATGCGTTGGCGCAGGCCATCCAGCCACTCGGCGGGCGGCAAGGGCGCGCCGGGCAATACCTGTAAGTCTGGCAGGGCCTGTTCAACGGCTTCCACGCCACACAAGCCACAGCCGCTGGTGCCTGCCAACTGGCGGCGCTGTTGTTTGAGGTTCCAGAAGGCACGGCTGGAGATCTGCACCTGAGCGTATTGGGCTGAGCCCGAGCCGCTGAGTTTCAGATCATAAATATCGCTAACGTCGGCGATAATGCCGCTACCGATGCTGAAACCGACAATAAAGTCTTCCAAGTCCGTCGGCGTCACCAGCATCACCGCTTGGCTGATGTCGTTATAGGCAATCGCCAACGCCACTTCTTCCGCCAAGGCTGTGCTGGCGGATTCTGTGTGTTCGAGATTGCAATACTGGTAGCTCTGGCTGGCGGCGGGCGCTGGCGTTTCGAGAGCGGGCGCCGCGCAGACTGGGCGCTTGGCGTTCATGGGGCAGTACCACCGGCGGATTGATCAGTGTTTAGACTAGGCGCGACAAAGCGTCGCGTCTAATTGCCAGTACTGATCTACCGATAGATGACGTCGATCAAGATTCGTTTTGCGATTTCTGATACAGCGCGAAACATGCCTCCGCCAGTGCAGAGCGTGGGGCGCTGCGGCGCATGATCAGCCCCAGGCGCGCGAGGGTGTGGGCGTCCTCGATCGGCTGCAGGCGCAGGTGTTCGGTGAGTGCGTCCAGGCCCCCATCCAGCGGCATCACCGCGCAACACAATCCACCGTGCACGGCTTGTAACAATTGATGGACGGCGTCGGTCTGCAGCAGCGGTTGCGGGTTAAGCCCACGGCTGTGGAAGTTGTGGTCGATGGATTGGCGAAAGTGCATGCCGCTGGTGAGCATGCCCAACGGCAGTTCGATCAGCGCCTCCCAGCTCAACGGCGTATCACCGAAACTGAAGAAGCGCTGGTCGTAGAGCAGGCCCATGCGGGTTTCGCCCAAGGCCAGCGAGTCGAAGCGCTCGTTGTCCAGGCGTTCCAGGTAGGACACGCCCAAGTCCAGCCGGTTACTCGCCAGTTGTTCCAGGATCTGCTCCGAGCTGAGCGCGGAGAGCTCAAAGCGCAGGCTTGGGTGTTCCTTATGCAGTTGCTGCATCAAGGCTAAAGGATCAAAGCTCGACAGTGGCACCACGCCCAGGCGCAATGTGCCCACCAGGTTGCCGCGACAAGCCGCCGCCTCGGCCTGCAGACCGTCATACGCCGCCAGCACCGTGCGTGCCCACGCCAGCACGCGTTCGCCGGGTGCGGTAAAGCCTTCGAAGCGCTGGCCACGATTGACCAATGGCAGATCAAGCTCTTCCTCAAGGTTGCGCAGGCGCATCGACAGGGTCGGTTGGGTGATGTGGCAACGCGCCGCCGCCTGGCCGAAGTGACGGGTTTCGTCGAGGGCGATGAGGAATTTCAGCTGTTTGATGTCCATCTTCGCTCCAGGGCTTATTCCAATGGCGGGGGGATTCTAGCGCGTTTGGGTCTTTGGCCGGGCCGGAACCCAAATCCACAGGACTGGTCTAGTCTTGGGCATCTGGAACTCAAATCCCAAGGAGAGCGCACTATGAGCATTTTCAGCTTTATCAAGGAAGCCGGCGAAAAGATTGTCGACCTGTTGACGCCGGGTAATGCAAACGCCAGCGAGCAGTTGAAGGACCACGTGTCCAAAGTGGGTCTGGGTAATCCGAATGTGCAGACCACAGTGGATGGCGACAAGGTGACCGTGACCGGTGAAGTCGCCACCCAGGAAGAGAAAGAGAAGATCCTGTTGGCGCTGGGCAATATCGCCGGTGTGGCCAGTGTGGATGACCAGATCACCGTCTCCGGCCCGGCCGTGGCTGCCGCTCGTTTCGTCGTGGTGAAAAAGGGCGACACCCTCAGCGCGATTTCCCTGGCGGTGTATGGCAACGCCAACCAGTACAACAAAATCTTCGAGGCTAACAAGCCGCTGTTGTCGCACCCGGACAAGATTTACCCAGGGCAGACTTTGCGTATTCCTGAGTAAGCAACACGCTGTAGGGGCGGGCGTGCTCGCTCCTACAACCCGATAATCAGCTCGCGATAATCCTCCATCGCTGCAAACTCCGCCGTGTCCTTTGGCCCCTTCTGGCTGTCTGGCTCCTTCACCGCCAGCAAATGCCCGACGCCAAACGCCTGGGCGCTGCGCAGGATCGGCAAGGTATCGTCGATAAACAGACTGCGGGCCGGGTCGAAGTGGATGTCGGCTTGCAGGGCATCCCAGAACTGCGGGTTTTCCTTGGCGAAACCGTAGTCGTGGGAGCTGATCAACCGTTCGAAATACGGCGCCAGTTCAATGCGTTCCAACTTCAATGACAGCGAATCACGATGAGCGTTGGTGATCAGGATCACACGTTTGCCGGCCTGTTTGATTGCCGCCAGGAAGGTGTCGGCGTCCGGGCGCAGAGCGATGAGGTGGGCGGTTTCCAGCTTGAGTTCGCGCACCGGGATCTTCAGTTCCGCACTCCAGAAGTCCAGGCAATACCATTGCAACTGTCCGGCGTTACGCTCGAACAGAGGCTGCAACTCCATCTCTGCCATGGCCCGGCTTACTCCGTGCAACTCGGCGTAGCGCTGGGGCAGGTGCTCCATCCAGAAGTGGTTGTCGAAATGCAGGTCGAGCAGGGTGCCGTCCATGTCCAGCAGGACAGTGTCGATGGCGTGCCAGGGCAAAGAAGGCATGGGGTGGTCTCATGTAAGTAAAAATATCCGACACAGACAATCGGAAAAGCCACGGTATAGTAACCCGATCACGCCAAGGAGCCGCTCATGCGCCAGAAACCCACCGTCCTCGCCCGCGAAATAGTCGCCAGTAGCCGTTTGTTCCGCGTGGAGGAAGTGCAACTGCGCTTTTCCAATGGCGTTGAACGGACCTACGAGCGCCTGGTGGGCCGCGGTGCCGGTTACGGCGCGGTGATGATCGTGGCAATGATCGACGCGGACCATGCATTGCTGGTGGAAGAATACTGCGGCGGTACCGACGAATATGAGTTGTCGTTGCCCAAAGGGTTGATCGAACCTGGCGAAGACGTACTGGCGGCGGCAAACCGCGAACTCAAGGAAGAGGCTGGCTATGGCGCGCGGCAGTTGGAACACCTCACCGAACTGTCGCTGTCGCCAGGCTACATGAGCCAGAAAATCCAGGTGGTACTGGCCACCGATCTCTATGAAGAACGCCTGGAAGGCGATGAACCTGAGCCGATGCGTGTGGACCGGGTCAACCTGCGCGAACTGTCGATGCTCGCGCAAAACGAGCAATTCAGCGAAGGCCGTGCCCTGGCTGCGCTGTACCTGGTACGAGACCTGTTGACCCAGCGTGGAGCGTTTACCGCATGAGCGAACTGTTTTTAGGCCACCCGTTTATTGCCTCTGTGATCGAACTGGCTCGCCAGGCCGGTGAAGTGATTTTGCCGTACTGGCGTGCTGACGTGGCCGTGACCTCCAAAGCCGACGATTCGCCCGTGACGGCAGCGGATCTGGCGGCTCATCACCTGATCCTGGCGGGCCTGACCGCGCTGGACCCGAGCATTCCGGTGTTGTCCGAGGAAGACGCCGACATCGACCAAAGCGTACGCGCCGGCTGGCAGCGCTGGTGGTTGGTGGACCCACTGGACGGCACCAAGGAGTTTATCGCCGGCAGCGAAGAATTCACCGTGAACATCGCCCTGATCGAGCAGGGCCGCGTGGTGTTTGGCGTGGTGTCGATGCCCACCAGCGGCCGTTGTTACTTCGGTGGCGCTGGCCTGGGCGCCTGGCGCTCGGATGTGAATGAAGCACCCAAGCAGATCCAGGTGCGCGAGGCACCCGCAGCAGGTGAGTCGTTTACCGTGGTGGCCAGCCGTCGGCATTCCAGCCCTGAGCAGGAGCGTTTGCTGGACGGCTTGAGTGAGGGCCTGGGCGCATTGAAGCTGGCGAATATCGGCAGCTCGCTGAAGTTTTGCCTGTTGGCTGAAGGCAGTGCCGATTGCTACCCGCGACTGGCGCTGACTTCCCAGTGGGACACGGCGGCCGCCCAAGGTGTATTGGAAGGGGCGGGAGGCGAGGTGTTGGAGTTGAGCGGTGAACCGTTCAGCTATCCGGCGCGGGCATCGTTGTTGAATCCGTTCTTTCTGGCGTTGCCGGCGAAGGCGGCTTGGCGTGAGCGGTTGCTGACCCTGGCCCGCTCTTAAGGCTGGCATAAATCAATGTGGGAGCTGGCTTGCCTGCGATAGCGGAAGATCAGTCACTGAAAAGGTGACTGTCAGGCCGCCATCGCAGGCAAGCCAGCTTGTATGTTTAGACTTGAAGGGGTGGGCGGCGACTAAAAGCCAGATTCCGACTCT
>NZ_JAFCUA010000011.1:0-158941 GCF_049896305.1 Pseudomonas sp. DWP3-1-3b3 | reverse complement strand
AGTAGGTCATCGTCAAGATTAAATTCCGAAACCCCATTTGCGAAAGCAGATGGGGTTTTGTTTTGGGCGGTCGAAAATCCAGTCACCACACATCAATCTCATAACACCAAACGTCCTCAGCGCAATTCCTCTCAAAAACGGCTCATTAGCATGCCGTTCGGGAATTCGATGCAAAGTGTTTCCGCATTTTTGGTATGGTGCAGCACATTTTCACAGGGATTGATCTTTTATCCGCAGGACGCGGCGTCGACCTTCTTCAACGAGATGCTGTAGAAATGCCTGAACCGATACCGATCAAAGATCACGAAAAAGAGAACCGCCTGGTCAACAAGCGCCTGCTCGCCTGTGCGCTGTTGGTGATTGGCATCACCTGCGCCCTGGTAGGGCGCATGTACTTCCTGCAGGTCGTACAGTTTGACTACCACTCCACGATTTCCGAAAACAACCGTGTCCACGTGTTGCCGATCACCCCGACGCGTGGGTTGATCTATGACCGTAACGGCGTGGTACTGGCCGACAACCGCCCCAGCTACAACCTGACCATCACCCGCGAACGCACCACCGACCTCAAGGGCGAGCTGGACGCTATCGTCAGCCTGCTGCACCTGCCGGCCGAAGACCGCGCGGTCTTCGACAAAGCGCTGAAGCAGGCACGCCATCCCTTCGTTCCTGTGACCTTGTTTTACGAATTGACCGAAGAGCAGATCGCGCTACTGGCCGTGAACGAGTTCCGCCTTCCAGGCGTAGACGTAGAACCGCAGTTCGTCCGCCATTACCCGTTGGGCGCTCACTTTGCGCACTCCATCGGTTACGTAGGCCGGATCAACGAGAAGGAATCCAAAGCCCTCGACTCCGTGGAGTATCGCGGCACGCAGTCCATCGGCAAGACCGGTATCGAGCGCTTTTACGAATCCGAGCTGCATGGCCACGTCGGCTATGAAGAAGTCGAGACCAATGCGCAGGGCCGCGTACTGCGCGTGCTCAAGCACACCGACCCGATTCCCGGCAAAAACATCGTGCTGAGCCTCGACGTGCATCTCCAGGAAGCGGCGGAAGAAGCCTTGGGTGATCGCCGTGGCTCGGTGGTTGCACTGGATCCCCAAACCGGTGAAGTACTGGCCATGGTCAGCAAGCCAAGTTTCGATCCGAACTTGTTTGTCACCGGTATCAGCTTCAAGGAATACGCTGCACTGCACGATTCCATCGACCGGCCGCTGTTCAACCGCGTGCTACGGGGGCTCTACGCGCCAGGCTCGACGATCAAACCGGAAGTCGCCATCGCCGGCTTGGACAGTGGCGTTGTTACTGCTCAAACCCGCGTGTTCGACCCTGGCTACTACCAATTGCCGGACTTTGACCATAAATACCGCAACTGGAACCACAGCGGCGACGGTTGGGTAGACATGGACGCGGCCATCATGCGCTCCAACGACACCTATTTTTACGACCTGGCCCACAAGCTGGGCATCGATCGCCTGCATGACTATCTGGCTGAGTTCGGTCTGGGCCAGAAAGTCTCATTGGACATGTTCGAAGAGTCCGCCGGCCTGATGCCTTCCCAAGCCTGGAAGCGTGCCACGCGCCGCCAACCCTGGTTCCCGGGCGAAACCGTAATCCTCGGCATCGGCCAGGGCTACATGCAGGTCACGCCACTGCAACTGGCCCAGGCCACCGCATTGATTGCCAACAAAGGCGTGTGGAACCGACCGCACCTGGCCAAGACCATCAACGGCGTGCCACCCGTGGATGAAAACCCCATGCCCAACGTGGTCCTCAAGGACCCACGTGATTGGGAACAGGTCAATCACGGCATGCAACTGGTGATGCACGACCCACGCGGCATTGCCCGTGCTGCCGCACAAGGCGCGCAATACCGCATTGCCGGCAAGAGTGGTACGGCACAAGTGGTGGCGATCAAGCAAGGCGAGCGCTACAACCGCGAGAAGACCCTCGAACGCCATCGCGACAACGCCCTGTTCGTCGGCTTCGCGCCAGCGGAACACCCGAAGATCGTGATTTCGGTGATGATCGAAAACGGCGAGGCCGGCGGTCGCGTGGCGGGTCCAGTGGTGCGCCAGATCATGGACGCCTGGCTACTCGACCAGGAAGGCCACCTGAAACCGCAATATGCGACGCCGGCCAAAGCGCCCGGCGACCCCAAGGTTTGATTCAGGTCTTCCACTCATCCCACTGGTCTACGCCTTCGTAGGCCAGCCAAGGCACATCATGGGCCGTCCAGATGTGCGCGGTGGGTCTGACGCCCGGATCATCGTCCAGCGTCGCCACCCGTACAATGACGTGGGGCTGATGCCCACGCTCCGCCATCAGGTGTGAGCCGCAGCGCGAGCAGAAATGCCGAAGTTTGCCCGGCGACGATTCGAAGGACGCCAGCCACTCCTGGCCCTGTGTCCAGCGAAAGTGCTCACGCATCACGCCGGCTGTCGCCACAAATGCCGCCGCGTGCACCTTGCGGCAGCTGTCGCAATGGCAGTGGCTGATGGGCATATCCAGGCTGTCGAGTTGATAGTGCACGGCCTTGCAGAAGCAACTTCCATGGAGCTGTTGAGTCATCGTGATCACCTCAGGGGGAGGGGAACAATTTACCTTTCGCCGACACGCTGCGCATCACAGTCATACAAGCCATTGCCCTTATTCCTACATTGCTCTAAATTGCGAAGCGTTCTCATTCGTGCGCAATATCATTATGCCTTTGTCTGCTGGGCCTCATTCTTCCCACGAACCCATTGGGCAACTCTACGGTGACCACCACCGCTGGTTGGTCAGCTGGCTACGTTCGCGCCTGGGTTGCTCCCATCAGGCGGCTGACCTGGCTCAAGACACCTTCATTCGTTTATTGCTGGCCGAACGCACGCAGCCGGTGACCGCTCAGTTGAAGGAACCACGGCATTTCCTGGTGACAATTGCCAAGCGCGTCATGATCGACAGCTTTCGCCGCAAAGCCCTGGAGCAGGCTTATCTCCAAGCCATGGCCGAGCAGCCGCAGGCCTATGCCATCTCGCCGGAGGAGCGGCTGTTGGTCATCGAAACCCTGCAGCGTCTGGATGCCATGCTCAATGGCTTGGGGCGCAAGGCCAAACGTGCCTTCCTGCTTTCGCAGTTGCAGGGCATGCCTTACAAGGACATTGCCGAACAGCTACAGGTCTCGGTAAGTTCGGTGACCAAATACATCGCCAAAGCCACCGAGCATTGCCTGATCTTCGCCCTGGAGCATTGACGGTGACCCGTGACGCGCAGCGCCAAGCCCTTAGCGGGGCGGCCCACTGGGTCGCACGTCTGGCAGCCGAGCCGGGCGACCCTGAGTTGCACGCGGCTTGGCTCGCCTGGCGAGATGAAAACCCGCTGAACCAATGGGCGTGGCAGCGCGTGGAAATCCTGCAAAGCCAGCTCCAGAGTCTGCCCGGCACGGTGGCCGTCAATGTGTTGGACGTCGCTGCCGACCAATCCCGGCGATTTGGCCGCCGCGCACTGCTCAAGAGTGTGGTGATCGGTGGCGGCATGAGCGCCATCGGTTGGTCGGGCTATCGACAAGCGCCGCTGTGGATGGCCGGTCAACGCACCACCACCGGCGAGCGCCACAGCCTGCGCCTGGACGATGGCACACGGCTGTCCCTCAACACCGCCAGCGCCGTGGACATCCACTACACCGCCGAGCAACGCTTGCTGATTTTGCGTGCCGGCGAAATCCTCGTGGAAACGGCCACCGATCCGCGTCCTTTGCGGGTGCGCAGTGCCCAAGGTGAAATGCGCGCGTTGGGCACGCGTTTTACCGTTCGCCAGTTCGATGACTTCACCGGCATGAGCGTATTGCAACACGCGGTGGCGGTGCGTCAGGGCATAGAACCTGCGGAAACCGTGATCACCGCCGGCCAGACTGTCACCTTCGATACCCGGCGCATGCTCTCCCTTCGGGCCAACGAACCTGGCGAAGGCGAATGGGCGCAGGGTCGGCTGATCGTCGACAACTGGCGCCTGGATCGCCTGCTGGCCGAACTGTCGCGCTACCGGTCGGGTTACCTGGGATGCGCGTCTGAAGTCGGCCATCTGACAGTCTCGGGGGCTTATTCCCTGGACGATATCGACCTTGCCCTCAACGCCCTGACTCACGCGCTGCCGGTGCGTCTCAGTGCACGCACCCGTTATTGGACGACCGTCGTCCCGCGCGGCTGAAAATAATTATCAACAACTGTTGTCGATTGGCCGCACCTCGTTCGACTCCTCCTGCAAACCCACTTCATTCGTTCGCACCCTCAGGAGTCAACATGCGCGCAGGGCAAACCTCAGTCGCCACTCAACCGCTTCGGTCATTTCACAAAAAGCCTTTGCAGGTCGCGCTGCTTGGCGTGTCGTTGATGGTGCAAACCGGGCTGCTGGCCCCACTGTTTGCGACAGGTTCCAGCGCAATGGCGGCCAGCCAACAGCAGGCTTTCGCGATTGCCCCTGGCCCGTTGGGTTCGGTATTGAGCCGATTTGCCAGTGATGCCTGCGTGGTGTTGTCCTTCGATTCGGGCCTGACCGCCGGCAAGCAAAGTGCCGGTCTGCAAGGTAATTACAGCATCGAACAAGGCTTTGCCCGACTGTTGGCGGGCAGCAACCTGGCGCTGTCCGCCAATAACGATGGCAGTTACGGCCTTGCGCCCCAGGCCAGCACGGGCACCCTGAGCCTTGGCGCCACCAGCATCAACGCTGAAGGGCTGGGGCTGACTACCGAAAACAGCGGTTCCTACACCACGGGTGCTGCCAGCACGGCGACGAAACTGCCGCTGTCCCTGCGCGAAACCCCGCAGTCGGTCAGTGTGGTCACCCGCCAACTGATGGACGATCAACACCTGTCGACCCTCAGCGAAGTGCTGAGCTTCACACCCGGCGTCAGCAGCAACCATCGAGACAGCGAGCGCTACTCCTTTTACTCCCGTGGCTTCGAGATCCAGAACTTCCAGTACGACGGTATTCCGTCCCAGATCGCCAACGAATCCCAGCAATTCATCGGCCCGCTCTCCGACATGGTCATCTACGACCGCGTCGAGGTGGTGCGGGGTGCCACCGGCCTGATGAGCGGTGCAGGCACGCCGTCGGCCACCATCAACCTGGTGCGAAAGCGCCCGACCAAAGACTTCCAGGCGCACATTGCGGGAGAAGCAGGCGCCTGGGATCGCTATCGCTCTGAAGTCGACGTGTCCGGCCCGTTGACCGAGACCGGTAATGTGCGCGGGCGTTTCGTCGCCGCGTACCAGAAACAGAAGTCCTTCGTGGACTGGTACAAGCAAGAGAAGCGTGTGATGTATGGCGCGCTGGATATCGACCTGAATGACAGCACCACCCTGCGCACCAGCCTGGATTACCAGAACAACGATGCCAATGGCACCAGCTACGGTCATATTCCGTTGTTCTACAACAATGGCCGCCAGACCGATTTCTCGCGCTCCTTCAACCCGGCGACGCGTTCCAGCTACATGGACAACACCAGCTACACCTTCACCACGATGCTGGACCATAAACTCGACAACGACTGGAGCTTGAAGACTGCCTACAGCCATCAGTATTCCTATCGCAAAGGGCAGGGCGCTTCCGCCAGTGGCAGCTACCCGGACCCGATCACCGGCCAGGGCGCCAAGGCGTTCATCTACCGTCTCGACAGCTACCAGACCCAGGACACCCTGGATGTGTATGCCAATGGCCCCTTCCAGCTGGGAGGGCGTGAGCATGAGTTGGTGGTCGGCGCGAGCACTTCGCACACTCACCTGAATTTCCCCAACTACAGCAGTTCCCTGGCCGGCCAGGACAATGACTATGGTGATGTGGACAACATCTTCACGTGGGACGGCCGGCAGTATGGGCGCCGTTCCTACAACGAAGCCGGGGGGGCCGTTACCACGCTGCAACAGACCGGTGTGTATGGTGCTCTGCGTTTGAAACCGATGGACCCGCTGACCCTCATTCTCGGCACCCGCGTCAGTTGGTGGAAGCAGCTCGATGAGGTGACGGAATATGCCCCTTACTCGCAAAAGACCGACAGGACCAAGAAGACCGGCGTTGTGACGCCCTACGCGGGCATCATCTACGACCTGAACGACACCTACTCGGTCTACGCCAGCTACACCAGCATCTTCCTGCCGCAGACGTTCTACAAAACCGCCAGCGGCGGCTCGCTGGCGCCGTTGGAAGGCGACAACTACGAGATCGGGCTCAAGGGGGAATTCTTCGACGGTGCGTTGAACGCGAGCATCGCCCTGTTCGACATCGAGCAAAAGAACACCGCTGCCGACTCGGGTAACGATGCCACCGGCAAGACGGTGTACAAGGCCATCGCCGGCACCACCACGCGCGGTGTCGAAACCGAGATTTCCGGTGAAGTGGCCGCCGGTTGGAACGTATTCGGCGGCTACACCTACCGTGAGTCGCACTCTAAGGACGGCGAGCGCGTGCAGGTCAACCAGCCGCTCAACCTGTTCAAGCTGGGCACCACTTACCGCCTGCCGGGCGCCCTGAACCGCTTGACCGTGGGCGGCAATGTCACCTGGCAAAGCGAGATGTACGCCACCACCCAGATCAACTACACCGGGCCGTACTACAAGGCGGTCCAAGACCCCTTCGCCGTGGTGGGCCTGTTGGCCAACTACCAAGTGGACGAGCATTTGTCGGTGGGGCTGAACGTCAACAATCTATTCGACAAGAAGTATTACGACGGCATGGGCACGTTCAACTCGGGCTCCTACGGCGAGCCGCGTAACGCGATGGTCAATGCCAAGTGGACGTTCTGAAGTAAGTCGCAACACCAATGCGCGGCCGAAAGGTTGCGCATTGTTCGATGTCGCCTACTGTCAATGGTGGAGGTGACTTATGCACGTATTGGATCGAATCGAACGAAAAGTCCTGCTCAACGCTTCACGTAAACAGGTCTGGGAAGCCCTCACCGATGCCGAGCAATTCGGCCGTTGGTTCGGTATCGCACTCAAGGGTAAAACCTTCGTTGCCGGGCAAAGTATCGAGGCGCCGATCACTTATCCGGGCTACGAACATGTGATCTGGAAGGCCAGGATCGAACGCATCCTGCCGCAAACACTGTTTTCTTTCTGGTGGCATCCCTTCGCGGTAGAGGAGGGTGTCGACTACGACCAGGAAACCCCAACCTTGGTGGAATTCACCATTGAGGATCGGGCGCCAGGCATTCTGCTACGGGTGGTCGAATCCGGGTTCGATGCCGTGCCTGAGGCACGACGGCAGAAAGCCTTCAAAATGAATTCCCGTGGTTGGGACGAACAGATGGGCAACATCGAAAACTACCTGAGCCAGGCCCGCCAGGCTTGAGGGGGGCGGGCATCCTCAGTGATGCCCGCCTTTCACTGGTCTCAGCTTTCGTGAGCGGTGGTGATCTCCAGGGTGTCGGTGTAAGTCACCACCACACTCTGCCCGACCTTGAGGTCTTTGAGGCCGGCGCGGATTTCCGGTTTCTCAACGTTCAACACTTTCGTCGCACCGGCTGGATTCTCCAGGGTGACCTGGTTTTTCTTCAGGTCGATATGGGTGATCTTCAGCTGCACCTGCACCTGACGGAAGGCCGCGCCACCTGGGTTGGGGTTGTCGGCGGTGGCGCGGATCACGCCGGTTTTTTCGCTGGCGTCCGGTGCGCTCTTGTCCACGTCGGTGTCCAGCACGGCCGCAACCGAGTGGGTGGTCAACACCTTGACCTGGTCGCCGACCTTGAGGTTGCCCAGGTCCTTGGCGGCATCGGTGAGTTGCACATGCACCTCACGGCCCTCGGCACCCGCAAGCACGACTTGATGCTTGGCGGCATCTACCGCCAGCACCTTGGTGGTGACTTCATCGGCTTCAAGGGATTTGGACAGCGGGATATCGGCGGCATGGGCCACCAGGTGGCCGGTGGACAGTAGAGTGGCCAAGGCGATTGCCTGGCGAAGGGAGCGAGATAACTTCATTGTCGGGACTTCCATGTGAGAGGAGTCCTGAGTCTAGTGGTGAGCCGGCGATGCGCAAATCTGCCGGCTCACGTTGTTGCCGTTCTGTTAGAAGTCCACGCTGGCCGACAGCTTGGCGACACGCGGATCGCCTTGGCTCAGGAAACCGCCCTGGGCCGATTCCCAGTACTTCTCGTTGGCGACGTTCTCCACGGTGGCGCCGAGGGTGACATCACGTTGGGCCACCTTGAAGTTGTAGCGCGCGCCGATATCGAAGCGGTTCCATGCCGGTAAGCTCAGGTTGTTGGCGGCGTCGGCGTACTGCCCACCGGTGCGTAGCATGCGGCCGTTGAGGGTCACACCTTGCAGGCCGGGCACATCCCAATCCACGCCGGCATTGAGCTGGAACGAAGGCACACCGATGGCGCGGTTACCGTCGTTGGCGCCGTTTTGCGTGTCCTTGAGTTCGGTCTTCATGACGGTCACACCGCCCAGCAAGCGCAGGCCGCTGACCGGTTCGCCGAAGACGTTCAACTCAACGCCTTTGTTGATCTGCAGGCCTTCGCGAACGTAGCGTGCTGTCGTCGCATCGATGACTTGAACGTAGCCGGCCCCAGGTTGTTCGATACGGTAAACACCCAGCGTTGCTCCATAGGTGCCCATATCCACCTTGACGCCTGCTTCGATTTGCTTGGAACGGGCCGGTGCAAAGGGCTGGCCGCCGCCAATCACGGTCCTGCCCCCGGAATTGACAGGCGACGTCGGGCCCTGGGCCAAACCTTCGATGCGGTTGGCATAGAAGGACACATGCTCCCACGGCTTGAAGACCAGGCCATAGACCGGCGTGGTGATCGATTCGTCATAATTGGCGGTACGCGTGCCGCTCATGTAGTTGTAGCCCTGCACCACGATCTGCTGGCGGCGTGCACCGACCGTCACTAGCAGGCGGTCATCGAAGAACCCCAGCGTGTCGGACACAGCCGTACTGCGCACAAAGGTCTTGGCGGTGATGGTCGGGTCGCTGAAGTCGGTGCCCGGTGTATTGCGTGGGTTGTTCAAGGCCGGTGGCGCACCGGTCACAGGGTTGTAGATATTGGTTAGGGTGCGTGGGCTGGCGAACACATAAGCGTTGCGCGCCTGGGTCCAGATGCCGGCCAAGCCGAAGTTGAGTCGATGGCTCACAGGGCCGGTCTGGAACTTGCCGTTCAGGCCTCCCATGACGCTGCTGTTGTCTTCTTCGTGGGCGATGGTCGAACCGCTGGCGGTGGCATTGCCCACGTTATCGGTCAGGGTCACCGACGAGTAGCGTCCCATTTCCCGAGTGTGCTTGGCACCGGCCGCCGCATAGGCCGTCCAGTTATCATTCAAGTCATACTCGGCGCGCAGCATCCCCAGGGTGTCTTCAAGGTTGGTGCTGCTCCAGCTCGGCGCGTAGTTGGTGTCGGCCGACGGTGCATCCGGGACATGGGTAGCGGTGCCCAAAAAGACCGAGTTGCGCCCGCCGTTGATGCGCTGCTTCTGGTACACAAAGTCACTCGACAGGCGCAACGCATCGCCACGGTAGTCCAGGCCGACGGCAAACAGCTTCGAGCGCTGGTTTTCATCATCGATGCCGGTATCGCCTTCGCGCTGGGACAGGTTCACCCGCGCGCCAAAGCGGTTGTCTTCACCGAAGCGCTGGCCAATGTCCAAGTGTTCGCCCACCCGGCCATCACTGCTGATATCGGTGCTGAACCGACGCAACGGCACATCATCGGCACGCTTGGGTTGCAGGTTCACACCACCGCCGATCCCCGAGCCGCCGGGCGTCACGCCGTTGATGAATGCATTGGGGCCCTTGAACACTTCCACGCGCTCCAAGGCGTCGGTGGAGATGATCTGGCGCGGCAGGATGCCGTACAAGCCGTTGAAGGAAATGTCGTCGCCATTCAGTGGCAGGCCTCGGATCATGAAGGTCTGCGCCTGGTTGGCAAACCCCGACGCCTGGCGCACGGACGAATCATTGAGCAGCACATCGCCGACGGTTTCGGCTTGCTGGTCGCGAATCAGTTTCTCGGTGTAGGAGGCCATGCTGAACGGCATGTCCATGATGTCCTGGTTGCCCAGCACACCCAATTGACCGCCGCGTGCCACTTGGCCACCCGCATATACAGGGGGCAGGGCGCTTGGCGCGGGGGCATCGGCGTTGATGTTGGTGGCGCCCAGTTCCAGCGTGTTGCCTTCCTGGCCGGTGTTCGCATCCTGCGGGGTGGCTGGGGTTGCAGCGTGAGCGCTGAGGCTCAGTGAGCAGCACAGGGCGAGCAGGGTTGGGCGCAACGGCACGGCGAATGGGGCGGGCATGGGCGATCCTGACGGCTAACCGTCATGTGTGAGGAAAAGGGCAACGGCGTTGCGCGTCCTCACTGCGCGGATACGACTCCGGCGCGAATGATAGTAATTATTATTAACGTCACGCAACAAATTTTTACTGACACGGTCTGCGCGCGTGGATGCCGAGTAGAATCACGCCCTGAAAGCGATTCCTGAGGTGCGGTACGGTGGATTTACAGCAGGGTTTTGTCCTGACCCGGCATTGGCGCGATACCCCGGCGGGCACGGAGGTCAGCTTCTGGCTGGCCACCGACCAGGGCCCGAGGTTTGTCCGCCTACCCGTGCAGACCTCGGTGATGTTCATCCCTGAGGCCCATCGCAAGCCGCTGGATTGGCTGCTCAAGGGCGAGCGCGATATCGAATTGCGCCCGTTGCAGCTGTGCGATTTCCATCACCGGCCCGTCCTCGGCCTGTACACCCGCCAGCACCGCCAGGCGATGGACGTGGAAAAACGCCTGCGCGCGGCGGGCGTCGACGTCTACGAAGGCGACGTGCGCCCGCCCGAACGCTACATGATGGAGCGTTTCATCACCGCCCCGGTGTGGTTCGGCGGCACACCCGACGCCAGCGGCGTACTGTGCGACGCACAGATGAAACCCGCGCCCGACTACCGTCCGCCGCTGAAGCTGGTGTCCCTTGACATCGAGACCACCGCCCAGGGCGATCTCTATTCCATCGCCCTCGAAGGCTGCGGCGAGCGCCAGGTGTACATGCTTGGCCCGCCGAACAAAACCGACGCCGTGGACTTCAAGCTCGACTACTGCGACACCCGTGCCCAACTGCTCGAACGCCTCAACCAGTGGCTGGCGCTGCACGACCCCGATGCGATCATCGGCTGGAACGTGGTGCAGTTCGACCTGCGCGTGCTCCACGAACATGCCCAGCGTCTCAACGTGCCGCTCATGCTTGGCCGTGGTGAAGAACCGATGGCCTGGCGCGAGCACGGTAGCCGCAATCATTACTTTGCCGCAGCGGCGGGGCGCTTGATCATCGATGGCATCGAAGCCCTGCGTTCGGCCACCTGGAGCTTCGAATCCTTCAGCCTGGAGAACGTCGCGCAAACGCTGCTGGGCGAAGGCAAGGACATCTCCACGCCGTACCAGCGCATGGACGAGATCAACCGCATGTTCGCCGAGGACAAGCCCGCCCTGGCGCGCTACAACCTCAAGGACTGCGAGCTGGTCACGCGGATTTTCGAGAAGACCGAACTGCTCAAGTTCCTGCTGGAGCGCGCCAGCGTCACCGGCTTGCCGGCCGACCGCAACGGCGGCTCCGTCGCCGCATTCACCCATTTGTACATGCCGTTGATGCACCGCCAGGGCTTCGTTGCGCCGAACCTGGGCGACAAGCCGCCCCAGGCCAGCCCCGGCGGTTTTGTCATGGACTCACGTCCCGGCCTTTACGAATCGGTGTTGGTGCTTGACTACAAAAGCCTCTACCCGTCGATCATCCGCAGTTTCCTGATCGACCCGGTGGGTCTCATCGAAGGCCTCAAGTATCCCGACGACAGTGACTCGGTAGAAGGCTTTCGCGGCGCACGGTTTTCCCGCACCCGGCATTGTTTGCCGTCCATTGTCGCGCGGGTTTCCGAAGGCCGCGAAGAGGCCAAGCGCGAACACAACGCGCCGCTGTCCCAGGCCCTGAAAATCATCATGAACGCCTTCTACGGCGTACTCGGTTCCAGCGGCTGCCGCTTCTTCGATACACGCCTGGCCTCGTCGATCACCATGCGTGGCCACCAGATCATGCGCCAGACCCGCGAACTGGTCGAAGCCCAAGGTTATGAGGTGATCTACGGCGACACCGACTCCACCTTCGTGTGGCTCGGCAGCGCGCACTCCCAGGAGGACGCCAGCCGTATCGGCAGGGCCTTGGTGCAGCACGTCAACGATTGGTGGCGCGAGCACCTGCTCACCGCGTTCGGCCTGCAAAGCGCTTTGGAGTTGCAGTACGAAACCCACTTCACGCGGTTCCTCATGCCGACCATCCGTGGTGCGGAGGAGGGCAGCAAGAAACGCTACGCCGGCCTGGTGGTGCGCAGCGATGGCAGCGAAGACATGATCTACAAAGGCCTGGAAACCGTGCGCAGCGACTGGTCGCCCCTGGCCCGTCGATTCCAGCAGGAACTCTACCAGCGCATCTTCCATCGCCAGCCGCATCAGGACTACATCCGCGACTACGTACGCCGTACCCTCAGTGGCGAATTCGATGAATTGCTGATCTACCGCAAGCGCCTGCGCCGCCGGCTGGACGACTACGAGCGCAACGTGCCACCCCATGTGCGCGCCGCGCGTCTGGCCGATGAGTACAACGACCGCCTGAACCGCCCGCGCCAGTACCAGCGCGGTGGCTGGATCAGCTACGTGATCAGCGTCAACGGCCCGGAACCGCTGGAAGTGCGGCAAGCGCCTATCGATTACGACCACTACGTCACCCGGCAATTACAGCCGGTGGCGGATGCGATCCTGCCGTTCGTGAATGACGATTTCAGCACCCTGGTGGGCGGTCAGATGGGCCTGTTTTAAAACGCTTGATTCGTCAGGGTGGCAGCCTGCACTCTCTGTCTCTGATGACCACCCAGACGGCGCTGCCACCATGACCCTGATCACACTGACCGGCACCACGGTCGAACTCCTGCCCCTGCAAAGGGAACACAGGGCTGCCTTGCTCGACGCCGCCGCCGATGGCGAATTGTGGAACCTGAAGGTCACCAACGTACCGGGCCCGGACACGGTTGATCAGTACATCGACACTGCCCTGGCGGGGCGTGATGCCGGTAGCGTGATCCCGTTCACCCTGGTGCGTCGTGAAGACGGCCAAGTGGTCGGCAGTACGCGGTTCTGGAAGGTCGACCGGGTCAATCGCAAGTTGGAAATCGGCCATACCTGGCTGGCGCTGTCCACGCAGAAAAGCGCGATCAACACCGAAGCCAAGCTGCTGTTGCTGACCTACGCGTTCGAAGTGCTCGACTGCGTGCGCGTGCAATTCACCACCGATGAGCTCAACGAAAAGTCCCGCGCCGCGATCCTGCGCCTCGGCGCTGTGCAGGAAGGTATCGTGCGCCACGAACGCATCATGCCCGACGGGCGCAAGCGCAACTCGGTGCGGTTCAGCATCATCGATTCTGAATGGCCGCAGGTGAAGGCGAACTTGCAGGCCAAACTTCACCGTTAGGAGGAAAAGCCCATGTACACGCTGTATGGCATCGACGAATCTGGCTCTTGCATGATCGAAATCGCCCTGCAACGCTGTGCAGTGCCGTGGCGACGGGTGGACGCGGCCTCCTGGGCGGAGGGTGAGGGCAGTGATGAGTTGGCCCGGATCAACCCGCTCAAGCAGGTGCCCACCCTGGTCACCCCCAATGGCCAGGTGCTGACGGAAAGTGCCGCGATCCTGATCCACCTCGGCCTGGAATACCCCGCTTCGGACCTGCTGGCCGGCAACCGCGCGCAGATCATTCGCGGCCTGGTGTACATCGCGGCCAATTGCTATTCGGCCATCGGCATCATCGACTACCCGCAACGCTGGCTCGGCAACGTCAACGAAACCGTGCAGGCGCAACTGGTGACGGGCACCCGACGTTACCTGCACCAGGCCTGGGTGGTGTTCGCTGATCAATTCGACGAGCAACTGTTTGCGCCCAACGGCGTGCCGAATGCGTTGGGCCTCATGGCGGCAGCGGTGTCGCGCTGGGATGAAGCGCGAGAGGCATTGAACGGTCTGGCGCCGAGCTTTGCCCAGAGCCTGGCGCAGGTGGATGCCGACCCCATCGTCGCCCCCGTATTTGCACGGCATTGGCCCGAATGGAAGGTCTCATGATGTTTCCGAAATCAGTGGAAACAATGACACTTGAGCCTACCAAACCCTTGCGTAGCGGGCGTCCTGTCCTACGCTTTCTTAAAGTGGTGTAGGAATCATCCTTGAATTTGACTGTCGCAGACATGAAACTCAAGAACCCTGCATGGAATACAAAGGAGGTGCGCATGCTCATCCGGTCGCTGACCCTGGCTACCTTGATGGCTTTTACGGGGCCGCTGTTGGCTGCTGATGATATCAACCCGCTCAAGCAAGACTTGGGCAAGGCCCGGCCGCTGGTGGTGGTGGAGCTTGATTCCGGCAACAACACCTTGGCGACCCTCAAGAAACAGTTGGACGAGCCTGCAACCAAGCAGTCCTTTGAAGAACGCAACATGGTGTTCTACACCGTGAAGTTCGGCAGTATCGGTGCCGAAGGCGAGAAGTTCGCCAAGGACCCCAAGGACAATAAAAAGCTCACGCCTCCGGAAACGAATGCACTGATCCGTGCCCTCAAACTGGGTGCCGGCAGTGGCACCAAAGTGATCCTGGTGGGCAAGGACGGCGAGAAGAAAGTCGAGAAAACCGTACCGCCGGATACCCTCGACCTGAAGGAATTCTTCAGCGCCATCGACCAGATGCCGATGGCCGAGAAAGAAACCGCCGCTCCCGCCGAGCCTGAACCGGCAGCCACTGCTCCGGCGGCGAAACCCGGTGCCAAGGCCGGCAAACCCGCCAAGCACGCAGCCCCGCAACCACTGGACGATTGACCCCCGCCAGGAGCCGGCCAGCCGGCTCCTGCAGCAGAAACTTGCAGCATCGACGCAACGAAGAATATGATAACCGTTATCATTTACGTCTCATTCTTCGCGCGCGCCTTCCATGTCTTCGACTCCTGCGGTAAGCCCCACTGACCTGGCCACCCTGTACCGCCAACAACATCGCTGGTTGCAGCAATGGCTGTGGCGTCGCTTGAACTGCCCCCAGAGTGCCGCCGATCTGGCTCAGGACACCTTTCTGCGGCTGCTTGCAAAAAACCAGCCGGTTGAAATTCTGGCGCCGCGCAGTTTCCTGGCGAAGGTGGCGCAGAGTGTGCTGTCCAATCATTTCCGTCGGCAAAAGCTGGAAAAAGCCTACCTGCAAGCCCTGGCCTTGTTGCCGGAAGAGTCTGTGCCCAGCGCCGAAACCCAGTGGATTCTGCTGGAAACCCTGATGGCCCTCGATGAAGTGCTCAGCCGCCTGGCCTTGCCGGTGCGCCAGGCATTCCTGTGGTCGCAGCTTGATGGTCTCAGTCACGGCGAGATTGCCGAGCGCCTCGGCGCCAGCGTTACCACGGTCAAGCGCTACATCGTCAAGGCGGGTGCGCAGTGCATCCTGCTGGACAGCCAACGTTGATGAATCCATCGCCGTTATCCCTCGAAGCCGCCGAGCAGGCGATGCACTGGCAACTGGAATTACAGGCGCCGGACGTCACTGAACAGACCCGCGCCGATTGGCAGCGCTGGCGCGAGCAGGACCCGGCCCATGAACTGGCCTGGCAGCATTCACAGCGGTTTCTCCAACGCATGCAAGACGTGCGCGCGCCGGCTCATCAGGCCTTGGCTCGCGCAACGTTGCTGCCGGCAATGTCCCGTCGTCGAGTGATCAAGCACCTTGCCGTGCTGCTGGCGGCGGGCACTACTGCCTGGAGCGTCAAGGACACGGCGTTGGTGCAGCACTGGACCAGCGACTACAGCACCACCGTCGGCGAGCAGTGGCGCATCGGCCTGGCGGATAACACCCAGGTGCAGCTCAACACCGACACCGCCATCGATGTGAAATACACCGCGCACGCACGGAAAATCCAGGTGCTGCGCGGTGAAATCCTGGTGGACCCCAACCTCACCGACGCCCGTCCGCTGTGGGTGCAGACCGCCGAGGGCCTGACCCGTGCCGTCAGCGGTCGCTTCAGCGTGCGCCAGCGTGATGGCTTTACGCAGTTGGGGGCCGACCAGGGCGCACTGTCGGTGCAGATCCCATCACGCAGCCTGGTGCTGCAAGCGAATGAGCTGGTCAGCTTTGATGCCCACACCTTGCTCGCCCGTCGTCCGCAACGGAATGGCGAGCTGGCCTGGAGCCGGGGCATGATCGTCGCCGAAGGCATGCGGTTGGAGGACTTCCTCGACGAGTTGAGCCGCTACCGGCGCGGGCGCCTGACCTGTGACCCGGCCGTGCGAGGCTTGCGTGTGTCCGGCACTTATCCGCTGTCCGACACCGACCGCATCCTTGCCGCGTTGGGGCAGACCTTGAAGCTGGACGTGCAGCATTTCACACGCTTCTGGGTCACCCTCAACCCCCGCCTGAACCGGGTTTGAATTTAGTTCGCGCCAGGGTGGTCCGTTTGCGTTTCTCACGAGACTTATATCCCCAGACACTACCTTCACTGGGGAATTGGGCATGCAGCCACGCACACCACATCGCAGAACGTTGAAAACCTCTCTGGCCCTGGCCGTCATGCAAGGCATCGCCAGCGTGACGGTCGCCACGCCATTGTTGCTGGCGTCGACCTGGGTTCAAGCGGCACCGGACCTGGATTTCGATATTGCGGCCGGCTCGTTGGCCGGGGCGCTCAATCAGTTCGGTCAGGCCAGCCAGATCCTGTTGTCGTACCCGGCGGCGCTCACGGATGGCAAGACCAGCCCCGGCCTGCACGGCCGGCATGACCTGGACACTGGCCTGGCGATCCTGCTCAGCACCAGCGATCTGCAAGCGGTGCATGGCAGCGCAAACCACTATTCACTGGAGCCACGCCCGGCGGGTGGCGCGCTGCAACTGGGCACCGTATCGATCTCGGGCAAGGCACCGGGCTCGACCACCGAAGGCACCGGTTCCTATACCACGCAGTCTTCCAGCAGCTCGACGCGCCTGAATCTGACGCCTCGGGAAACCCCGCAGTCGCTCACCGTAATGACCCGCCAGCGCCTGGATGATCAGCGCCTCACCAACCTCAGTGACACCCTCGATGCCACTCCCGGCATCATTGTGTTGCGCGATGGCCTGGGCTCGGAGAGTGACGGTTATTTCTCGCGTGGCTTCCAGATCCAGAACTTCGAAATCGATGGTGTGCCCACCGCCACGCGCATGGACAATTACACCCAAAGCATGGCCATGTACGACCGTGTCGAGATCGTGCGCGGCGCCACTGGCCTGATCAGCGGCATGGGCAATCCGGCGGCCACCATCAACCTGATCCGCAAACGCCCGACGGCCGAGGCTCGCGCCAGCGTCACGGCTGAAGGGGGTACCTGGGACCGTTATGGCACGGGCCTGGACGTCTCCGGCCCGCTGACCGAAACCGGCAATGTGCGCGGCCGGCTGGTCGCGGACTACAAGACCGAACACGCCTGGATCGACCGCTACAAGCAGGAAACCCAACTGCTCTATGGCATCACCGAATTCGACCTGAGCGAAGCCACGCTGCTGACCCTGGGCTTCAGCTACCTGCGCACCGACGTCGATTCGCCAGCACGTTCCGGTTTGCCCACACGGTTTACCGACGGTTCGCGCACTAACCTTAACCGTTCGCTGAACACCGCTCCGGCCTGGTCCTACAACGATCATGAGCAGACCAGCTTCTTCACGTCTATCGAACATAAGTTCGACAGCGGCTGGAGCGCCAAGGCCGAATTCACCCACACCGAAAACCAGTTCGACGAAGTCTTCAACTACGTCAACGGGTCCCTCAACCCGGATGGCAGCGGCACCACCCAATTACCGGTGCGTTTCTCCGGTACACCGCGCCAGGACAACCTCGACTTTTACGCCACCGGCCCCTTCGACCTGCTCGGCCGTGAGCACGAGCTGATCGCGGGTGTCACCTTGTCAAAATACAAGGAAAGCGTGCCGAGTTACGGCGGATGGCATTACGACTATTCCAGCTCGCCTGCCGGTGCCATCGACAACCTGCTCAACTGGGACGGCCAGTCAGCCAAGCCTGTGTTTAATGTCACCGGTAAATCCTCGGTGGATGAGAGCCAATACGCCGCCTACCTGAGCACACGGCTGCGGGTCACCGATGACCTGAGCGTGATCCTCGGCAGCCGCGTGATCGACTGGAAGCGCGAAACCGAAGACCGCCCTTACGGCGGCTCGGCGACACGCTCCGACGAATCGGAAACCGGCGTCTATATTCCTTACGCTGGCGTGGTGTATGACCTCACCGACAACTGGTCGGCCTATGCCAGCTACACCAAAATCTTCAACCCTCAGGCCAGTTGGGTACGCGACATCAATAACAAGGCGCTGCCGCCGATGGAGGGCAAAGGGTATGAAGTCGGCCTCAAAGGCAGCTTCTTCGACGAGAAGCTGAACACCAGCCTGGCATTGTTCAAGCTGGAGCAGGACAACCTGGCCATCTGGATCGACACCCCGGGCGGCAACACCTATCGCAACGAGCAGGGCACCACCACCGAAGGCGTGGAGCTGGAACTCAACGGCGAACTCGCTGACGGCTGGCAGGCCTCCGCCGGCTATGCCTATGCGGTCAGCACCGATGCCGACGACAAACGCATCGTCACCACCTTGCCGCGCCAGAGCCTGAAAACCTTTACCTCCTACCGTTTGCCTGGCGCGTTCAACAAACTGACCGTGGGCGGCGGGGTGAACTGGCAGAGCAAGGTCGGGGAAGACCTGCACACCCTCAGCCAAGGCAGCTACGCCATCACTCACCTGCTGGTGCGCTACGACGTGACACCCAAACTGAGCGCCTCGCTGAACCTCAACAACCTGTTCGACCGTGAATACCTGAGCTACGCCGGCAACCACGGCATGTACGGGCCGCCGCGTAACCTGATGACCAGCGTCAAATACGACTTCTGACGTAGCGATTGAACGGCGCCCTCAAGGCGCCGTTTTTGCGACAGGCGCCTTGCGCACCGGAAACGGAAAGTAGAAAAAACGCAAAAACGCCACCCGCTTGATCACTTCCCCGATCAACAAAGGCACCACCACGGCCACCCCAAAACCCACGCAGGCCGCGACAAGCGCGTGCAGCCCCAGGCGCTCCAGCAGGTCAACGGTCTTATGCTGGATCTCGCCATGGAAGATCAGCAGGATCAAGGTGTTCTGGCCAATGTAGGTCATCGCCCGTGTGATGACGGTCGACACCATCAGCACCCGCGCCAGCGACCAGCACGCATACACGCCGAGCACCGCGAGCAGGCTGGTCCACAGCCAGTGGTCGTAGCGGCGCTGCGCCAAGTCCATGGTGGCGTGGCTGTAGAGGAACACGGCGGCGAACAACGCCACCGAGATCAGCAGCCCCAGCCACGATCCCTCATGTCGACGCAGCCAGTCGCGCAGCAGGTAGCCGCAGATGAAGTAGGTGCTGCTGATCAGGGTGATTTCCAGGCCGAAGGGCAGGCCGGGCAACGTCCAGGTCTGCCCGCCGACGCTCACCGGGATTTGCCAGAACCACGGCAGAACCCAGATGCCGATCAACAGTTGTACCGCCATCAGCAGGCAGCTCAGCGGCAGTGACAGCTTCAGGCGCTGGATCAGGCGCAGCATCACCCAACTGAACAGGATCGCCACCCAGAAGTGCGGCAGAAACCACAGCGCCTGCCAGGGAATGGTATCCACCGAGGCATACAGCACGCCGCCGATGTCCGGCAGCAGCGGTTGGCCGCGCAGTACGTCGCGTACGATCACGTACACCAGCATGGTGAAGAAAAACGGCTTGAGCAGGCCATCGGCCTTGCGCACGGCCATCTCCACAAACGGCTGCTCGGGCTTGAAGAACACGCCGGAGAGGAAAAAGAACAACGGCAAGATGAACGAGGCGATGATCGGGTACTGCAGCTCCAGCGAGTGCGCCACGAACCAACTGTGACCGTACACGATCATCAGGATGCCGATGCCCTTGGCAATGTCCATTTGAATCCAACGATGTTTCATCCGCCTATCCCCGATCGATCATTCATGCCTTGCGCCACGGCTTGAGCCACAGCCCCATGCCCAGCAACACCACGGCGCCGGCCAGGGTACTCAGCCCCAGTTGCAGCCACACGCCTTCAATCCGAAACAGCGCCAACGCCGCGACGCCCATCAGCACGGCACTGAGCAGCCAGCTCCGCGCCCAGGGCAGGGCGCCGAGCAAGGCCTGGCGTTGCATCAGCAGCAGCGCGGTGCAGATCACCCCGGCCAGCGCCGCCAACGGAATCCCCGCCAGGCCGAACACAAACGGCAGCACGCCGAGCAGCAATACGTTGACCAGGCTGCCGAGCAATTCGCAGCGCAGTGGCTGGCGCGTGTCCCCGGCCGCGTAGGCATACCGCGCGAGCAAAGCGTTCCAGGCGCCGAATACCAACGGCACGGCAAACCAGGCCAGCAGCAGCGGCAACGGCGAGTCCAGCGATTGCTTGGGCAGCAGCAACGCCACCAGGCTCGGGGCCGCCGCCACCAGGCCGACACCGGCGGGCAGGGTCAGTACGCTGGCGGTTTCCAGGCCGCGCTTGAGCAGGGCGAGGCGTTCATCGCCCTGGCGGCGGCTCATCATGCCCAGCAGCACTTGGTTGAGGCTCATCAGTGCAATCAGCGGCAGGTTCATCAGCTTGCGCGCCAGGTTGACCCAGGTCACTGCGCCTTCACCCAGCAGCGACGCCACCAGGCGCTCGATCAGGGCCAGGCCCTGGCTGGCGCCGTTGCTCAACAACAATGGACCGATGCGCTGGCCCAACTCCCGCAGTGGCGCCCACGAAAACTGCCAGCGCCACGGCCTCCAGCCCTGGTGCCACATCGATGGCAGCAGCGCCAACGGCATCAACAGGCTGCCGGCCAGGCAGGCCAGGGCCAGCGAGTGCGGTTGGGTCGCGGTGCCAGCGAGGGCCAGGTAAGTTACCGGCGGCAGGTTGAACAATAACGAACCCAGGCCGGCCAGCACAAAACGTTCGCTGGCCTGCAACGGGATGCTGAACAGCGCGTGCAGCATCAGCCCCGGCACGCACCAGGCGACGATCTGCAAGTTGCTGCTGGCGAGCGCCGTGGCACTCGCCGCCAAGCCCGGGCCGAGCAGTTGCACCAGCCACGGCGCCAACAGCGTCAGCAACAGGCTGGTGACCAGCGCGATCAGCAACAGCGCCGGGAACAACACGGCCAGCCAGCCCAGTCGCTCGTGGTCCTTGCGCGCCAGGTACAGCGGCAGCGCGGCCGCACTCAGCACGCCGCCGGCGAGTGACATGCGCAGCGCTTCCGGCAAAAACAGCGCAATCAGGAACGCATCACTGCGCTCGCCCGCGCCCCAGGCCGCCACCAGCAACCATTCGCGGGCAAAGCCCAGGCACAGGCCCAGCAGTGTCGCCAGTGTCAGCCAGACGGCGGAGCCCAGCATCAGGGCTTCGCGCCATCAAGCACGGGTTTGCGAAAGACCACCGGTTTCACCTGCGGCAGGCGTGCCGGAAACAGCCGCCGTGCCTCCAGCACGTTGATGCCGACCATCAGCCAGAACAGCGCGACCATCACCACGGCGAAGCTGAAGTAGTGGTCGAACAGGCCGCTGACCAGCGCCGAGAGAATCCCGGCCGTGGTGCCCAGCCACAGCGCATTGTCCTTGGTCAGACGGATCGGGCCGTTTTCCGGGCGGGCTTCACGCCACCAGCGCACGGTCACCGCGATGAAGAACAGCATGCCAACGATGCCGGTCTTGTAGATGTAGTTCAGCCACAGGTTGGAGATGCCCAGCAAGTGGGTGTCGGGCACCGGTGGATCGACCTTGAAGCCGATGCCGAACGGGTACGACGCCACCGCCTGCGGGAACATGCGGTATTCGTCGAAACGCACTTCGGTACTGGCATTGCTCGAAGAGAAGATCGTCGCTAAGCGTTCCTGCAACGGTGGGTAGGCCATCACCAGCACGACGGTCAACACCGCGCCGATCATCAGCAGACGCCCGGTGTAGGGCACCCGGCGCGTGGCCATCCACAGCAGCACCAGCGCCAGGCTGACCATCGCCCCCCGGCTACTCGCCAGCAGCAAGGCCGCCGCGCCCAAGCACGCTACGCCCAGGCCCAATGCACGTTTCCAGCCTTGTTCGGTCATGCCGAAACAGAAGGCCAGGGGCAGCAGCAGCGCCATGATCCCGCCGATGGCATTCGGGTGCATCCACGGCGAGCCCATGCGCGAAGCCATGGCCTCCAAGCCGAATTTGAGCATGTCGAAGTTGCCGTAGTTGAACAGCGCCAGCACCGGCGCGATGCCGGCCCCGGAGCGCGTGCGCACGAACACCGCGATCGACAGCACCAGCATCGCCAGGCTGCCCAGCAGCAGGGCGATCACCAGGGACTCGCGGTGCTTGTGGTCCACCAGCAGCTTGGCGCAGAGGAACACCCCCGACAAGTTCAGCAACCAACGCAGCCAGTTGGCCACGCCGCTGCTGTCGGCGTGGATGGTGACCTGGCCGACAATAAAGGGAAACACGCTGAACAGCATCAGCCACAACAGCATCTGGTCGGTCGGGCGCCGGGTGAGGCTCGGCGTATCCGGCAGGCGCACCAGGAAGCTGTTCCACAGCACGGCGCCCCAGGTCATCGCCAAAATGGCTTCGCTGACGGTACTGCGAATGCCCAGGTTGATCGTTGAATACGGCATGAACGTAGCGACCAGCGCGAACAGTAACAGGCCCCAGAATGGAAAGCGCAAGATAGTCACCGCCCCGGCCAGGCCGATCACGGCGAGGAACGCCTTGGCCGGCGACAACAACAGGGCAACGGCGCCAAACAACAGGCCGAAGAGGATGGCGACGAGGCTGGGCAGGGTCATTCTCACTTCAGTTCCTCGATCAATTCGGCCAGGCGTCGGCGATAGGCGTGATGGTTGAAGCGTTGCGCCCATTGCCGGTGTTGCTCGGGGGATGCTTCTTCAGTGCGTTCGCCGAGGCTGAGCATCAGTTGCGTCAACGCCGGGCCGTCGGTGGGCGAAAAACGCGGCGCCGAGGGCGGCGTGATTTCATCCAGCGAAGTGCCGCTGGCCACCGCCACCGGGGTGCCGACGCTCAAGGCTTCGATCACCGGCAGGCCGAAACCTTCGGCATAGGAAGGCTGCCACAGGCGCGAGGCCTGGCGGTACAGCGCGTGCAATTCGGCGTCCGACACGCCACTGAGTGCGCGTATCCCCGGCAGGGTACGCTGGGCCTCGGGCAAATGCTCAAGACTGCCCACCAGCACCAACTCCGGCACGGCGGAGGATTGCTGTCGCGCCTGCTGCCAGGCGTCGACCAGGAACGGCACGTTCTTGCGCAGCTCACGCGTGCCCACCAGCAACCAAAAGCGCTCGGGCAATTGGCGAGCGCTGAGGTCCGCCGCCAGGTCGGCAAAGCCATCGACCTGGTTGGGCAATACGCGAATCTTGCCGGCCGCCTTGGGAAACAACCGCGCGGTTTCATCGGCGCTGTATTGCGACGGCGTCCACACCCGGTCGGCGCTGTGCACCGCGTAGGCAATCGACAGGCGATCGCTGGTCTTGTAGATCAGCGCCTTCAGGCGGTTGGCGTGGTAGTTGTTCAGCGTGATCTGAAACAGGTCATGCAACAGCACCACCGTGCGCAGCCCCTTCGGCTTGGGCGGCAAAGGCAGGCCCATGTTGAAGGTGCTGATGTACAAATCGATCTGCTGTTCACGCAACGCACGCGGCAGAAAACCGGCCTCGAACCTCAGGCGATTCTGCGGCTGGTGCATCGCGGTCTTGGCGCAGCCCCAGGCCGGGCAATGGGCCTGCAAACGGGTTTCATCGCCCAGAGGCGCCACGGTAAACCGCTCAAGCTCGATGCCTGGCAGACCGTGCAGGGCGCTTTCCAGCGCGTACACCTGGCGGCTGATGCCCGATTGCGGCGAGGTGCCGACGGTGCGGTAATCCAGGCCTACACGCATGCGGGCTCCTTGTGAGTCAGGGGCGAAAGGCTGGCGTACACCTTTTCCAACTGGCTGGCGGCGACGCTCCAGTCATGGGCGCGGCGCACATAGGCCCGGCCGGCTTCGCCCATGGGCGCGGCGGCGTCGGGAAATTGCAGCAGGCGCACCACGGCATCGGCCAGGCTTGCGGCGGTTTGCCCGCCGAGGTAGTCCAGGCCTTCGACCAGGTCCAACCCCGACACGCCTTGTTCGGTACTTGCCAACGGCAAGCCGGCGGCCAACGCCTCCAGCACCTTGAGCTTGGAACCGCCGCCGTGACGCAACGGCGCCAGAAACACCGAACAGCTCGACTGCAATTTCAGCAGGTTGGGTACGAACCCCTGCCACTCGATGCGCGGATCCGGCCAACGCTCACGCCAACTGTCCGGCATGCCGAAGCCGCACACACTCATGCGCGCATCCGGGCAACGCGCCCAGACCTTGGGCAGGATTTCATCCAGGGCCCACTCGATGGCGTCCACGTTGGGCGCGTATTCGTAGTTGCCAAGGAACAGCACGCGGCGAGTCGACGGGTCGGGGCGCGCGGCTGCGAAGTGATCGCAATCCACGCCATTGACCACCACCGACACCGGTTTGCCGGCGATTGTTTCCAGGGTCTGAGCATCGCTGTCGGTCACCGCCACCACCTGCGTGGCCTGGCGCATCACCCTGCGTTCCCAGCGGGTATAGCGCCATTGATCGTAGCGAATGAACGGCAGCGCCCAGCCTGGCAGGCGGTCATACGTGGCCGCGCCGAGCGCGGACTCGACATTGTGTTCGGTCAGCACGAACGGCTGGGATTTACGCGCCAGCGCATCTTCATACGGTTGAAAGGTGTACGTGTGCTCGATCTGCACCACATCCCAGTGTTCGTTGAGCAGTTGGTTGAAGCGGTCCTGCAACGCACCCGACAAGCCATTCACGCTGGCCAGCAGCGGGTAGGGCGCGAACAGCCCGGCGATCAGGGTCTTCACGCTGCGCAACGGGCGGCGCGGCAGGATGATCAGTTGCTCGAGAAAGGCCTCCAGCACCTGGCGGTCGGTGAGCGACACCGGGTGTTTGTCATGCAGCAGCAAGGTGATCCGATGCCCACGTGCGGCCAGGCTGCGCAGCAGGTGGAACTGGCGCGTCTTGCCACCGCTGGTGGCGGGCCAGGGCGAGTAGGGCAGGATCCATAAAATGCGCATGGCAGGCCTCACTCCCATAACAGAATTTGCAGGTTCGACTTGACCGGAACGGTCAGGCCGTTGGCGCCGCTCACCGGGGTTTGTGTGCCGCGCAGCGGGTCGTACAGGGTGGCGCTGGCCAAGCCCGGCAAGTGCGCGTTGCCGCCCTGGGCCGACCAGAAGAACCACAGCTTGCGCCCGTCGGTACGGGTCCAGCCGATGCTGAACAGGCCGTCGGGCAATGCGTCGGCAGCTGGTGGATCGCCCGGCGTGAGCTTCGGCCCGCTGACATCGAGGAAGTTCTTCAGCGCGGTGTAGACCGGCTTGGGGTTGGTGTCGATGTCGAGCAAGCCATAGGAGCGGTCACGCACACTGGCGCGCTGGTCGAGGTCGCTCAAGGTGAACAGGAAAATCTTGTCGTAATCCATCGCGCTCATCAGCGCCAGGCGGCGCACCACGTAGTCGGCCTGTGCCTGTGGCGTGATGATGTCCTGAGCGTCTTTTGGGCCCTTGTAGGTCGACCAGCCCCACTCGGTGCTCCACAAGGTTTGCACGCCGCCGTTGCGCAGGGCCTGGTTGAGCTGGGTGGTCTTGGCGATGAAATCCAGGTTGGCCGGGTCGTTGCCTTCGGGCAATTGGGTGTAGGGGTGGTAGGAGATGATCGTGTTCAGACTGACCACGCCCAGCGCGCCCAAGGCGTCGAACATGGTCTGGCCGTTGGGCATTTCACTGAAGAACGCCATGCCGGCGGCGACCACCGGTTTGGTCGGGTTCACTGCGCGCAAGGCGTTGGTAGTGACGGTCAACAGGTTCGCGTAGCCGGCCGGGTCCGCCACCGGGCGCCAGAAGCCGATCAGGTTCGGTTCGTTCCAGACTTGCCAGGCCTCGACGCTGGGGTAGCGCTGGGAAAGCAACGCCATGCGGTTGGCGAACACGTTGGGGTCTTTTGGCGGGTACTGGTCCGGGTACAGCGACAGCGGTGGCGCGCTGGTGATAAAGCGTGCCGAACCCACCAGATAAAACACCGACTTGATCTGGTTCTGTTGCAGTTTGCCTACCAGTTCATCGAGGGTGGCGAGCTTGTATTGGTTCTGCGCGGTTTCCAGTTGATCCCAGTGCAAATCCAGGCGCACCCACTCCAGGCCCAGGGCCTTGAGGCGGTCAATCTGCTTCTGGTAACGCTCGGGGCTGAACCACAGGAACTGCGCATTCACCCCCAGGAAATCCTTCCACACCACCTCCTTGCTGCCCTTGAGCACATGGCTTTCGGCGTCCGCTTGCCGTCCCCATAAGAATGCGGTCAGGCCCAGGGCGGCAACCAGCGCAAAGGTGGCAAGGTAGGTGCGTTTACGCGCCATAAGGGGCTCCGCTGATGGCCTGCTCGAAGAGTTGTTTGAATTTCTGCGCGGTCAACGGCCACAGGCGTTCGCGACCGATTTCCCCGGCACGCTCTGCCCAATCCCGCGCCAGCACTGGCGTGCGCGCCAGGCGCAGCAGTTGTTCGCCCAGTGCGGGCACATCGCCTTCAGGGTAGATCGCGCCGTTGCCGCTGGCGACTTCCTCGGCAAACGCGCGCGCGTCGGAGGTGATCGCGCCACGCCCGCAGGCGGTGGCCCAGGACAACGCGCCACTGGTGCCGCGCTGGCGCCCGAGCAGGCCGAGTTTTTTCGATTCACGGTAGGGCAGCACCATCACATGGTGGGCCTGGATGGTCTGGGCGATCTCATCGGCCGGCAGGTTCAGGCGCCAGTCAATGGCGTCGGTCAGGCCCAGTGTCGCGATCTGCGCGTTCAACTGTTCCAGGTAATTGCCGCCCGCGCCAAACGCCATTTCGGCGGCCGTGCCGCCGGCCAGGGTCAGGCGCACGCGGTCGCGCAATTCGGGGGCTTGCTTGAACACATCCGCCAAGGCTTGCACCAGATCTTCGATGCCTTTGCCACGGTAGATAAAGCCGAAATACAGCAGCCGCAGGGTGTCCAGTGACGGTAGCGGCGCCGGCGCAATCGCCAGGTTGGCATGGTTGATCACCGCGACTTTGCCGGCCGGCAGTTGCATGCGCTGGGTCAAGCAGTCGGCGCCCAGGCGGGTGAGGGTCACCAGCCGGGTCAGCCCTTTGGCGACTTGGCGTTCTTCGCGCAGGGTCAGCGGGTCGGCCAGCACTACTGCCGCCTGGGGCAACGGGCTCGGCAAACGTTCCATCAGGTTCAAGGGAAAGGGCAGGTGTTCACGCCGCCACACGATGCGCTCCGGGTCATGCACGGTGGCGGTCAACGGCAGCTGCGGGTAGGCATTGCGCAGTTCACGCAAGGCCAGGAATTCCCCCAGCCGCCCGCCGCCCAACTCGGCGTGCACCAGGTCGACGGACTGCCAGTCGAACGCCGCGATGGCGTGCTGGATCGCCTCGGAATTGCCCGCCACCCCGGCCAACGGTGTCAGCACCGTCACGCAGAGTTGTTCCAGTGCCGTGCGGAAATGGTTCGCGTAGTCGGCGATCCCGTTCTTTTCCGGCGGCAAGGGCGCGAGCAGGGCGATACGCATCAGAACGCTCCCCGGTATTTGCCGATGGTGTGCAGCACTTTGCCCGGCACTTCGAACTTGCGGCGGTTGATGATGATGCCGTCCACCTTGCCAAACGCGGTGTTGAGGATCGACAGCGCGTGCTCCACCACCGGCACGGTACTTTTGCGCGCTTCCACCACCAGGCCGATCAGGTCGGCGCGGCGCAGGTTGACGAACGCCTCACGGTTGTCCAGCAGGGCCGAGGCGTCGAGCAGTACCACTTCACCCGGCGCGGCGGCTTCCAGCCCGCCGACCCGCACGTTGATGCCGTTCTCGTGCAGCAACTGGCGCAGTTGTTCGACCACAAAGGTCACCCCTTCGCCATGGCGCGCCGAGGTCAGGCCCAGGGTCAGGCCTTGCTCGGCAATGCGGTCGGGCTGCAGCAGGCTGTACAAGCGGTAGATGCTCGCATTGAACGCGTTGGTACTTTGCGCGGTGGAGGTGTCCAGCTCCGGCAGGGTGGTCCACAGGGGCAGGCCGAACTTGCGCTCCACCAGGCCACCGTCGTGAATGCGCTGGTCGAGCAAGTAGCACAGGTAGATCACCAGCAGGCCGACCACGATGGCAAACGGGATCGCCAACACCAGCATCACCAGGGTTTTCGGGAAGATGCGACCCGGGTTCAGGGTGGCTTCTTCGATCACCGCGATGTTGCTGATCTGGCTGTTGTCCAGCTCACGGTCGATGCGCGATTTTTCCAGGTTATCCACGTACAGCGCGTAGTTGCGCTCGGTGGTGTTCAGCTCGCGGGAGAGGCGGGCCAGCTCCGGTTCAATCTCCAGGGCCTCCTTGCGTTGGGCTTCCAGGTTCACCAGTTGTTTCTGCTGTTGAACCAGTTGGGTGCGCAGCGCCAGGTTGTTGCTGGTTTCATCCAGCAACACGCGCTGCAAGTGGATTTCCAGAGTGTTCGGCGCACGGTTTTCCGAGGCTTGCACGGTGCTGGCCTCGCTGTTGACCTGCACCTGCATCGCCCGAATCGACGCGTCCAGGGCTTTGACCGGCGGCGCGTTGTCGGTGTAGGTGCGCATCATGTCGGCCTTTTCCAGCAGCTTCTGGTTGAGCAGGCGACGCAAATCCTGCTGCTGCGGGTTCAGTGCGATCTGGCGGACCGTGGTGACTTCCTTGGGCTGGCCCTTGAGCTGGGTGCGCGTGCTCGCAATGGCACTGTCGGAGGACGCGATCAGCCGCGTGGTGTTGAAGGTCTCGCCGCGCAACACGTTGATGCGCTCGGACAAGTCTTCCAGGCGATCGGTGATACTCGCCGCCCCGATCTCGTTCAAGTGGGTGAGGATCTGTTCCTTGTAGCTCTTGATCTCGGTCGCGCTGTTGGCCACCTGGCCTTCATAAAAGGCATACAGGCTCTTGCGGCCCAAGGCCTCGGTGCGCTCGTTGATGTAGGTCTCGACCCAATCCTTGACCACCGCCTGGGCGATTTCCGGGTCGCTCCACTTGAACGTGATGTCCATCACCGTGGAACCGGCGGCGTGGCTCACCTCGAAGTTTTTCTCCAGGCCGGCGGCCAGGCGTTCGACCGGGGTGGTTTTCTCAACGATACCCACGGTTTCCATGACCACGCGCACGCCGTCGAACACTGCCCCCACGCCGCTCTTGACGTAGTACTTGGTGCGCTTCCAGAAGCCCTCCGGCGGCGGCGCGTTTTCGATCACTTCCAGGTAATGCTCGGCCACCGCACGCACGATGGGCCGGCCGGTGAGCAGGCGCTCTTCGTCGACAATCGGGTCACGCTGGGTGCTGGGCATTACCAGCGCCTGGCGGTTGCTGATCTCGATAGGCAAGGTCGAATCACGCCCCGGTTTCACCAACAGCCGCGCGGTGGATTCGTACTTGGCCGGCAGCAGGAACGCCCCCAGCAGGATGATCACCAGCGCGGCAATCGCCGCGAGTTTGAACTCGTGCCGGAAGATGAAGAACAAGCGCAGAAGATCACGAAAAGAACGGATCTCGATCATGGGATGTCGCTCCTTTAGTTATTGCCGCCGCTGGTTCGGGTGTAGTTGTAGCCCACCCCAATGGACTTGGTGAACGGGATCAGTTGGTTCATGTAGGTATCCACCCCTTGGATGCGCTCGCCCACGTTGGATTTGGGCACGAACACCACATCGCCGCGTTGCAGGCGCACGGGTTTGCGACCGTTGGGGCCGGTCTTGAGCAATTGGCTGAAGTCCAGGAAGTACGCGCGATACGCGCCCTGGGCGTCTTCGCGCAGCAGGGCGACCATGCTCGCGTTGCCCGCCGGGCTGACCCCGCCGGCACCGATGATGGCTTGTTCCAGGGTGTTGGCCGTGGCGATCTGCACCGCCGTCGGGTTGTTCACCGCGCCGCCGACGATGATCGAACCGCTCGGCGCCTGGTTGATGTTCACCGTCACGCGCGGTTCGCGGTAGATCGGCGCGAGCTTGCCGGTCAACTCCGTGGCCAGTTCCGAAGGCTGGCGACCGGCGACCTGCACCGGCCCCAGGAACGGGTAGTTGATCTTGCCGTCGGTCTGCACCGTGTACAGCGTCAGCTCATAAATGGTGCTGACGTTGAACGCCGACAATGTCGGCATTTCCCCGGCATCGCGCACGATACGCAACTGGTCGCCGATGCGGATGCGTTCCACCGCCGGCGGCAGTTGGGCAAGCTGCTCGAGGGCGCGCTTGCCTTCCTCGACGGTCTTGCCATCGGGCGGGACGATGCGTGCCGGCGTATTGCAGGCGGCCAGGGCCATCATGGCCACGACGAGCAGGGTTCGTTTCATCAAGGGGGACTTCCTGTAGGTCATGATGCTCACCTCCAATAACCGGGAAACATGCTGATGCGCCGCTTGAGGGCGAGGGGGAGGCGACGCTCCAGATGGCCCAGCCGGTAGCCGAGCAGTTTGAATGCACTGCGCACCAGCACTTCGGGGACGCGGTGCAAGACCCCGGCTTTGCGCAAGGCCGCGAGTTCGGCCAGCACATAGCGCTTGCCTTCGCCCCCCGCGTCGCCAAAGGCCTGTTTGATCCACGGTTCGCGGCCGTAGAACACGCCGATATCGAAGTAGCGGTGAAACTCATCCATGAGTTTGTAATCGTGGGAGTGATGCACCCGCGCCGTGGCGGCGTAGCGCACCTTGTAGCCTTCAAGCAGCATGCGCGCAGCGACAAAGGCGTCTTCGCTACCGATCACATCTGCTGGAAAACCGCCCACTGCTTCCAGCACGCTGCGCCGGTACACGGAAAACGAGTCGGAACTGAAGCAGGTCTTGATGCCCAACTCCGGCGCATCGGCCAGGCTCTTGCTGCGGCTCTGTTCCGGATAGTTAAAGTGCCGCGATTGCGCACCCAGCACACCGGCATCGGGGTGGGGCAGTTGGCGACCGTAGGCTACGCCGTTGAGCGGGTCCTGCTGCAATTCGGCGAGCAGGTTGGCGAAGGTCTCGGGGGTGGCGGGAATCGCGTCCTGGGTCATCACGATCAGTGCATCGCCGCCCACCTGTTGGCTGGCCCAGCGCCGGGTGCCGCCATGGTTGAAGTCGCGCGCGTCGATCACCTCGACCCGTGCGCCGAACTCGCGAAAGCGCGCCACGGTGTCATCGCTGGAGGCGCTGTCCACCACCAGCATTTCGTCAGGTTGCAGGGTTTGCATGCGCAGCGCCGGCAGCAGGCGTGCCAGGTGGCTGGAGGCGTTACGGGTCGGGATGATCAGAGACGTACGCATATCATTTTTTCACTTCAGCCGGGGCGCGCCCGTAGATGTCGTCGAAGCGCACGATGTCGTCCTCGCCCAGGTATTCGCCGCTCTGCACCTCGATCATCACCAGGTCGATGATGCCGGGGTTGGTCAGGCGGTGTTTGTGCCCGGCGGGGATGTAGGTGGACTCGTTGGCGTTGATCAGGAATTCGCGCTCGCCGTTGGTGATCTGCGCCGCACCGCTGACCACCACCCAGTGCTCGCTGCGGTGGTGGTGCATCTGCAACGACAGCGACGCCTGGGGCTTGACCACGATGCGCTTGATCTTGAAGCGGCTGCTTTCTTCCAGCACGGTGTAGGTGCCCCAAGGCCGGGTGACCGTGCGGTGCAGGCTGTACGCCGGATGGTTCTGGCGCTTGAGCTCGGCGACGATGTAGCGCACATCCTGGCTGCGCTGGGCGTCGGCGATCAGCAGGGCGTCCGGGGTGTCGACGATGATCAAGTCACGCACGCCCACGGCGCCGAGCACGCGCTTGGGCGAGTCGATGTAGCAGTTGTGCACGTCATGCAGAATCGCTTCGCCATTGACCTGGTTGCCATGGGCGTCGCTGGGGGTGAGCTGGCGCAGGGCTTCCCAGGAACCGATGTCACTCCAGCCGATGTCGCAGGGCACCACGGCGACTTGCTTGGACTTCTCCATCAGCGCCACGTCGATGGAAATATCCGGCGCGCTGCCAAAGGCCTCCGAGTCCAGTTCGCGCTGGTGCGAGGTCTTGTTCTGCAGACTCTGGCTGTGGTCCAGTGCGGCGCGGGCGGCTTCGAGCACATCGGGCGCATGGGCGGCGAGTTCGTCCACCAGCGTGCTGGCCTTGAAGCAGAACATGCCGGCGTTCCACAGGTGTTTGCCACCGTCGAGGTAGGCCTGGGCAGTGGCCAGGTCGGGTTTTTCGACGAAGCGTTTGACCCGGTTGCCCGTGCTCAACGGCTCGCCTTGCTCGATGTAGCCAAAGCCGGTTTCCGGATGATCCGGCTGGATGCCGAAGGTCACCAGGTAGCCAGCCTCGGCCAGGTCGCGGGCTTGTGTCACGGCTTCGGCGAACGCCACCTCGTTGAGGATCAAATGGTCGGCGGGCATCACCAGCAATTGCGCGTCGCCGCCGAAGTGTTCCTGCACGTGCAACGCCGCCACGGCAATTGCCGCCGCCGTGTTGCGGCCGAACGGCTCCAGCAGCAGATCCAGGGGCAGGTGGGCCTTATTGACCAGGCGATAGTCATCCAGGGTGCGGAACAGCAGGTCGCGGTTGGTCACCGTCAACACGCTTTCCACGCCGGGCAATTTGGCGGCGCGCTGGAAGGTTTTCTGCAGCAGGCTCTGGCCGTCGCGCATGCGCATGAACGGCTTGGGCATGTTCTGCCGGGACACCGGCCACAGCCGCGTGCCCGAACCACCGGAAATGATGCAGGGAATTAATCCGTTGAGGGTATTCATCAATAGACTTCCTTGGTGGAAAGGACGGCCGGGACCGTCATGAAGACGATGTACAAGTCAAACCACACCGACCACTTGGAGATGTACTCCAGGTCGTACTCGACACGTTTCTGGATCTTGAACAGGGTGTCGGTCTCGCCCCGGTAACCATTGATCTGCGCCCAGCCGGTGATACCCGGCTTGACCCGGTGCCGTGAGCTGTACTCGCTGACCGCCACTTCAAAGGGAATGCCGGCCGCCTTGGTCGCCGTGGCATGCGGGCGAGGGCCGACCATGGACATGTTGCCCAGCAGCACATTGAACAGTTGCGGCAGCTCGTCGATGCTGGTCTTGCGGATGATGCGGCCCACGCGGGTGATGCGCGGATCTTCGCGGGTGGTCTGGCGTTCGGCGGTGAAGTCGCTCTGGTCGGTGTACATCGAGCGGAACTTGAACACGCGGATTTCATTGTCGTTGTAGCCGTAGCGATTCTGGCGAAATAGCACCGGGCCCTTGGAGTCGAGCTTGATCGCAATCGCCGTCGCCAGCATCACCGGCGACAGCGCGACCAAGGCCAGGCTGGCGAGCAGCAAATCCTCACAGCGTTTGATCACCGGCGACCAGCCGCGCAGCGGCAGTTGCGAGGTGTTGAACATCAGGATGCCGCCCACGTCGGTGATTTTGCTGTGGCCGTAGCGCAGGGCGGCCATGTCCGGCACCAGCATCACATTCACCGACAACTGCCGCAGGCGATTGACCAAACCGTGGATGCGCTGCTCGGCGGCCCAGGGCAGGCAGATCATCACTTGATTGACCTGCTCTGCGCGGATCAGTTTTTCCAGGTCGCGGGTGTTGCCCAGCAACGGCAGGTTGCTCAGTTCCTTGGGAATGCGCTCGGTGCGGTCGTCGATGAAACCGATCAGGCCGGAACGGATATCCCCGTTGCGTTGCAAGTGATCAGCGACGTGCACGGCAGTGTCGGTAAAGCCCAGGATCACCGTGCGTTGCAGGTATTTGCCGGCCCGCATCAGCCGACGGTACAGGCGCAACATCACCAGGCGTTCAAGGCAGAACAGCGCCAGGCTGGCGACGTACCAGGTCACTAGGTTGCGCGGGGTCAACTGTGGGAAGAACTGCAGGATCTGGTACATGAACAGCAGGATGCAAAAGGCCGCCGTCCAGGCCTTGATCTTGGTTTTCAAGCGCAGCCGGTTGCTGAACAATTCTTCGGAATAGATGCCCAGAGCCTGGAACAGAATAATGGTCAGGACCGCGAAAAACACCAGCAGCCCCAGGAAATGGGCGCGCAGCTCAGGGTCCATCGGGTCCAGGAAGAGCACCAGGACCAGTGGGGGCAAAATGGCCGTCAGGCCATGGATCAACTTGACGAAAACAACAAAGAACTCAACAAAACCAGCGCGTGTTAGAAACAAACTGTCGACGGACGACTTCTCTCGCATAAAAACATCCCTCATTGCACTCCAGACTTCGCTGTTTGAGGGTGTGTTCAATAAAGCAGCAGGCTGCTTTAGAGCTCAGATCAAACCGGCTACTCTGGGTAATACGCAATTTTCCATTCCAAATGCAGCTATCCATTTGAAGGGATTTTGCGGGGGTAGTGACTAAAGGAGTGTTCCCTTACTGTATTCAGTCAATGAATTGACTATGGTGCGGAGGTGGCATGCTAGACAGGTTAATGAGTCTTTTTTTCGGCATTTTATTGACGTTCCTTGTCTGAACACTCGGTCATCAGCTGTGTTTTTGAGTGTAGGAACAAATGTGAGATTTTTCCTGCTTAATGGAAAAACCTTTTTCGAAACGAGGTGGGAAAGGGGGACAGACAGGGATTGGCAGGGCGCACTAAGTGCCCTGTCTGCGGGGCTTTCGTCTGCAGGGAAGTTGTCTGGAACAGTAACTATGAAATGATGCGGGGCACGGTAGAAGTTGCTCCGCGAGGCAGTGCCGGCAGTGTTGTAGTCGCGTGGCCATTCGCAGTTACCGCAGAGCATTGTATCCAGCACAATTTTTTGTCCGCCACAGGGACACCGACTAATCTGCAGGCTTTTTCCGGTGGATGGCTTTGAGCATGATCGACCTTGCGACCCTGGCGGTTTTTTCCGGTGCTGTGCTGTTATTGCTGCTATCGCCGGGGCCGAACATGGCCTTTGTGATCAGCCATGGCGTGACCCACGGCTGGCGTGGTGGGATGGCGTCGGCCTTGGGCATCGGCGTGGCTGACCTGCTGCTGACGGCCTTGACGGCTACCGGGGTGACGGCGTTGGTTGCCAGTTGGCCGCCATCCTTTGACCTGATCCGGTATGCCGGGGTGGTCTACTTGCTGTGGTTGGTGTTCAAGACGTTGCAGAAAAATGCTGGAGGCGACGCTGTGCATGTCAGTCGTGTGCCCTTGGGGCGGGTGTTTCTGCAAGCCATGCTCAACAGTTTGCTCAATCCCAAGGCTTTGCTGTTTTTTCTGGTGTTCTTGCCGCAGTTCGTACGGCCGGAGGCGGGGTCTATTGCGGTGCAGTTGATGGTGCTGGGGGGCGTGCTGACCTTGATTGCAGCGGTGTTTCATGTGCTGCTGGGGGTGTTTGGTGGAGCGCTCAGCCGGTTTTTTGCCAGGCGCTCGAAAGGTGCCTGGCTGCAGAAGTGGGGGTTGGCGACGGTGCTGACGGTGCTGGCGGTGCGTTTGGCGGTGATGTCTCGGCCATCCTGAGTACATATCCGTTACCCAAATAACGGATATGTCCCCGATCCGACCCAAGCATCGCTTTTGCAGTATCCACAGGTGCTATGCAGAATCACCCCAACCGAGCCGCAGCCCGCGCAACGATCTCCCCACGCACCCTGCGCGATTCCGCCGTGCGCTTGTTGGCTTCCTCCAACACATGCTTGGGCGCCGTGTCCGGACGCCCGGAATCGAACGGCGGTGCCGGCGCATATTCAATCTGCAACTGCACCAGTTGCGCCGCCGCTTCGCTGTACAACTCGCCCGCCAAAGTCAGGGCAAAGTCGATGCCAGCCGTAATGCCGCCACCGGTCAACAGGTTGCCGTCGCGCACCACGCGTTCTTGCACCGGGATCGCACCGAGCGGGGCGAGCAGGTCGTGATAGGCCCAGTGCGTCGTCGCCTTGCGCCCGCGCAACAAACCGGCGGCGCCGAGTACCAGTGAGCCGGTGCACACCGACGTCACATAGCGCGCGGTCTGGGCTTGCACCTTGAGGAAGTCCAACGTCAGCGGATCTTCCATCAGCGCCCCAACACCTGAGCCTCCGGGCACGCAAATCACATCCAGGCGCGGGCAGTCGGCATAGGTCATGGTCGGGGTGAACACCAGGCCGGTGCTGGAAGTGACCGGTTCCAGGTCTTTCCACACCAGGTGCAGCTGCACATCCGGCAGCGAACCCAACACGTCATAAGGACCGGTGAGGTCCAGTTGCTGGATGCCGGGGAACAACACAAAGCCAATCTGCAAGGTCATGAATAGCGCTCCGTCAAAAGGGGTGGACGGCTTCACTCTAGAGGCCTAGGCTTTGGCGAGTACGCCATTGAACCCACGAATCACGCCAATCATGCCCAGAATCGTCCACGTACTCGCTTTCGATAACGCCCAGGTGCTGGATGCCACCGGGCCGTTGCAGGTGTTCGCCTCCACCAATGACCTGGCGCGTCAACGCGGCCTGCCGTTGCCCTACGCCGTGTCGGTGATCGCCGCGCAAGCGGAGCCGGTGATGACGTCGGCTGGCTTGGCACTGCTGGCCGAACCGCTGCCCGCCGTCGATGCACCGTGCGATACGTTGGTGATTGCCGGTGGCTGGGGCGTTTACGGCGCCGCCGAAGACCCGGCGCTGGTGGAGTGGGTGCGCGAGAAAGCCAGGCATACCCGGCGCATGACCTCGGTGTGTACCGGCGCGTTTTTGCTGGCCGCCAGCGGCATGCTCGATGGCTGTCGCGTAGCCACCCACTGGACGCGTTGTGAAGAACTGGCGCGCAAATTCCCGGCATTGACGGTAGAGTCCAACCCGATCTTTATCCAGCAAGGCGCCGTCTGGACATCCGCCGGTGTCACTGCTGGCATCGACCTGTGCCTGGCGCTGGTGGAAGAAGACCTGGGCCGCGCCGTGGCCCTGGAAGTGGCGCGGCACCTGGTGGTGTTCCTCAAGCGTCCCGGCGGCCAGTCCCAATTCAGCGTGACCCTGTCCCTGCAAAAAGACGACAGCCGCTTCGCCGAACTCCACGCCTGGATCGCCGAACACCTCACCCTGGATTTGAGCATCTCGACCCTGGCCGCCCAAGCCGGCATGAGCGAACGCAGCTTTGTACGCCACTACCGCGCCGAAACCGGCCAGACCCCGGCACGCGCCGTCGAATTGATCCGCGTCGAAACCGCGCGCCGGCAGTTGGCTGACAGCCCAGTATCGATCAAACGCATCGCCGTGCAGTGTGGCTTTGGCAGCGAAGAGACCCTGCGTCGCAGCTTCCTGCGCGCCTTGTCGGTCACACCCCAGGCTTACCGCGAACGCTTTTCGCCCAGCAATTCCAGCAGTGCGTCGAGCGTGGCCTGCGGCGCTTCCTGAGGAATGTTGTGGCCCACGCCGGGCAGCACCTGGCGTCGGTAAAACCCGCTGAAATGCTCGACATCATCATCCACTTCAGGCGGCGGGCCCACGCCATCATCGGCACCGCACAGCGAAATGCTCGGTACCGAAATCGGCGGCTGCAACGCCAGCGCCTGCTCGATGGCTTCCAGCGCCGGGTCACCGGGGGCATACATGAAACGGTGGCGATAGGAGTGAATCACCACCTCGACAAAATCCGGGTTGTCGAACGACGGTGCCGTCTGGTCATACAGGCTCGGCCCCTCGGTCCAGGAGGGCGACCAAAGCGCCCACAGCAACTTGCACAGTTCGCCTCGGTTGGCGGTCAACCCGTCTACGCCGCGTTGGGTATGGAAGTAGAACTGGTACCACAAGCGATGCTCCGTCACAGGCGCCCGTGGCTTGAGGGATTTGGCAATGTCCTGGATGTTGTAGCCATCCCCTGTCACCAGCCCGCGCACCCGCTCGGGCCACAATGCTGCAACGATACACGCGGCTCGCCCACCCCAGTCGTAGCCGGCAAGGGTGGCCAGCGGGATCGCCAATGCATCCATGAAATCCAGCAGATCCTTGGCCAACGCCGCCTGCTGTCCGGAGCGCATCACCTGCTCATTGATAAAGCGCGTCGGGCCGTAACCGCGCAGGTACGGCACCAGTACCCTGTAGCCACGCTCGGCCAGTATCGGCGCAATCGCGTCATAGCCGCGCGGGTCATAGGGGAAACCATGCAGCAGGATCACCGGCTCACCGTCGAGGGGGCCGTGGGCTTCGTAAGCGATATCGAGCATGGACGTACGTACGTAGAGCAGCGGGGCGGTAATGGTCATGGTGAGCGCTCATCGGCTGGCCAGGGATGCTGGAACTCTAGCCGAAAGCCGTGACGGGTTGGGGGGGATTTGCGGCAGTGGGCTTACTTGTCTAGACCGATAGGTTCGACCATTCCCGCGCCAGTAGCCCAAGCACCTCAAGATCATGCCGCTGGCCGTTCCAGAATCCGGCTTCTCGCAGTTTTCCTTCGACTTTGAAGCCAAGACGCTCCAGCAACGCGCGGGAGGCGTGATTGTGTGGATGAACCAGCGCTTCGACACGGTCCAAGTGCATCTGCATGAAACCCCATTCCAGTGTGGCACGCAGGGCTTCGCTCATCAGGCCTTGCCCTCGGAAGTCGGGTGCAAGCTCGCAGGCCAGCGAGCAACTGTTCCATCCACGGTTCCACTTGAATAAGCCACAACTGCCGATCAGTCTGCCCTCGAACTCCAGCCCCCAGCGAGTGCCCGGGTTAGGCTGGGTACGCCATTGGGTAAAGGTCTCGATCAGGGCTTGTGCCTGGCTGATTTCGGTCATCGGGTCAGCGCCGAACCAGCGCATGCTGTCGGTATCGCGGTAGATGGCGAACAGCGCCTGGGCATCTTGAGCCACTAATTCCCGCAACTGCAGGCGTGGCGTGCGCAGGGTAGGGAAGGGCTTCATAAGGTGGCAGCGACCTGGTCCCGATCAACCACTTGCCCAAAATGATGCCGCCACAGATCCACCCCCAATTGCCCCGACCGATCCAGCGACGAACCCACCGTCAGGTCGCTGATCAAGGTGGGCTGCAACCCCGCGTCAAACAGCGCAAATCCGGCCGCCAGCACGCAGGTGTCGGTCTGGATACCACACACCAGCACGCGTTGCGGCGCGAGGCTTTTGAGGTAGGCGACGGTCTCGGGTGTTGGCGCATAGCCGTGTTTGATACAGATGCGATCGGCGGCCACCAGGCTCTGGTCGTTCGGCGCCGGTTGCCAGCCGAGTTGCCGGGCGAAGGGCGTGACGCTCTCGTCGTGGCGCTCCACGGTGGCGACTGACGGCATGCGCCCCAGCAGGGCATTGATGCCGTCCACCAGCCACGCGGGCGGGTTGAAGGAGGGTTGCACATCGATGATCAGCAGTACCTGGCGCATGGCGTTCCTGTCCGTGGTCGAGGGGCTGCTCATTGTGCACAGACCACTTCAGGGTTGCCAGGTGGTTTTCTCCCCGCTGAGTTTACGGTCCAGGAACGTCGCCGCGCTGATCAACGCCAGGTGGCTCAAGGCCTGGGGCGTGTTACCCAAGTGGCGGGCCTGGTTGTCGAACTCTTCGGCGTACAAACCCAGGGGGTTGGCATAGCGCAGCAGTTGCTCGAATTCCAGGTGGGCCTTTTCCACTTGCCCGGCGCGGGCCAGGCATTCGACGTACCAGAACGAGCAGGCCGCAAATGCGCCTTCGGTGCCTTGCAGGCCATCGATCTGGCTGTCGTCGTTGCGGTAGCGGTAGACCATGCCGTCGCGCACCAGGCTTTTCTGGATGGCTTCCAGGGTCGAGAGCCAGCGCGGGTCGGTGGCCGCGACAAACCTTACCAACGGCATCAATAGCATCGAACCGTCGAGCGCGGTGCTGCCGATATGCTGCACGAAATGCCCGCGCTCTTCGTTCCAGAAGTTGCTCCAGATGTCGGCGTAGATCGCTTGGCGAGTCTGGTCCCAGCGTGCAAACGGCGCCGGCAGTGAACGTTTGGAAGCCAAACGGATGGCGCGATCCAGCGCTACCCAACACATCAGTCGTGAGTGCAGGAAGTGATGCTGCTCGCCGCGCATCTCCCAGATGCCCACGTCTTTGGTGTTCCAGATTTCACAGACTTGATCAGCCACCTCCACGGTGTGTTTCCAGCCTTCATGGGAAATGGCCTCGCCGTACTTATTGACCAGGTACACCGCATCCATCAGCTCGCCATAGATGTCCAGCTGGATCTGGTCGAAGGCTTCGTTGCCGATACGTACCGGCTTGGCGCCGCCATGGCCGCTGAAGTGTTCCAACTCGGCTTCCGGCAGTTCCTGGCGCCCGTCGATGCCGTAGAGAATATTGATCTTGGTCGGCTGGCCACAGCAGTCACTCACGCGGCCTTTGAGCCAGCGCATATAGGCGTTGGCTTCCTCGACAAACCCCAGGCGCATGAAGGCGTAGACGGTGAAGGATGCGTCGCGGATCCAGGTGTAGCGGTAGTCCCAGTTGCGTTCGCCGCCGGGGGTTTCCGGCAGGCCGAAGGTGGCGGCGGCGATGATCGCGCCGTGTTTGCGCGACGTCAGAAGCTTAAGCGCCAGGGCCGAGCGGTTGACCATTTCGCGCCAGCGCCCTCGGTAGTTCGATTGCGCGATCCAGCCGCGCCAGAACTTCAAGGTGTGGGCCAGCGCCAGGTCGGTGCAACTGCTGTCCACCCGTTCATCCTCCAGGCCGCCGAGGACGAATTCTGCACCTTCTTCCTGGCCGAGGGTAAAGCTGGCCACGGCGGCACCGTCTTTGATCTGCAGTGGATGGCTGCTGGACAAGCGCAGGCCGGGCTGGCCTTCGGCGCTGAAACACACCGTGCCGTTGTCACGGGTGGCCTGGGTGGGCGTGCGCGCATAGTCATGGCGCACCGCACAGCGCAGATGAAGGTCGGCCTTGCCGCTGACCACCCGCACCCGGCGGATCAACAGCGGCAAGTCGTCGATCTCTTCGCTGATGGCCAACAGGTCGGTGATCTCTACCACGGCCTCGTCGCTGAGCCAGCGGGTTTGCAGCACGTTGGTGTCGGGCAGGTAGATCTGTTCGCGGCGCGCGTTGGGCAGGTCCGGGGTGAGTTGGAAAATGCCGGCGTCGGGGCTGTCCAGCAGCGAGCAGAAGATAGAGGGGCTGTCGAATTCCGGCCAGCAGAAGAAGTCGATACTGCCTTTGTCGTTCACCAATGCCGCACTGCGCATGTCGCCAATGATGCCGTGGGCATCGATGGCGCTTTGTGGTTCGTTCAGATCAACCATTGCCACGGAACTCCGGATACAGGCTCATGCCGCCGTCAATAAAGAGTGTGCTGCCGACCACATAATCGGACGCATCGCTGGCCAGCCACACCACCGCGTTGGCGACGTCTTCCACGTCGCCGATCCGCCCGTAGGGAATCAACTTGAGCAGCTCTTGTGCTGCCGCGCCTTCGGTGGCGGCTCGGTTGATCGCGGTGCGAATCGCCCCGGGCGCAATGCCGTTGATGCGGATGCGTTGCTCACTGACTTCCTGGGCGAGGGTGCGCATCAACATCTCCACGCCACCCTTGGACGCTGCGTAGTTCACGTGCCCGGCCCAGGGGATCAGTTGGTGCACCGAACTCATGTGGATGATTTTGCCCGCCGCCCGCGACACGCCTTCGCGCACGCCCTGGCGGTTGAAGATGCGCACCGCCGCGCGGGCACACAGGAATTGGCCGGTGAGGTTGACGCCGATCACCGCATTCCAGTCATCCAGGCTCATGTCCACCAGGTTGGCGTCCTTCTGCATCCCGGAGTTGGCCACCAGGATGTCCAAGTGGCCGAAGGCATCCAGGGTCTGGGCAAAAAGCCGTTCTACCTCTTCTTCTTTAGCCACGTTGGCGCCGATGGCAATCGCCCGGCCACCCTCGGCTCTGATCTGTTCTGCCAGTGCCTCGGCTGGCGCGGCCTGGCTGTTGTAATTCAGCACCACCGCCGCTCCGGCTTGCGCCATAGCCTTGGCCGCGCCGGCACCGATTCCGGAACTGGCGCCGGTCACCAGCGCCACTTGTTGCTCCAACGAGATACGCATTGCTCACCGACCTTAAATTCGCGAGTTCAAGTAGCTGACTGATCGTGCGCAAGGGAAGTTCACCCGTGTGAATTTAGCGACTACAACCATGGTGAAAAATGGAATAACAGAACTATAAAAAATAACCATAAGATACTAAAAAACCGCTCAAAAGCGTTTGACAGGCTTTTTCGCCGCGTGTCTTATAGGCACACATCAACCCGCTCCGTTGGTAGTTCGGAAGTCATCGCGGGGCCACCTATAAGAGATTTCTATGTGCCTTTCGGCCGATATAGGGGAACTACCAGTTCAGGTAAAAGCAGCGGCCTTAGTTGGCGTGCCTAAGTTAGTTATCTTCGATTGCGACGGTGTTCTGGTCCAAAGTGAAGAAATAACCCTGTCTGTATTGATCTCCATGCTTAATGCCCTGGCTCAGGGCGACACGCTGCTTGATGTCACACGTTTTATCGAACACTTTCGTGGGCGCAAGATTGCTGAGTGTTTGCGCGAGGCTGAGCAATTATTAAATGTCAGTGTGGACGACGCGTTTGAACAGCGTTTTCGTGAGCGGGCGCTGCACGCACTGACACTCAGTTTAAAAGCCACGGATGGAATGCTGGACGTCCTGGAAAAGTTGGACGTGCCTTATTGCGTTGCTTCGAGTGCGCCACGTAACAAGATAGAGCACTGCTTGCGCCTGGCGGGATTGTTTTCTTATTTCGAAGGGCGAATATTCAGTTGTTATGAATTGGGTCGTTGGAAACCTGATCCCTTGGTGTTCCTGACGGCCTGCCGGACTTACAGCATTGATGTGAGTGATGCGCTGGTGGTGGAAGACAGTGTGACGGGTATCCAGGCTGCGGTAGCGGCCAATATAAAAGTGTTGGGCTTTGGTCCTGCGCATCGGCACTCGCAGTTGGCCGCGGCAGGGGCATTGCCGATTGCCGACATACGCGAAGTATTGACCATTTTTAATTGACTCAGGGAGGAGGCGTCGTGAACACACTTGGTTACCTGGAACGGCTCAAACGCAACGATCAATCTTCGCAAGTGTGGTGGGATTCATCGCCTGCCGTATACCTGCCGTATAAACAACACCTACTGGAAAAGTACCCGGCGGCCGCGACCTATATACAAACGTTGATGCCGGATGAGTTCTCCCAGCCCTGGGGCTTGTGCAGTGCGACCACCAACCCTCGGTTGGTGACGGCCGTCATCCTCGAAAAGCGCGAGTATTGGTCTTCACGTTTCAACCTGGCCAAGCTGTCTCCCAATGAGTTGCGCAAGCAGCTGTACAACGAAGTCATCGTCGAAGGGGCTGCCACGCTCAAGTCGCGGTGGGTTCAATCGGCACAGGCTGAAGGTTGGATTTCTGCCCAGGTTGACCCGGTGGACGTGCGTTGCACCGAGCGTATGACCACCCGAGGGTTGGAACTGCAGCGCCTGGCGCCGAACGTGATGGTCAAGGTGCCGGGCAGCCTGGAAGGGCTGGACACCGTCGAGCAACTGGTGGCTCAGGGCGCCTCGATCAATATCACTTTTTGCTTCACGGTTGCCCAGTTCCAGGCCGGTATCCAGGCCATCGAGCGTGGCAGGGCGACGGCGCGCAGCAACGGTATCGACACCTGCCGCTGCAAGTACGTGATCACTTTCATGATTGGGCGTTTCGCCTGCCAGCCCGAGTTCACCCTGCAGGCTGCCGAGCGTGGCCTGACCTTGAGCGCCGAGGAACTGCGCTGGGCCGAGTTGATGATTTACGAGCAGATCCAGACGCTGGTGGCGGCCTCGACCGTGCCGATCAAAACCCTGCTTTCCAGCATAAAGGTCGATGTGGACGAACGTGGCAACAAGCATTGCTGGCACTTGGAAAAGACCGGGCAAACCGCGACCTGCTACACACTGACGCCGGACGTAGTGGAGTTCCTGATTGAGCGCGAAAGCCACGGCAAACCGGTCGTACCCGCGCAGGAACCCCAGAAACCCCCGGCCTCGACCTTCGCGAAGCTGATCCGTATCCCGTATTTCTACGAAGCCTACTTTGTCGATAGCATCGAACCGTACGACTTCGGCAACCACGAAGCCTTTATCAACGCCTGCAATGAAGCCAACAGCGCGCACCGGCGTCTGGCGGATTACTGCGTTCGGCTCTGCCCCGTGACGACACCGTTCAAGCGCGCATTCAACGCATTGCTCGCCGCTGAATTTGGGGTGATCGCATGAACCGGATGATCGGGTTGTGGGCGCACCCACGTTCGCGCTCCACAGTGCTCGAACGCGTGTTTATCGAGCGGGGCGATTTCGAGGTCTTCCATGAACCTTTTGCGCACATGGCGTTTTCCGAGGACTCGGCGATTCCTTCGGATGAGTGGGATCACAGTTTGCCCACGACTTACCCAGGCATAAAAGAGCATCTACTGAGTGCCCGTGAGCGTGCGAACGTCTTCCATAAAGACATGTGTTATCACTGTTTGGATGACTTGAAAGTTGATGTTGGTTTTCTCGCGCAACAGGACAATATCTTTCTGATTCGTGAACCTGCCAGCAGTATTATTTCCCATCATCGGGTGCATCCCGATATGCCCTTGCAGGCCATTGGGCATAAAGCACTGTATGACATATTTTGTGTGGTCACCAAACTGACCGGCAAAGTGCCCTATGTGATCAATGCGGATGATCTGGCCGCAGAACCAGAACGAGTGATCCGTAAACTCTGTGATCATTTGAATATAGAGTTTCTGCCACACGCCATGACATGGAAACGTGAGTGTCCCCAACAATGGAAAACGTGGCGTAGTTGGCATGTCGACGCGGAAAACAGTGAGCGGATTGTTTCTCCAGAGAATCCGCACGTTGATATCAAGCTATTTGATCAATATCCGAATTTAAAGGCGATGTACGAATATCACCGTACGTATTACGCGCGCATGAATGAATTTTGCCAATAGGGATTGTTGTATGAAAAAGTTGATTGTTACCGGAGCGGCCAACGGAATTGGCCGGGCTACTGTGGAACTGGCGATTCAACAGGGTTATTTCGTTATCGGTGCGGACAAGGATGCCGAGGGTTTGAAAAAGCTGCAAGGTGTCTATGGCGCTGACGTGTTTGAAGCGCATATTGCTGACTTTTCGGACATGGCCGTTATCAAGGGCTTTATTCCAAAACTGTATGAGCGGCATCCAAGTATTTACGGTTTGGTCAACAACGCCGGTATTTATCACGGTAAAAGTGTCTACGCCTACTCCGATGAGCAGATAGACGAGATCCTCACCGTCAACCTCAAGGCGCTGGTCTACCTCTCCAAAGACTTTGCCGAACGGGAGATGAAGCACGAAGCCCCGCGCAGCATCGTCAACATCGCTTCATTGGCCGGTGAAGTGGGCAGCTGCGACGCACTCTACGGCGCCACCAAGGCAGCGGTGATCGGCCTGACCAAGGCCAACGCCTGGAACTTCGCGCCGTTCGTGCGGGTGAACGTGGTGTCCCCGGCGCTGATCCATGACACCGCGATCTACGGCACCATCCCCGAATACCGACGCGCCGAGTACGCCCGCCAGGAAGTCCTCAAGGACCCGATCCTGCCCAGTGACGTGGCCGAAGTCATCTTGCTGCTGGTGGGTGATGCGATGCGTCACATCACCGGCCGTGTGATTCCGGTCGACAACGGGGCCTACCCACGATGAGCCTTCCGGTGCGCAAGAAAAAGCTGCTGCTGGTCGGCGCCGGCAACCTATGCCTGCAGATCCTGAAGATTCTGGGGCCGAAAAACGCGTTCGACTTTGTGGTGTTGGGGCGCAATGAAGAAGCCACGATCCGCTTGTGCAACCTGGTGACGTTGTCGTGTGCGCAGTTGGGCCAGTTTATCGACATCAAGCCCGTGGTTGCCGACCTGACGGATATCGGCAGGGTCACGCAGCTGCTGCGTGAAGAAGCCCCGGATATGCTGGTGAACTGCGCATCGCTGCAGTCATGGCGGGTGATCACCGGGCTGCCCAAGCTGTCGTTCGAAAAGCTCGACCAGGCCCAGTTCGGCCCCTGGCTGCCCATGCACCTGACGTTGATGCATTGCCTGATGCAGGCGGTGAAAGCCTCCGGCATCACCACTAAAACCGTGAATGCGGCGTTCCCGGATGCGGTCAACCCGATCTTGGCGCGCATTGGCCTGGCGCCGGACATCGGCGTGGGTAATGTGGCCAACCTGATTCCAGCGGTGCGTTTATCCATCGCACGGTTGCTCGAATGTGCGCCTGCGGATGTGCAAGTGCAGCTGTATGCCCAGCATTACTTCAGCCACTACGTGCCGCGCGGTGGGTTGCCGCCGCGTGCCAATTACCGCCTGTTGTATGAGGTGCGTGACCGACCAGAGGTGACGCGCCTGCCGGCCGAGGCGATTTTCTCGACGGTGAAATCCGAGTTCCGTCGCCTGGGCGGAGTGGATGGGCAGTTCCTCACCGCGTGCTCTGCCGTCACGGTCATCGAAGGGCTGTTCTCGCTGGTGCCGGTCCTGGTGCATGCGCCGGGGCCTCTAGGGCTTCCGGGCGGGTATCCGGTGCGGCTGCACGATGGTCAGATCCAGGTGCAGTTCTCCGACGCCTGCCCGCAGGACGAAGCGGTGCGGATCAACAGCATCTGCCAGAGCCAGGATGGCATCGACGAAATCCATTGTGATGGTTCGGTGACTTACAACCCGCAGTGCATGGCTGTCATGCAATCGATGCTGGGGTATTCCAGGAACACCATGTCCATCGAGCAGTCCGCCGAGTTTGCCCGCGAGCTGGCGAGCAAGTACCTGTCCTTCAAGAATTCAACCTGGTAGGTGTGTGATGAATCAGATATCGGGGCGCAAGCACAACGAAGTCGCCAGTTATGCCAAGCAGTACTCGAAGGATTTCGTCGAGCGTTGGGATGAATTGATCGATTGGGAAAAACGCAAAGCGGGGGAGGACGGGTTCTTCGAAAACCTGCTGCGCAGCCACGGCATGCGGTCGGTGATCGACGTGTCGACGGGCAGCGGCTTCCATGCCGTCCAACTCAAGCAGGCGGGCTTCGAGGTGGTGGCCACGGACGGCAGCAGTACCATGCTGACCAAGGCGCGGGCGAACTTTCGTAAGCATGGCTTGGACATTCAGTCCCATTACCGCGACTGGCACTCACTTGATCCCCAAGAGCTTGGCCAGTTCGATGCCGTGGTCTGCCTGGGCAGTTCGTTGTGCCATGTCTTCGCCGCTCATGATCGGTTGCGGGTACTGGCGAAGTTCAGGGCCTTGCTCAAGCCGGGCGGCTTGCTGATCGTGGACCAACGCAATTTTTTCGCCATTCGTGCCGGCAACTACAAGGCCAGCGGCAATTACTATTACTGCGGTACGAATGCTTCGGTCAGCCTGGGAGAGGTCGATGAGCACCTGTGTGAGTTCATCTATTCCTTTGATGACGCGGAACAATACCGGCTGCAGGTGTATCCCCTGTTGCCGGGCGAGTTGAAGGAGGAAGTGCTCAAGTCCGGGTTTACCGACCATGAGAGTTACGGCGACTTCGAACGTGACTACGACATGATGGATTGCGACTTCGTCATCCACACCGCGCGCGCCGAATAAGGAGGGTTTGATGAGTACACTCGTACAGAGCAATGCCCGGCCACTGGACAGCGTCGTGCTGGCGGTGGTCCTCACCGGGTTCGTGGCCAGCACCTATGGCTTTGGCGTCTACCTGTTCGCCAACTTGGTGGTGGACATGCGCCGCGACATCGGTTTTGACTACACCACGGTGGGCTTGATCACTGGCGGCGCGCAGATTGGCTTCCTGCTGTTTTCATCGGTGACCAGCTATATCAGCCGGTTTTTCGAAGGGTGGAAAATCAGCCTGGTATCGACGGTGATGACGTCCCTGGCGCTGCTGGGGTTGAGTGTCAGCAACAGCATCTGGTTGTCGGGCGCGCTGTTGATCCTACTCGGTGGCTGTTCCGCCTCGGTGTACATCCCGTTGGCAGAGATCGTCACCAAGGGCTTCAGCCCAGGCAATCGCTCGCGGGTCATGGGGCTGATTTCCAGTGGCACCAGCTACGGCGTTTTCATCAACGGTTTGCTGGTGTCCTTCCTGACACTGAATGGCGGCTGGCGCTCGATCTGGCTCACCGCCGGCCTGGTCTCGGTGGCCTTGTGTGTGGTGGCCTGGTTTCTGTTGCGTAACTTCGCTGCGAGCCAAGACACCGGGTTTTCCGGGGAGCGCGCCACCGCGTTCGACAGCCGCCAGCCCTGGCTCAGCCGCTCGTTGTACCTGACCTGGGCCATCGCTTTTCTCAATGGCATGGCGTTGCTGCCGTTCCAGACGTACCTGGCGCCGTTCCTGCGTGATGAGTTGGGTGTGTCGGTACAGGACGCCGGGTTTATCTGGACCACCATCGGCGCGGTGGGCATGGCGTCGGGCTTCCTGGTGGGGTGGATTGCCGACAAGGTCGGGGTGCGCGCGTCGCTGGCGATGTGTTTCCTGAGCGCGGGCTTGGCCGCCACCCTGGTATTCAGTTTCAACAGCCTGCCCTTGTTCTACCTGGCGGCGTTTCTGTTTGCGTTGGCGTTTTATCCCATCTTCGGACTGGTGCCCAGTTACATCGGGCAAATCGTCCCGGTCAGTCGGCTGACCCAGGCCTTTGGCATTGCCAACGTGTTGATCGGCTTGGGCGGCGTGTGCGGCAATTTCCTGGGCGGATTTTCCAAGGACCTGACCGGGTCGTTCTCGACCGTCTACTGGGTGGTGGCGCTGTTGTTGTTCGTGCAATGCGTGATGGTGTTCCTGTTGGGCAAACAGCCTGTTTCGGTCAAGGAGGGTGAACAGTCATGAGTTATTTTCCAGACACGCCGCACCGGAACCTGCACGCGTTTGCGTTCAGTCACCGCTCTGGCATGAAACATAACCCCGTGGTCATCTGGATGACCGGCCTCTCCGCGTCCGGCAAGTCGACCATTGCCGATGCGTTGGACAATGCCCTGCAGGAACAGGGCCGGATCACCGCCATTATCGACGGCGACTCGGTGCGTGGCGGGCTGTGCCGAGACCTGGGTTTTACCGACAGCGACCGTGACGAGAATATCCGCCGGGTCGCCGAAGTGGCGCGGTTGATGCTGGAGGCGGGGCTGATCGTGATCGTGGCGTTGATTTCTCCCTCGTCGGCCAGCCGGCACTACGCGCGCTCGATCATCGGCAATGAGTTTTTTGTCGAAGTGCATGTGGACGCGCTGTTGGAAACCGCCGAACAACGTGACCCCAAGGGCCTGTATAAAAAAGCCCGCGCCGGGTTGATCAAGCACTTTACCGGTATCGACTCCCACTACGATGTCCCGGTGTTTCCGGAGGTGCACTTGGATACCCAGGCGCTTTCCGTGGAACAGTCGGTCGCGACGATTCTTGACTGGGTGGCGCACAACGACGAGCGCACTTAGCCGTCTGTCTTTGCGCGGGGATGACAATGTCTGCAACTCGAAAAAACAGGGTAATCTGCGCCATCGCAGGGAGAACGCGTTTTTTCAGGAGCAGGCATGACACATTTTACGGGCACTGCAAAATCGATCCGCCTGATTGGTGGGGCCCGGGTATTGGACTTCATCAATACCACCAACGGCCGTCGTCCTGGCACTTCGCTCAAGGTCATAGAGGAGCGGCTCACCAGCTTTCAGTTCTTCTTCGAATGGGCATTGCATGCGTCGTTGATCTCGGCCCGAGAGTTCGACGACTACAAACCGATGGTGTTTGCCTCCTCCATGGTTTACCAGCCGGACCTGGACGCGATCATTGCGTTCAGGGAATGCCTGTACGCGGTGTTCTATCCGTTGTCGTTACAGGGTGCCGCGCCCGATGAGGCTTTGCAGCAAATCAACCACGTGTTCCAGCAAGGCGTTGCCTGGCGGGTGCTGCGTTCCGTGGAGGGCAAGCCTGCCTGGGCGTGGAAGCCCTGCACCACGGCGCAGGAGCTGACGGCTATGGTGCTCGGGCGCTTGGCCATCGAGGCTACGCAGTTACTGGTGTCCGGTGATCTGCACGCATTGCGCATTTGCGGCGCCGCTGACTGCGATTGGGTGTTCTTCGACATCTCCAAGAACAAGCAGCGCAAATGGTGCCAGATGAGCGTGTGCGGCAGCCGCGAAAAACTCAGCCGTCTCAAGCAGGTGGGCAGCACGCATTAGTTTCCAGGTGTACGACGGGTAGCAATTGCTCCACTTAATAGGAAGCATTACTATTCACGCCCCGCCTCCCCAGTGCACCCGCGATGATCCCTCAGCCGCCCCGCAGAACAGGCTTTTTCGAACATTACGAAGAGTTGATCGGAACCTGGACGCGTCGCCTGAGAAACCGTCAGCAGGCCGAAGACCTGGCGCATGACACCTTTGTGCGGGTGCTGGAGTCGAAATCCGATCAGGTGGAGCAACCGCGCGCCTACCTGCATCAGACCGCGCGCAATATCGCAGTGGATGCCTATCGACGCGAAGACCGCCGTGAGGCCATCACGCTGGAAGCCTTTGATCAGCGTTCGCCCCACAGTGGCGACCCGGAGCATTTCATGCACGCGATCCAGTTGGCAGACTCCATCGAGCGGGCCTTGGCCGAGCTGCCGCTCAACTGTCGCAAGATTTTCATCTGGCAGAAAATCGAGGGGCTCACCCAGCAGGAAATCGCCGAACGCCTGGGGCTGTCTAAAAACATGGTGGAAAAGTATATGATCCGCACCCTGCGGCATCTGCGCGACCGCCTGGACGCGATGGCGCCATGAATGCCCGCTTTGAAACAGGATCTTCCATGATGGATAACCGTGCCCGAGACGAAGCCGCGCAATGGTTTGTGCGCCTGCAAGACGCCGAGTTGAGCGCTGCCGAGCGCCAACGCTTTGATGCATGGTGCAACGAGCATCCCGATCATCAATACGAATTTGATGTGCTGCAAGGCCTGTGGAGTGCCACCGACTTGCTGCCCAAGGCGCGCTTGCAGGCGTTATGCGAGGCCCCGATGGAACGGCCCAAGCGCCGCGCCGTGTTGCGTTACGCGGTGGCCGCCAGTGTGGTCGCCGTCGCGTTGGGCTTGGGCCTGTTCAGCGGGCTCGATCATCCAAAACCCTACAGTGCCGAGTTCAGTACGCGCCTGGGTGAACATCGCCAGGTGGCCTTGCCCGACGGTTCGGTGATGGACCTCAACAGCCGCAGCGTGGTTGCGGTGCATTATGAAAAGGGCCGGCGCGGCGTGGAACTCAAGCAGGGCGAGGCAATGTTCAGCGTCGAGCATGACACCAGCCGGCCGTTCGTCGTGGCCGCCGGGGCAGGGCAGGTGACGGTGACCGGCACGCGCTTTGATGTGCGTCGTGATGACGACCAGACTCGTGTGATGGTCGAGGCCGGCACTGTGAAAGTGCAAGGGCATTCACCGGACAAGGTGGTCACGCTGACGGCGGGCCTGGGGACCCACGTCGACAACAAAGGATCGGTGGCTGGTGCCTACGCGGTGAACACTGAGGAATTGACCGCCTGGCGCACGGGCAAGCTGGTCTTCAACAACGCTTCGCTGGGTGAAGTGGCGCGGGAAGTTTCGCGTTATCGCGAGCAACCGCTGCGGGTCAGTACGCCCGCGGTGGGCAACCTGCGCCTGACCAGCGTGTTCAAGGCCAATGACACCGACGCCTTGCTCAAGGCCTTGCCGCACATCCTGCCGGTAGCCTTGCGCACCTTGCCGGACGGCAGCCAGGAAATAATTTCACGCTGACATTCAGGTTTTTTTCGAGTTCTTCGTCTTCTCCTGCAACTGCAACTGGTTTGCATTAACAGCCGCATACTCTTGCGATCACAGGACTAGGTTCGACGTGAAAAAACTTGCCGTTAACAACAATAAAATCTCCCGCTGGGCGCCGCTGGCCCTGGCGCTCGCGGTCAGTGCCGCGCTCCCTGCGGCTTACGCCGCCGACGCCATTCACATCCAGGCCCAGCCCTTGGGCGCGGCGCTGAGCCAATTGGGCCAGCAAACTTCCCTGCAAGTGTTCTTCAGCTCCGAGTTGGTCGCGGGCAAGCAGGCACCAGCGGTAGACGGCAATCTTTCCCCAGAACAAGCCTTGCGCCAATTGCTGCAAGGCAGCGGCCTGGACTACCAGATCGACGCAGGCTCCGTGACCCTGCGCCCGCTGAACAGCGGCACCGGTGAAGCCGGCTCGCCCCTGGAACTGGGCGCCACCGATATCAAGGTGGTCGGCGACTGGCTTGGCGATGCCAACGCTGAAGTGGTGCAGAACCATCCCGGCGCACGCACGGTGATCCGTCGCGAAGCCATGGTGGAGCAAGGCGCAATGAACGTTGGCGACGTACTGCGTCGCGTGCCTGGCGTGCAGGTGCAGGAATCCAACGGCACTGGCGGCAGTGATATTTCCCTCAACGTCGGCGTACGTGGCCTGACGTCGCGCCTGTCGCCACGTTCTACCGTGCTGATCGACGGCGTGCCGGCTGCGTTTGCGCCTTATGGCCAGCCGCAACTGTCGATGGCACCGATTTCCGCCGGCAACCTGGACAGCATCGACGTGGTGCGCGGTGCCGGTTCCGTGCGTTATGGGCCACAAAACGTCGGCGGCGTGATCAACTTCGTGACCCGTGCCATCCCCGAGAAATTCTCCGGCGAAGTCGGCACCACCCTGCAAACCTCCGCCCACGGCGGCTGGAAGCACGTGGACAACGCCTTTATCGGCGGCACCGCCGACAATGGCATCGGCGCCGCTTTGCTGTACTCCGGGGTCAATGGCAACGGTTACCGCAACAGCAACAATTCCAACGACATCGACGACGTGATCTTCAAGACCCATTGGGCGCCGACCGATCAAGACGACTTCTCGCTGAACTTCCACTACTACGACGCCAGCGCCGACATGCCCGGCGGCCTGACCCAGAAGCAGTTCGATGCCAACCCGTACCAATCGGTGCGTGACTGGGACAATTTCAGCGGACGCCGCAAGGACGTGTCCTTCAAGTACATCCGCCAGATCGACGACCGCACCCAGGCCGAAGTGCTGACTTATTACTCCGACAGCTTCCGCGGCAGCAACATCGCCAACCGCGACCTCAAGACGATCGGCTCCTATCCGCGTACCTACTACACCTTTGGCATCGAGCCACGGGTGTCCCATGTGTTTGACGTAGGCCCGAGCACCCAGGAAGTCAGCCTGGGCTATCGCTACCTCAAGGAAGGCATGCATGAGCAGGCCACCAGCCTGAACCTGGTCAACAATGTGCCGACGCCGGGTGGGCAGAGCGATGGTCACGTCTACCAGGACCGCACCGGGGGTACCGAGGCCAACGCGTTCTATATCGATAACAAGGTCGATATCGGCAAGTGGACCATCACGCCGGGCATCCGCTTCGAAGACATCCGTACTGAATGGCACGATCGCCCGGTGGTTGCCTTGAACGGCACGCGTACCCAGGAAAAACGCCGCGAAGTCCACAACAACGAACCACTGCCGGCCCTGAGCGTGATGTACCACGTCTCCGACGCCTGGAAACTGTTCGCCAACTACGAGACGTCGTTTGGCAGCCTGCAATATTTCCAACTGGGCCAGGGCGGCACCGGCGACCAGACCGCGAATGGTCTGAACCCCGAAAAGGCCAAGACCTACGAGGTGGGTACGCGCTACAACGACAATGTGTGGGGTGGCGAACTGACGTTCTTCTACATCGACTTCTCGGATGAGCTGCAATACGTCAGCAACGATGTGGGCTGGACCAACCTCGGTGCGACCAAGCACACCGGCATCGAAGCGTCCGCCCACTATGACCTGTCGAACCTGGACCCGCGCCTGGACGGCCTGACCGCCAATGCCGGCTTCACCTACACCAAGGCCACCTCGGAAGGCGACGTACCGTTCAAGGGCCGTGACCTGCCGCTGTACTCCCGTGAAGTGGCCACCTTGGGCCTGCGCTATGACGTCAACCGTTGGACCCACAACCTGGATGTGTACGCTCAGTCGGGCCAGCGTGCGCCAGGCACGACCAGCACCTACGTCACCCAGGGCACGGCTGACGGTCAGTACGGTGATATCCCCGGTTATGTCTCGGTCAACGTGCGCAGTGGTTATGACTTTGGCGAACAGTTGTCCAACCTGAAATTGGGTGTGGGCGTGAAAAACGTCTTCGACCAGCAGCACTACACCCGTTCCAGTGACAACAATGCCGGGCTGTACCTGGGCGAACCTCGTACGTTCTTCGTACAGGCCAGCGTCGGGTTCTGATTGAAATATTGCCGCTCTTCCTGCTAAGGGAGAGCGGCACTGCCTGCCGATAGAGTGGCTTGTCTCTCACTCGATCAGATGTTCTTCCTACTTCGATTCTGGATACTTTCAAGGGTCTCAGGAACCGGTTCCCACAGTTCTGCCACACAGGATATGCCTGTCTTTACTATTTTCCTTGATGACTTAATTGAGCGGCTGGGGACAGTGAGGTCGGGCGTCTGAATACACCGAACTGGAGAAAAAAATGTCGGTATCAGCATACAATCAGAGCGTCGCACTTTCCGTCGATAACGCCTCTCCCGCAGATCCAAAGTCCAGTGCCGGGCGGTCGGGTGCCACGGTAAGCACACAGGTCACCGTAGGCGTGAATTTCGCTGCGCAGCAAAGTTATCACGGCCCAGTATTCGGTGGCCCGCCGCCACGTCCGTTGCCAATCGGCCTGCGTCCGAATCCCGGCCCGCCGCCACGTCCGAGCCCCTCGTTGCCGTATTTCAGGCAAGACAACGATCAACTGGCTGGGGCACTTTTCAATAAGTATGACGCGTTGGAAAAGCGCTTGTATTCATCAGGAGGGGTCACGGCCAGTAATATAGAAAACATGGCCAAGGGATTCCCGTTTCGGGACGATGTCCGATTGGCGAAGGAAATCGTGAAACGCCCCGGGTTGTTGGATGCGCTCCGTAGAAATGCCGGCACTGGGGATCTGGATAATCGTATATCCAAAGACGATTTAGTTAACTTTATGCAATCCAAAAACCCTTTGAAAATCAGCAGCGATAGAAGCCTCATACAAGAAATGGTGAGGGAATTCCCTAAGTTGACGGGCAGCGACCCAAACAGCATATCTTTCTGGGAGCTCAGAAGTCGTTCGAATCAGCCATTGACAGGCATATCGAGTACCGACCGTCTCATCCAGCTTTCGCAAGAGGTCATGGCTCGTTCAAGTCTTAAATCGTCGATGGACAGTATTGTTCGCAACGAAAAGATCTCCCTTTGGGAGTTGAAATCCCTGCTCAGCTAATCCCGCAACCGCCCCATGCCATGCACTACGTGGCACGGGGCGGAATGCGCCGCTGGAACTGTTTACGAAGATCTACCACAAAGACAATATCCACCGGCCATTGAATGCCGATGGGGGCCTTCATCTACCGGATTAGGTCTGGACCATGAACTCGACATCATTTGATTCCCGTCACTCTCCGTATACCGCATCGACCGTGACTGCACTGGCGCATGAGGCGCAAAACTCAAGAAAACCTCAAGAGCTGAACCTCACATCCTCACCCAGGTTCAGCTTCAAGGCGCCCACCGCCGAGGATTTTGACAAAGGTTCTCGTTTGTTTACGGAGCAGTCGGCGCCCAACCCTGTGTTTTCAATGTTAGCGAGCCTTTGGAGCAAGGTGTCCCGGCGCTAGGTTTCACCCTGTCACACAGCAGGATTTTCCAAAGCATGGATGCGCAGCAGGGCAGTTGGTTACAAGCGCTTAAGATTCCCAGAGGTATATCCAGTGTTTTGGACGACCCTCTTCGGAACCGTTGTTTTCTCAGGACCACTCAATCGCTGCTTGTGCCATCTTGATTTCGAGGCCCTTTCGAGGATCAGGCAATCAAGGCCCAGGCTACGAAATCTAGATAGGGTGGAGGTGAGTCATGATTGGTAGTGTCAATAATCTGAGCTATACGCAAGCAGCTGGGTCCAACACACCTGAGCCAACGGGGAGTGGTCAGTCTCGCTTTGAGGTCGATGCCCGTGCACTGGGTAAGCCGCTGCCTGCCACGCAGTCAATCAACACCCGTTTCGCGAACGGCGCCGACCGGCACTTCGACGGCCAGAACCTATATGGAGGCATGACGAAAGTTGGCAACCCCTTTGTCAGCTCGGACGACCATCTGCTGGCGACTGACTTGAAAAACAACCTGTCATTGCTGGACGCTTTCAAGAAGGATGGCCGACTGACCCAAGGTTCATTGCAGGAGATCGCCAAAGAAGAACCCAGCAGTAGCAAAGTCTCGGAGCGCACCATCATGTTGGCGCGAGAGATACTCAACCGACCTCGATTGAACGATGCGATCACCGCAAAGGGCGGTGAAATCACCCATGACAGCTTGACCAAGGCTGGCGACTCGCAGATTGGCAATACCAACCCCAATACGCAGAGCGCGGACCCGTTCCATGCGAAAACCGATGCTCAGGTTGTCCAGGCGTTCAAGGGCATGTTTGATGACTGGCGGGACAAATCGGAAGACCGCACGTTCTTTTTCGGTACACAAAGACATCGGTACGTGAATAAAGACACGATTATTGAAATCGCCAAGGACCCCAATCAAATAGGCAATAACGGTGAACCTCTGCGGGATGTGCGCACCGGGTTTCCTTTGAAAAAGTACAGCGAGCAACAGGTGTACCTGGCCAAGAACCTGATGGAGAGGCCGGGTTTGATGGCCTCTCTGGACAGTTACAAAGCCAATGGTTACAGCCCTTTCGGAAGCCTGAATGACGATGGCTGGCTGAAGAACTACAGCATTGATCGCTGGCTTGAAAACGACAAGGAAGAGAAGGGGAAGTAACCTACGCAAACCCGCATGAGCCGCTTGAAAGACTCAATCTGCTCATGCCGCTTTATGTTCATACGCGCAGTATCTTCCCGCTGATCGCCACCGCCGCCAGCAATACGCCAATCAATAGAAAGGCGGTCGCCAGGCTGCTGCCATGGGCGATGAACCCGATCACGGCCGGTCCAGCCAATATCCCCGCATAGCCCAGGGTGGTAATGGCCGGCACGGCGATATGTTCTGGCATGACCGTCTGCTTGCCGACAGCGGTATAGAGCACTGGCACGATGTTGGAGCAACCGGCGCCTATCAATGCATAACCCAGCAGGGCCATTTCCCAAGCCGGTGACAAGGTGGCGAGGAATGTGCCGGCGGCCGCCAGCGCGCCGCCGGCCACGATCACCCGGGTAGCGCCCAGCCGACGCACGATGGCATCTCCGGTCAATCGACCTGCAGTCATGGTCAAGGCAAAGGCCGCGTAACCCAGTCCCGCATAGGCTTCGTCCAAGCCGCGTTCGGCACTGAGGAACACCGCGCTCCAGTCGAGTACCGCACCTTCGGCCAGGAACACGATAAAACACAGGCAACCGATGAACAGCACCACGCCGTGGGGCACGGCAAACGCCGGGCCCGAACTCTCGCTACCGTAGGGCAGCAGGTGCGGCGCGGCCTTGAGCAGTGCCGCCAGCGTGATGACGATCACCACCAGGGTCGCTTGCAGTGGCGAAAGTCCTAGTCCCAGTAACGCTGAAACGCCCGCTGCACCGACAATCCCACCCAGGCTGAACAGCCCGTGAAAGCCTGACATCATGGTCTTGCCGCTGGCCCGCTCGACGATCACCGCTTGCAGGTTGACTGTGGAATCCACCGTTCCCAGGCCGGCGCCAAACAGAAACAACCCTGCCATCAATAACGGAATCGAACTGACCGTCGCCAGCATCGGCAATGCCAGGCAGATCATGATCGTCCCGGCGCTGAGCACGCGTCGGCAGCCAAAACGCGAGGCCAGCGCACCGGCGGCAGGCATGGCGATGATCGAACCGACGCCCAGGCACAACAGCAGCAGGCCAAGAGTGCCTTCGCTCAAATCGGCACGGGCCTTGGCATAGGGCACCAGCGGCGCCCAGGCTGCGATGCCGAAGCCGGCAATGAAGAAAGCGATACGGGTCGACATTTGCTCCAGCCGCCCGGGAACCACGGGCGCTGAGGTGGGGATGGCAGTCATGAAAAATCCTTGGTTTTGCGTTCTACGAACGATGTCCGGCGTGACATCCTTGCACATCAGGCCATGAGGCGCGAGCCGCATTCCCTTGAGATGGCGATGGTCATGAATTTTATTTTTACACATCTGGAACGTCACGACGGTTCGCCGCCACACAAGCAGTATCGAGTGTGTAGGAGGCGGTCTGGAAGGTGCGTAATCCCTGTGGGGGCTTTTGAACCCCTGGGTTCTCGCGGTGGATTACCACCTTCCAGGCCGCCTTCGGCACCTGGTCAGGCAGACGTTGGCCCATAGACGTTGACTTCAACCACCTCGGCGCCCACTACCCGCACCAGTAGCATCCCTCTGGGGCGGGTTTCCATGCCCTTGTAACTCTCGATCACCACTCTGTCGGCCGCAGTGGCGTGCAGTGACAGGCGACGGGGTTTGCGCAGGAGTTTGCGGACCTGGGCGTCCACCGGGAAGGACGGCTGGCCCCGGCGCACACTGTCACAAAAAGCCATGACGATTGCGCGTGGTGCCGGTGGCGGGGGAGAAGGCAGGCCTGCACTGGCGAACAGTTGGTTGAGTTGGTCGGCCGTCGCCACCGCACGGGGGAACCCTGTAAAAGCTGACGCAACCAGCAGCAGTTCGGTCAGCTCACCCGGCGCAAGGCCCTCGGCGAGGCTGGTCTTGAAGTGCACGCTCAGCGGCGGCCCGACCATGCCCGCTGCCACAATCGCGGCAAAGATCGCGGCCTCTTGCAAGCGTGGGTCAAGGCCGGGGCGGCTATGCAGATAGCCGTATACCACGCCTACCGCCAACTCACCGAGGGCGGGTGCCGTATGGAACAGCGCATCCAACCTTGCACCGCCATCCGGCACCAATTCGATAAATGTCTTGCGGCCTTCTCGGTATAGGGTTTCAACGGGACTTTGTGGGGTGATTGTCTTCATGCTTGCATCCTCTTACGTGAGAGGACGGCGTTTGCTCGACTGCGCACGGACTTCGGCCTGATGAAAACGTCCATCCAGGGGAACTGAAAGTGTAGTGCTTGCAGGATGGTGCGTAGCGTCGAGATCCCACACAATCGGCTTCTTCTTCAGCACATGCCCAGGTGGATGACCTCATGGCACTGTTCTACGACGCCCGCGGCAATATCTATAGCGTGGTCAGCCCGGCCTCGTTGAGAGACGCGGGCATTGCTGTACCCGAGAGCGCTGAGCTGGCTGCGCGTACCCGCAGCAACTGGACATCGTCAGCCATCGCCGCCGAATGCAGTTGGGGCTCGCTACCCCGTCCGGCCGGTGCCAAGGCTCATCGCTGTGATGGCTTGCTGGTCGGGCCGTTCCAGGCCGAGCCGCCATTTGACCTGCTGATCGTCAACACCGACGGTTCCCTGGCCGAGCGTAGTGGCAACGGCCTGACGATTTTCGCCCAGGCACTCACCGACCAGGCCCTGATGAGTGGGGCCTGTGAGTTGCGGGTGCACCACGATAAATCTGACGCAGTATCACCGGTGTCCACACGGGTTGAACCGGCAGTCCGTGAACAGGTCGCGGGGTTCTGGCTTGAATTGGGGTTACCCACTTTCGGGCCGGCGGCGGTGGGCGCGCAGACGGGTGTGGATGAAACTGAGCGGAGTCATGTGAGCGAGTTGGCGGCGGTCGACCTGCAGTGGTCAACCAGCCAATTTGTGCGGGTGGGCAACCCCCATTGCGTAACGCTGGTCGAGCAGGTCTCGGCATTGCCGGACAACCTGAGGATGCAGCAACCCGCGCTTTACGAGCCGTTGAAGGCGATTGCATTTGCGCCCCCTGCAGGCGGTGGTCGGCCCTGTGCGGCAGGGATCAATCTGCAATGGGCGGCGCGCCAAGCCGGCAATCGAGTCATCGCACGGGTGTTCGAGCGGGGGGAAGGGCCCACCGCGTCTTCCGGAACCAGCGCCAGTGCGGTGGCGTGTGCGGCGTGGCGGGCGGGCTGGGTTGAGAGTGGGGAGGTTGCGGTGGTGATGCCGGGTGGCATTGCGCCGGTTCGCTTGCACGCTCAGGGCAAAACGTTGCTGAGCGTCAGTCTGTTCGGCGCTGCGCAGCTGCAAACATGACGTTGTTTAACGGCTGACACTGTGACCCTAGTGTCAGCCGTTTCTATGTTAGTTAGTTCTGTTGGAGTAATTTGTTGTAGGGCATTTCTTGTTATCAAGGAATGGTGCGCTGGCTCGTTTTATTATTTTGTAAAAGATACTTCCAACTTGATCGTACGAAACTTCTTTTTTATTTTGAAATGGCCGGTTTCTGCTTGAAATGACTAAGCTTTGAGACGTTCCGGCACTTTTTCTCGGTAACTAATTTCATGGTTTTTCCATGGTTGTGCATAGTTGTCGAGAAGAAGTATCTCAGGGTGTTCATCTATTAACGGCGGGTAACAACGGATGGTTAACGCGTTTGTTTCGTCACGTTTCAATCTGGTTCTTCCACCTATCAATACCGACTTGCAAGTCCTGGCATTCAAAGGCAGTGAAATCCTCGATCAACCGTTTTTCATCCACATACAGGTGGTCACTGAAAACCCTTCCCTTGATCTGGAGGCGCTGCTCCACCAACCCGCCTACCTGGATTTCGGCGAAATGAGCGGGGGCCTGCATGGGCTGATCTACGCTGTTGGCCGTGATGACCCAGGCCGACGCATCACTCGCTACCACCTGACCCTGGCGCTTCGCCTGGCTTACCTTGCGCACCGGCGCAATCAGAGGATTTTCCAGCAGCGCAGCGTGCCACAGATCATCGCAGAGGTCCTTGAGCAGCATGGCATCCTGGCAGATGCTTACGCCTTTGAGCTTGGCCCCGTGGTTTATCCGCCGCGTACGTTCTGCGTGCAGTACGCAGAGAGTGATCTTCACTTCATCCAGCGGCTATGTGAAGAAGAGGGCATTCACTACCATTTCCGTCACAGCGCGGACACTCATCTGTTGGTGTTTGGCGATGACCAGACCGTGTTTCGCCGCTTACCCGTGCAACGCTACTGCGCGCCTGGCGGGCCGCAAGCTGATACACCGGTCATCCAGCGTTTCGACGTACGTCTGGGCATCCGTAGCCAAAAGACCGTGCGCCGTGATTACGACTTCGAACATCCTTCCTTCCACCTGCACGACAGCGCGGGTGTCGCGTCGACACTCCCCCTTGAGGACTATCAGTACCCGGCAGGATTCACCGGTCATACCCGTGGCAAGCAATTGGCGCAGCGGGGCCTGGAGCGTCACCAGCGCGACCGGCATCGGGCATTGGGCAAGAGTGATCAGCCAGTGCTGCGCAGTGGGCACTTCCTTGAGATACGAGATCATCCCGATCCATCCTGCAACGACCTGTGGCTGATCACGTCGGTGCGTCATGAGGGTTATCAACCCCAGGTGCTGGAGGAAGCAACACCGGCAACCGACGGGTTCCACGGCTATCGCAATCGCTTTACCGCAACACCTTGGCAGGCCGTGCATCGGCCGTCTCTCAGGCATCCCAAGCCGACCATCAATGGCAGCCAGACTGCAACCGTGACCGGTCCGGCCGGTGAGGACGTGCATTGCGACGCTTACGGCCGGGTGAAGGTGCGCTTTCACTGGGACCGCCGGGACAAGGCGGATGATAAAAGCAGCTGCTGGGTGCGGGTGGCGTCCGGGTGGGCCGGTGACGGGTTTGGCGCAACGATGATCCCGCGTGTGGGCATGGAGGTGTTGGTGACTTTCCTGGACGGGGATCCCGATCGCCCGTTGATCAACGGCTGCCTGCCGAATGCGTTGCACCGGCCGTCCTATCCCTTGCCGCAACACAAGACCCGTAGCGTTTTGCGCAGCCGCAGTTCCCTTGGGGGGGAAGGCGCCAACGAGGTGTACCTGGAAGACCGTCGTGGCGAGGAGCTTGTCTACCTGCGTGCGCAGCGAGACCTGGAGCAAAGGGTCGGCCATGACAGTCGGTTGGAGGTCGTGGGGGAGCGGCGAGAAGTCATCCATGGCTTGAGCACGGTTCACTTGGAAAGCGAAGAGCATCGCCACGTCACCGGCGACCGCAAAGTGGTGCTCAAGGCCAACGACTACCTTGATGTACAAGGCGATAGTCGGACCCAGGTGGCGCGGACCCTGGTCATCGAGGCTGGGCAGCAACTTCACCTCAAGTCCGGTGCCAGCCTGGTGATCGATGCCGGTGCGCAACTGAGCCTCAAGGCAGGTGGAGAGCATCTGGTCATCCAGGCCGGTGGCATTTTCAGCAGCCGTCCCATAGCCCTTGGGGGGTTACCGTCTGCGACCCCGTTGGCGAGCGCCTTGAGAATGGCCGGTGCGCCAGAGGTCTCCAAGGTACAAGGCTCGACCATGAACCTGGCCCGACAACTGGGGGCGGACTACTGCCCAGTGTGCGAACGCTGCCGTGAAGGCCTCTGTGATCTGCCGGGGAGGGCTGCCTGATGCAGGACATGCCAGGCCAATGGATGGCCCAACAACAGCAGGCAGGGAGGCACCTGTGTTTGATCCTCGACGGGCAGAGTGCCGCGCGCGAGCCGCTGCTGGCGGTGCGCAGTTTGTCGGACTACCGCAGCTTCTATGGCGAGACTGTGCTGGCGGAACTCATGATGGAAGGTCCCGTCATCCTGCTGCTGAAGCAGATGAGCGAGCCTGCATTACGAGACCTCTTGCAACAGCCCGAGGGTCACTGGGGCTGGCTGGGCAGCTTGCCAAACGAAGACCTGACAAGCGTGACCCGGCACTGGCGCGACCGTTTGCTGGCGGGGCCGGAGGGCGAGCAATCACTGTACCGCTTTCACGACAACCGTACCCTGGCGCGTGCGCTGGACTATCTATGTCCTGAGCACTGGCCGGTATTCCTCGGCCCCTTGATCAGCCTGTGTTACTGGCACGAAGACCGCTGGCGAATGGCTGATAACCCGGCTCCCGGCGAGTATCCGCTGCCTGATCCGGTCCCTTGGCTGAACACACCCAACCCAAACGCCGAAGCGATCCTGCACGCCAATATCCTGCGTTATCTGTTGGCCGAACACAGCGAAGACCTGGTCGCATTGGTGGAATTCCAGGACCCGAAAATCTGGCTGAGCCAGGTGCTGGAGCAGGCACGTGCCTGGCAATGGCGGGGGCCAGAGCGATTGGAGTTTCTGGTGGTACGACGGTTGGAGGAGGCCACCCGAAGCAGTGTCATTGGGTGGCAACCGCTGGCTGGGGAGGCGCCGGCGGATCACTTTGACCGGGTGGTGGAGCAGTGGCGATCAATGGAAGGAAAGGATGAATAAAAGAAGCCTAGGTGTATGGGGCGTGGTGGGGATGCTGGGGCTGACAGGGTGTGCGGGCAAGCCGGTTGATAGCTTTACGCTGGAGGTGGATCTGCCGGCGGAGTTTGAGCTTAAAACTGCCGCAAATTATTTGCCCGCTACGGGTGAAATCTGCACGTTGCCGCGACGTCGAGGAAAGAGGCCTGAGCGGAAAGTCTTTTTTACCGACTACAAACCTCTGGCAAGTCGGGTGAGATATGAGTTGCCGCTGAGCGAAAAAATCGAGGGCTGCCCTTCGGTACTGCGAAGTCTGGAGTTTGAGTTTTATGCGAAGTGGGGAACGCGTGATACGGACGTAGGTGGAGATCGTGCAGGTATCGCCATTCGAGATCGCGGGGATGATCAATCTGGAATGCCTGAGTCGGGTGTCCAGGAATTGGTTGGGCAATGTCATTGGCGGTTCAGGACGGTGGGGCCGTTTCATGCGATCAGGAAACTCCTGCAATGTCGCTCGATAAATGAACAGGGACAGTTGCAGAAGTCTGTGGCGGGTGGTGCTGCTCAACGTGATCAATTAGCGGGGAACACGCTCAGGTTGGTGTTGACAGTCACTGATCGGGAAGAACCGGCTGTTGGTGATAACTGGGTAGTCGTGCCAGGCGGCTGGAAGCGTTGTAGAGGTAAAAGCTTTGAGGACCTTTATGCGTTTTGTAACGGCAACACCTCCGACTTTAAACCTATAAAAATGCCGGATGGTCGCGTTTGTGATGTCTATCCATCGTGTAAATGACAAGGAGCAAGGCCATGAAGCTGGATGCAAGGAAGCAGTCTTTTTTCAGTGATAGCAAGCCGGCCTGTGCATTGCGCGGGCATTGGGTGAGCTTTTGCCTCGTCGATGAAGTGGGCGTGGGAACGGCATACGGTGGCCTGCCTTATACGGTCTACGATAGTGCAGGGCAGCAATACAAGGGCAGGCTCAATGGAGAAGGGTTTGCCAAGCTGCAGGATATATATTGTGGGCCCGTGGTACTTGTTTTTGATGACCTGTATTCCGGCGCAGAGCAGCCATATCAATGGCTGATGGAGCGCTCCACCTACAAGCTCCCTATTACCGAGCTTCAGGCTCGGGCTGAGCAGACGCGGTTTGCCGCCTCTGATGGGCGGCGCCTCGAAAGTAATCCTGCTCAGCAAAAGGCCAACCGGTTCTATCAGGTCGAAGTGCGTGATTTAGTCCGTCATGTCGCCCACTTGCCACCTGTTGCGCAGCGGAGTCATCAACCCCAGCGGCATGCATTAAAGATGATGGGCGACTTGGGGTTTGGACCGCCCCAATCAAACTTGGCAGGCGTCGTGTTGTTTCCCAACAACCACACTGCTTTGGAGGTCCGGCCACTGCGAGCCTTCCGGCCGATGCTTTCAATCGAAGAAGGTTTCTGCGCCTTGAACCTTTATCAGTTGGCATTGATGGCCACCTTGAGTTATTGCAACTTCGGCCAAGAGCCACCTAAAAAACCCCAGGACCAAGTTCGGTTCCCCCTTGATCCCAGCGTCGGACATCTGTTCGCCGAGCAGCTTTCAGGTTTCCACGAGGCTTGGCGTTTTGATGCAGAACAAGTGCAGCGTTTTTACCCCCTTTACGAAGAGGTCCCTTACTCCCAGCGATTTGAGATCCTGCCCTTCGATCCAGAGCTGTATCCACAAAACCAACCCGAGTTGGGGGAGAAACAGGAGCATCCGGCGAACTTGCATTTTTTCGATGATGACAAATTTGGTACGGATACCCAGGCGTTTATCACCCATCACGATGACGTAATCCTGATCGCGGTGCGTGGCACCGCCAGCGCCGCAGATGGGATGCGCGATGCAAACGCCCATCAGGTAGTTTTTGTGGAAGGTGTCGGCAAGGCACATGAAGGTTTCTACCAAGCGTACCGCGCAATGCGCAATTTCGTGCTGAGCTACCTCGACCAATTTCACACCGGCCAACGAATTATCATCTGCGGCCACAGCCTGGGCGGCGCAATCGCCTTGCTGCTGGCGGAAGGGTTACGCCGAGCACCTGAGGGCAACTACAACATCCTCCTCTACACCTACGGCGCCCCCCGTGCCGCCGACTCCGAATTTACCGAGGGCGCCTCAACCCTGGTCCACCATCGCATCGTCAATCACAACGACCCCGTCCCCAGCGTCCCGGCCCCGTGGATGAACACCACCGCCAAACTCTGGATCCCCGGCGCCATCACCCTGTTCAGCGCCCCCGCGCCGGGCGGCCTGCTGTTCGCCGCCGGTTTGGTGCGTTTGGGTGGAAACCCTTACCAACACCACGGCGAACAACACCACTTCATGCCGATCATGCTGCCAGATGGCACACAGTCTTCGGTGTTGTGGAAGCCCGGTTGTGAGTCCATCCAGGAGGCGGGTTGCAACCGAGCCTTGCAACTCCATGGCGATATGCCCGAGCGGGATAACCTGCTGAAACAGCTGTTCCAGGCCAACCAGCACTTCATGACCGCCAGCTACATCCCGGCGGCCTGGGCGACGCTCCGTCGCTGGCAACAAACCCAGGAAAGCAACGCCCCGCTGGTCACGCCAAGAGAGTTCGAGTTGCTCGACCTGGCACTTGAAACCATGCGCGAGCAACTGCGCAACAAGCGTCGGGAGCTGGCCCGTCTCAGGCCCGCCAACGACCGGGGCTATGAACATCATGATGCCTTGAACAGCGAGATCGACCGCTTGCACACCAGCCGTGAGCGCCTTGCGACCCTGCGCTGGCGACGCCTGGAAGCCCGTGATGTCTACGGCAGCCAGGCCCATAGCGCCCACTTGCAACCCAGCCTCAAGCGCTGGTTCAGCCACCGTGAAAACCGTGAACTGTCGCAAGTCGCCCGCATTCCTCCCGCGTTGCATCACGAATGGGGGAGGGCGCAAACACTGGATATCGACTCGATCGTCTGAGCCTGGCGTCTACACAAACTCCACCTGCGCCGGCTGACGCTTCATCAACACCTTGCCGTTGCGGATCGAGTACAGCGGCAAGCCCTGGCTGCGAATGACCTCATAGTCGCTGTCCGCCGAGAGGATCAACAGGTTGGCGGGCCGTCCGGGTTCCAGGCCGTAACGCTCACCCAGGGCCATGGCCTTGGCGCTGTTGTCGGTCACCAGGTCCAAGGCGCTTTGCAGGTTGCGGTAGCCGAGCATGTGGCAGATGTGCAAACCGGCTTCCAATACCCGCAGGATGTTGCCGTTGCCCAGGGGATACCAGGGATCGACGATGGAGTCCTGGCCGAAACACACGTTCATTCCGGCTTCCAGCAGTTCATTGACCCGGGTGACACCACGGCGTTTCGGGAAGCTGTCGAAGCGGCCTTGCAGGTGAATGCTCTCGGTGGGGCAAGAGACGAAGCTGATCCCCGAGTGCCCCAGCAGACGGAAGAGTTTGGCGCAGTAGGCGTTGTCGTAGGAGCCCATGGCGGTGGTGTGGCTGGCGGTGACGCGGGCCCCCATGTCGCGGCTGCGGGCTTCTTCGGCCAGCACTTCGAGAAAGCGCGAGTGCGGGTCGTCGGTTTCGTCGCAATGCACGTCCACCAGGCAGCCGGTACGTTCGGCCAGGTCCATCAGGAACTTCACCGAACTCACGCCCTGGTCGCGGGTGTATTCAAAGTGGGGGATGCCACCGATCACGTCGGCGCCCAGGCGGATGGCTTCTTCCATCAGTTCGCGGCCGTTGCGATAGGACTCGATGCCTTCCTGGGGGAATGCGACGATCTGCAGGTCGATCAGGTGCGTGCTTTCTTCACGCACTTGCAGCATAGCCTTGAGCGCGGTGAGGTCCGGGTCGGTGACGTCAACGTGGGTGCGCACATGCTGGATCCCGTGGGCAGCAAGGGCCTGGATCGTCTTCTTGGCGCGGGTCTTGGTGTCTTCCTGGGTGATGGTGGCTTTGCGTTCGCCCCAGCACTCGATGCCTTCGAACAGGGTGCCGCTCATGTTCCAGCGCGGTTCGCCAGCGGTCAGGGTGGCGTCGAGATGGATATGCGGTTCGACAAAAGGTGGAATCACCAGGTTGCCGGCGGCGTCCAGGTCGTCGGCCGCCGCAATCGGTGACCCCGATTGCAACGTGATACTGGCGATCCGGCCATGTTCCAGGTGCAGATCATGCAGGCCTTCACGGTTTCGCAGGCGGGCGTTGATGATGTGCATGGGCAAGTTCCTCTTGGCTAAAAACAATCAGGCGGACAGTCGCCAGATCATCAGCGCAATACCGATGTCCAGGCGATCATAAGCATTATCCAGCGTCAGCCCGCACAGGGCTTCGATGCGCTGGACGCGGTGCGTCAGGGTGTTGCGGTGCACGGCCAGCCGCTGAGCGGCGGCCACAAGGTTACCATTCTCGTGGAACCAGGCTTCCAGGGTGGGCATCAGGCTGGGGCCGTGGTGCAGGTCGTGGCGCAGCAATGGGCCCAGGCGTTCATTCAGGAATTGGTCGAGCAGGGCGCGATCACGCACGCCGCTGAGCAATTTGAGCACGCCCAGTTCGTCGTACACGCATAACCCGGCGCGTTCGCTGAAACGTCGTGCAGCCGCCAGCGCCTGGCGGGCCTCATCCTGCCCCTGGGCCAGGCGTGCCGGTGGGTGAGCGGCGGCGCTCAGGCCGATAAACAATTTGAGCGGTGCCAGGCGCAGGTTCAATGGGTTGAGCCAGTTGGCCAATTGCTGGCGGTTAGCCAACGCTGCGACAGCATCCGGAGCCGGGAGCAGCAGTGTCCATTGCCCGGCCCGCCCCAGTACCGGCAAACCGGCCGAGAGTTGACGCAATCGACGGCTGATGCCGTCATGTTGGCGGGCCAGTTGCGCCTCCACAGAGGCTGCATCACCCTGGGCAAACAGCAACTCACTGCCTTCCAGTTGCAGTTGAACCACCTGCCAATGCTCAGCTAACGGCATGCCCAACTGCGTGGCCCGGTGCAACAAAAGATCCAGTGATTGGTAATCGCCGGTCAGCAAGCGCTCCAGCACATCATGCCGCGAGCGTCCCAACTGCTCGGACTGGATCAGCGCCGAGCCAATGGCCTGGGTCACCAGCACCATTTTCAACGAGTAGGGCTGTTCGATCAGCGGCATGCCGGCGGCTTCGGCGGCGTCGAGCAAACGCTGCGGAATCGCCTGGATATAAGCGGGTCCCGTCAGAATCACCAGCCCGGCCACCTGACGTTCGCAGGCTTCCTCCAGCAGTTGCAGCAGGTTGGTTTCGTCGCGTGGGTGATTGATCCCGGTGACGAACACCAACTCACCCCCCAACACCCACTCGGCGATCCCGCTGTTTTCCGCCACATACGGCCAACGCACGCGATTATCCAGGCCAGCGGCGCCGGCACGCAGGTGCATGGACTCCAGGCCCGGCAGGGCCAGCACATCGGCGAGGGTCAGGCTCATGCCTGGGCGTCAGCCAAGGGCGCACGCACGCGTAGTACAGCGGTGAGCACGATGTAGGTCAACGACGCGGCCACGATACCCACCAATGGAGCGACCCAAGGCGAGTTGAACGCCAGCACCGTGCCCACCCCATAGGCCACCAGCCCCGGCCAGTTGAACGCCGGCAGGCGCGCATCCGCCAGGCGCGGGTAGTGGCCGCGATAGCGATAGAAGAAGTCTGCCATGATCACCCCGCCAATCGGCGGAATCACCGTGCCCAGTAGAATCAAATATGGCACCAGCATGTCGTACATGCCGAGCAACGCCAGCAGCGTGCCGATCACCGCGCCGGCCAGGGTCACGGTCTTGCGGCGTTTGGTGCGCAGCAGGTTGCAGCCGGCCACCGCGAAGTTGTAGATGGTGTTGTCCTGGGTGCTCCAGATGTTGAGCAGCAACATGGCCATCGCCGCCATGGCGAAGCCTTGCAGCAGCAATACTTCGACCACATCCGGTTGCTGATAGACGATGGCACCGTAGGCGCCGATCAGCACCATCAAACCGTTGCCGATAAAAAAACCGATCAGGCTGGCCAGCACCGCCACCTTGGCCGAACGCGAAAAACGCGTCCAGTTGGTGGCCTGGGTCGCGCCGCTGACAAAGGTGCCGAACACCAGGGTGATCGCCGTGGACAAGTCCAGTTCACCGGTCGGCACCACCGCCAGCAGCCCATCCAGCCCGCCGACTTTGACCGTGGCCACCCACATCGACAGAAACAACAGGATGCCCATGGCCGGCACCGCGATGTAGGACAAGATCTCCAGCCCGCGATAGCCAATGTACGCCGTGGCGCAGAACACCAGGCCGAACAGCACCATCAACGCAAGGACGCTGCCCTGGCCCAGCTCGAAATACTTGCCCAGCACCACGGCGGCCGTGGCGGTGCCCCAGGCGTACCAGCCGATCTGGGTGAAACCGAGGATCAAGTCACTGAGCTTGCTGCCCACTTCGCCAAAGCAGAAGCGCCCCATCAACACCGAATTCAGCCCGCTCTTGAAGGCAATGTAACCCAGGCCTGCGGCGTAGATACCCAGCAGCAGGTTACCCAAGGCTACGACGCCAAGCATGTCGGTGAAGCTGAACGCCACCCCCAGCTTGCCGCCGGCAAACATGGTCGCGGTAAAAAAGGTAAAGCCCAACAGCACCATGGCGGTAGATGCCAGGCCTTTGCGCGCATGCATCGGGACTTCGCTGAGGGGGTAATCGTTGCCCGGTTCTTGCTGCGTCATGTGCCTTGCTCCCTGAATGAGTGACGCAGGCCTATTGCACCGCGCGTGCCAAAGCGGCGGCAGTGATGTGCGCACGACGGGCGCTGTGCAGTGTGCACAGTATTTATAGCCAAACAGGGGAGAAACGCTGGAAGGAGTGTTCGCCGTGCCCAATCGGGCACGAAAGCGGTGCAGCAGTGATACAAATTGGATCAGTCGAACAGCGTCTGGGTGGTCTCGCCACGGTGGAAGGCGAATGCGGCTTCCAGGTCACTTTCAATGGTGCGCCCGCGGGACAGCGGCGGCAGCTCGTCCAGGCGGAAAAAGCCCACTTCGGTGGTCTCGAACCCCGCCATCGGCGCCGACTGGTCTACCGGTTCACAGAGGAAGTACAGCTTGTAGAAGTCGCGCACATCCGGTCGATACATGCCCTTGGCCTTGTGCGTCACGCTGTACAGGGCCCGCGCGGTCACCGTCAGCCCGGCTTCTTCGCGAATCTCCTTGACGATGTTTTCCGCTGCTGACAAACCAATATCGGCATACCCGCCGGGCAGCGCCCAGCAGCCGTCGGTCAACTCCCGAACCAACAGAATCCGATCGCCTTGAATGACCGCACCGCGCACATCGATCATCGGCGTCGAGTAGCGTTTGGCGAAGTCCGTAACCAACCCGGTGATGCGCTCCAAGGGCACATTGCCCAATTGCGCGAGCATGCTGTGGGCAATCTCGGCAATCTCTTCCAGGCGCTCGCGCTCGAAATCATCGGTGCAAAAGTGCAGCCCCGTGGACGCCAATGCCTGCAAGCGTTTGGCCTGGGCCAGCCAAGTGTTCTCCATGGGTTACTCCGCGAGTTGTTTGGTCATGTACACCCGGCGCAGGCCGTGTTCTTCGGCCCGGTGGGTCTCGACATAGCCTCGACGGGTGTACAGCGTAATGTTCTCGCTCATGGCTTCGTTGGTGTACAGCCGAATGGCCATGAAGCCGGCATCGAGCGCCTGGCGCTCGGCAAAGTCCATCAGCAATCGCCCAAAGCCCAGCCCTTGGGCTTCTGGGGCAATCGCCAGGTTATCCAGCAACAGCGCGTTGCCATCATCCAGCAGGATAATAAAACCCTGAACGTTCCCAGCATTTTCCAGCACATGTACGCCACCGGCCTGCACCAACTGGCGGTAATCCTCCAGCATCGGGCCGGGCTTGCGGCCCATCCGTTCGATGTACGGCGAATAGGCGGCCTGGGCGATAGCCTCAATGGCAGCAACATCATCAGCAGTGGCGGGGCGCATCATTGCAGCGGGCTCCTTGCGGGCAGGAATCCACGACTGTAAGGGAGGCAGGTACAAAAAAACCACCGCGCAGGGTGGTTTTTTCACATCGCACGGTTACTCGCCGCGATAGATGCAGCCGCTGGTGCAGGTTTCGTGGATACGAATCGCACTGAGCTCAGGCAGCAGGGGCTTCAACTCGTTCCAGATCCACTTGGCCAGCACTTCGCTGGTGGGGTTTTCCAGGCCTGGGATGTCATTGAGGTAGTTGTGGTCGAGGCGTTCATAGAGCGGCTTGAAAATCGCCTTGATCTCCGAGAAGTCGCGAATCCAGCCGGTATGGGGATCCAGGTCGCCGCTCAGGTGGATCGCCACCTTGAACGAATGCCCATGCAGGCGCCCGCATTTGTGGCCTTCCGGTACGTGGGGCAGGCGGTGGGCGGATTCGAATGTAAATTCCTTGAAGATTTCCACAGTGTTTTCAGCTCGGTCGGTGTCTGGCAGGCGGCGAGTTTAACAGCTTGAGCCCCTGCCGCGCATACCGTCCCTCTGTAGGCATCGACTTGCTGGCGAATGATAGGTTGCATGTGGCCAGCGGCTACAGGGCCAGTAGCCGCTCGCCCAATTGGCCGTTATCCGCCAGTTGCAGAAACTCATCGCCTAGCCGCTGGCTCTCGCTCATCGCGGTCTGCCAGTACTTGTTACGGCTTGGGTCGTCGCCCATGAAGCGCTTGAAGTCGCTGCGGTCTGGCAGTTTGCCGTGGGGCAGGCGGGCGAGGTAGTCCTTGGAAGGCGCCAGCAGCAATACATCCTGCAAACCCTGTGGGCTGCTGCGCCGCCATGGCAGGCCCTTGTCGAACCAGCCGGGGATGACCCGATCGGTGAAGTGCGGGTACAGCACGATGTCGTCGCCGTGGTAAGGCAGGTCGAGGTGATAGTCCAACAGGCCGCCGTCGCGGTAGGTGCCGGCGCCTGCACCCGGCAGGTCGCGCACGCCTTGCATCACCATGGGAATCGAGCCTGAGGCCAGCAGGGCCTGGCGCAGGTTGCCCAGTTCCAGGGCCAGGAAGCGCGAGGGGAAATCCTTTAAGGGATGCACCGGTGGCGCCTGGCGTGGGTCGTGGATGATCAGCCGTTCAAAGTGCCGCGACAGCCGCGCGCGGCCGCGCAGGTTATCGGCGATCACCGACGACAGGCCGAGTCCCAGGCGCCCACGGTGGTCATCAGCGAGCAGGCCGTGGCTCTTGACCACCATGATGTTCAGGCGATAGTTCGGGTTGTCCAGCACCCGCGCATCGCGACCGGCCAGCAGGTCGTCGAGCATGCGCTGGCAGCTCTGGCTGACCTCGGCCATGGTCACGCCCTTGGCAAAGCTTTGTTCGTTGTACAGGCGGCCGAGGTCCAGCAGGCCTTGCACCGGGTCGGGCAGGCATGCACTGGCAAACCGCCAGGAGCCGATGGACGCACCGACCAGCGCCCGTTCCCGTGGCGCGCGGGGTAGCCAATCGCCGAATAACGCCAGGTCCAGGCCCTGGATGCCCAATGCCTTGGGGCCGCCGGCCGCGCCGGGCAGGATGCCGACGTCGGCCGGCGTGAGGCCTTGCTCGCGAATGCGGGCAAAGGCGCGTTTGCCAGCCTTGAGGGTCAGGGCGGGAAACTTGATGTGGATGGCTGTCATTCCGGTCTCTCATGCAACGAGCGGGGCAGTATAGGAAATCTCTCGCGGCGATGGGTGAAGAGGCTTGTGGGAAATTGCCATGGTGGCAATTCAGTTTCAGTTAAGTTGCAGACGGTACCGTGGCGGACGTAGGAAAAATCTTGAAACGGAGACTCTCCATGAAGCGCCTCACAGTGCTGGTCGCCGCCGGTATCATCGCTCTCACGGCGACCCAGGCCCGAGCCGTGGACCCCGACAAGCCACTGAAAGTGCCTGCCACTGTTACTATTATCGCCTTTGATCAACTGGAAGCCACGGCCCTGGCTCTGCATCCTGGCTCGACGCTGCTGGATACCGACCTGGACGAGGAGTACGGCAAGTACCTGTACCAAGTTGAGCTGGAAGACACCAACGGCATCGAGTGGGAGATTGAATTGGACGCGCTCACTGGGCAGGTTCTCAAGAATCATCAGGAAACGTAATGAAGGTAAATTTAAACACCAGCAGTCGAGTGGCGTTGGTGCTCCTGGTTTTTTGCTCAAGCCTGGCGGCCCGCGATCTTGATCAGGATGAGGCCTTGGCACTGCGCCAGCAGGGGATCATCTTGCCGTTGGAGCAGTTGCTGGAGCAGGCCATGGGGCGTCATCCCGGTTCGCGTCTGCTGGAAGCCGAGCTTGAAAAAAAGCATGGCAAATATGCTTATGAAGTGGAATTGGTCACCGCCGACGGCGTGGTGCGCGAGATCAAGCTGGACGCATCCACGGGTGTGCTGATCAAAGACGAGGAAGACTGATGCGCCTGCTCTTGGTGGAAGACAACGTTCCCCTGGCCGATGAACTGCTGGCCGGGCTGCAACGCCAGGGTTATGCCGTCGATTGGCTCGCCGATGGTCGCGACGCCGCGTACCAGGGGCGTAGCGAACCCTATGACCTGATCATTCTTGACCTGGGCCTGCCGGGTTTGCCGGGGCTTGAGGTACTGGCGCAATGGCGTGCCGCCGCGCTGGCCATCCCGGTGCTGATCCTCACGGCCCGCGATTCCTGGGCCGAGCGCATCGAAGGGCTTAAGGCTGGCGCCGATGATTACCTGAGCAAACCCTTTCACCCCGAGGAACTGCACCTGCGCATCCAGGCGCTGTTGCGCCGCTCCCACGGTCATGCGAATCAACCGACCCTGCAGGCCGCCGGCCTGCACCTGGATGAAGGCCGCCAGTGCGTGCTGCGCGATGGCGCGGAGATCCAGCTGACCGCGGCCGAATTCCGTCTGTTGCGCTACTTCATGTTGCACCCCGAACAGATCCTGTCGAAAAGCCACCTGGCCGAGCATCTGTATGACGGCGAAACCGAGCGCGACTCCAATGTGCTGGAAGTCCACGTCAACCACCTGCGTCGCAAGCTGGGCCGCAGTGTGATCGAGACCCGGCGCGGCCAGGGTTACCGGTTCGGCGGCAGCGGCGCATGAGGTCGATCCAACGGCGCCTGAGCCTGGGCCTGGTCAGCGTGATGGTGGTCGTCGGCGTAGCGCTGGCGCAAACCAGCCTGTGGTTGTTCGAAACGGGGTTGCAGCGCTATCTGGAAGCCGGCTTGCGCAATGACAGCGAGAGCTTGTTGGTGGCGCTGGTACGTGGCCCTGATGGTTTGCAATTGCATGAGAAACGCCTGTCGCCGGCCTATCAACGGCCGTTTTCGGGGCACTATTTCCGTATCGATTTTGCCGATAAGCATTGGCGCTCCCGCTCGTTATGGGACCAGGACCTGCCGCATCTTCCCGAGGCGGGACTCAAGGGCAACCTGCAACTGGGACCGGAAGGCCAGCAACTGTTGGTGTTGCGCGAGGACTACAAACGCTTCGGCCAGCCAATCTCCATCAGCGTGGCCCAGGACTACACGCCCGTGCGGGAAAGCTTCCGCCTGATGCGTCAGATCGGCCTGGTGCTGGGGCTGGCGGCGCTGCTGCTGGTGCTGATCCTGCAACGGATCACCGTGCGCCGCGCCTTGCGCCCGCTGGAAACCGCGCGTAACCAGATCGCCCAACTGCAACAGGGCCAGCGTTCACAACTCGACACCCAGGTGCCGCAGGAGCTGGAGCCGCTGGTGGCGCAGATCAACCATCTGCTGGCTCACACCGAAGACAGCCTCAAGCGTTCACGCAATGCCCTGGGCAACCTCGGCCATGCCCTCAAGACCCCGCTGGCGGTGCTGTTGAGCGCCGCTTCGAGCGACGCGCTGAAGGATCATCCCGAGCTGAGCAAGCTGTTGCGCGATCACTTGGAGCAGGTGCAGCACCGCCTCAACCGCGAGCTCAATCGTGCTCGCCTGGCCGGGGAAACCCTGCCGGGCGCGCTGTTTGATTGCGAAAAAGAACTGCCCGGCCTACTCGCTACCCTCAACATGATCCACGGTGAACACCTGGACCTGAGCTCCCACGCCGCGCCCGGCTTGCAGCTGCCCTGGGACCGAGAAGACCTGTTGGAGTTGCTCGGCAATCTATTGGATAACGCCTGCAAATGGGCGGATGCCGAGGTGCGCTTGACCGTTACCGAGGCCGAGCACAGCTATTTGTTGGCGGTAGAAGATGACGGCCCCGGCATTCCTGAAACCCAGCGTGACCAGGTCTTCAGCCGTGGCACGCGCCTGGATGAACAGATCCAGGGTCATGGCCTGGGGTTGGGGATCGTGCGGGATATCGTCGAGGTGTGGGGCGGGGTGCTGCAGTTGCAGGAAAGCGAGTTGGGCGGGCTGAAAGTGTTGATCGAATTGCCGAAGCGCCAGGGATAAGCCTGTCGCTTCGACAAGGGTCTGATCACACCCTGAACTGATCCATCAACCCCTGCTGCTGATTCGCCAGGCTGTTCAATGCCTGGCTCACCCGTGCCGATTCATTCGCCTGCTCTGACAGCGACTCGGTCACATCGCGAATGGTCGCTACGTTGCTGTTGATCTCCTCGGCCACGGCGCTTTGTTCTTCGGCGGCGCTGGCGATCTGCAGGTTCATGTCGCTGATCACTGTCACCGCATCACCAATCTGGCGCAGCGCCGTCACGGCTTGCCCCACCTGTTCGACACTGCCCTGGGCCTGGCGATAGCTGTTGCCCATGGAGCCGACCACCTCTTCGGTGCCGCTTTGCAGGTGTTCGATGACCAGGCGGGTTTCTTCCACCGATTCCTGGGTGCGCTGCGCCAGGTTGCGTACTTCGTCGGCCACCACCGCAAAGCCACGGCCGGCCTCACCCGCGCGGGCGGCTTCGATGGCAGCATTGAGGGCCAGTAGGTTGGTCTGTTCGGCAATGCCGCGAATCACTTCAAGCACCGAACCGATTTTTTCGCTGTTGGCGGCCAGGCCTTCGACCTGGGTCATGGCCGTGCTCATGTCGGCCGCCAACTCGCCGATATTGCGCGTGGTGCGGTCAATCACCTTCAGGCCATCACGGGTGGCCTGGTCGGCGTCGCGGGCGGCTTGTGCGGCCTGGGCAGCGCTGCGCGCCACATCCTGGGCAGTGGCGCTCATTTCATGGGACGCGGTGGCCACCTGGTCGACCTGGCGATATTGCTGTTCCATGCCGGCGCTGGTTTCAGTGGCAATCGCAGCGGATTGATCGGCTGTGCCACGGGCGTCCTGCACCGAGCGTTTCACCTCGGCAATGATCGGTTGCAGCTTGTCGAGGAAGCGGTTGAACCAGCCGGCCAATTGGCCCAGCTCGTCCTGTTTGTCGTAGGCCAGGCGTCGGGTCAGGTCGCCTTCGCCGCTGGCGATGTCTTCGAGCATGCGGGCCACGCCGAGGATCGGGCGGGTCACGCTGCGGGCCATCAACCACACCAGGATCAAGCCGACCACCGCAGCCAGCAGGCCAAGGCCCAGCTCCAGCAAGGTGCCACGGGTGTTATCGGCGTCCATCTGTGCTTTCAATGCTTCAGCCGGGCCGACCAGGACTTTCTCCGGCACATCCAGCAACACGCCCCAGGACTTGCCGTCCGGGATTGGCGCGAACGGTGCCAGTACCTTCAGTTGGTGGTCGGTGCGCAGGCTACGGATTTGCGTACTGCTGGCCAGGGCGCTGATCAATTGCGCACCGTTGGCCGTATCAACCTGGTCCAGGCGCTGGCTGAGCTTGCTCACGTCCGGGCTGTAGCCGGCGAGCAAACCGGTAGGGCTGAGGATGCTGACTTGGGTCTGGCCGTCGTACAGCTTCTGGCTGGCCTGTTGGCTCACGGCCTGCAGGCTGTTGAGGTTGATGTCCACCGACAGCGAGGCGATGACTTTGCCGTTGACCATCAACGGGAAGACGATGCTGGTCATCAGCACGTTTTGCCCGTTGATCCTGTAGAAGTACGGCTCGATCACGCACGGCTTGAGCGTGCTGCGTGGGCAGGTGAACCAGGCGTTGGCCTTTTCACCGCTGGGGCCGACGCTTGTGTCGGACATGTCGCTTTCCGGCAACGCCATCGACTCCAGCTTGCCGGGTGTCGGCTGCGACCAGTACAGGGCGAAGCGACCTTTATCGTTACTGCCCAGCTCGGCCTGGCCGGCGAACAGCTCATCCTTGCCGTCCAGGGCATTGGCTTCGAACACCAGGGACAGGCCGAGCAAATCCGGGTTGGCCTGCAGCGCGGCCTTGACCTGGCGAGTCAGGTCTTCGCGGGTGTCGAAGGCATCGAGAAAGCGCTTCTCGGCCTGCTCACGCAAGAACAGCACCTGGCGGGAAAAACCGTGACCGTATTGATAGGCGTCCATGAACTGGCGGCGAATGCCCAATGCCTGCACTTCGCCTTGGGCCTCGATGCGCGCCTGGGCGGCTTCATCCAGCATCTGCATACTGGATGCCTTGACCTGCTGCGAACTCTGCTCCATGCGATACAACGACAGACCCACCAGCAGGGTCACGATTCCCAGCAGGCAGAGGCCAGCGAGCAGGGTGATTTTCCATTGAATGGAGAGCTGTCTGAGGGACATCGAGGAGCATCCTTAAACCTGAAAACACAGAGAGTCAGGCTATCGGCCACTTTTTCCGAATCTTTATTATTTAAACGTTCAATTGAAATCTGAAAGCGGCGCCGTTTTTTGACATGCGACGCCACCTGCTGCAAAGTGCGCGCCCTCTAATAAGACCTCCTTCAAGCCTGCACGCTGGCTGCCACCCCATGGCCGCCTGGGCGCGGGCATGCCTGTTTTTTTGTTTTTCTGCTTGAGGTAACCATGATTAACGCAGTCATTGCCGCGGTCGGCACCATGCTGGTGCTCAGTTTGTCCCGCGTGCATGTGGTCATCGCCATCATCGTCGGCGCCCTGGTGGGTGGTTTGACCGGTGGCCTGGGCATCGACGCCACGCTCAAAGCCTTCAACGGCGGCTTGGGCGGTGGTGCAACCGTGGCATTGTCCTACGCCTTGCTCGGCGCGTTCGCGGTGGCGATTGCCAAATCCGGCCTGGCCCACGCCTTGGCTGACAAGGCGCTGCTGCTGGTGGACCGCCAGGAGGCCAGCGGCGGCAACCACGTCAAATGGCTGCTGATCGGCTTGCTGTGGGTGGTGGCGATTGCCTCGCAGAATATTCTGCCGATCCATATCGCGTTCATTCCGTTGCTGGTGCCGCCGCTGCTGTACGTACTGACCAAGCTGCAACTGGACCGCCGCCTGATCGCCTGCGTGATGACCTTCGGCCTGATCACGCCCTATATGTTCCTACCGGTAGGCTTTGGCAATATCTTCCTCAACCAGATCCTGCTGGCCAACGTGGCCAAGAGCGGGGTGGACATCAGCCAGGTCAACGTCACCCACGCCATGAGCCTGCCGGCGCTGGGCATGGTGGTGGGCCTGCTGGTGGCGGTGTTTATCAGCTACCGCAAAAAACGCGTGTACGACCTGGAGAAAATCGAGCGCGTCGAGCAAGTGGCGGTGCAATACAACCCACTGACCCTGCTGGTGGCCGGCCTGGCGATTGCCTCGGCGTTCATCATCCAGCTGTGGCTGGACTCGATGATCATCGGCGCCCTGGCCGGCTTCCTGATCTTCTCGGTGTCGGGCATCGTGCGCTGGCGCGATACCGACGACCTGTTCACCGAAGGCATGAAGATGATGGCGATGATCGGCTTCATCATGATCGCCTCGTCAGGCTTTGCCGAAGTACTCAAGGCCACGGGCGACGTGCGCTCACTGGTGGAAACCTCGGCGGCGTTCATCGGCCATAACCGTGGGGTCGGCGCGTTGCTGATGTTGCTGGTGGGCCTGCTGGTGACCATGGGCATCGGCTCGTCGTTCTCCACGGTGCCGATCCTGGCCGCGATCTTTGTACCGCTGTGCGTGCAACTGGGCTTCAGCCCGGTGGCCATCGTGTGCATCGTCGGCACGGCCGGTGCCCTGGGTGATGCTGGTTCGCCTGCTTCGGACTCCACCCTTGGCCCGACTTCCGGCCTGAATGTCGACGGTCAGCACCACCATATCTGGGACACGGTGGTGCCGACGTTCCTGCACTACAACATCCCGTTGCTGGCGTTTGGCTGGCTGGCGGCGATGACCCTCTGATCTACAGGTTCAGCGTAACCGGCCGATAACCTCTCCAGTCGCCACTAATAAGAGAGAGAAAAGCCATGCGTCTGAGCCTCAAGGCCAAAGTCCTGTCCCTCGCCGTAGTGCCGGTGTTGCTGTTTGCCGTGGTCATCAGCCTGACCACCGTGTGGATCCTGCAGGGGCAGGCGCGCAACGAGGTGGACGAAACCCGCCAGCGCCTGCTCAACGACGCCAAGGCCACGCTGCAAAGTTATGTCGAAGTGGCCATGACCACCATCAAGCCGCTCTACGAAGCGGCCGCACCCGGTGACACCGCCGCGCGTGCCCAGGTGGTCAAGCTCCTGTCGAACACCAGTTACGGCAAGGACGGCTACTTCTTCGGCTACGACTCCGAGACCATCCGCCTGTTCAAGGGCAACAGCCCCGACGGCGTGGGCAAGAGCTTCAAGGACAACCGCGACCCCAATGGCGTGTACGTCAATCGCGACCTGGTCAAGGTCGGCAAGGACGGCACCCACTACCTGCAATACAGCTCGACCCAGCCCGGCCAGACCGAACTGGTACCCAAGCTCGGCTACACCGAATACCTGCCGAAATGGGACATGGTCATTGGCACGTCGGTGAACCTGGACGGCATTGAAGCCCAGGTGGCGGTGGTCGAAGCCAAGGTGCAGAAACGCATGGAGGGCGTGCTGCTGAGCATTCTCGGCGTGGCCGTGGTGGTGCTGTTGGTGATCGCGGCCGTCGGCATGCTGCTGGCCAATACCATCCTGCGTCCGCTGCACTTGATGAAAGCCAGCCTCGACGACATCGCCGCCGGCGAAGGTGACTTGACCCGCCGCCTGGCCATCACCAGTCAGGACGAGCTGGGTGACTTGGCAGGCGCGTTCAACCGGTTTGTCGACAAGATCCACGGGCTGGTGCGCCAGATCACCGAGATGACCAGCCAGCTCACCGGCCTGGTCAGCCAGGTCTCCGACCAGGCTCAGCGCTCCGAACAGGCCATGGAGCGCCAGCGCCACGAGACCGATCAGGTCGCCACCGCGATCAATGAGATGTCATCGGCTGCGCAAGAAGTGGCGCGCAGTGCCCAGGGCGCCTCGGTCGCGGCCCAACAGACCGACGCCGAAGGCCAGGCCGCCAAGCGTGTGGTAGATGGCAGCATTGCGCAGATCCATGCGCTGGTGAGCGACATCCGTAACAGCGGTGTGTCCCTCGACAGCCTGCAGCAGGACGTGTCTTCCATCGTCAGTGTGCTCAGCGTGATCCGCTCCATCGCCGAACAGACCAACCTGCTGGCGCTCAACGCCGCCATCGAAGCGGCGCGAGCAGGGGAGGCCGGGCGTGGTTTTGCGGTCGTCGCCGATGAAGTGCGCGCCCTGGCCAGTCGCACCCAGACCAGCACCCAGGAAATCCAGGGCATGATCGACCGCCTGCAAAAAGGCACTGAGGCGGCGGTGGAGGCCATGCGCCGTTCCAGCGATGCCGGCGACGGCACCTCGGCCCAGGCCAACGAAGCCGGCGCGTCTCTGGACACCATGGCCCAGTTGATCGGCACCATCAATTCGATGAACGCCCAGATTGCCAGCGCCGCCGAGGAGCAGACCGCCGTGGCCGAAGAGATCAACCGCAGCGTGCATCAGATTGCCGTGGCGGTGGACAGCGTGGCCGATGAGACCCAACTGGGCGCCCAGACCTCTCGCAGCCTGGCGGATCTGGGCCAGCGCCTGGGGCAGTTGGTCGGCCAGTTCCGGATCTGATCTTTCATAGGTAAAACGTATGTTTGCCTAACGTTAATACGAATATACCGATCACCGCCCCTCAGTGAGACTTGAGCCCCAACCACAACAGGGGCTCATCTCATGTCACTTGTCGACCCGCTTCAGCGCCTGGCTGAACTCGATACCAACACGGTTTCCGACGCACTGGATTTCCTGCAACTGACGGGCGCGGTGGTCGGCATCCGGCCATTGTGGGACTGTCCCAAAGTGGTCGGCCGGGCCAGCACGGTCAAACTGGCCCCCAAGACCGATGACGCGCCCACGGCGCACCTGATTTCCCCGGTGATCGACGCGATTACCACCGATGACCGCGTGCTGGTGATTGCTGGCGGGATCGATGGCGTTTCCTGCTGGGGCGACATCATCGCCAACGCCGCCGTCGCCAAACATATCCGGGGTTCGGTGATCGACGGTTTCAGCCGTGATATCGACGGCAGCGCGTCCATTGGTTATCCGGTGTATGGCCGTGGCGTGACCATGATCAGCGCGCGTAACCGTGTGGTGCAGGTGGATTCCGGTGTCACCCTCAACGTCGGCGGTGTTGACGTCTCGGAAGATGACTTCGTGATCGCCGACCGCTGCGGCACGGTGTTTATCCCGGCTGCGGTGATCGAGCAAGTGCTCGACCTGGGCGAGCGCATCGCTGCCCGTGAAGCCAGCATGGTCGACGCCGTGCGCAGCGGCCGCTCGGTCGCCGATGTGATGCACGACAGCCAATTCGAAGCCATCCGCGTGGAGTCTGCCCGATGAACGATCAACAGTTGGTCGCCCTGTTCGAAGGGCTCGACACCCCTGGCGTCTCGGATGCCATGGACAAGCTGGGCATCCCCGGCCAATGCCTGGGCATCGCGCCGCTGGATAACTACCGTGGCACCGTCGTGGGCCCGGCATTTACCGTGCAATACGTGCCGGCCAACACGCCGCCGGGCTCGGTGGGCGATTTTATCGAAGATGTGCTGCCAGGGGACGTGGTGGTCATCGCCAACGCCGGGCGCACCGATTGCACGGTGTGGGGTGACATCATGACCCAGTACGCCGGCACGCGCGGGATAGCCGCCACGGTGATCGACGGCGTGTGCCGCGACGTCAGCAAAGCCCTGGGCGATGGCTACACGTTGTTCACCCGTGGCCGCTACATGCGCACCGGCAAGGACCGCGTCGAAGTGCTGTCGGTGAACCAGCCGGTGGCAATCAGCGAAACCCGCGTGTGCGCCCGGGACATCGTAGTGGCCGACGCCAACGGCGTGCTGGTGGTGCCCCGCGCCCGTGCCGCTGAGGTGGCGCAGGTGGCGCGGCAGATCGAAGCGGTGGAATCGCAGATCCGCGCGCAGATCGAGGCGGGCAAGACGCTGAAGCAGGCCCGTGAATCCCTGGGTTATCACACCTTGCAGAGGAAGGGCTCATGAATACCCTGAACAAGCGCCTGGCCCAGGCGCAACCGTCCGCCACCTACCGCATCATCGACCGCGTCGCCGCGCGCCGGGCCGAAGGCGAAACCATCATTTCGTTGTGCGCTGGCGAGCCAGACTTCGATACGCCGGAGCACATTCGCCAGGCCGGCATCGAAGCGATCCGCAATGGCCATACGCGCTACACCCAGGTCGCTGGCGTGCGCGCCTTGCGCGAATCGGTGGCGGAGAAATTCCGTCGCGAAAACGGCCTGGACGTGACCTGGCAAGACACCCTCGTCAGCAACGGCGGCAAGCATGTGATCTATAACGCACTCGCCGCCACCCTCAACGAAGGCGACGAAGTGATCGTGCCCGCGCCGTACTGGGTCAGCTATCCGGAAATGGTCGAGCTGTGTGGCGGCACGTCGAAGATTGTGCCGTGCAGCGCCGAGGACGGCTTCAAACTGACCCCGGCCGCCCTCGACCAGGCGATCAACTCCAGCACCCGCTGGCTGATCCTCAATTCACCGTCCAACCCGACGGGCGCCGTCTACAGTCGCCTGGAATGGCAGGCGCTGGCTGACGTGTTGCTCAAGCATCCCCATGTGCTGGTGCTGGCGGATGACATCTACGAGCACCTGCTGTTCGACGGCCAGGCGTTCCACACCTTGGCCCAGGTCGAGCCGCGCCTGGCGCCTCGGGTGCTGACCATGAACGGTGTCTCCAAGGCCTACGCCATGACCGGCTGGCGCATCGGCTTCGCCACCGGCCCGCGCTGGCTGCTGGAGGCCATGGAAAAACTCCAAGGCCAGCAGACCTCGGGGGCCAGCGCGATTTCCCAGCACGCTGCCATTGCTGCCTTGAACGGGCCACAGGACTTTATCCGCCAATCACGGGCGGTCTTCGAGAGGCGCCGCGACCTGGTCGTGTCCTTGCTAAACGCCACGCCTGGCTTGGCATGCATCCGCCCGAGCGGCGCGTTCTACGCCTTTGCCTCTTGCGCGGGCCTACTGGGGCGCACCTCGGCCGCCGGCAGGTTGCTTGAGACGGACGAGGACGTCGCCCACGCCTTGCTCGACGAAGCCAATGTGGCCGTGGTGCACGGCAGCGCCTTCGGCCTGGCGCCGTACCTGCGCATCGCCTATGCCCTGGATGACGATTCGTTGCGCCAGGCCTGCGCGGCGATCCACCGGTTCTGCGCGGCGACGCGTTAGAGGTCGCGCATCAGCAAGCCAAAGCGCAGGTCCATCTGTGCCGGGAGCGGAACATACACGGTGTGCCCGTCCCCCGGCGCGACGTCGATGGCGTCGCCTTTGGCGTTGTGCAAAGTGGCCAGGTCGAAGTGGAAGTTGCCGGCAGGGGTCATCAATTCCAGGTGATTGCCCACGGCAAAACGGTTTTTCACCTTGACCTCGGCCAGCTCGCCCCGGCGTTCGCCGGTCAGCTCGCCGACGAACTGCTGGCGCTCTGACACGGAGCTGCCGTTCTGGTAGTTCTGGTATTCATCGTGCACATGGCGGCGCAGGAAACCTTCGGTGTAGCCGCGCTGGGCCAGGGATTCAAGGTCGGTCATCAGGGTGCGGTCGAAGGCGCGACCGGCCACCGCATCATCGATGGCCTGGCGATACACCTGGGTGGTGCGCGCGCAGTAGAAGTGCGACTTGGTGCGGCCTTCGATCTTCAGTGAGTGCACACCCATCCGGGTCAGGCGCTCCACGTGCTGCACGGCGCGCAGGTCCTTGGCGTTCATGATGTAGGTGCCGTGTTCGTCTTCGAAGGCGGGCATCTGTTCATCGGGGCGGTTGGCTTCCTGAAGCAGGAACACCTGATCGGTGGGCGCGCCAATGCCCAGGGTAGGCTGGCAGTGCTGGACGATATCCCCCGTGGTGTTTTCCACCGCCGGGGTGGCCTGGTACTTCCAGCGACAGGCATTGGTGCAGGTGCCCTGGTTGGCGTCGCGCTTGTTCATGTAGCCCGAGAGCAGGCAACGCCCGGAATAGGCCATGCACAACGCACCGTGCACAAACACTTCCAGCTCCATGGCCGGCACCTGCTGGCGGATCTCGTCGATCTCTTCCAGCGACAATTCCCGCGACAGGATCACCCGACAGATCCCTTGCTGTTGCCAGAACTCCACGCTGGCCCAGTTCACCGTGTTGGCTTGCACCGACAGATGGATCGGCATCTGGGGGAAATGCCGGCGCACCAGCATGATCAGCCCAGGGTCGGACATGATCAGCGCGTTCGGGCCCATGGCGATCACCGGCGCCAGGTCCTTGAGGAAGGTCTTCAGCTTGGCGTTGTGCGGCGCGATGTTCACCACCACATAAAAGCGCTTGCCCAGGGCGTGGGCTTCCTGGATGCCAAGGGCCAGGTTGGCGTGATCGAACTCGTTATTGCGCACCCGCAGGCTGTAGCGCGGCTGGCCGGCGTAGACCGCATCGGCGCCGTAGGCAAAGGCGTAGCGCATGTTTTTCAGGGTGCCGGCGGGGGCGAGCAGTTCGGGGGCGAGGATCGGAGGCATGGGCACGGGTCGCAAAAGGTCGCGAAGGTAGCCGAGCGGCGAGGGCGGTTTATTGATCCAGATCGTCCTTTGGGCTTTTTGTATCGCTGTGTATCGGAGTGGGCTGTGGATACGTATCGATTTATCCGCGCGGTTTTCCGACACAGGCGCGATACCTCAGGGGCTTTTAATTGATTCCAACGAGGCACACCGCCTCCCACCCTGAGAACCTGGAGTCAACCACCATGAACACCAAAGCCATCTACGCCGCCTGCCTGTTTGCCGCCCTGAACATCTGCACCTTGTCGGCCCGTGCCGAAGCCGCCGTTACCGCTCAGACCTACCACTACGGCACTCACCTGGACATCAAGCAAGTGCTGTCGATGAGCCAGGATTCCAAGCCGGCCTGCGGCGTGGTGAATGCGCGCATGACCTACTTGGACTCCCACGACAAGGCCCAGGTGCTCGATTACCTCAAGTTCGGCGACGGTTGCGTCGGCGATAACTGAGTCCTTCCAGCCATAAGGTGAACGTCATGCTACTGATCGCATTCCTGGGCGGCATCCTGACCGTCCTCAGCCCTTGTATCCTGCCGGTGGTGCCGTTTCTGTTCGCCGGCGTCGACCGCTCCCGCCGGTCGATCCTGCTGACGCTCGGCGGCATGGTCCTGACCTTCGCGCTGGTGTCCAGCCTGGCGGTGGTCAGCACGGAATGGGTGATTCAGGCCAATAACACCGGCCGCCACGTGGCACTGATCGTGATGGGGCTGTTTGCGCTGTCGCTGATCTCGGCGCGGGTCGGTGGCTGGCTGGCACGCCCCTTGGTGTTGTTGGGTAACCGTATCGATCCTGACAGCCGCACGCTGTCCGGCCCGCTGAAGTCGGTGATGATCGGCGTCGCCACAGGCCTGCTGTGGGCGCCGTGCGCCGGGCCGATCCTGGGAGTGATCCTGACCAGCGCGATGCTGCAAGGTGCCAATGCGCAGACCAGCCTGTTGCTGGTGGCCTACGGCCTGGGTAGCGCGTTGTCCCTTGGCGCGCTGATTTTTGCCGGGCGTGGCCTGGTCAATCGACTCAAGGCCTCCATTCCGGTGACCGGTTGGCTGCGCCGTGGGGCCGGAGTGGCGGTACTGGCGGCGGCGGTGGTGATTTCCACTGGCGCCGACAAAACCCTGCTGGCCGGTACTTCGTCCGAAGGCGTCAGCAGCCTGGAGCAAGGCGTGCTGGAAGCCGTCCCCAAAGTGCTGGATTACGTGGTGAGCAAGGTCAAGGCCGACCCGGCGCGGGACAATGCCAAGGGTGCCATGCCATCGCTGGTCGGCGCGGTCGAATGGCTCAACTCCCCTGAACTCACCCGCGAATCCTTGAAAGGCAAGGTGGTGCTGGTGGATTTCTGGACCTACGACTGCATCAACTGCCAGCACACGCTGCCCTACGTGAAGCAATGGGCAAAGACCTATGAGAAGGACGGCCTGGTGGTGATCGGTGTGCACACCCCGGAATACGGCTATGAACGCCTCATCGGCAACGTCAAGGACCAGGTGCGCAAGCTAGGCATCACCTATCCGGTGGCCATCGACAACAACTACGCGATCTGGCGCAACTTCGACAACCAGTACTGGCCCGCCCATTACCTGGTCGACGCCAAAGGGCAGGTGCGTTACACCCATTTTGGCGAAGGTCGTTATGACGCTCAGGAGCAGATGATCCAGACGCTGTTGAAGGAGGCGAAGGGGATTCAGTGAGGCGGTCTATGCTTGTTCGATAACCGAGGGCACTCCCAGGTTTCGCTGCGGACTAAGCAACAGGGCCTATATGGGCCCGTTGCTTTTCTGACATGGACCGGACATGAATCAAACCAACCTGCAATTCAAGACCTTGCTGTTATTGCTTGCCCTGGTGACCATCGCGTTTATCTGGATACTGCTGCCGTTCTACGGCGCGGTGTTCTGGGCGGTGATCCTCGGCATCATCTTTGCGCCGATGCAGCGGCGCCTGCAACAGCGCTTTGGCTGGAACCGCAACCTCACTTCCCTGGCCACCTTGAGTGCTTGCCTGATCATCGCGATCCTGCCGGTGATCATCACCAGTGCCTTGTTGGTGCAGGAAGGCGCGACGCTCTACAAGAACATCGAAAGCGGCAAGCTGGACGTGGCTGGGTATATCGAGCAGTTCAAGAATGTGTTGCCGCCGTACTTCCAGCACCTGCTGGACCGTTTCGGCATGGGCAACCTGGAAGGCTTGCGCGAGAAGATCGTCAAGAGTGCGATGCAGGGCAGCCAGTTCTTTGCCACCCAGGCGTTCAGCTTCGGCCAGGGTACGTTCGATTTCCTGGTGAGCTTTTTCATCATGCTGTACCTGCTGTATTTCCTGCTGCGCGACGGCCCGGAGCTGGTACGCAAGGTGCGCACGGCGGTGCCGTTGGCCGAGCCGCAGAAGCGCCGGTTACAACTCAAGTTCAATCGTGTGGTGCGGGCCACGGTCAAGGGCAATGTGCTGGTGGCCGTGACACAGGGTGCGCTCGGCGGGCTTATCTTCTGGTTCCTGGATATTCCCAGTGCATTGCTCTGGGCGGTACTGATGGCGTTTCTGTCGCTGTTGCCGGCGGTGGGCGCGGGGATTGTGTGGGGGCCGGTGGCCGCCTACTTCCTGTTGAGCGGCGCCATCTGGCAAGGCGTGGTGCTGGCGCTGTTTGGCGTGTTTGTGATCGGCCTGGTGGACAACGTGCTGCGTCCGATCCTGGTGGGCAAGGACACCAAGATGCCGGATTACCTGATCCTGATCTCGACCCTGGGCGGTTTGTCGGTGTTTGGCTTGAACGGCTTTGTGATCGGGCCTTTGGTGGCGGCGTTGTTTATGTCCAGCTGGGCGTTGTTCGTGGAGAGCAAGCCGCGAGTCAAGTTGCCATTACCCTGAACCTCAGGCGTGGAGCCTGAAATTCGAGGCGTGTTGCAGCTGTTTCTCAGCGTCGGACAGGGATGTCAGCGGGCCGCTGATGGTTTCGCCATCGCGTACCAGGTACCAGCAGGCAAGCAGACCCAGCTTGCGCAGAGGGGCGGGAACGGCGCTGCCGATGACGGACATGATTTGAACAGTGTGCATATGGACCTCCAATCGCTATGGTGGTCACTTTACGGGGCGGGGTGATGCAGGAAAAATCACCTGTCTCGATAGTCGTCATCGACGCGAGGCGTCAGTCCACCACTTGATCGAGCATGTGCACCACTTCCTGCTCACTGAGCAGACCCTTGCGCACCAGGTTTTCCGCCAGCAGCGCGAGGAACTTGGCGCTGCGGTGGCCTTCCAGGTGCTTGAGCTCGGTGAGGGCGCTATAGACCTTGCTGGACGTACAAAGGCCAGCGGTGCGGTGCGGGTTTTGCGTGGGCATGGTCAGTCGTCCTTGTTGTTATTGGGTGGACAGGATCGATAGTGGAAGTATGTCGTGACACAAACATGACAGCGCAAGGCCGGTTCGGGCAAGTAGACATTGGTGTCGATGATGCGCGATTGGGCGTCGGGCATTGTCCCCAGAACGACCTTGACCCCCTGAATCCGGACTTTGCAGGCAAAAAAAGGCCCCGCAACGCTGCGAGGCCTGTGTTGTCAGACGATCCGATTACCAGCCGCGACCGTAGTAGCCGTGGGGAGGGCCGTAGTAACCGCGTGGTGGACCGTAATAGCCACGCGGTGGGCCGTAATACACCGGTGCCGGGCGGTAATACACCTGCTGCTGCACATACACCGGTGGTGGCGGTGCGTAGTAGACCGGCGGCGGCGCGGCATACACCGGCTGCGGTTGCACATACACCGGCTGCTGCACGTAGACCTCACGTGGCTGGCTGGCAACCACGGAGCCCACGACGGCGGCGCCGACTAAAGCACCCAATACGGCCGGCCCACCCCAACCACCACCGTGGGCGGAGGCTTGGCCTGCCATCGCGAGTGCGCCAACCAGCAAGGCGATCTTGGGGATTGTACGAATCATGGTCATTCCTCGGTTAGCCCCAGCGCTTGTGGTCTGCAATCGTTAGACTCAAGTAATGTCGCGGGGATACTTTTAAGACAACGTATTTCTGAAAAACAGCACAGCCGCTAGGTAAAGGTTGTGTAAGGTCTGTACCCAATCGCTTACTCAAAGGAGTTACCCATGCAGATGCACCCCAACAAGGACACCCAACTGTGCATGTCTCTGTCGGCGCGCCCCGGGAATTTCGGCCTGCGGTTTCATAACCACCTGTACGAGCAGTTGGGTCTGAACTTCTACTATAAAGCCTTCAGCAGCCAGGATTTGCCTGGCGCGATCGGTGGTATCCGCGCGCTGGGCGTCCGTGGTTGCGGGGTTTCCATGCCGTTCAAAGAGGCTGCCATTGCCTTAGTGGACGAACTCGACGATTCGGTTCAAGCCATCGACTCGCTGAACACCATCGTCAACACTGACGGGCACCTCAAGGCTTACAACACCGATTACATCGCCATCGAGCAACTGCTGAAAAAGCACGCGGTGCCGCAGGACTCGACCTTCGCCCTGCGCGGCAGCGGCGGCATGGCCAAAGCCGTGGCCAGTGCCTTGCGCGATGGCGGCTACGCCAATGGCGTGATCGTGGCGCGCAACGAAACCGCAGGCCGGGCATTGGCGCAAAACCTGGGGTATGAGTGGCTGGCCGAATTGGGTGACCTGCGCCCGCAGATGCTGATCAACGTGACGCCCATTGGCATGACCGGCGGGGCTGAGGCGGACGCACTGGCGTTTGATGCAGAGGCGGTGGACTCTGCCGAGACTGTATTCGATGTGGTAGCGATCCCCGCCGAAACTCCGCTTATCGTGCGTGGCCGTGCCAAGGGCAAACGGGTGATTACTGGACTGGAAGTGATCGCCATCCAGGCCCTGGAGCAATTCGTGCTCTACACCGGTGTGCGTCCTACCCCGGAGCAGTTTGAGAAAGCCGTGGCCTTTGCCCGTGCCTGACGCCTCACGGTACCCAAGTAGCGTAAGGCTTCCGGCCAACGCGTTGCTGGCCTTGCAGGGCAGGGCGCCGTGTTGAGTCAGTTATTGGCCTAGGTCAACAGGTCCCAGATGGTTTTGCTCCATGCTCAAGGCTTGATCTAGAGCCTTGGAGTACCCGATGAGCGCGGCATCCTATAAATTACCCCTGGGCCTGGTGATCGCCGTGCTGGTGATGGCCGGTGTGCTGCTGTTGCCGCTGCCCGCCGACTTGCCGGTGGCCGGGCACCGCATGCTGGCGATCCTCGCGTTTGCCGTGGTGGTGTGGATCACCGAAGCGGTGTCCTATGAAGCCAGCGCGATCATGATCACCTCGTTGATGGCCTTTCTGCTCGGCACCGCGCCGTCGCTGCAAGACTCCACTCATTTGATTGGCACCAGCCCGGCCATCAGCATGGCGCTGACCGGCTTCTCCAATCCGGCGCTGGCGCTGGTGGCGGGCGCATTGTTTATCGCTGCCGCCATGACCCACACCGGCCTGGACCGACGCATCGCCCTGGTCACCCTGAGCCGCGTCGGCACCAGCACCCGACGCATCCTGCTGGGGGCGATTGCGGTGACCATTCTGCTCAGCCTGGTGGTGCCCAGCGCCACCGCGCGCAGTGCTTGCGTGGTGCCGATCATGATGGGGGTGATCGCCGCGTTCGGCGTGGACAAGCGCTCGAACATCGCCGCCGGCATCATGATCGTGGTGGCCCAGGGCACCAGCATCTGGAACGTTGGCATCCAGACCGCCGCCGCGCAGAACCTGCTGACCGTTGGCTTCATGGACAAGATGCTTGGCCAGCGCGTGTCGTGGATCGACTGGCTGATCGCGGGGGCGCCGTGGGCGTTGATCATGTCGGCGGTGTTGCTGTTCCTGGTGCTCAAGTTGCTGCCGCCGGAGACCGACAGCATTCCCGGTGGCAAGGAGGCGGTAGCGCAATCGCTGGTAGATATCGGGCCGATGACCGGGCCGCAGAAGCGCCTGTTGACGGTGTCGGTGATGTTGCTGCTGGCCTGGGCCACGGAAGGGCGTTTGCACAGTTTTGACACCACCTCGACCACGTACGCGGGGCTGGTGTTGCTGTTGCTGCCGGGTATCGGCGTGATGACTTGGAAGGATGTGCAGTCGCGGATCCCGTGGGGCACGGTGATTGTGTTTGGGGTGGGCATCAGTCTGGGCACGGCGCTGTTGACCACCCAGGCGGGGCAGTGGTTGGGGGCTGCGGTGGTGGCGCACACGGGGTTGGATCAGGTGGGGCCGCTGGGGGTGTTTGCGATTCTGGGGGCGTTTTTGATCGTGATTCATTTGGGGTTTGCCAGTGCGACGGCGTTGACCTCGGCGCTGCTGCCGATTTTGATTGCGGTGTTGCAGACATTGCCGGGGGAGTTCAGTCGGCTGGGGATGACGATGCTGTTGGGGTTTGTGATGAGTTATGGGTTTATTCTGCCGATCAATGCGCCGCAGAATATGGTGTGTCTGGGGACGGGGACGTTTACGGCGCGGCAGTTTGCCAAGGTGGGGGTTTTGGTGACGCTTGTTGGTTATTTGTTGATGTTGGTGTTTGCGGGGACTTACTGGAGTTGGTTGGGGTGGGTTTGATGGGGTTGGGTTGGGTTGGGTGTATATCCGTTATTTGGGTAACGGCTGCTTATGGTTCCGCTCTTACAGCGGCTCACTTTTGAAAAGCGCAAAAGTAAGCAAAACGCTCTTGCCCCAACACTCGGCACCTCGCCTAGGCTCGGTGTGCCCGTAATCCGACAGTGATTTGGGGGGCCGCCGCCACGCGCCATCCATGGCGCGGGGCGGCTAAACCGGCATCCCTGCCGGTTTACCCCCCAAATCCCTGTCGAATTCCGGCCAGCGTGTTTGACGGGGCGCCTAAGATCAAAATCAAAAGCACAGCGGCCTGACAGCCGGCTTGAGTGGTGTGAAGCAAAGGCAAAAGCAAACGCGGTCTCTGTAGGAGCTGGGGGGACGCCTAGTCCTTGCCTGCGATGGTCTTCAACGATGACGCGGGGAATCAGACAAAACGCGGCGGTCTCACGTTTTTCGCCGGCAAGCCGGCTCCTACAGCGGACTGCGTATCCACGATGCGAAGCGAGTCGCTCTTGATCTTGATCTGAGGCGCCCCGTCAAACACGCTGGCCGAACGCAGGCTTGAATCCGTGGGTAACCCGGCAGGACGCCGGGTTAGCCGCGCTGGGCCAAGGATGGCCCATCGCGGCGGCCCACGGATTCAAGCCGGAGTGAGGGCATGCCGAGCCTAGGCGAGGTGCCGAGTGTTGGGGCAAGAGCGTTTTGCTTACTTTTGCGCTTTTCAAAAGTGAGCCGCCGTAAGGGCGGAACCAATATCAGCCGTTACCGCAGCAACGGATATGTACTCCGAAACAATCTCACAAATTCTCATACCGATTCATATCCAACACCCCCTCCTCCACCGGCGTAGTCTCACGAATATACGCCGACAGATCATGGAAATACTGCCAAAACAGCGGATGACTACGCCGCACACCCCAGCGATCCACAATCTTCTCAAACCGCTTGGCATCCTTGGCCCGCTCCATTTCAGCCACAAACACCGGCACTTCCTGGGCCGGAATATTGAACATAAAGTTCGGGTAGCTGCTCAGCACACCCGGATAAATCGTCACCGTATCCAGGCCCGGCTGATAGCGATAAGCCTCACCCAACAGAAACGCCACATTACTGTGAGCACGATTGCGCAACATGCTGTAAACCACACGCTGACCGCTGGCAGTCTCAACCCGCAGCATCGTCGCTTCAGGCAATTGATCGATAACCTTGAGCCCAGCGGCCGGGCGTGACGTCAGGCGGCTCAGCGCCTGCTCCGCATCCTGAATGGCGGGGTCGACACCATCACGGGAGCAATAGGCACCCATGCAACGGTTGATCGGATCCGGGCTCGCATTCAAATCGCCGTAACGCGCCAGCAACTGGTTGGCAAAGTCGCGCTTCGGATCGTTTTCGCTCAGGTGCAGGCCGGTAGGCTTATCGTCATCAATCGCCTCATAGTCCAGCCACAGTTTGAGTTTGCCGCTGTTCTGATACCAATCATCCATAAAGTCATCGCGAGAATCGGCCGGCATCAAGCGCAGGAAGTTCTGCTCGGCGCCATTGCGGATCAGGTCGAAGTACAATCGGGTCTGGGCCTGGTGCGACACATTGCCGAACACATCGAAGTTCACCGCCAACTGATAATAGGTGCGCTCCAGCAGCGGGTAGTCGAACAGCCACATGGTTTGCGGCACTTCGCCGATCAGGCCTTTGGTGACCGAGGCGCTGTCGAAGTGGCGGAAGATGCTCAGCAAGGCATTGTCATTACCGGCCCACAGGCTCGACCAGCTTGGCGGGGGCAAGTCGGCGTAGCTGTCGCGGCGCAGGGCCTCGTAAGCATTGCGCTTGTCGCGGTAAGCCAACCATAGGCTGAGCACGCTGCCGACGTCATCGTTCTGCCCCGGCATGGCCAGCAACGGCGTGGCCTGGCCGCGATAGCGCGCATCGGTGATGTACAGGTCGTGCTCCGGGTCCTGGAACAGGGTCCAGAAGTTGTCGCGGATCACGTCCGTGGCGATCTGCCCACGGCACACCGGCCCACGGATGAAGGTGCGTACGAAGTACTCGGCGTTGTCCAGCATGAACTGGTAACGCGCCTTGGCCGGGATGGCTTCGAAGGTTTCGAACGGATTGGCGCGACGGCCTGGGCCATAGCCCGGCAAGGCGTCGACCTGCCAGTTGCCGGCGTAGAACAACTCTTTAATGCGTGCCATCTTCTCGGCACTGAACGGGTACGTGATGTGGGTCTTATGCACGATCACGCCCTGCACCGGCCACAGGCGGTAATACACACGGGTGCCTGGGTCATCATTGGGGCGACGGGTGGCGATCAGGTCGATTGGCTGGCCGCTTGGCGTACGCGAGCGCACCCACTGGAAGAAATGCCCTGGCTCGCCGTTTTCAAAATAGATATGCGCGAGAAACAAGTGCTCGAACAGCCAGCGTGCCACCAGGCTTTCCCGCGCTCCGGGCTGGTTGAACAGGTTTTCCCACTGTTGTACCTGCAGGGCTTCCTTGGCACTGGGCGCCAGACCTTGCTCGTCGATAGGTGCGCCGGACGCGAGCCAGCGTTGCAGGGTCTGGTACTGCTGGTCCGTCAGGCCGGTGACCGCCAACGGCATGCCTTCCTTGGGATGGGCACCCGCGTAAGCGTTGAACTCACCCGGCATGGCGCACATGTTTTCACGGTTCAGGCCCAGCACGATGTCTTCAGGCAACTTGGCGTTGGGCTGCAACGGTGCGTTATGGCCCAACTCCAGCATGCGCGCCATCAAGGCTGCCTGGCTGCCCTGGGCGTCCAGCACGGAATAGAAGCCCTTTTGCTGCCAGGCTTGCTTGCCAAACGCGTCATAGAACAAACGGGTGGTCGGCGTCGCCTGGCTGCGCTCGCCATCGTAGACCGGCACTTTGCTGGCGCCACGGGCTGCGCCTTCGCCGCTGCCCAGGTTCAGTTGGCAAGCGGAGTCGTAGCAGGCGTGGCAGGCCACGCATTTCTCGGTGAAGATGGGTTGAATGTCGCGGGTGTACGAAATCGCCGGGGCGGGTCCGTCGGCCTGTGCAATGCAGGCGACCAGTGCCAGGACGGCGCTGGTGATGAGGCGAAGTGACATGTATCCGGTTCCGATTCAATACGTACGCTGAAAATTTGCCAGTGATTCTACCGGGCCACACCCTACAACAACATGAACGATATTCATGCAAAAACTGCACATACTCTAAATCGGCACAGGTTTGTTATGATTCACGCCCTCCGAAATGCCTGACCAGAGTAGTCCCATGTCCGATCGTAGCGTTCGTCTGCAAGCCCTTCATCAAGCCCTCAAGGAACGTATCCTGATCCTCGACGGCGGTATGGGCACGATGATCCAGAGCTACAAGCTTGAGGAAAACGACTACCGTGGCAAACGTTTCGCCGATTGGCCAAGCGACGTCAAGGGTAACAACGACCTGCTGGTAATCACCCGTCCGGACGTGATCGGTGGCATCGAAAAAGCCTACCTGGATGCCGGTGCCGACATCCTCGAAACCAACACCTTCAACGCCACGCGCATCTCCATGGCCGACTACGGCATGGAAGAACTGGCCTACGAGCTAAACGTAGAAGGCGCACGCCTGGCGCGCAAGATCGCCGACGCCAAGACCGCCGAAAATCCGGCCAAGCCGCGTTTCGTCGCCGGCGTGCTCGGCCCGACCAGCCGCACCTGCTCGCTGTCGCCCGACGTGAACAACCCCGGCTACCGCAACGTAACCTTCGATGAGCTGGTGGAAAACTACACCGAGGCCACCAAAGGCCTGATCGAAGGCGGCGCCGACCTGATCCTGATCGAGACCATTTTCGACACCCTCAACGCCAAGGCTGCGATCTTTGCCGTGCAAGGTGTGTTTGAGGAGCTGAGCATCGAACTGCCGATCATGATCTCCGGCACCATCACCGACGCCTCCGGCCGTACCCTGTCGGGCCAGACCACCGAAGCGTTCTGGAACTCCGTGGCCCACGCCAAGCCGATTTCCGTGGGGCTGAACTGCGCCCTGGGTGCCAGCGAGTTGCGTCCGTACCTGGAAGAGTTGTCGAACAAGGCCAACACCCACGTTTCTGCGCACCCGAACGCCGGTCTACCCAACGAATTCGGCGAGTACGACGAGTTACCGTCACAAACCGCCAAGGTCATCGAAGAGTTCGCCCAGAGCGGCTTTCTGAACATTGTCGGCGGTTGCTGCGGTACCACACCGGGCCACATCGAGGCCATCGCCAAGGCCGTGGCCGGTTACGCGCCGCGCCAGATCCCGGATATCCCGAAAGCCTGCCGCCTGTCGGGCCTGGAGCCGTTCACCATCGACCGCAGCTCGTTGTTCGTCAACGTCGGTGAGCGCACCAACATCACCGGCTCGGCCAAGTTCGCCCGCCTGATCCGCGAGGACAACTACACCGAAGCCCTGGAAGTCGCCCTGCAGCAGGTGGAAGCCGGCGCCCAGGTGATCGACATCAACATGGACGAGGGCATGCTGGATTCGAAGAAGGCCATGGTGACCTTCCTCAATCTGATTGCCGGCGAGCCGGACATCTCCCGCGTGCCGATCATGATCGACTCCTCCAAGTGGGAAGTGATCGAGGCCGGCCTCAAATGCATCCAGGGCAAGGGCATCGTCAACTCCATCAGCATGAAGGAAGGTGTGGAGCAGTTCATCCACCACGCCAAGCTGTGCAAGCGCTACGGCGCCGCCGTGGTAGTGATGGCGTTCGACGAAGCCGGCCAGGCTGACACCGAAGCGCGCAAGAAAGAAATCTGCAAACGCTCCTATGACATCCTGGTGAACGAAGTCGGCTTCCCGCCGGAAGACATCATCTTCGACCCGAACATCTTCGCGGTCGCCACCGGGATTGAAGAGCACAACAACTACGCCGTCGACTTCATCAACGCCTGTGCCTACATCCGCGATGAACTGCCCTACGCATTGAGCTCCGGCGGCGTGTCCAACGTGTCGTTCTCGTTCCGTGGCAACAACCCGGTGCGTGAGGCGATCCACTCGGTGTTCCTGCTGTATGCGATCCGCAACGGCCTGACCATGGGCATCGTCAACGCCGGCCAGCTGGAGATCTACGACCAGATCCCGGCCGAGCTGCGTGACGCCGTGGAAGACGTGGTGCTCAACCGCACGCCGGACGGCACCGACGCCCTCCTCGCCATCGCTGACAAGTACAAGGGCGACGGCAGCGTCAAGGAAGCCGAGACCGAAGAATGGCGCGGCTGGCCGGTGAACAAGCGCCTGGAACACGCGCTGGTCAAGGGCATCACCACGCATATTGTCGAGGACACCGAAGAGTCGCGACTGTCGTTCGCACGGCCTATAGAAGTGATCGAAGGCCCGCTGATGTCCGGCATGAACATCGTCGGCGACCTGTTTGGCGCGGGCAAAATGTTCCTGCCCCAAGTGGTGAAATCCGCCCGTGTGATGAAGCAGGCCGTGGCGCACTTGATTCCGTTCATCGAGCTGGAAAAAGGCGACAAGCCGGAAGCCAAGGGCAAGATCCTGATGGCCACGGTAAAAGGCGACGTGCATGACATCGGGAAAAACATCGTCGGCGTGGTGCTGGGTTGCAACGGCTACGACATCGTAGACCTCGGCGTGATGGTGCCAGCAGAGAAGATCCTGCAAGTGGCCAAGGAGCAGAAGTGCGACATCATCGGGCTGTCCGGCCTGATCACGCCGTCCCTGGACGAGATGGTGCACGTGGCCCGTGAGATGCAGCGCCAGGACTTCCACCTGCCACTGATGATCGGTGGCGCCACCACCTCCAAGGCGCACACGGCGGTGAAGATCGAGCCCAAGTACAGCAACGATGCCGTGGTGTATGTCACCGACGCCTCGCGTGCGGTCGGCGTGGCGACTCAGTTGCTGTCCAAGGAGCTGAAAGCCGGCTTCGTGGAGCGTACCCGCGAAGAATACGTGGAAGTGCGTGAACGCACCGCAAACCGCAGCGCCCGCACCGAACGCCTGAGCTACCCGGCCGCCATCGCCAAGAAGCCGCAGTTCGACTGGAGCACCTACACGCCGGTAGTGCCGACCTTTACCGGCGCCAAGGTGCTGGACAATATCGACCTCAAGGTGCTGGCCGAGTACATCGACTGGACGCCGTTCTTCATTTCCTGGGACCTGGCGGGGAAATTCCCACGCATCCTCACCGATGAAGTCGTCGGCGAAGCGGCTACCGCGTTGTACGCCGACGCCCAGGAAATGCTCGCCAAGCTGATCGACGAAAAACTCATCAGCGCCCGTGCAGTGTTTGGTTTCTGGCCAGCCAACCAAGTCAAGGACGATGACCTGGAAGTTTACGGCGAAGACGGCAAGCCGCTGGCGACCTTGCATCACTTGCGCCAGCAGATTATCAAGACCGACGGCAAGCCGAACTTCTCCCTGGCCGACTTCGTGGCGCCCAAGGACAGCGGCGTGACCGACTACATCGGTGGTTTCATCACCACCGCCGGCATCGGCGCCGAAGAAGTGGCCAAGGCCTACCAGGACGCGGGCGACGACTACAACTCGATCATGGTCAAGGCCCTGGCCGACCGCCTGGCCGAAGCCTGCGCCGAGTGGCTGCACCAGCAAGTGCGTAAAGACTACTGGGGTTATGCCAAGGATGAGCAACTGGACAACGAGGCGCTGATTAAGGAGCAGTACAGCGGCATCCGCCCTGCCCCGGGCTACCCGGCGTGCCCGGACCACACCGAGAAAGGCACCTTGTTCCAACTGCTGGACCCGGAGGCACGTGAGATGGAAGCGGGCCGCAGTGGCGTGTTCCTCACCGAGCACTACGCGATGTTCCCGGCGGCAGCGGTCAGCGGTTGGTACTTTGCCCACCCGCAGGCGCAGTACTTTGCCGTGGGCAAGATCGACAAGGACCAGGTGGCGAGCTATACAGCGCGCAAAGGCCAGGACCTGAGCGTGACCGAGCGTTGGTTGGCGCCGAACCTGGGTTACGACAACTAAGCCCGGCGGGATTGTCTATGCTGTCCCTCACACACCTTGTGTCGAGGGATGTATGGACGATCCAGTCAACAACAAGCCCCCTACTTTCTGGCAAATGTTGCACAGTGTGATGGCGGCCGCGTTTGGCGTGCAAAGCGGCAAGAACCGCGCCCGCGACTTCACCCACGGCAAGCCCAGCCACTTTGTTGTGCTGGGTATTCTGTTCACGGCGGTGTTTGCCTTGACGCTGTTCGGCATCGTCAAGCTGGTGCTGCTGTTGGCCGGTGTCTAGCGCAGCAGCAGTTGCAGGCTGAACGGGTAACGGTAGGACGCTGGCTTGCCGAGGGCAGACAGTGCGCGAAAATCGACAGGCGCCGTGGGGCCCAGCAAGCGTTGTGCCTGGGAGGCGCCTATCAGCTGGAACAGCGCCTCCTGGCGGTCACGCCCACCATGGGCGCTGATATCCACGCCCTTGGCGTCATCATTAATCAACACCATCGCCCAGCCGCCCAGGGTGAAATGCCCGGCAACCAGCGTACTCAAGCGCCCCTCCAGCCGCGCCTGCAAGATCTGCGGCGAACTGTTCACCGCGCTGAACAACACCTCCTTGCCCGGCACGCGCCCGCTGTCCTGCAATGCCTGCATGGCACCCAGCGCCATCTCGTCGTTGGCCGACCACACCAGCGCGGTTTGCGGATAGCGCTTGAACAGCAGCGTGGCTTGCTCGAACGCACGTTGACGGCTCCATTCGCCGTAGACCAATTGACGCAGGCGTACTTCAGGGTGCTCGGCCAGGGCGCGGTGCAAGCCCTGTTCACGCAACTGCGCAGCTGGGGTGGTCTTGGTGCCGGAGAATGCCAGCAGGTCGATGGTCTCACCGGCTGCGACCGGACCGTGCTGGCGCAGTAGATCGGTGAGCATCAGGTAGCCGGCCTGTTCGTCGTCGGCAACCATGCTGGCGATCCAGCCTGCACTGTTGCCGAGCAATTGCACCTGATCGGCGGTCAGCGCATTGTTCACGATCAGCAGCTTCACCCCACTGCCCTGGGCCATGCGCAGGATCTGCGGGGCGACATACTGCTCGTTCACCAGCACCAGATAATCCGGCCGTTCGCTGCCTTGCAGTGCTTCGCGGGCCTGGCTCAGGGTGTTATGGGCGTCACGCTCGGCATAGCGCACACGCAAATGCAGGCCGAGGTCCTTGGCACCGGCCTGCATGAATTGCGCGTAGCTGACCCAGAAGGTTTCCGTCGACATGCCAGGGTTGAGAAACACCACCGACGTGGCATGGGCCATCGCCCCGTACGCCGATCCCAGCAACCACACACACGCAATCAGCACCTTCGACATGGATGTTCAAGCCTTGAATATTGACCGCCATGATAGTGGCATTGCGACAGTCAATCGAGGCTGTTTACTGGTGGCTTACCCAGAACACGGCAGTTCCCACGACCAGAATGATCAGGAACAGGATGGCCCAGGCATCAACGGTACTGTCGGGTTTACGGGCTTTTGTCGGATTGCTCATCGCATCGCCTCTTGTCGGTTTTATAGGTGATTGCACGAAGACACGAGCACAGTAAAGTTGATGATTGCCCGCATGACAAATGTGGGTATGGCGATAACGGTTCTCATTAGGCGATTTGGTTATTTGCATATACTCAAACATCACTTTTGCGCATAAACGCAAACTGGTATCGTGCGCCGGCTCCGTTGGGAGTGCGCGGCCGTGCGCGCAGATTTGCCGAGAACAGGACCTATATGTACGTATACGACGAATACGATCAGCGCATCATCGAGGACCGCGTCAAGCAGTTCCGTGATCAGACCCGACGCTATCTGGCAGGTGAACTGAGCGAAGAAGAGTTCCGCCCTCTGCGCCTGCAAAATGGCCTTTATGTTCAGCGCTTTGCGCCGATGCTGCGGGTGGCCGTGCCCTACGGCCAACTGACGTCGCGCCAGACGCGCATGATGGCCAAGATTGCCCGCGACTTCGACAAAGGCTATGCCCACATCAGTACCCGCCAGAACGTACAGTTCAACTGGCCGGCGCTGGAAGATGTGCCGGATATCCTGGCTGAATTGGCCACCGTGCAGATGCACGCTATTCAGACCAGCGGTAACTGCCTGCGCAACGTGACCACCGACCAATTCGCCGGTGTTGCCGCCGACGAGCTGATCGACCCACGCCCCTGGTGCGAAATCGTCCGTCAATGGACCACCTTCCACCCCGAATTCGCCTACCTGCCGCGCAAGTTCAAGATCGCCATCAATGGCTCGACCTCGGACCGTGCGGCCATCGAAGTGCACGATATCGGCCTGGAACCGGTGCACAACGCAGCCGGCGAGCTGGGCTTTCGCGTATTGGTCGGTGGTGGCCTGGGCCGTACCCCGGTGGTCGGTGCCTTCATCAACGAGTTCCTGCCGTGGCAGGACCTGTTGAGCTACCTCGACGCGATCCTGCGGGTCTACAACCGCTACGGCCGTCGTGACAACAAGTACAAGGCCCGGATCAAGATCCTGGTCAAGGCGCTGACTCCTGAGGTGTTCGCCCAGAAAGTCGACGCCGAGATGGAACACCTGCGCGGCGGCCAGACCACCCTGACCGAAGCCGAAGTGCACCGCGTCGCCAAGCACTTCGTCGACCCTGAATACAAAGCCCTGAGCAATCAGGACGCCGAGTTCGCAGCGCTGGACCAAGAACACCCAGGCTTCGCCCGCTGGCGTGGCCGCAACACCCTGGCGCACAAGAAGCCGGGCTACGTGGCGGTGACCCTGTCGCTGAAACCGACCGGTGTTGCACCGGGCGATATCACCGACAAGCAGCTGGACGCCGTCGCCGACTTGGCCGAGCGCTACAGCTTCGGTCAACTGCGCACCTCCCACGAGCAGAACATCATCCTCGCGGACGTCGAACAGAGCCAACTGTTCACCCTGTGGGGCGAGCTGCGCGAAGGCGGTTTCGCCACGCCGAATATCGGCCTGCTGACCGACATCATCTGCTGCCCGGGCGGCGACTTCTGCTCCCTGGCCAACGCCAAGTCGATCCCGATTGCCGAATCGATCCAGCGCCGTTTCGACGATCTGGACTACCTGTTCGACATCGGCGAGCTGGACCTGAACATCTCCGGTTGCATGAACGCCTGTGGTCACCACCACGTCGGCCACATCGGCATCCTGGGCGTGGACAAGAAAGGCGAAGAATTCTACCAAGTGTCCCTGGGTGGCAGCGCCAGCCGCGATGCGAGCCTGGGCAAGATCCTCGGCCCATCCTTCGCCCAGGAAGCCATGCCCGAGGTGATCGGCAAACTGATCGATGTGTACATCGAACAGCGCACCGAAGATGAGCGTTTCATCGACACCTACCAGCGCATCGGCATCGACCTGTTCAAGGAGCGCGTCTATGCAGCGAATCATTAAGAACAACGAAGTCCTCGACGAAACCTGGCACCTGCTGCCCAAGGACGCGAGCTTCGACGGCATTTCCAACTGCGACGACCTGATCGTGCCGTTGGCCCTGTGGCGCGAACACGGCCACGCCCTCAAGGCCCGCGATGGCGGCCTGGGTGTGTGGCTGGATGCAGAGGAAGAAGCCGAAGAAATCGGTGACGACGTGGAGCACTTCCAGGTCATCGCCCTGAACTTTCCGGCCTTCACCGACGGCCGCAACTACTCGAACGCGCGCCTGCTGCGTGACCGTTATGGTTACAAAGGCGAGCTGCGCGCGATTGGCGATGTGCTGCGCGACCAACTGTTCTACCTGCGCCGTTGCGGGTTCGATGCCTTCGCCCTACGCGCCGACAAAGACCCCTACGAAGCACTGGAAAGCCTCAAGGACTTCTCGGTGACGTACCAGGCCGCCACGGACGAACCACTGCCGTTGTTCCGCCGTCGCTGAGTCTTGGCGCATGAAAAAGCCCTGGCATGCCAGGGCTTTTTTTATGCATTGAGTTTGATCGACGCCAGCACCTGCTTTTGCCCCATGCTGCACGGCACACCTTCGGGCTGCGCCCGCACCGCTTCGATCACTCCCAGCAATTGCGCCTTGCTATGAGCCAGTTGCGCTTGCATCTCTTCGATCTGCGCGACCTTGCGCTCCAGCGCCTCGATCAGCTCTTCACGCTTGTGCTCACCCGGCGCCGGCATCAGCGCCTTGAGTTCCTGCAAGGTAAAACCGGCCTGTTGCGCGCTCTGGATCAGTTGCAGGGTTTGCAGGGCCTCTGGTGCATAACGCCGATAACCATTGGCCTGGCGCCCCACCTGGCTGATCAGCCCCTCGGCCTCATAAAAGCGGATCCGCGACGCTGCCAGCCCACTCTGCTTTGCCAGCTCACCAATATTCATCGCCGCACCTGCTTGACATTAAAGTTAACTTTAAGCTTAGCCTGAGGCCTCCCCCGCTCAGGAGTCAACCCATGTCACCCTTTGAAGCCCTGCAACTGCCTAATGGCCAAGTCCTCTCCAACCGCATCGCCAAGGCCGCGATGGAAGAAAACATGGCCGATGGCAATCAGGCGCCGTCCCCTGAACTGAAGCAGCTGTACAAGGCTTGGGCGCAGGGCGAGCCTGGCTTGTTGATCACCGGCAACGTGATGATCGACCGCCGCGCCATGACCGGCCCCGGTGGCGTGGCCCTCGAAGACGAGCAGCACCTGGCGAGCTTTCGCGAGTGGGCCGACGTGGCGCGCGGCAACGGCGTGCACTTCTGGGTTCAGCTCAGCCACCCAGGCCGCCAGACACCGGCCAACTTGCGCCAGCAAGCCATTGCACCGTCCGCCGTGGCGCTCGACCTGGGCGGTTTCTCGAAGATGTTTGCCACGCCCAAGGCCATGACCGAAGACGACATCCAGGATGTGATCCAGCGCTTTGCCACCAGCGCACGCCTGGCTGAAAAAGCCGGGTTTACCGGCGTGCAGATCCACGGCGCCCATGGCTACTTGCTCAGCCAGTTCCTGTCGCCGTTGAGCAACCAGCGCACCGACCGCTGGGGCGGCACCCTGGAGAACCGCGCGCGGTTGCTGCTGGAAGTGATCCGTGCGGTACGCGCCAACGTCAGCCCGTCGTTTTGTGTCGCCGTCAAACTCAACTCCGCCGACTTCCAACGGGGCGGTTTTGCAGAAGCCGATGCACGCGCCGTGGTCGAAATGCTCAACCCGCTGCCCATCGACCTGCTGGAACTGTCCGGCGGCAGTTACGAAGCACCGGCCATGCAAGGCGAAGCGCGGGACGGCCGCACGCTGGCGCGGGAGGCGTACTTCCTGGAGTTTGCCAGCCAACTGGCGACCCTCGCCAAGATGCCGGTGATGGTCACCGGTGGCATACGCCGCCTGCCCATCGTGCAAAAGGTGCTGGACAGCGGCGTCGCCATGGCCGGGATCGCTACCGCCCTGACGCTGGAGCCACAACTGATCCAGCACTGGCGCGAAGGCCGCGACCCCAACCCGCAACTCAAGCCCATCGACTGGAAGCGCAAACCCCTGGCCTCCCTCGCCATCCTCGCCGTGGTGCGCTACCAGATGCGCCGCCTCAGCCGCGGCCATCTGCCCAAGGCCAATGTTGCGCCATGCATGGCATTGGTGCGTGACCAGTGGTTTCTGGCGCGGCGCACCCGGCAATACCGGGCGGCCATGACGCAATCTTCACATTAAAGGATGAACATCCGCCGTGATCGAACTGTCCCCTATTGATCAGCAGTTTTTAACCTCACTGACGATTGGAGTTCTTCATGGCGAAAATCAACCTGGCCCAGCAATTGGCGACCACCCTTGAACAGGCGGGGATCAAGCGCATCTGGGGCCTGACCGGCGACAGCCTCAACGGCCTTACGGACGCCCTGCGCACCATGGACAGCATCGAGTGGATGCATGTGCGTCATGAGGAAGTGGCTGCGTTCGCCGCCGGCGCCGAAGCGGCAGCCACCGGAGAACTGACCGTGTGCGCCGGCAGCTGCGGGCCGGGCAACCTGCATTTGATCAATGGCCTGTTCGACTGCCATCGCAATCATGTGCCGGTGCTGGCGATTGCCGCGCAGATCCCTTCGTCGGAGATCGGCCTGAACTACTTCCAGGAAACCCATCCGCAGGAACTGTTCAAGGAGTGCAGCCACTTTATCGAGCTGGTCACCAACCCCGAACAGATGCCTCACGTGCTGCACCGCGCCATGCGGTCGGCGATCCTCAATCGCGGCGTGGCGGTGGTGGTGATTCCGGGCGATGTGTCGCTGCTGGAAGTCGAAGACAAGCTCAAGCCGTGGCCCGCCTTGCACGCGCCACGCACGCTGCCGGCGGAGCAGGACCTGCAACGCCTCACCGAGATTCTGGAAAGCAGCCAGAAAACCACCCTGCTGTGTGGCAGCGGCTGTGCCGGCGCCCATGACCAGGTGGTGGCCCTGGCCGACGCCCTCGGCGCTCCCGTGGTGCATGCATTGCGCGGTAAAGAGCATGTGGAATGGGACAACCCGTTCGACGTGGGCATGACCGGCCTGATCGGCTTCAGCTCTGGCTACCATGCCATGCTCGACTGCGACACCTTGATCATGCTCGGCACCGACTTCCCCTACCGCCAGTTCTACCCAACCGACGCCAAGATCATTCAGGTCGACCGCAATCCGCAGGCCCTCGGCCGCCGCGCCACACTGGACCTGGGCATTGCCGCGGATGTCAGCGAAACCATCGGCGCCCTGCTGCCGCGCCTGACGCGCAAGACCGATCGCAGCTTTCTCGAAACCTCTCTGAAGCACTACGAGAAAGCCCGCCAAGGGCTGGACGACCTCGCTCAACCCTCGAAAACCAATCGGCCGATTCACCCGCAATACGTCGCACGTTTGCTCAGTGAATTGGCGGATGACGATGCAATCTTTACCGCCGATGTCGGATCGCCCACCGTGTGGGCTGCACGCTATTTGAAGATGAACGGCAAGCGCCGCCTGATCGGTTCGTTCAACCACGGCTCGATGGCCAATGCCATGCCCCAGGCCATTGGTGCCCAGGCAGCCTTTCCCGGTCGCCAGGTGATCTCGATGTCCGGTGACGGGGGGTTCGCCATGTTGATGGGGGACTTCATCTCGTTGGCACAGCTGAAACTGCCGGTGAAGGTCATCGTGTTCGATAACTCGTCCCTTGGGTTTGTCGCCATGGAAATGAAGGCTGCGGGCTATCTGGATGCCGGTACCGAGCTGAAAAACCCGGACTTTGCCGCCATGTCCAACGCCATGGGCATCCTCGGCATTCGCGTGGAGCAATCGGAAGACCTGGAACCGGCCCTGCGCCGCGCCCTCGCCCATGACGGCCCGGTGCTGGTGGACGTGGTTACCGCGACCCAGGAGCTGGTGATGCCGCCGACCATCAAGCTGGAACAGGCCAAGGGGTTCAGCCTGTATATGCTCAAGGCAGTGATGAGTGGCCGTGGCGATGAGGTGATCGAACTGGCGCGTACCAACTGGTTGCGCTAGCGCAGGGAAGCACCGTAGCGGACCACCACTTCGGTGATCACCTCGACCATGCGCGGGTCCGCATCCGGCGCGCTGAACAGGCGGAACTCGGCATCGGGCAATTCGGGTAACCCGTGCTCGGCACCGAGTATCGTCAAGCCGGGCACCAGTTGGCTGCGCGCAATCGGCGCGATGGCAAAGCCGGCCAACGCGGCAGCGTGCAACGCTGCGTAGCTGGCGCAGAGCATGGCGGTGCGCTGGGCGATCCCCGCCTGGGCCAGGCGTGAAAGCGCCGCTTCGCGATAAGGACAAGGCTCGGGAAACAGCGCCAAGGGCAAGGGCGTCGGCAGTGTCGTCAGCGGTTGCGCAGACCAGGCCCACACCAGCGGCTCCTGCCACAGCGCCAGGCCAGGCTCGCTGGATTCGCACAATGAACCCACGACCACATCCAATTCTCCCTGCTTCATCAATGCCAGCAACGAACCGGGAATCCCCACCTGCACAGTGATTTGCAGGCCGGGATATTGCGCGGCAACCTCCTGCAACTCGCGCAACAGACGCGCATCCGCGAACTCTTCCGACACTCCAACGCGCAGGTTTCCTTCAAATGCCGAGCGCGTCAGCTCGGCCCAGGCATTGCGATTCAGCGCCAGGATGCCGCGTGCGTAGGCCATCAAGCGTTCGCCGTCCGGCGTCAGTTGCTGGGAGCGCGTGGTGCGGGTGAGCAAGGGCTTGCCCACCTGTTCCTCCAAACGACGCAGATGCCCGCTGACCGCCGATTGGGTGAGGTGCAAACGGGCGGCAGCGCGGCTGAAGCCTTCTTCATCCACCACGGCGACAAAGGTTTTTAGCAGGACGATATCGAACATATTCTGATAACAGATTAATCAAGCGATAAAACACGATTTATATTTCACTTGGCGCTATGTTGCAATGCTTGGGTCATCTTTCTCCGAGACCCGCCATGACCACCCTCCTGCACATCGAATGCTCACCGCGCAAACAGCGCTCCGCCTCTTTGGAAATCGCCCGCCAGTTTATCGCGCGGTATCAGCAGAACGCGCCCGACACCCAGGTCAATACCCTGGACCTCTGGGCGCTGGACCTGCCCGAATTCGACGGCCCGATCATGGACGCCAAATACGCCGAGCTCAGCGGAACGCCCTTGAGCGAAGAGCAAGCCCTCGCCTGGGAAACGCTGAAAAAGCTGGCAGCCCAACTGCATCAGGCTGACGTGCTGGTGTTCTCGGTTCCGCTGTGGAATTTCGCCGTGCCCTACAAGCTCAAGCACTTTATCGACGTGGTGTCGCAGAAGGACGTGTTGTTCGAATTCAGCCCGGAGCACGGGTTGCGCGGGCTGCTGCGCAACAAGACGGCGGTGAACGTGTATGCGCGGGGTATGGATTTTTCGGCGCCGGACACCCAGGCGATGGATTTCCAGAAGCCTTACATGGAGGCCTGGCTAGGCTTTATCGGGGTGATGGATGTGCACTCGCTCTATGTGGAGAAGACCATCCTGGGGCCGGAGGTCGATCAGGCGTCGCGCCTGAAAAGCACGGAGTTGGCGTTGTTGCTTGCGGATCAGTTGGCCTGACAACACGCAAAAGACCCGGCCGCTTTGGCCGGGTCTACAGCGGTCAACCGTGCTGTTTTTCAACCCACTTGCCATAGGCGTCAATGAACGCCTGCAGGAACGGCTTGGTCTTTTCCGAGAGCTTGCCCGCCTCGTCAAACACACTGCCCGCGCCGCCCAGATAGGCCTCCGGCTGCTGCATGCACGGCACATCGAGAAATACCAGGGACTGGCGCAGGTGATGGTTGGCGCCAAATCCGCCAATCGCACCCGGCGATACACTGATGATCGCCCCCGGCTTGCCACTCCAGGCGCTCTGCCCGTAAGGCCGCGAACCGACGTCGATGGCGTTCTTCAACGGGGCGGGCACGGAGCGGTTGTATTCCGGGGTCACGAACAACACCGCGTCGGATGAACTCACGTATTTGCGGAAAGTACTGTAGGCTGCCGGCGGTGTCGCCCCGTCAATGTCTTCGTTGTAGAGCGGCAAATCGCCAATTTCCACAATGTTCAACTTCAAGTTGGCCGGGGCCAGTTCGGCCAGTGCCAGTGCGACCTTGCGGTTGATCGAGTCTTTTCTCAAGCTGCCGACCACGACGGCTACGGTGTAGACCTTGCTCATTGGGGTTTCCCGACGTCTGACTAAGGAGCTTGTAGTTATAGAGTCTTCGCGGCGTGTTCACCAGAAGGTTTTGATATTCCTGCGGGCGTTTGCCTGGCACTGCGACACGTAGGAAGCATCTGAAAATATCAGCGAATAGTATTTTTATTCCGTAAGTAAACTACCCCGCTCCATGACGGTCTACAGAACCGCAAATCGAGTGTTTATCTCCAGAGGTTCTAAACAGATGGCAGCAGTATTAGTCGGACAGTTTCATGCCAGAGACGCAGAAGGACGCGTGTATTCGGTGCATGAGTTCCAGGAATCCAACCCGGCGCAAGGCGACCTGGCTGGCTCGGCACCTACCACCACCTACAAGCTGGCCATTGGCGACCGTGTAGAGAAACTGGAAGGCGACGAATTCAAGTTGATCCAATCGGGCACCATTCTTGTGCGCGAATCGCAAACAACCCTCGCGTCATAAGATCTCGCCCTATCCACCTGCTCAGTCCTGGCCATTGACGGCATTGACTGGGCTGGGGTGATCACGGACGACGGATTTCCGTGACCTCGATGCCCTGCTCTCCCTGCACCTTCTTCAGCGTCACCATCAACCGCCCCCGCTCGCCTTCAACGGCATACAGCGAACGCTGGTAGCCGGCCGAGTTGTAGCCCGGATGCGCGACCACCTGCCTGACCAACTCCATGCCCAGCACCGAGCCTACCTGCTCGACCACCTGTTCCTGGGAACGGATATAGGCTTCAAGGGCCAGGTTTTCCGGCGCGGTTTCGTTCTGAGTGTCGAGGAGATAAGCAGCCACGCAGCCGACGGTCACCAGGACCAGCAGTTGCTTGGCCGTTACCCCGAGGAAAATCGAGGGTAAAGGCATATGAGACCAGACCTGTTTTTGTTGTTAATGCCGGTAGCCGGCTGTGGTCGTTGATGATCAGCGCAGCCATTCTATTGAATACCCGGCCCGCTGCACATAGACTCCGGCGATGCGTTTACGTCATATCGAAGTGATTCAGGCCATCTTGCAGACCGGACACCCAGGCTTGGCCGCCGAGTGGTTGCAACTCTCCGTGGGCGATGTGGACGCGGCGCTCAAGGACGCCGAGCAGCAGCTGGGCTTCATGTTGTTCGCCAGTGTGCGTGGACGCTTGCAGGCCACCCGGGAGACCCTGGAACTGCAAGCTGAGATCGCCCACGTCTATGAAGCGCTGGAGCCGGTGCAACGACTGGCCAGCCGCTTGAAACACCATCATGCCCCCACTCTGCGCGCCCTCTGCACGCCGCCCTTAGCCAATCAACTGCTACCGCAAAGCATTGCAGCGTTGCGCCGACGCTTTCAGGACACACCGTGCAACCTGTCGAGCCAACCGACCCGAGAGATCGTCAGGAGTTTGCTGCTACACGAAGCCGATGTGGGTTTGAGCCTGCATGACCCGGAACATCCGCAGATCCACTGCACGGTATTGGCCCAGGGCAAACTGCAATTGCTCGCCCCCCATGGCTGGCTCAAGCCCAAGCAAAAATACATCGCGCTACAGGATCTGGCCGGGCAATCGATGATCGGCCTGGAAGGACAAGACCCGCTCAGCCGCCTGCTGGATGCCAAGCTGCAAGCCCTGCGCCCGCTGCCGGTGGTGCAGACACGCGTACAGACCTACCAAATGATGCGCAGCATGGTGGAAGCCGGAGAAGGCCTGGCAGTGGTCGACCCCTTCACCGCGTTCGGCGCGCGTGAGGCTGGGCTGGATGCGTGCCCGGTGTCGCCGCCGATCATGGTCAGCCTGTACGCGCTGACCCTCAAGGATGGCGTGACCTCGCCCGCATTGAATGCGCTGCTGGAAATCGTGACGCAAAAGGCCGAGAGCCTGTTGGCAGGTTAAGGCTTGTCGACTTCGCTCTTGAACAGCCGATACCAGAATATCGCCACTTCACGGGTTTGCGGATCGATGCCGCGATAGCGCAGGTGATCGACCCCGCCCATCACATAACCGCAACGCTCGTACAATCGGCAGGCGCCCAGGTTGTTGTTCTGGGTTTCCAGCATCATGCCCGGCAGGTTCTTCTTGCGACTCCAGAACTGCGCCACATCCAGCAACGCCTTGGCCACCCCATGACGCCGCGCAGGCAAGGCCACCGCCAGTTCGTCGACGTGGGCAAAACCGTTCCAGTTGGTGCTGACCACGATATGCCCCACCGGGCGATCATCCAGGTAGGCCATGAAGATCGCACTGTCGGGCGCATCGCGGAAACTGGCGAACTCTTCAGGGTCGATGCCATAGCACTTGCGGTACGGCAGGATGCGCTCCACGGGCCATTGATCGACCCGCTTGCCCATCTGCGGCTCACCGTAGGCACTGACCTCAAAGCTGAAATCATTGCCCCACACGTAGGCATCAAAGCCTTCGTCGGCGACCCGTACACTGAGCCCCGGATACTTCGGGTTCATTACAGCTTGCATAAACATTCTTAACCCTTGATGCAATCGACGGTGTAACAACGACCACTGCCGTCATCTTCGTGTTGTAAGCCATGAACATCGGCGACAAAACCGGGAAAACTGCTATCGAACGTCCGGGCAAACGCCAGGTAGTCGATGATCGAGCGCGTCGACTCGGTAAAGCGCTCGCCCGGCATGATCAATGGAATACCGGGCGGGTAAGGCACCAGCATCACTGCTGCGACGCGGCCTTGCAAGGCATCAATGGACACTGCCTCCACTTCGCCCCTCACCAATTGGTCGTAGGCGTCGGCCGGTTTCATCGCGATTTCCGGCAAGACGGTGTACATGCGCTTGAGGTGTTTGGCCGTGGCATTGCTGCGGTAACAGCCGTGCAATTGGTTGCACAGATCGCGCAAACCCAGCCCCTGGTAACGCGCCGGCCCTTGGGCGAACACCGAAGGCAGGCAACTGGCCAGGCTGACATTGGCGTCGTAACTGCGCTTGAATTCCAGCAACTCGGTGAGCAAGGTACTCCATTTGCCCTTGGTGATGCCCATAGAGAACAACACGAGGAAGGAATACAGCCCGGTTTTTTCCACCACCAGGCCACGTTCCCAAAGGAATTTACTGACGACCGCTGCGGGAATCCCGCAATCGCTGAGGGCGCCTCCTGCATTCAGGCCGGGCATCACCAGGGTCACTTTGATCGGGTCCAGCAGCACATAGTCTTCGGCCACGTCGCCGAAGCCATGCCAATCATCCTCAGGGTGCAACAGCCAATCGGCGGTGACGACGCGGTCGATACCCGCCACCGAGGGCGGCTGCCAGATCGAAAACCACCAATCCTCTTCAGCAATGTGCTGGCGCAAGTTGGCCAGGGCACGGCGGAAACTCAACGCCTCGTCGAACATTTCCTGCAACAGTGAACGCCCGGCCGGACCTTCCATCATCGCCGACGCCACATCCAGCGAGGCAATGATGCTGTATTGCGGCGAGGTGGAGATATGCATCATGAAGGCTTCGTTGAACCGGTCACGGTCCAGCTGGCGTGCGCCACCGTCCTGCACATGGATCATCGAGGCCTGGCTGAAGGCCGCCAGCAATTTATGGGTCGAGTGGGTGGTGAACACCAGCGGGCTGTCTGGCGTACGCGAAGTACCCATCCCGTAGCGCCCGGCGAAGAACTCATGAAACGCGGCGTAGGCATACCAGGCCTCATCAAAATGCAGCACCTCGACGCTGTTGCCCAGTTGTTGCTTGATCAGCTCGGCGTTGTAGCACAGGCCGTCGTAGGTGGAATTGGTCACCACCGCCATTTTCACTTTCGGCGGGCGGCCACGGGTCAGCGGGCTGGCGTCGATCTTGGCGCGGATCGATTCGGGGCTGAATTCACTCAGGGGAATCGGGCCGATAATGCCTAGTTCGTTGCGTTCGGGGCACAGGTACAACGGGATGGCGCCGGTCATGATGATCGAGTGCAACACCGACTTATGGCAATTGCGGTCCACCAGCACCAAGTCATCGCGGCCGACCATGGAATGCCAGACGATCTTGTTGGCGGTGGAGGTGCCGTTGATCACGAAGAAAGTGTGGTCGGCGCCAAAGTTGCGCGCGGCGCGGGCTTCGGCTTCGGCCAGTGGGCCGGTGTGATCCAGCAACGAGCCGAGCTCAGGCACCGATACCGAGAGGTCAGAGCGCAGCGTGTTTTCCCCGAAGAACTGATGAAACGCCTGCCCCACCGGGCTCTTGCGGTAGGCCACGCCACCGCCATGGCCGGGGGTATGCCAGGAGTAATTGGAGTCGGCGGTATGTTGCACCAGCGCCTTGAAGAATGGCGGCAACAGGCCATCCAGGTAAGTACGCGCCGCACGGGCGACTTGCCGCGCAAGAAACGGCACGGTGTCTTCGAATAGATAGAGAATGCCGCGCAGCTGGTTGAGTTCGCTCATGGCGTCGGCGGGCGCATTTTCCAGGGTGACTTGCTCGCCCAGGGCAAAGATCGGCAGGTTCGGCGCCCGCAGCCGCGCCAGGCGGATCAGCTCGACCATGTTTTGCAGCAGGTGGGTATTTTCGCCAGCACCCTCGGCGGCGATCAGCATGCACGCCAGGCCATGATGGGTAGAAGCCACCAGTCGCCCTTCAGCGTAATCCACTGCGGAAAAAATACTGAAGCCCTCTTGTTCCAGCTCTCGGGCGATGCCTCGGACCCGGTCACCGGCAACGGTGTCGGCCTTGATGTCACGGTGCACGATAAGCACAGGAAACTTCAGGTCTTTGTACATGAGTGCGTTCAGTCCTGAGGGCTATGCACTCAAGGGTAGAAGCTGGGGGGCGATGACGCGAATGAAGATTTTGAAAGCAATGGAGATCAAGTGTGGGAGCTGGCTTGCCTGCGATGGCGGTGTATCAGCACCAGTCAGGCTAGCTGGACCACCGCTATCGCAGGCAAGCCAGCTCCCACATCAGACCGTGTTCAGTCCTGGGGTTATTGCTGGGTCAGGGTTGACCACAACGCCGGCGCTCCCGCCGACTTGGCAATCGCTTCCAGCCGCGCCGCATGCTCGGCCAGGTCCTGCTCACTGGCGCGGATGATCGTGGTCGGCTTGCGGTCGCCCGGCAAGCGGCGGATTTCCGAAGGACGGTTGCCCGAGCCTTCCGCCGAGCCGCTGCCATCGGAAGCGTTACCCGCCAGGGACAGACTGGTCTGCCCGCCGGTCATGGTCAGGTAGACGTCGGCAAGAATCTCGGAGTCGAGCAAGGCGCCGTGCAGCTCACGGCCGGAGTTGTCGACGCCATAACGCTTGCACAAGGCATCGAGGCTGTTGCGCTGGCCGGGGTGGCGCTCACGGGCCATCATCAAGGTGTCGAGGATCGAGCAGTGCTGGGAAATGTCTGCACGATCGGTCTGCCCCATCAGGGCAAATTCGTTGTTGATGAAGCCGACGTCGAACGCCGCGTTATGGATGATCAACTGGGCGCCGTTGATGAACTCAAAGAATTCATCGGCGACTTCAGCGAAACGCGGCTTGCCCTTGAGGAACTCGTCGGTGATGCCGTGGACGCCGATCGCGCCTTCGTCACTGTCGCGATCCGGTTGCAGGTAGACGTGGAAGTGACGACCGGTGAGGCGGCGACCCATCAGTTCGACACAGCCGATTTCAATGATCCGGTGGCCGTCGGTCACCGGCATGCCGGTGGTTTCGGTATCGAGTACAACAGATCGGATGGCCATCAGGGTTCAGCTCTCAACGGTGTGGTGTATTTCAAGGGCCGGGATATTAGCACGTCACGCTCCAGGCCGCCCAAGGCTGGCCCAACGCCTTTAATTTCCGACAGTTTCTTACAATCTTTAGCAAAGCCGCAGCAGATTGCCCAAGGTGCCCTTGCTAGCCTGCGCACCCCAACTGAATGCGGACTCGGCAACACCATGAACCTTTCGAAAACACTGTGCTCCCTGTTGCTGATGGGCTGTGCCTGCACTGCACACGCTACCAGCTTCGTAATGACCACCGACTTCCTAGTCAGCCTGTCCATGAGCGCCAGCAAGGGCACCAGTTCTTCGTTCAAGGACGACAAGATTGTCCAGGCCGCCAGGGATGACGCCGAAGCCTTTGTCGCCAGCGACGGCCAGATACTGGGTGTGCGCCTGGCATCGGCGTTGGTGCATGTGCGTGAACGCCTGCCAGGGCAAACCTTTACCGATATGCAACTGGCCCAGGCGATCGCGGCACTTTAAATATCAGCTCTGTTTGTAGCCGCGCACTTCGTCCACGCCACGGTTGGCCAACTGGTCGGCACGCTCGTTGCCGGGGTGGCCGATGTGGCCGCGTACCCACTTCCAGGTGATGTCATGGCGATTGCATTGTTCATCGAGCAGTTGCCACAGGTCGGCATTCTTCACCGGCTCCTTGGCTGCCGTCTTCCAGCCGCGTTTCTTCCAGTTGACCATCCACTCGTTGATGCCCTTCATCACGTATTGCGAGTCGGTCACCAGCAACACGTTGCAACGGCGCTTGAGTTCTTCCAGGCCGCGAATCGCGCCCATCAGCTCCATGCGGTTGTTGGTGGTATTGGGCTCGCCGCCCCACAACTCTTTCTCCACGCCCTTGCACACCAGCAACGCGCCCCAGCCGCCAGGGCCGGGGTTGCCTTTGCAGGCGCCATCGGTGAAGAGTTCTACGCTATCGGTCATCGGTTGCTCGGTATTCATTCAAAAAGAGGGTCATGCGTCACTTTGCTTGCGGTTGACCTTGGCCATCGGCATCGGTACCAGCTTGCCCATCGGCTCGCGGCGCACCTGCTGCACCGGCCGCAACCCAACCACGATCTTGCGCGCCACCAGCAGATAGAAGCCGCCACCCGACAATTGCCAGGCACCCGCGCGGCGTTCCCAGCCGGCCAGGCGGGCTTGCCACTTGGTCGACGCAAGCGGCGGACGATAGCACCCGAAGCGGCGTTTCTCCAGCGCGAAGCCCAGCAGGTTCAGCCAGTCCCCCACCCGTTGCGGCGAGATGCAACGCGCCTGGCGCAAGGCATCGTGGGCGAACACATGGCGCAGGCCCCAACTGCTCCAGGGGTTGATCCCGACAATCAGCAAATGGCCACCCGGACGTACGCTGCTCGCCGCTTCGCGCAACAAACCGTGGGGCGACAGGCAGAAATCCAGGCCATGTTGCAACACCACCACGTCGGCAGCGTGCTCGCTCAACGGCCAGGCCTGCTCCTCGCAGACAATCTCCACCCCCGGCAACGGTGCACCCAGGCGCACATTGCGCTGCACCTGGGGCGCGACCGGCGGCGTTTCGGCCGAGGGGCCGTAATGCACCAGGTAGCCGCCAAAGAACCGGCCCAACTCGTCTTCGAGCATGCGCCGTTCTTCGTCCAGCAGAAATTGCCCGATCGGACCGGACAGCCATTCACGGGCTGCGCTGATCAGGGCCAGCCACTCAGGATCGGCCTGGGCGAACGCTTTATCAGTCATTGCATTCTCCAACTCGCCTAGACGTTCTAAGATGCACCAATGTGTTCAGCTTGGCGAATCGAAGAATGATACAGATCAGTGCCCTGCCCGCCTTCACCGATAACTACATCTGGTTGTTACAAGACCCGAGCACCCAGCGCTGCGCCGTGGTCGACCCCGGCGATGCCGCGCCGGTGCTGGCCTGGCTCAAGCACAACCCTGAGTGGGTCCTGAGCGACATCCTGATCACCCACCACCACCACGACCATGTCGGCGGCGTTGAACAACTCAAACGGGTGACTGATGCCAAGGTGTACGGCCCGGCCAACGAGAAAATCCCGGTGCGGGACGTCGCCCTGAACGATAACGACCGCATCAGCGTGCTCGGCTGGGACTTCGACATTTATACCGTGCCCGGCCACACCCTTGGCCATATCGCGTTTTATCACCAGGGCGTGCTGTTCTGTGGCGACACCCTGTTCGCCGCCGGTTGCGGGCGTCTGTTCGAAGGCACGCCAGAACAGATGCACACCTCCCTTGAGCGTCTGGCCGCGCTGCCCGCCGACACCTTGGTGTACTGCACCCACGAATACACACAAAGCAACCTCAAGTTTGCCCAGGCCGTGGAACCGGACAATGCCGATATCGCCGAACGGGTGGAAAACGTCCGCCAATTGCGCGAATGTGGCGAGATCACGCTGCCTTCCAACCTGGCCCTGGAAAAGCGCACCAACCCCTTTCTGCGCACCTCTGAAACATCCGTTAAACAAAAAGCGGACGAACGGAATGGCCGCGACAACCGCTCTGGGGCCGAGGTGTTTGCTAGCTTGAGGGCGTGGAAAGATAAGTTCTAACGGGAAGCAATCTGATACGTAATTTCTGAATGGTTGACCGGAACCAAACGGGTTTCTAGAATCGCCCGACATTTTTGCCCGGAACTTACTTCCAGCCAATGTCGTCATCTATTCGTAAATCCAACCATTCAGACGCATTGACCCGCCTGGCTCAAGCTGTGGCGGTGGCTGTGTCCGCCACGCTGGCGGGCTGCCAATCAAGCAATTTCACCGCACAATCCACCGTGCAACCCAAGCCAAACCTCAGCGCCAAGATCAAACAGAAACCCGTCATCTGGCTTTCTCAAAAGCCCGCTCCCGAAGTGCCCCAGGATGTCTGGGAGCGCATGCGAAGGGGCTTTCAATTGCAGGATGGTGTAGGCGTCAACCCACGTATCGAGCAACAGCGACTGTGGTTCGCCAGCAACCCTTCCTTCCTTGAGAACGCCGGTGAACGCGGCAGCCTCTATATTCATTACATCGTCGAACGCCTTGAAGAACGCAACATGCCCCTGGAGCTGGCACTGCTGCCAGTGATTGAAAGTGCCTACAACCCGATGGCCTATTCGCGCAGCGATGCGGTCGGCTTGTGGCAGTTCATCCCCTCCACCGGGCGCTACTTCAACCTGCGCCAGACCCGCGCCTATGATGGCCGCCGCGACATCACCGCCTCCACCACCGCCGCCCTCGACTACCTGACCCGTCTGCACGACATGTTCAACGGTGACTGGCTGCTGGCCCTGGCCGCCTACAACGCCGGCGAAGGCACGGTGAGCCGGGCAATCGAGCGCAACGAGAAGCTCGGCCTGCCGACCGACTACTGGAACCTGCCCCTGCCCCAGGAAACCAAGGACTACGTGCCCAAGTTCCTGGCGTTGTCCCAGGTGGTGCTGGCGCCCGAGGCCTATGGCGTCAACCTGAACCCGATTGCCAACACGCCGTACTTCGAAGTAGTTGAAGTCAAGCAAAGCATGGACCTGTCACGGGTCGCCGCACTGGCCGAGATCGACGAAGACGAACTGTTCCAGCTCAACCCCGCGCTGAAACAGCGCACCACCCTGGATGGCCCGCAGCATCTGCTGGTGCCGAGTTCCAAGGCACAACTGCTCACCAGTACCCTTTCGACGATGAAGCCAGAAGAATTGCTGGCGATGCGTCCGAAAAAGCAGGTGTTCGACGAAGTCGAGACCGCGCGCGTTGCCGGCCGTAGCCGCAGCTACAAGGTGCGCAGTGGCGACAACCTGACGCTGATCGCCAAGGCCAACAAGGTCGATGTGCATGACCTGCAGCGCTGGAACAAGCTCAACGGCCAAGCGCTCAAGGTCGGCCAGACCCTGGTGATGCAAGACACGCGCAAAGTCGTGGCCAGCAGCAAGAAGCCGGTGCAGTACAAGGTCAAGAAGGGTGATTCGCTGTACATCGTCGCCAAGCGCTTCAACGTTGAGATGCAACATCTCAAGCGTTGGAACCCGCGCACGGGCCAGGCGTTGAAACCGGGGCAGATGCTGGTGGTTTCCGGACCACGCTGAGGCCTGAAGCACACCGGGGAGCTAATGTGGGAGCGGGCTTGCTCGCGAATGCGGTGTGTCAGTCACTAGATGCATTAACTGATCCTCCGCATTCGCGAGCAAGCCCGCTCCCACATTGGATCTACATCATCCCAATCGGCTTTTTCCAACCGGAACAAGCTGTTACTGTACCGATCATAAAGCGCAAGCCGCCTGGATCGGATCCCTGACTTGAAGCGTCCCCTCCTTCTACTAATAAGTCTGGCCTTGAGCTTTGGTGCGAACGCGGCGATTACCGAGAGCCACGGTTATACGCAGTTCGGCAGGCTCAAGTACCCGGCCAAATTCACCCACTTCGATTGGGTAAACCCCGCAGCGCCGAAAGGCGGGACATTGCGGGTCATGGCCTTTGGCACCTTCGATACGCTCAATCCCTATACCTTCAAGGGCTCCAGCCCGGTTTCCACGCCCAATTTCCTGCAGTACGGCGTCAACGAGCTGAACGAGCCATTGATGGTCGGCACCGGCCTGTACGCGCCCTCCGGCGATGAGCCCACCTCCAGTTATGGGCTGATCGCCCAGTCGGTGGAGTACAGCGAGGACCGCAGTTGGGTGGTGTTCAACCTGCGCCCGGAAGCGCGTTTTCATGATGGCAAGCCAATCACGGCCTATGACGTGGCGTTTTCCTATCGCACCCTGCTGACCGAAGGCCATCCGCAATACCGCACCAACCTGCAGGAAGTGGCGCGGGTGGATATCCTCAACCGGCACCGGATCCGCTTTGTGTTCAAGCGCGCCGGCAACCCGTTACTGATCCTGCGCCTTGGCGAATTGCCGGTATTGCCCCAGCACTATTGGAAAAACCGCGACTTCAAGGCCACCACCTTCGAACCGCCACTGGGCAGCGGGCCGTACCGTATCAGCAAGGTCACGCCTGGCCGGCAACTGGTGTTCGAACGGGTCAAGGACTACTGGGGCAAGGACCTGCCGGTCAACCAGGGTTTTTATAACTACGACAAGGTCGAAGTGGAGTTCTATCGCGACAGCGACGTGGCCTTCGAAGCCTTCAAGGCTGGCGAGTTCGATATCTATATCGAGCATCAGGCCAAAAACTGGGCCAACGGCTACAACTTCCCGGCGGTGAACCGGGGCGACGTGATCAAGGCGCAGATCGCCCACCAGATCCCGACCCAGAGCCAGGGCCTGTTCATGAACAGCCGGCGACCGAATTTCAGCCAGACCAAGGTGCGCGAAGCCCTGGGGCTGATGTTCGACTTCGAATGGACCAACCGCACCCTGTTCAGCAGCGCCTACAAACGCACCTTGAGCTATTACCCCAACAGCGAATTCTCCGCCACCGGCGTGCCCACCGGCCATGAATGGCTGATGCTCTCGCCCTACCGCGAGCAATTGCCGGCCAACCTGTTTACCCAGCCGTTCAGCCTGCCCCAGACCGACGGGCGCGGCATTCCGCGCGAGACCATGCGCCGCGCCCTGGCCCTGCTCGGTGACGCCGGCTGGAAACTCTCCGGCCAACGTCTGCTGAACAAGGACGGCCAACCGCTGCGCTTCGAAATCCTGCTGGTCAACCCGAACCTGGAGCGCATCCTGCAGCCCTACGTCGAGAACCTGATCAGCATCGGCATCGACGCGCGCCTGCGCACCGTCGACCGCGCCCAGTACAAGCAACGCCTGGATCAATTCGACTTCGACATGATCCTGATCACCCTCAACCAGACCTTGAGCCCGGGCCTTGAGCAGTGGCAGTACTTCCACTCCAGTCAGGCCGCGATCAAGGGCAGCAAGAACTATGCAGGCATTGCCAACCCGATTGTCGATCACCTGCTGGAACAACTGCTGGCCGCCAAGACCCGCGAAGAGCAACTGGCCGCCGGCCGTGCCCTGGACCGGGTGCTGCTGTGGCAGCACTACAGTATTCCCAACTGGTACCTCAACTATCATCGCTTGGCGTACCGCAACCGGTTCGCCTTTGTCACCACGCCGCCCTATAGCCTGGGCCTGAGCGCGTGGTGGCTGAAAGCTTCGGAGAAAGCCCAATGATGTATTTGCGTACTGCACTGCTCGGCGGCCTGCTGCTGTGCACCGCGGCCCACGCCGCCCCGCAACATGCGTTGACGCTCTACAACGAACCGCCCAAATACCCCGCCGACTTCAAGCACTTCGACTACGTCAACCCGGACGCGCCCAAGGGCGGTACGTTCCGCGAGTCGGCCATGGGCGGCTTCGACAGCCTCAACCCGTACATCAGCAAGGGCGTGCCGGCCGACAACCTCGGTTTGATCTACGACACCCTGGCCATGCAAAGCCTGGACGAACCCATCACCGAATACGGCCTGGTCGCCGGCAAGATCGAAAAAGCCCCGGATAACAGTTGGGTGCGCTTCTATTTGCGCCCCGAAGCCCGCTTCCATGACGGTCACCCGATCCGCGCCGAAGACGTGGTGTTCACCTTCCAGGAACTGATCAAGGAAGGCTCGCCGATCTACCGCACCTACTACGCTGACGTCGACGAAGTGATCGCCGAAGACCCGCTGAAGGTGCTGTTCAAGTTCAAGCGCACCAATAACCGCGAATTGCCGCTGATCCTCGGGCAACTGCCGGTATTGCCCAAGCATTGGTGGGCCACCCGCGATTTCGCCAAGGGCAACCTTGAAGTGCCGCTGGGCAGCGGGCCGTACAAGGTGGCCGAGGTCAAGGCCGGGCGCATGATCCGCTACGAGCGGGTCAAGGATTACTGGGCCAAGGACCTGCCGGTCGCCAAGGGTTTCTACAACTTCGATAACCGCATCACTGACTATTACCGCGACAGCACCGTGTCCCTGGAAGCCCTCAAGGCCGGGCAGTTCGACTACTGGCTGGAGTTCAGCGCCAAGAACTGGGCCAACGCCTACAACATCCCGGCGGTGGCCCAGGGCCGCTTGATCAAGGAAGAAATTCCCAACGGCAACCCCACCGGCATGCAGGGCTTCGTGTTCAACATGCGCAAGCCGATGTTCCAGGACGTGCGCGTGCGCAAGGCCATCAGCCTGTTGCTGGATTTCGAATGGAGCAACAAGCAGCTGTTCAACGGCGCCTATACCCGCACCCGCAGCTACTTTGAAAACTCGGAGATGGCCGCCACCGGCCTGCCGGGCCCGGATGAACTGGCGATCCTCGAACCGCTGCGCGACAAGATCCCGCCTGAAGTCTTCACCCAGGCCTTCGAACCGTCCAAGACCGACGGTAGCGGCATGATCCGCACCCAGCAGCGCGAGGCCTACCAACTGCTGCAGGAAGCCGGCTGGCGCATCGTCGATGACAAAATGGTCGACACCACCGGCAAGCCGGTGAAAATCGAGTTCCTGCTGGCCCAGACCGAGTTCGAACGCATCCTGCTGCCGTTCAAGCGCAACCTGGCCGACCTGGGCATCGACCTGGTGATCCGTCGGGTTGACGTCTCACAGTTCATCAACCGCATTCGCTCGCGGGACTTCGACATGCTGGTGGGCAGCTTCCCGCAGTCCACTTCGCCGGGTAATGAGCAGCGCGAGTTCTGGAAGTCTTCCAGCGCCGACAAGCCCGGCAGCCGCAACTACATGGGCCTCAAGGACCCGGCCATCGACCAACTGGTGGAAGAGCTGATCGACGCCGACTCGCGCAAAAGCCTGGTGGCGCATGCCAAAGCCCTGGACCGCGTGTTGCAGTTCGGTTACTACGTGATCCCGAACTGGCACATCAAGACCTTCCGCGTGGCGTATTGGGATCACCTGGGCCACCCCAAAGTCCCGCCGCGCTACGACGTCGGCACCGCCACCTGGTGGGCCAAGCCTGACGTAAAACCCGCCGTCACCTCAGAACCAGACACCAGCGCCGATCCGGCGAGTGGAGGCGATTAAATGCTGGCCTATATCTTTCGCCGCCTGTTGCTAATCATTCCCACGCTGTTCGGAATCCTGCTGATCAACTTCGTCATCATCCAGGCCGCCCCCGGTGGCCCGGTGGAGCAGATGATCGCCAAGCTTGAAGGTTTTGAAGGCGCCACCAGCCGCATTGCCGGTGGCGGCGCCGAAGTGTCGGTGGCCGGTTCCAGCAGCTACCGTGGCGCCCAGGGCCTGGACCCGGCGCTGATCAAGGAAATCGAGAAGATGTACGGCTTCGACAAATCGGCGCCGGAACGCTTGTGGATCATGGTCAAGAACTACGCCCAGCTGGATTTTGGCGACAGCTTCTTCCGCGACGCCAAGGTCATCGACTTGATCAAGGAGAAGATGCCGGTGTCCATTTCCCTCGGGTTATGGAGCACGCTGATCATGTACCTGGTGTCGATCCCGCTGGGGATCGCCAAGGCCACGCGGCACGGCAGCCATTTTGATGTGTGGACCAGCTCGGCGATCATCGTCGGCTATGCGATCCCGGCGTTCCTGTTTGCGATCCTGCTGATCGTGGTGTTTGCCGGCGGCAGTTACCTCGACTGGTTTCCCTTGCGCGGGCTCACGTCGAACAACTTCGACGAACTGAGCTGGGGCGGCAAGATCCTCGATTACTTCTGGCACCTGGCGCTGCCCATCACGGCCCTGGTGATCGGCAACTTCGCCACCATGACCCTGCTGACCAAGAACAGCTTTCTCGATGAGATCAACAAGCAGTACGTCGTCACCGCCAAGGCCAAAGGCCTGACCAACCACCGCGTGCTGTACGGCCATGTATTTCGCAACGCGATGTTGCTGGTGATCGCCGGTTTCCCTTCGGCGTTCATCGGGATCTTCTTCACCGGCTCCTTGCTGGTGGAAGTGATTTTCTCCCTCGACGGCCTGGGCCTGATGAGCTTTGAAGCGGCGATCAACCGCGACTACCCGGTGGTGTTCGGCACGCTGTTTATCTTCACCCTGCTGGGGCTGATCGTGAAACTGATCGGCGACCTCACCTACACCCTGGTCGATCCGCGTATCGACTTTGCCAGCCGGGAGCATTGAGATGAATCTATCCCCCCTCAATCGCCGCCGGTTCGAGCGGTTCAAGGCCAACAAGCGTGGCTGGTGGTCGCTGTGGCTGTTTCTGATCCTGTTCGTGCTGAGCCTGGGCGCCGAGCTGATCGCCAACGACAAGCCGCTGGCTGTGCACTACGACGGCGGCTGGTATTTCCCGGCGCTCAAGCGTTACCCGGAGACCACCTTTGGCGGTGAATTCCCGCTGGAGGCCAACTACAAGAGCCCGTATATCCAGGAGCTGCTCAAGGCCAAGGACGCCTGGACGTTATGGGCGCCGATTCCGTTCAGCTACCAGAGCATCAACTACGACCTGAAAGTGCCGGCGCCCGCGCCGCCTTCCAGCGTCAACCTGCTGGGCACCGATGACCAAGGCCGCGATGTGCTGGCGCGGGTCATTTATGGCTTCCGTGTGTCGGTGCTGTTTGCCCTGACGCTGACAGTGCTCAGCTCGATCATCGGCGTGATCGCCGGGGCCTTGCAGGGTTTCTACGGCGGATGGGTGGACTTGGCCGGGCAGCGCTTTCTGGAGATCTGGTCCGGGCTGCCGGTGTTGTACCTGCTGATCATACTCGCCAGTTTCGTGCAACCCAACTTCTGGTGGTTGCTGGGCATCATGTTGTTGTTTTCGTGGATGAGCCTGGTGGACGTGGTGCGCGCCGAGTTCCTGCGCGGGCGCAACCTGGAATACGTGCGCGCCGCCAGGGCCCTGGGCATGCAGAATGGCGCGATCATGTTCCGGCATATCCTGCCCAATGCGATGGTGTCGACCATGACCTTCATGCCGTTCATTCTCACCGGCGCCATCGGCACCCTCACCGCCCTGGACTTCCTCGGTTTTGGCTTGCCGGCCGGTTCACCGTCCCTGGGTGAGCTGGTGGCCCAGGGCAAATCCAACCTGCAAGCGCCGTGGCTGGGCATGAGTGCCTTTGCCGTGCTGGCGATCATGTTGAGTTTGCTGGTGTTTATCGGCGAGTCCGCTCGCGATGCCTTCGACCCGAGGAAATGAGATGAATCAGGACAATCTGATCGAAATCCGCGACCTCTCCGTCGAGTTCGTCACGGGCGACCATCACCACCGCGTGGTGAACAACGTCAGCTTCGACATCAAGCGTGGCGAGACCATTGCCCTGGTGGGCGAAAGTGGCTCGGGCAAATCGGTGACTGCCCACTCGATCCTGCGCCTGCTGCCCTACCCGCTGGCGCGGCACCCCTCCGGCACCATCGACTATGCCGGGCAGGACCTGCTGACGCTGAAAGAAAAGACCATCCGCCATATTCGTGGCAACCGCATTGCGATGATATTCCAGGAGCCGATGACCTCGTTGAACCCGCTGCACTCCATCGAGAAGCAGATCAACGAAGTGCTCGGCCTGCACAAGGGGCTGCAAGGCAAAGTCGCCACCCAGCGCACCCTGGAGCTGCTGGATCTGGTGGGCATTCCCGAGCCGCACAAACGCCTCAAGGCCCTGCCCCATGAGCTGTCCGGCGGCCAGCGCCAGCGGGTGATGATCGCCATGGCCCTGGCCAATGAGCCGGAGCTGCTTATCGCCGATGAGCCGACCACGGCGCTGGATGTGACGGTGCAGTTGAAGATTCTCGAATTGCTCAAGGAATTGCAGGCGCGGCTGGGCATGGCGCTGCTGCTGATCAGCCATGACTTGAACCTGGTGCGGCGCATCGCCCATCGCGTGTGCGTGATGCAAAAGGGTTGCATCGTCGAGCAGGCCGACTGTGAAACGCTGTTTCAGTCGCCCCAGCATCCGTACACCCAGGAACTGCTCGCGGCGGAGCCCAGCGGCGGACCGGCCTGCAACGAAGTCGGCCCGCCTTTGCTGGAGGTCGATGACCTGAAAGTCTGGTTCCCGATCAAGAAGGGCTTCCTGCGCAACACCGTCGATTACGTCAAGGCGGTGGACGGCATCAACTTCAGCCTGCCCCAGGGGCAGACCCTGGGCATCGTCGGCGAAAGCGGCTCGGGCAAATCCACCTTGGGCCTGGCGATTCTACGGTTGATCGCCAGCAAGGGCGGCATTCGCTTTGAAGGCCAGCAACTGGACAAGCTCACCCAGCAGCAGGTACGCCCGCTGCGCCGGGAAATGCAGGTGGTGTTCCAGGACCCGTTCGGCAGCCTGAGCCCGCGCATGTGCGTCAGCGAGATCGTCGGCGAAGGCCTGCGCATCCACAAGATGGGCACGCCGGCCGAGCAGGAAGCCGCGATCATCGCGGCGCTCAAGGAAGTGGGCCTCGACCCCGAATCCCGCCACCGCTACCCCCACGAGTTCTCCGGCGGCCAGCGCCAACGCATCGCCATCGCCCGCGCCTTGGTGCTCAAGCCGCGCCTGATCCTGCTCGATGAACCTACCTCAGCCCTGGACCGCACGGTGCAACGCCAAGTGGTGGAACTGCTGCGTAGCCTGCAGGCCAAGTACAACCTGACCTACCTGTTCATCAGCCATGACCTGGCGGTGGTGAAGGCGCTGAGTCACCAGTTGATGGTGGTCAAGCATGGGCAGGTGGTGGAACAAGGCGATGCCAAGGCGATTTTTGCCGACCCGCAGCATGCCTACACCCGGCAACTGCTGGAGGCAGCGTTCCTCGTGCCCGCCTGACTAAACACTGTTAAATGTGGGAGCTGGCTTGCCTGCGATAGCGGCGGGTCAGCCAATACATCCGCTGACTGATACACCGCCATCGCGGGCAAGCCCGGCTCCCACACAAAAGCAATCCAATATCATTTGCGCACATCTCCTCCCTTTGCTTTAATCGCGACCAATTCTTATTTACGCCAATCCTTTTGCGCTGGATGGACATCGTGTCGACCTCTTTCACCCACCTCTACGGCACTCACCACGGCTGGCTGCTCGGCCTGCTGCGCCGTCGGCTGAATGACCGCTGGGATGCCGCCGACCTGGCCCACGACACCTTTATTCGCCTCCTCAACCGCCCGCCGACCGAAACCGACCACGTGGGCCAGCGCTCGTACCTGGCAACCATCGCCCGTGGCTTGTGCATCGACCTCTGGCGGCGGCGCCAGCTAGAGAAGGCCTGGCTGGACAGCCTGGCCCTGTGTCCGCAAGCCACCCAGCCGTCACCGGAACAACGCGCAATCATCGTCGAGACGCTCTACGAAGTGGACGCCATGCTCGCGCGCCTGCCGAAGAAAGTCAGCGAAGCCTTCCTGCTCGCCCAACTGCACGGCCTGGCCTACAAGCAGATCGCCGAGCAGTTGGGCGTGGGCGAGCGCATGGTCAAGAAGTACATGGCTCAGGCCCTGTTGCATTGCGCGATCCTGGAAGCGGAACTCGACGGCATGCTGGTGCAATGAACACGCCCGGCAAACTCAGCCACGCCAGCCTGGAGCAGGCGGCGCAATGGTACGTGCGCCTGCAGGATCAAGGGGGCGCCCTGGAGCAACTGCACTGGCAGGCCTGGGTCGCGCAGAACCCCGAGCACCTGGCGGCCTGGCAGTATGTGCAACGTGTAAGCCAGCGGTTTACCCCGTTGCAGGAACACGCCCATGGCGCCAGCCGGGCGTTGCGCACCTCGCGCCGTCAAACCCTCAAGACGCTGCTGGTGCTGGGCGTCGGTTCGACACTGGCCTGGGGCACCTGGCGCAATACCGCCCTGCCCCGACTGGTCGGCGGCTGGAGTGCGGACTATGCCACCCATAGCGGTGAAACCCGCGACACGCTGCTGGCCGATGGCAGTCATGTGTGGTTGAACGCCTTGACGGCTCTGGATGTGCGCTTTGATGGGGTTCAACGCTTGCTGCAGCTGCGTTTTGGCGAAGTGCTGATCGACACGGCCAAAGATGCCAGCCGGCCATTTCTGGTGGATACCGCATACGGCCGTATGCAGGCGCTGGGTACTCGTTTCAGCGTGGTGCAAAGCGACGACCACACCCAACTCAACGTCTTCGAAGGCCGGGTGCAAGTCACCGCTGCCAACCACCCCGTGCGCATCATCGAAGCCGGCCAGCAAGTCTCATTCAGCCGCAACGGCTTCCAGCCAACCGCACCGGCCTCACCGTCGCGCGAGGCCTGGAGCCGCGGCGTATTGCTGGCGGACAACCTGCCGCTTGGCCAACTGATCGCCGAGCTCAACCGTTATCGCCCCGGCCACCTGGGCTGCGACCCGGCCGTGGCGCACTTGCCGGTGATGGGTTCATTCCCGTTGATGGACAGCGACCACGCGCTGCATCTGCTGCAAGCCGCATTGCCGATACGTGTCGATAAACCGATGACATGGTGGGTCACCGTCGGTCCTCGGTAAACAATCCTCAACCGCCAGTTCCCTTTTTGAAAACTCGTTCGGTTAACCCTGCAGACGCTTCATTTCGCCGATCGATTTGATCCAAAGGGAAACATCCATGTCGCAACCTGCTCGCTTCGCGCTGCGCCCATTGGCGCTGGCTACCTCGCTGTTTTGCCTTGGCGCACCGACGCTGCAAGCCGCCGAATCGCCCTCGACCCAGGAAGCCAGCCGCAGCTATCGCATCGCCGCCGGCTCCCTGGTCAGTGTGCTGAACAGCTTTGCCGAGCAGTCCGGTATTTACATCGCCGGCCACAACAACCTCGCTGCCGGCAAGACCAGCCCCGGCCTGAACGGCAGCTACACCCCGGCAGCCGGCTTGCAGCGCCTGTTGCAGGGCAGCGGTTTGCAGGCCCTGCCCCAAGGCAACAACGGCTATGTGCTGGAACAGATCCCGGCCAATACGGGTGCCCTCGAACTGGGCGCCACGACCATTTCTGGCCAGGACCTTGGCGCCACCACTGAAGACACCCATTCCTACACCACAGGCTCCATGGCCTCGGCCACCGGCCTGCCACTGTCGATGCGCGAGACCCCGCAATCGGTCACCGTGATCACCCGCCAGCAGATGGATGACCAAGGCTCCAACAGCATCGCCGACACCCTGCGCCGCGCCCCCGGCGTGAGCGTGCAGAACTACGACAGTGAGCGCTGGGAGTTCTCCAGCCGTGGCCTGCCGATCACCAATTTCCAGTACGACGGCGTCAACTCCACCTACGACGGCGTGTATGACTACGGCACCACCAGCACCGACATGGCGGTGTATGACCACCTGGAAATCATCAAGGGTTCGGCTGGCCTGTTGAGCGGTTCCGGCGATCCGTCCGCCACGGTCAACCTGATCCGCAAGAAACCTACGGCGGCGTTCAAGGCCTCCGTGACCCAGACCTTCGGCTCCTGGGACAACTACCGCACCGAAGGCGACATCTCCGGCCCGCTGACCGAGTCGGGCAATGTGCGTGGGCGGTTTGTCGGTGTGTATCAGGACCACCAGTCGTACCTGGACCATTACCAGAACACCAAGGACATCGCCTACGGCATCCTTGAGGCGGACCCTACGCCCGACATGCTGTTGACCTTCGGCATCGACCAGCAGAACACCCGCTCACGCGGCGCCAGCTGGACCGGTTTCCCGATGTACTTCAGCGACGGCTCGCGCACGAACTTCTCGCGCTCGTTCAACCCGGCGGCCGACTGGAGCCGTCGCGACTTCCAGAACCAGACGCTCTTCGCTTCGGTGCAGCAGAAGCTGACGAATGACTGGTCGCTCAAGGTCAGCCTCGACCGCAAGCGCAGCCAGCACGACACCCTGCTCGCCTCCGCCAGCGGCGGCAACCCGGACCCGGTCAGCGGCGAGAACATGTACATGTTCATGGGCAAGTACAAGGGCGATCAGGTGCAGAACACCCTGGACGTCAACCTCAGCGGGCCGTTCAGTCTGTTTGGTCGCGAGCACGAGTTGATCATGGGCTTCATGGCCACCCGTTCGAAGCAGGACGTGCCAGTGTATGGCTCGATCTACCCCGCGGTGGGCGGCAGCATCTTCGATTGGCACGGCGAGTACGCCAAGCCGGATATCCCACGCAGCGGCCAGAACGACATCGTGCAACGCCAGACCGGCGCCTACCTGGCCACGCGCCTGAAACCCACCGATGACCTGTCGGTGATCCTCGGCACCCGCGTGAGCAATTTCAGTGGCACCGACACCACCGACTTCTACGACCCGACCAAGACCGACAATCGCACCACGTATCATCAGAGTGGCGTGGTCACGCCGTACGCGGGGATCGTCTACGACCTCAACGACACCTGGTCGGTCTACACCAGCTACACGCAGATCTACCGTCCGCAAACCAGCAAGGACGCGGACCGCAAATTGCTCGACCCGATCGAAGGCGAAACCTACGAAGCCGGGATCAAGGCCGCGTTCTACGAGGGCCGCCTGAACGCCAGTTTTGCCGCGTTCCGCATCGAGCAGGACAACGTCGCCGAGTATGTCTCGGGCTTCGAGACCGACTCGGTGTACCGCCCTATTGCCGGCGCCACCACCAAGGGCTTCGAAGCAGAGCTGTCGGGTGAAGTGCTGGACGGCTGGAACCTTTCCGCCGGCTACACCTACCAGCACACCCGCGATGCCAATGATGGCTACGTCTACAGCTCGGTGCTGCAAACCACCACGCCGCAGCAAGTGGTACGCCTGTTCAGCGCCTATCGCCTGCCCGGCGCCCTGCAGAACGTCACCGTGGGCGGCGGCGTGAACTGGCAGAGCGAGTTCTTCGGCAATGTGTTCCAGCCCGATCCGGCCGACACCGTCAACTTCGGCCATAACTCGCGGATCACCCAGGACAGCTACTACCTGGTGGACTTGATGGCGCGTTACCGCTTCAACGATCACCTGAGCACCACGCTCAACGTGAAGAACCTGTTCGATAAAAAGTACTACACCGGGCTGGGTAACTTCGGTACGGGCTTCTATGGCGAGCCGCGCAGCGTGCAACTCGCCACGCGTTGGGACTTCTGACGCCTACAGCCATGGCTGAGACCCGCCACGGCATTCAGCGAGCGGCCTGCTGTCGACGAACGCCCGAGTGAGCCAATCATACGGGTCACCCTCACAGTAGAAGGCCGCCGCTATGGATGGTTTGTTTGTTCTAACCTTGTCCCCCGAAGACTTTTCCCCCGACGCCCTGCCGCTGGCGAGCATCCACTACACCACGGCCGAACTCAGCGAGCGCGAGGACCTGCGCCGCCTGGGTGACAGTGAACTGATCGCCCAGTTGCTGGGTATCCTGGAGGCCCCGGCACTGGCATCCGCGAGCACATCGGTGATTATTTCCGAGCTGTCACTGCTGGGGCAATGGGGAGAGGTCTTTCACAAGGCCATCAACCAGGGAGACTTCCTCGACTGGGCAGACCGTCGGCAGTTGGACTTCACCACGCTGCAGGTGCGCAATGGCGTGTTGCTGGGCCGCACGCCGCAGCAAACCGTCCTGCAACGCTTTACCCTGGCTGATGACTCGGGCTGGTGGAAAGTCGCCAACCCGATTGTCTTCATCGCCCAACTGCTGGACCCCGCTGAGCTTGGATTGCCCTACATCGGAGATCGTGTCGATAACCTCGCGCGAACGTTAACCCTGGACCGGGTGCTGGCGTTCTACGGCTACCCCATGCCCACCAATCGCCTGCAAGCCCTGGTGATCAGCGAAGAGCTGCGCGCCGCCGACGCCTTCCCATCCATTGATGCGGTGGGCCTGAACCGCTCGTTGATACATGGCGAGCGCGTCAATCAACAGTTGGATTTCCAAGAATTGGCCACCGCATTACAAGCACTTGAGCCTTTCGACCGACCGGCGTTGCTCAGTACCCGCCTACGTCTCACATCCGGCACATGGCTGGCCCGGGCGTTGATAGACGCGGCGCAGCATTTGCAACGTATCCTCCAAGACAATGGTGACGAAGGCGTACAGGTGGCCTCGTCCCAGTACTACTTCGATCAGGCTGAACACGCGATCCATGTCCAACCTCAGCCGGGAGACGAAGAGACGCGCCCCTACGAGTTACGCCCCGAATCCCCTGGCTGGCGCTGGCATGCGCTGATCCGGCTGGCGGACAAACTCGGCCTCGACCTTTACCCTGATCACAGCCTGAGCCTGGCTGCGTGCCTGCGGGCCTACGATATTGATTTGCCCACTAACAAGACCACGCGCACTGCGCTGGTGGCGCGTTTGCGCCAGTGGCCAATGCCGGCAGCGCCGACCTTGTATGCGGCGGCTCGCAGCCTGGATGAGCGCTATATCTACAGTCGCTTCATCGGGGTACTCAATGATCGTCACAATCTGCGCGACGCGCTGTACCGGGCGGTCAATACCGGCACGCTCAAGGGCCCAATGGGGCTCGATGCGATCATCGAAATCGATGCCGACACCCTGCCGCCCAAGCTGCTCTCCGCACGCCTCCAACTGCGCGAGCTGATCGACCAACCTGAATTTGTCGCGATTCTCGTGAAACACAACATTGATCCGCAAAGCCATGTGCTGTTCAGCGTGGAGAGCGGCCTGGGCGCCTTCGGCGCGGATGGCGTTTGGAAATCGTTTGAGGCAGACGTAACGGCCGACGCTCGGCTGGCGCCGAGGGTGCGCCAGCTTTTGCCCGTCGCCGAGCAACTGGGCGGTGAATTGCGTACCAACGAGGCCATCAGCCTGCGCCAGGCCTTACGGCTCTATAACATTCCACTGCCCACCACCCTGGAGGCAGCGCGACTGACCGCCCGCCGCCGGGTAATCACCGTGCCCCATCCGATCTACGAAAGTAACTACTGGCGCGCACTCACCCCCGTCAAAACCACGCATCCTGCCGGGTGGACCTTGTCGACAACGGATCGTCAGCGGCTGGTCAGCGTCAGCCGTGGCTTCCTGCCCGACTCGGATCAGTCACTGTTCGCTTATTTGAGTGAGCCGCTGCTGACAGGCAAGTCGCGGCTCGACGTCAGGGCCGAAGCCGACTTGCTGATGGCCCGCCTGATTGCCTCGCCGCGTGCGCAGCAACTTGCCAAGCTATTGGACGAGGCAGTGCAATGGCAAGGCAGTGAGGCCAGTGTGAGCGGCGGGCGCGCGAGCCGAAGTGCATTGCTGTGGGCGGCGTTAATTCTCAGCTTCGACGCCCAAGCAGACGAGCACTCTACCGTGATCAACGGCCTGGATTGGGCAGCGCCCTACTATTGGGGTGAATCGGTGGCGTTCGTACGCTTGCACATCGAAAACAGCTTCAGGGGCCTTGACCCGGCTACCGCCGCATTGGCGGCGCACCTGATGCTGTGCGGCCAGGCGCCCTATTTGCTGGTACGGGATATTCCCGACTCACTGCCTTTGCGCAGCACCCAGTCCTGGGTATTGTTTGAGCAATTCGCCACCTACCTGGAGCAACGCATACGCGGAAGCGCCCGACAGATGAGTCATGATGAAATTCTTTACGTGGCCTATCAGCCCGTGCGCGGCAGTTGGAGCCTGTTCCTCGATTCGCCGCAGGCGACCCCGCCGATCCTGGCCTGGGCAGTGACCAACGGCATCCTGCCGCGCCAGACGCATTACAGCGTTGCGCAGACGAACAGCGCAATCGGCGCACTGAACAGCCTGCGTACACGCTTGCAGTCAGCCGAAGCTATCTTCAACCAAGCAGTCCCGACCCAACGCCAGGTCGCCCTTGAGGCGCTGAAGCAGGTCTACCCGCAGTCATCGCTGCTGCAAGACCTGGTGTGGGAGTGGGCGCCGGTCAATCCGTTGCAGAGAAACCCGCACCGAGGCAAAAAATATGCGTTTGTCGACCTGTACATGGCCAATGAACTGGTCGCCACGTCACACCGTTGGATATCGTCGGACCCAGGCATTCAGTTCGCGCAAATGGCCCCGCATTTCGGGCAGTTGCAGCCCTTCGGCCCACTGTACGCCCAGGCGTTCGCCGCGCACCTGGGCCGGATGCAGACCGCCTATATCGACTACCTGAAAAATGTCTTTTGTTCGCTGTCACTGCCCCGCCGTGAGGCACTGGAATTCGGCAGAGTGGTGTTCTTTACCCTGCGCAGCGGCACCGGGCCGGTCGGGACGTTCGGTTTGATTATCTGTGCCAGTTTTTACAGCGACCAACACGTGTACGAGTGCTTTCCCAAATATCTACTGATGCGCCCCCGACGCGACCTGGACTACACCACCCTGATCAATGCCGCCACGACAGGGCAGGCCGTGTCGAACCTGGCGTTCGAGTGGCCAGCCTACGCCAAGGGTGCCGAACCCTCGGAAGACGTGCCGGTGAAGAGCTTGCCCGGTGTGCACATCAACCAGCTGGACAGCGTTCTGATCGAAGTCGATCACTTGCCGGAGCCCGACGCCGATGGCCACCGCATCCCGCGCAGCCTCGACTCAACCCGGTCGCAGGCATTGGCCAACATCATTATCGAGCGCCACTACTTGCAACAAGGCGCACGGCTGCACGCCCAAGCCTTGCTGGTGCCCAGCCTGGCGCAACTCAGCCGTGGCGATGATCCGTGGGCCGATTATTTGCTGAGCATGGCACTGGCCGCCAAATGAAGCCTTGAACGTGCGGCGGGAATAGATAAACCTACACAGCGAATGTTTTCGGAGTGCCCTGCCATGTCCTCTTGCGCCAGCGCGACAGCCCACAGTTTCTGGCGTGACGCCGCCTTGCCATTTATCGAGGCCCGCACCATTGCCGATGGCCGCAAGGTGACCTACACCCGGCACGCACACGAGCATTTCTCCATCGGCGCGGTGACTACCGGGCGCAGCTATTACCACTACGGCGCCGAGACCTTCGAAATCAGCGCTGGCACCGTGGTGCTGATGAACCCCGGCGATGTGCATGCCTGCAACCCGATCGCTGATGAGCCCTGGTCCTATCAGATGCTGTACATCGACACGCCCTGGTTGACCGACTTGCAATACCAGTTGGGTTTCAGTACCGACCAGGGTTATCGAGCGTTCACCACCCCGCATACCCGCGACCCACAGCTGTACAGCGGCTTGCTGGAGTTGCACGCCCTATTGGTGGATGAACAGGCCGAACACCTGCAAAAGCAAAGCGCGCTGGTGAGTTACTTCACGCAGGTGCAACTGCGCCTGAACCCTTGCGATGCGCCCCTGCGCGAGGTGAATCACAAGCTGGAGCGTGCCGCCGACTACATCCGCGAGCACTGCACGCAGACGCTGAAACTGGAAGATATCTGCGGTGCGGCCGAGCTGTCGCCGTCCTACCTGATCCGTGCGTTCAAGCAGTATTACGGCCTCACGCCCCATGCGTTCCTGGTCAACCAGCGCATCCAGTTTGCCCGTACGCAATTGCGCCAGGGCGAGTTGATCGCCGATGTAGCCCTGGCCGCAGGCTTCGCCGACCAGGCGCATTTCCAGCGCACCTTCAAACAGCATTTCGCTGCCACACCAGGGCAGTACCGCGACCGGCTCACGCCATCAGCAAATAACCCACACTGGCCACCAGCAACGCGGCCATTGAACGGTTGAACACCCGCACGCCTCCGGGGTTGCCCAGGTAGCGGCGAAGGAAGGTTCCCGCATAGGCCCAGCAGGCCACCGACAGGTAGCAGATCACCAGGTAAAGCGCCGCGAACAGCCAGACTTGCGCGGCGTCGCCGTCCGCGACGAACAGCCCCATCCCCGCCACACAGGCCAGCCACGCCTTGGGGTTGAGCCATTGCATGATCGCGCCATACAGCATCGAGGGTGCGGTGGCAGTGCCCTCGGCATCCAGTCGACCATCGTCGACCGCTAGCTTCCAAGCCATGTACAGCAGGAAGGCCACTCCGCCCCACTGGATCAGTTGGGTCAGGATCGGCCAGCGCACCAGTACCTCATGCAGGCCCAGGCCAATCAGCACCAGCAACAAGGTGAACCCCACGGCAGCGCCAACCACATGTTTCTGGCTGGCGACAAACCCGAAACGCGCCCCCGAACTCAGCGCCACCACATTCACCGGTCCCGGCGTGATGGAAGTGGCCAACGCGAAGGCGGCCATGGAAATGATCAAGCTCATTGCAGTTCCCTTTTATTCGAGCGAGTGACGATGACGTTACGGTAAAGAGCAAAAGGATCGGGGTATTGAACAAAATGCCCCTCTCCGGAAAAAATTGTATACAGCTGTAGACTTATAGCGATTTCAGCCCTAAATTCAGCCTGAATTCATTCACACAGGCGGGAGAAAGGTCATGGCGGAAACGGTTCTGGTCACCGGAGGCACGGGCTACATCGCCGGTTGGTGCCTGGCAGGCCTGTTGCAACAGGGTTATGACGTGCGCACCAGCTTGCGCAGCCTGGCCAGGGAACCGGCCCTGCGCGCCACCTTGAGCGGCCAGGGTATCGATCACACCCGGCTCACCTGTTTTGCCGCCGACCTGACTCGCGATGAAGGGTGGAGCGCGGCCATGGCCGGTTGCGACTACGTGCTGCACGTCGCCTCGCCCCTGGGCCTGGATGCGCCACAACACCTGGAGGACATGGTTGCCCCGGCGCGGGACGGGACCTTGCGTGTCCTGCGTGCGGCAACCCACGCGGAGGTTCGCCGGGTGGTCATGACCAGCGCCGCCACCGTCGCCACCCCACCCTTGCAGAGTCCCGACAGCCTCAGCGACGAGTCCGTGTGGTTCGACCCCAAGGAAACCCACGTGACGCCGTATCGCCACGCCAAGCGCCAGGCCGAGCGCGCCGCGTGGGACTTCATGCACAAACAGACCGGCCCGACCACACTGACCACTGTGCTGCCCGGTGCGGTGTTCGGCCCGATCATGAGCGCCGACACCCTCGGGTCCGTGCAAGTCATCGCCCGCCTGTTGCAAGGTCGCGCCAAAGGCAACCCGCGCCTGGGCTTCGAAGTGGTGGATGTACGCGATCTCGCCGCCCTGCATATCCGCGCCATGACCGCATCGGCCGCCGCCGGACAGCGGCTGTTGGGGGTTGGGCAGTTCCTGTGGATGGCAGAAATTTCCCAGATACTGCGCGACCACCTGGGCGACGCCGCCAACAAGGTGCCCAGCCGTAACATCCCGGATTGGCTGCTGCGCCTGCTGGCACGTTTCGATCCGCTGCTGCGCGGCCTCACCCCCAACCTTGGCCGCCAACACCGCCACACCTCAGAAAAAGCCCGCGTGATGCTGGGCTGGCAGCCGCGCCCGGCCCGCGAGACGCTGATCGATTGTGCCAATAGCCTGATCGCCCACAAGGTCGTTTAGACGCTTTTATTCCATTGATATAACTGCATTTTTTTCTTTCAAACGGCCGGTTTTGATAGGCAAAAATGCGTATTTCCGGTGCCGGAGCCGATGCTAGAGTTCGGCCCCTACTCATCGCAAAGAAGGAACCGCTATGTCACGTCGCCTGCTGGCAGCTGCCTGCCTGATGCTGTCTTTTTCCGCTACTCAAGCCGCTGAACGCTGGGAAACCCTGCCGCCAACGCCCGCCGCCGTGGCCGGCGCCAAGACCGGCTACGCTGCCGTCAACGGCATCAAGGTCTACTACACCCGCACCGGCCACGGCTCGCCGGTGGTTCTGCTGCACGGCGGCCTGTCCAACTCCGACTATTGGGGCAACCAGGTCAAGGCGCTGTCGGCCAAACACACGGTGATCAGCATCGACAGCCGTGGCCACGGGCGCAGTTCGCGGGATGAAAAACCCTACGGTTACGACCTGATGGCCGACGACGTGGTGGCCGTGCTCGACCACCTGAAAATCCCCCGCGCCGACATCGTCGGCTGGAGCGACGGTGCGATCATCGGCATCGACCTGGCCCTGCGTCATCCGGACCGTATCGGCAAAGTGTTCGCCTTCGCCGCCAACACCCAGACCGCCGGCGTAAAAGACGGCGTGGAGAAAAACCCGACCTTCGCTGCCTTCATCGAACGCGCGGGCAAGGAGTACGCCAAGCTGTCGCCGACGCCAAAAGAGTACGACGCGTTCGTCGAGCAGATCAGCCATATGTGGGCCAGCCAACCGAACTGGACTGACGCGCAACTGCAAAGCATCAAGACGCCAATCCTGATTGCCGACGGCGACCATGACGAAGCGATCAAGCGCGAACACACCGAGTACATGGCCGCAACCATCCCCGGTGCAGGCCTGCTGATCCTGCCGAACACCAGTCACTTTGCCTTCCTGCAAGACCCGGCGTTGTTCAATGCCGCACTGCTGGGCTTCCTCGACAGCAAATAGACCCTGTACCCTGTCGGCGCGCACGGTGTGTGCGCCCACAGTTTCCAGCCACGTCAGGATGCCAATGCCCAACCCCATTCCACGCCGGCGCAATGCCGCCGTCACCCGCGAAGCCATTTTGTTGTCCGCACGCAAGGCGTTTGCCCAGTCGGGCTATGACGGTGCCGGGGTGCGCGAAATCGCCGCTGGCGCGGGCGTGACGGCAATGCTGGTCAACCGCTACTTCGGCTCCAAGGAGCAGCTGTTTGCCGAAGTGATCGCCGACACCATGGCCAGCCCGATCATCCTCACCGAGAACAATCTCAGCTCGGAAAACCTCGGCCGCACGATGGCTACCGCACTGGTCAGCATCACCGAAGCCGGCAGCACGCCGCTGGAAGGTTTCCTGATCATGCTGCATTCGGCGTCCAGCAAACGCGCGGCGATCATCGGCCGCGAGCAAGTGGAAAAGGGCCATCAGGCGACCATGGCCGCCGCGCTCAAGGGCGCCCATCACGAAGAGCGCGCAGCGCTGGTGATGGCGCTGGTGTCGGGCTTCCAGGTGATGCGCCAGATGCTGGAACTGTCGGCATTGGCCAAGGCCGATCCCCAGGTGTTGATCGACCTGTTGACGCCGTTGTTCCAACAGTTGGTGGACGGCCAGCCGGGGCCTATTTGACGAACAGTTCGCGGTCCCGCGCCTTCACATGGCCGGGGCGATAGTAGGCGTCAAACCAGGCTTTCTCACCCGCAGCCGGAGGTTTGGCCAGACGCAGGGTTTGCAGTGCGCCAGGCTGGCTGGCATTGACGCGAAAGTGGAAATGGTCGAACAGGCGCAACGCCTCGATGGCATACACCACAGCGATCTTGCGGTCTTCGATGCGGATCAGGTGGTCACCGTTGTTCTTCTCTCCACCGCCGGCCAGGTTGGATGAACCGGTGTACACCGTGGGGTTGGCGCCATTGAAGTCCGTGACCACAAACTTGTTGTGCACCATGTTCCCCGCATTCCCCGACCACTCCGACTTGAACGGCGCCGGTGCGTTGCTCGCCAGGTAGGCGAACGGCAGCAACCCCACCGAACCGTCCGGCTTGCGCACCGCCAGCTTGCCGGTGCGCTGGGCCACGCCGTAGGAGAACAGTGCGCGCTGCATCAGCTCGTCCAGTGCTGTGCGCACTTTGCCGTTGATCAGGCTCAGAAACACGATGGAATACAGCACCGAACTGGTGGCGTTTTCGATGCTGGTGGCGATGGGATCGAGAGACAACGCGCTGTCGGCATGCGGCGCAAAACACAGCGACACCTTGGAGCCCGGCTCGTCGCGCACCACCCACCACTGTTGCGAGAGCGGGTGCTTGCGGAACGTCGTGGGTGAGGTCCAATAGGCGTCGAAGACTTCGGCGAACTTGCCCGCGACCGTTTCGTCGTCAAACAACAGCACGTTGTTGGCCTGGATATACAAGCCGCGCAAAGCAAAGTTGGTGGAACCACCGAGCACCCGGATTGCCTTGCCGGCGCGACGTACAATCAACACTTTATTGTGCTGCTGGCTGGAGAAATGCAGACGCTTGATCTGCGCTCCGGCGGTACTCAAGCGGGCGGCACTGATGCTTTCGCAGCTATCGGCGGCGCCCTGGTCGCCATGGTCATCGATGATTGCACGCAGGCGCGGGCCGAGTTGCTCCAGGCGGCGCAGGATGTCCGGCTCCTTGCTTTCGTAGATCAACGCGTCGAGGCTCAACTCGGGGTCGTTCGCCACCTGGTCGAGCACCTGCAGAATCAACTGACGCGCCTCAAAACCCAACCATTGGTAGTTGCGCTCGAAAGGCGCCATGTCCAGCTCCAGGTAGGCACTGGGGGCGGAACGGGCCGGTGGCAGGATGCGTGTTTCATTGTCGAAACGGTCGCCGTAGGCCTGGGAGGACGCAAAGCCTCGGGTAAAGCCGATATTGACGAAATGGCTGATGGTCTGCGCTTCGAGGCTCACCTGCCCTTCTACCCCGACGCCCTTGCTCAGCGTGCCGTCAGCCCCCATGTAGCAAGCGGTGACGCGGTAGCGGAAAAAGCCTGGTGGGATCTCACTGGGCACATGGATCCAGCGGAATTTCTGGAATGGCGCCTCGGTGGAAGGAAAAGTCCGCGGCCGTTCGGGCGTAGGTGGATAATCGAAGTGCAGGCGGTTGTGCAGCACACCCCAATGGGTGGCGCCGGGGTAGCGCACTTCGATACTGAAGCCGACAAAGTCAGGGGTGGCCAGATCCTGCGCCAGGTCGAACGCCAGCAGTGCAGCGCCCTCTCCTCGGTACAGCTTGAAGGTCAACCCCTGAAACGTGGTCTTGCTCTCGAAATCGGCGCTCAAGCGATGTCCCTTCCAATGGGAGACGGTGCTTGGAGTCTAGCGCCTGCGCCGGATCAAGCCAGGTCTACCTCAACCATTGATCAACGAAAAGTGCGCGCCCACACCGGCGCGCACGCCTTCGGCCACGGCCAGCGCGACGGAACCGGCGGCCAGCGACGTATCACCACAGGCAAACACGCCAGGCACGGAGGTCTGGCGCATGTCGTTGGTGTGCAGGTAAGGGCCGGTGGGGCCATCGGCCAGTTCGCAACCCAGTTGCTCGGCCAAGGGGCTGATTCGGGTGCGGGACATCGTGAAGATGCCGTCGAGGTTGAAGACTCGGCCGTCGACCAACTCCAGGTCGGCGCGCTCACCGCTGATACGCCGTACCGCCGCGTTTTCCACGCTGACCCCACGTCGATCCAACTGCGCCTGCTGATCGGCATCCGGGGTAAACACGCCATTGGTGAACAAGGTGGTGGTGCCCCAGTCCGGCAACATCAGCGCATGGTGCATGGCCAGCGGTGAGGTGGCGAGAACGCCGATGCGGCCTTGATCCAGCTCATAGCCGTGGCAGTACGGGCAGTGGAATACGTGCTTGCCCCAACGTTCTTGCAGGCCTTCGATAGTGGGCAACTCGTCGACAACGCCGGTGGCGAGGATCAGGCGCTTGGCCTGGAACGTACCGTTGTATTCGGTGCGAACGTTGCAACCTTCGGCCTGAACCACGCGGTCCTGCACCCACGTGACAGTCGGGTACTCCATCAGTTGGCTGCGCCCTTCGGCAGCGATCATCTCCGGCGCCTGGCCGTCCTGGCCGAGAAAACCGTGGGAGGTGGCCGCAAAGCGATTACGCCTCTGCCCCGAGTCGATCACCAGTAACTGTCGTCGCGCCCGCGCCAATTGCAGGCCGGCAGACAGGCCCGCGTAGCTGCCACCCACGATAATCACGTCGTACATCATGAAAATGACCCCATGTTGTGTGCCCTCGGTTATCCGAGGGCTTTCACGACACACCATAAGTTACGTAAAAATAGTCCGTCAAGCGTCTCGCAACTTTTAGGGTTACGAACGATACTTTCGGCTTGAATGAACCGAGGCCCCTTGATGAGAAATGACACCCGCCTTTCGCGCATGCTCCACGTGCTGATCCATATGGGCCGCCATGAAGAACGCGCCACGTCGGAAACCATCGCGCAGATGCTCGGCACCAACCCGGTGGTAGTGCGGCGCACGCTCGGGCTGCTCAAGGAAAAGGGCTATGTCCGTTCGGAAAAGGGCCATCAAGGTGGCTGGAGCCTGGGCAAGCCGTTGAGTGAAATCACCTTGCTGGAGATTCACAACGCCCTGGGTACACCCTCGATATTTGCTATCGGTTTGTCCACCGACCACCCGCAATGCCTGGTGGAACAAGCGGTGAACGCCGCGCTGACGCAGGCCTTCGAGCAAGCCCAGGCGCTGCTGCTGGAGCGCCTGGACCAGGTCACCTTGGCGCAATTGGCCGAAGATTTTGACGAGCGCTATCGCCTGGCGATGCTGCCTTAGCGCTGGGTGGGGATACGGATATCACCGTCGCGGCACTGGGTTTTCACACTGCGCGGGCAGCCGGTAAACGCCAGGTCCTTGCTCAGGCACACGCGCACCTCCGAGAACACCTTGCCTTTGCAGATTACCGCCAGCCCATGGTTGCCCATGCGCGGGTTGCTCTCACGAAACAGCGCCTCGATCTCACGGGCTTGCAGCGATGGCGGCGTGTTGAAGGGTTGCAATTGCTGCGGAATGCTCACCACGCCCAGCGCCTCATCGGTCTTTTGCAGGTAGGCCAACGGCTCCAGGCCACTGCAGGTGCCGTGCTTGGCCCATTCGTGCCTGAGCAACGAACGAGTTGGGAACAATGCCGCGCCTTTCTCGATGTCTTCACGGCTCAACTGTGTCTGCGGCGAGCACGACGCCGGCCACCCTCCCCGCGCGTACTGCGGCCACAAGCCGTGCAGCACAAACCCGTAGCCCTTGCCTGAACACTGTTCGTTGTCCGGGTGGGTCAAGCAAAAGGTCGGTGACCAGGACAACGACAACACATAAAAATCAAACTCCCCCGGCGTGCCTTGGCTACGCGGGGCCGCCATTGCACTGGTGGCCAGGACCAGCCACACCGCTATCCAGTATTTCATCCGTCTATTCCTTGGAAAAAGAAAACCCTATCGTGCCTAGCCGGGGTGATGGGGGTTACGTTGTAGCACCTTGTCCAGGATCCGATCGGTCTTAAGCGCCTCGATGGCCAATGACGGATGCTCGGCTTCGCCGCGAATATGCGCGTTCATCGCCAGCACATGGTGCCACTGGATATGCGCGTGGCACGGCACTTCCAGCACCTCCCGCGTCTCGCCTTCAAGGTGCAGGGACTGGTCCTCAAAGACCGAGAACTGGATACGCCCACGGCTGCCGATCAGTTCCACCCGGTCTTCACGACGGTCCGCCACAAAGTTCCAGCAGCCCATGCCCAGCGCGCCGGACGCGAAGCGCCAGCTGGCCGTCACGGCATCTTCCGCCGCGTAACGGCCTTCCTGGCGCGAGGTGTAACCGGACACTTCGATGATATCGCCGGCCAGGTACTGGAACAGGTCAAAGCCATGGCTCGCCAGGTCGGCAAAATAACCGCCCCCGGCAACGCTCGGGTCGGTCCGCCAGTTGGCGGCATTGGCGTCGTGGGCAGCCGGTGGTTTGCACAGGGTCCAGGTCAGGTGGCGCAGCTCACCGATACGCCCATCTCGCAGCCAGTCGCGCACTTGCTGAAAGCGCGGCAGCGAACGGCGGTAATAGGACACAAACAGATGCAACCCGGCACGTTCGAACGTGCGCTGCATCAAGGCGCTCTGCTCGGCATTCAGCGACATCGGTTTCTCGACGCAGCAATGCTTGCCGGCCGCCGCCACCATCAGGCTGTATTCGAGGTGACTGTCGGGCGGCGTGGCAATGTAGACGGCGTCCACTTCAGGGTCGTTGATCAATGCCTGGGCGTCGGTGTAGAAGCGTGCAATACCGTGGCGTGCCGCATAATCACGCACGGCTTCTTCGCGGCGCCCCATCACGGCCACCAACGCAGAACCTGGCGCTTTGTAGAAAGCCGGTCCACTCTTCAGTTCAGTGACACTGCCACAGCCGATCATGCCCCAGCGTACGCTGCTCATCTGCTCTCCTCATGCGTTTTGATCAATCGGGCAGTATCCACATCCCCACACGTCAGCGCCACAAGCACTTAGCATGACAATTGCATTACACTTTTATGACACTCATCCCACTGCGGGGCACAGACGATGAAAATAAGGGCCACGGTCATTTGCGAACACGAGGGGCATATCCTCTTCGTGCGCAAGGCCAGATCGAAATGGGCGTTGCCGGGTGGCAAGGTCGAACCCAATGAGCGCCCGGTCGGCGCGGCTGAACGCGAGCTGGAAGAAGAAACCGGATTGAACGTGGACGGCTTGTTGTACTTGCAGGAGCTGAAAGCCCGCGACACCGTCCATCACGTGTTCGAAGCGTCGGTGGTGAACATTGCCGATGCAAAACCTTGCAATGAAATAATCGATTGCCAGTGGCACTCCTATAGCGCCATGGATGATCTGGACACCACCGACGCCACCCGCCACATCGTTAAATCTTTTCTACGTCGCCTGTAGTTCGACGCTTTGGCCACTGGCCAACAGACCTCGCTTCACCCCACCATTCTCTTTCTGCCGTTCGACAAAGGACCTGACGAACGCGGCAGCGGCTGCGTGCGCCACCGGTACGGCCATGGCTTGGCGGATGGTCATGAAATCGTCCTGCACCGGGCGCCATTGCTCGGTGACCTGGGTTTGCAGGGAAACTGCCGTTCCACAGCCCTCACTGGGGTAAGCCAGGAACTCACTAGCATGCACATTTCCGCGCAGCCCAGCGCGGGACAAGCCCGCTCACCACATGAAAGCATTAGAGCCCTCCCTAGCCGTAGCATCGAGGCGTCTGCGTCGCAGCGATGCGGCGACCCGGCAAGCCTGCGCCTACACGCACCTGCTTTTGATCTAACCACTCAGGTCGGCTACCAGGCCGCCGTGCTCTTGCTTTTGATCTTGATCTCAGGCGCCCCGTCAAACACGCTGGCCGGAATTCGGCGGGGATTTGGGCACACCGAGCCTAGGCGAGGTGCCGAGTGTTGGGGCAAGAGCGTTTTGCTTACTTTTGACTGGGCCGGCATTCCGGCTCTATCAAAAGTGAGCCGCCGTAAGGGCGGAACCCATACCCGCCATCACCCAAATAACGGAATATGTACTCAACCAGCCCCTCCCCCCCGAGGCCAACCTGAAGGCCGCCACGGGAGCAAGCTCCCTCGCCACACAATCAAGACCGAGGCTTAACCCCACCCGCTTGCCCCCGCAAATACAACGCCTCCACCAACTTCTGCCGCTCCTCCCGAGGCAACGTCCCGGCAAACTGCGCCAAGGTCGAATCCACCAACGCCCGCAGCGCCATATCCGCCTCCCGCGCCTTGGCCAACTCCGCCACCAACACATCCCGATCCAAGGTCGGCGCCTCCAGCTGCTTGATCACCCCCAACCGCGCCTCCCGCCCCGCCATCACCAGCGGCTGGCTGTCGGCACGGTTATGGCGCAACAACTGACGCAACTCCCGCCGCCGCTCCGGCGGCAACTTGACCATCGCCTGGCGCAACCCATGCTGATTGACCACCGCCTCCACAGGCTTGGCACTCGCCATCCAGTGGTACAGCCCCCCGCCTACCCCGCCAATCAAAAACACATTGAGCAACACCGAGACCAGCAACCACGGTTTAAGAGATTGGGCGCTCATTGCTCGGTTTCCTCAGCGTTGACGGTAAAGATGACTTGCGCATCGCCCTGGTCAAACACGCTGGGCAACACCTCGGCAGACACCATCGGCAGCGGCACGCTCATGGACGCCACCAGCATGCCGGTGACGACACCGGCAATGCCCACCCCCACCAGCCCCGCCGGTGACAGCCAGCCGGCATAACGCGACCAGAACGACCTACGGCGCGGCGCCGACTCACGGACCTGTCGGGTCAGCGCCGGGTCGATAAATGCCAGTTGATGACTGTCCAGCTGGGCGTCGAGCCAACCGGCCTGATCCAACGCTTCACGGGCACTGGGATTGCCGCTATCGAGCAGCGCCTTAGCCGCCCCGCGCTCAGCCAGCGGCCAACGCTGCAGGTCGGCGCCATAGGCGTCAGCCAGATAAGCAAATCGTTCGGGTGTCATGATGTTCCCCTTCCTGGGCGGGCAAGCCCGGGTGTATCGGCAAGTTGGCGGCGCAACTGGCGTCGGGCCCGCGACAGCAGGCTCTCCAGTGCCTCGACGCTGATATTCATCAGGGCCGCGGCGTCGATGTTCGACAGCTCCTGGTAGTACTGCAACACAATCGCCTCGCGCTGGCGCTCGGGCAAAGCGGCCAGTGCGGCGGCCATGCGCGCGCTGCGCTCGGTGCTTTCCAATTGTTCATCCAGAGGCGGTGCGCTGTCTGCCAGCTCCAGCGCCGCCTCCTCGTTCAAAGGCCGCTCCTTGCGCCGACGCAGGCGGTCATGGCACAGGTTGAGTGCCACGCGGTGCAGCCACGTGTCGAAACGCGCCTCGCCACTGCGCCATGTGGATGCCTGGCGCCAGATACGCAGGAAACTTTCCTGGGCCACGTCCTTGGCTTCGTCGGCATCCCCCAGGATCCGGCTGGCGAGTGCCAGCAGACGCGGCAGTTTGCGCGTCACCATTTCGTTGACGGCTGCAGGTTCGTTGTTGCCGATACGTGCGAGCAGTTCAACGTCCGGATCAGTGTCGTTCAATCGGGCAATTCTCGGTCAGCGGATCCAATGCCCTTCGCGCCAGTACCAATTGGGGCCGTGGGCTTCCCAATGGCCGGGCTCCCAACGTGCATTGCGCATCACCGGCTGCCAATGACCCGGCACCCAGCCATAACCGCGTCCTTCCCAGCGCCAGTGGCCTCGGTCCCAGGCGTAACCGGGCCGCTCCACGGGGACCATTTCCACGCGCTCCGGTGGCGGCGCCTGGCGGATGATGATTTCGGTCTGAGCAAACACCGGGGTGCTGACAAACGCGGCAAGGGCCAGCGGAGCAAGCAAGGCAAAGCGCAATGTGGCCAGGGGTCTCATGGCAACTCCTTCATGCAACGGGCGCAAGTGCCGGTTGCTGATGGGTTGAACGGGGCGTGTCGAAAAATCCGTCGCAGGACGCGCAGATTATTGTCGCAGGCAGTATTGCCCAGGGGAGGAAGGCACTTGATGAAAGGTTTGAAAGCTTCGCGACGGATTTATGCCGGTGGCAACGTTGAAGGATTAACGCTGATCAACCCAAGAGGAAACACCATGTCCCGCCGACTTTACCTGCTGGTTGCCGCACTGCTGATCGCCAGCCTCAGCGGCTGCGTGATCGTGCCGGAACACCGCCACTGCTGCTGGCGCTATTACGGCGCGCTCGATGCGCCGACCCACAGCGTCAACAGCTAACCCACTGCCGCAAACCCCCGGCGCCCGGCCTTGATTTCGGTACGCAACTCGCCAATCAGGTTTGAGATGGAACGGATGCTGTCCAAACCTTCGGGGGACACACCGGTCAACAACAGGTCGACCCGGCCAGACACGGGCTCGAAGATGTTGATGCGCAACGAGCCGTCGCTGTTCAAGGTGCAATCGCACGCCAGCGGCAGGAAACCCGAGGCCATGATGCGGTTGAATTCAACGATTGAAATCATGACAAGTTCCCATCCCTGGGCCTCACGAGGTGTTGTGATGGAGACAGAGTAGATGAGGTTCTACAGGGCATGGAAGCATTAATGCAAAAGTGTTAGCCATGCCTCATTTCACCCCAAAAACGCCGAATCACTGACGCCAGAAAACCCGCTTTTCGACCTCTCGTCTGCTGCTCCGTGGAGGGCTTGACTCGAAGCGTCGATCACCAGACGCTCTTGGCTTTTCGCCATCATCTTGAGCCAAACCACCATGAGCATCGACCCTCCGAGCCAGCCCGACAGCGATGTGTACAAGACCTTGCTGGAGTCGACCAAGGCCATCCCTTGGCGCATCGATTGGCAGAGCATGACCTTCAGTTACATCGGCCCGCAGATCGAGACCTTGCTGGGTTGGACTCCGCAGAGTTGGGTGAGCGTGGACGACTGGGTCGAGCGCATGCACCCGGATGATCGTGAATACGTGGTGAATTTCTGCGTGTCGCAATCGCGCGCCGGGGTGGACCACGAAGCGGACTACCGCGCGCTGACCGTGAACGGCGACTACGTGTGGATTCGCGACGTGGTGCATGTGGTACGCAAGGACGGCGAGGTCGAAGCACTGATCGGGTTCATGTTCGATATCAGCGAACGCAAGAAGACCGAAGAGCACCTGGTGCGCCTGCAAAAACAACTCGAGGAATATTCCTACCAGGATGGCCTGACCGGCATCGCCAACCGGCGCATGTTTGACACGGTGCTGGAGCGCGAATGGGCCAGTGCCCAGCGCAGCCAGTTACCGCTGTCGTTGATCATTCTGGATATCGATTTTTTCAAGCAGTACAACGACCACTACGGCCATATCAAGGGCGATGAATGCCTGCGTCAGGTGGCGAACACCCTGTCCCAGGCGGCCAACCGTCCGAGGGATTTCATTGCGCGTATTGGCGGCGAAGAGTTTGTGTGGCTGCTGCCGGAAACCGATGCGGCGTCTGCCCGGCAGGTGGCGCAGCGTTGCTTGCACCTGATCCGCCAGCAGCACATTGAGCACGGTTTTTCGGCGGTGTCGAACCTGCTGACCCTGAGCCTGGGCGTCGGTACGCGCATCGTGAAACCCGACAGCCCGATGCTGGGGTTTGTCGAAGCCGTCGACAAGTTGTTGTACCAAGCCAAACGCAATGGGCGGATGCGCGCAGAGTTCGCTGACGGTGAAGTGTGACGCGAAGGTCAAATCGCAGGCAAAAAAAATCCCAAGTAGCTGATGGAAACTTGGGATTTAAAAATGCATAAACCGTGGGAGGTGAACGCCCGGCTATAGTAACGATTGTAAAAACCTGCAACAAGATTATTTTAATCCTTTCGTCGGATTAAAAGTGCTGTAAGTCATTCAATAACCACACATTTTTTAAGGTAGCGCAGTATATGAGTGCCACTTTTTGGTGCAACTACTGAGATTATTTCCACTTATAAAAAAGGGTTATTGGATTAAAGCGGCGTCACACTTTTGGATATACGCTCATTCAATTGTTTGCACGCTTCCTGGGTTTCAAGGCTATTGGGCAGTAACGAGCGCCCTACACTTTCCACCTGCCTGCACAGTGCCAGGCGTTGGTTGGCGGCTTCCCGCTCGCGGTCAACCTCGGCGTTGAGCCGCACAAAATAGAACCCCAGCAATACTGCAGCGCAGAGCACGCCGAGCACGAAGTAGCGAAAGCTGTTGGACGGCGCATCTTGTGGCTGTTGCATAATCCTCGAGCGCCCTGCTCTACCTGTGACGAAGCGCAATTGTATGCAAATTGAAACACAGTGAATGTCGTGGATTTGTAAAACGCCTACAGCGCCTCGCCCTGCTGCTGACGACGGAACTGCCCCGGTGCCACGCCATGGGCCTTGCGGAAACACCGGGAAAAATACGCCTCGTCAGTGAAACCGCAGCGGTGCGCGACCACGCCAATCATCTGCGCACTGTTGAGCAACAAGGTGCGCGCCAACTGCATGCGCCGGTCGAGCACCAGTTGCGAGAAGGGTTTGCCGGTTTCCTTGCGCAACAGGTGAGTGAGGTAGTTGGGCGACAGGAACGCCGCCGCCGCTGCGTCCGTGAGGTTGAGGGTCGGTTCATGCAGGTGCTCGCGGATATAGCCCTGCACCCGTGCCAACGCATCCTTGCGCCCGCGCCGCGTGGCATTGTTGGCGGCGAAGGCCTGCAACGGCTCGGCGTATTGTTCGCAGACCAGGCCGACCAGTTGAAACAGATAGCCCTTGAGGCGTTCGCGGGCGCCGAAGGTGCGGTGGGCATCAAGTTCGCGCATATGGGCGAGCCAGGTTTTTACCTGCTCGAACGCCGCGTCTTCAAGGATGAAGTCCAGCTGTTCCTGAAAGCGAAACGGCGACAGCTCCGGCGCCTGGCCGATGGGGATGTCTTCCAGGTCCAGGGGATCGCAGGTCAATTGCGGCAGGAAAAACGCCTGGCTGAAGTTGATCAGCATGAATTCGCCCTCTTCGGGATGGGGAATCACATGCAGGCGGTGAGGCAGGATAAATGCCAGGGCCTTGCGCGGAAACGGCCGCACCGCGCCGCCGATATGCTGCACGGTGTCACCGCCGAGGTTGATCTGGATCTGGAAATACTCATGGCGATGCGGGCTGGTCAGCGCCGCCCGCCCGCGTTTGTCGCGGATATAGAAGTCGGGGCGGTCGCTGCGTTGTTGCATGCCGTAAGTGGTGACGCGGGTGCCTGGCATAACGGTCTCTCGGGTGGCCTGGGCACCACTGTAGCCTCAACCCTGGCCGAGGGTGAAACGCAACTCGCCGATGCCGTCGATGCCGGCGGTGACGACATCGCCCGGTTGCAAGGTGCCGACGCCCACCGGGGTGCCGGTAAAGATCAAATCGCCGGCCTTCAGTGCAACGGATTTGGAGGCATGGCTGATCACTTCACTGACGGACCAGATCTGGTCGGCCAGGTCGCCCACCTGACGCTGTTCACCGTTCACTTTCAGCCAGATCTTGCCACTGGACGGATGCCCGACCACGCTCACCGGTTGCAGCGCCGTTGTCGGTGCGGACGCATCGAAAGCCTTGGCCCAATCCCACGGGCGTGAGAGCTTTTTCGCCTGGGCTTGCAGGTCGCGACGGGTCAGGTCGATGCCGACGCCATACCCCCAGATGTGGGAAAACGCCTGTTCCGGGCTGATGTCGACCCCACCCTTGCCGATGGCCACCACCAGTTCCACTTCGTGGTGCAGGTCGGCGGTCAGCGGCGGATAGGCGACCACGCCTTCAGCCGGCACCACGGCATCCGCCGGTTTCATAAAGAAGAACGGCGGCTCGCGCTCCGGGTCATGCCCCATCTCACGGGCGTGTTCGCTGTAGTTGCGGCCCACACAGAACACCCGGCGCAGCGGGAAGCGGGCTTCGCTGCCCTGCACGGCCAGGGATGGGATGGGCGTCGGGGTGAATACATAGTCAGTCATGGCTTGGGCCTCGTCGTTACCTGGCGCCAGTATGGCGAGTGGCGCCGGCGCGAAGTTGGACAGGTCTACGCAGATTTTGCACTGGCCGGTGCTTGAGGCGACCGATCCAACAGGCGATACAACGGCAGGCACGCCGCCTGGATCAACAGCATGCGGATGACCTGCATCGCCGTCACCAATGTCACGGCCAGGCCCAGGGCCTCGGCGGTGAGGCTCATTTCCGGCGCGCTGCCGGGCATCATGCCCAGGGCCAGCGACAGCCACGGCATGCCCAACCCGGCACCCAGCGCCCAGGCGGCCAATGCGCTGGCGATCACCGAACCGGTCAATAGCAGCAGCACTTTACCCAGCAGGCCCGGCGCGCGCTGGAAGAAACTGCGGTCAAACGCGACACCCAATGCACAGCCAATCAGCAACTGGCCGCTGCCGCTGAGCCAGCCCGGCATGCTCATCGACAGGTGATTGCAGCCCACCCCCACCGCGCAAATCAGGAACGGCCCGAACGTCCAAGGGTTAGGCAACTTGCACTGCTTAAAACCCAGCGCAGCCAGCCAGCCCACGGCGAGGATGAAGATCAACCAGGGCCAGACCACCGGCAACGGCGCATGCGCGGCGACGGGGGGCATGCCGAAGGTGGCGACTGCCGGCACCGTCAAAAGAATCAGCAACAATCGGATGCTATGGGCGGCGGCGATAAAACTGGTGTCCGCCTGGCGTTGGCGGCCCAGGTGCACCATCTCGCTGGAATTGGCCGGCATCAAGGCAAAGAATGCGGTGCTGAAAGGCACGCCCCAGCGATGCAGGAGCAGCACCGAACACAGCGCCAGTACCAGCGTGAGCAACACCGCCGTGACGATCAGCCCGAGATGAGCCGCCACCTGCTGCATCACCGGCAGCGTGAAATGACAGCCGATGGCAACTGCCACGATGAGTTGCCCGACCTGGCGGCCATGGGGAATTTCCGGCACCAGGCTGCCGGCGCAACGGGTCAGCATCACGGCGACCAGCGAACCGATCACCCAGGGCAACGGCCACCCCGCCCAACTGGCAAGGCTGCCGCCCAACGCGCCGATAATCAGTGTGAAAAGCCAATGGTTGGGCATGGTCGGGTACTCGGCATGGAGAAGAATGCCGACAGGCTATAGACTTGCTCTCATCACAGAAAATATCCATTTGTGAAACCAGCTATCACACTTTGTTATGCGAGCCATCATGAACCTCAAAGCGCTGGAGTACTGCGTCGAAATCGCCCGCCAAGGCAGCTTCACCAAAGCCGCCCATGCCTTGCACGTGGCACAGCCGGCGCTGAGCATGGCGGTGAGCCGATTGGAGGATGAGCTGGGTGTGGCCCTGTTCAACCGCGCGACGCGGCAGATCAGCGTGACTGCCGAAGGCCAGCTGTTCCTGGCACGCGCCGAGGCGTGTCTTGAAGGCTTGGCCGGTGCCCGCCGAGAATTGCAGGACCTGACCCAACTGCACAGCGGCGAAATCCGCGTGGGCGTGCCGCCCATGTACGGCATCCGCCATATTCCCGAACTGCTGATGCAATTTCGCGCCCAGTACCCCGGCATTGCCATGCATGTGGTGGAAGGCAGCGCCGATGACATCAGCGAACGCCTGGCCACACGGGATATCGATGTGGCGCTATTGGAGTCGCGACGGGTGGATCCGGCGTGGGAGTCGGTGCTGCTCGGCAGTGATGAGATGGTGTTGTGCATGGCCGAAGATCACCCGCTGGCGGGCAACTCGTCCATTGCGGCGCAGCGGCTGCAACACGAACCGATGCTGGTGTTCGACAACACCTTCCTGCAACGCCATCTGCTGGACGCCTTTTGCAGCAACGCCCGCGTGCGTTTCAACATCGCCCTGGAAAGCAACTTCGTGCCGCTGGTGATTACCGCCACGCGCAACGGCATGGGTGTCTCTACCTTGCTGCGGTCGGTGCAGGAGCAAGAGCCAGGGTTGGCCGGCGTGTCATTCGAGCCGGCGCAATTCATGCACTTCAACCTGTGCTGGCGCGCCAGCGAATACCTGTCCCAGGCCAATCGGCGGTTCATTGAAACGGCGAAAGTGTATTTCCAGGAGGACGCCAGCTCGCCGCTGTCACGTTAAGCGGTTATTTGCGTGCGACCTTGTAGCGCACGCAATCCTGATAGAAACCCTGGCGGATCGCCTCGGGCTTGAGCCGTGAACGGCTGTCGTAGGTCTGCTCGGTGATGCCCATGGCCATCATGCGCATCCACGACTTGTTGAACTTCATGCTTTGGATCTTCTGCCGCGCCGCGTACAACGACACGCCCGACAGCTTGAGTTCCTGGGCCCTGGCGGCAGTGCCGGCGCCCCAACTGCACATGTACTTGTCCCCCTCGCGCAGCTCCCGTGCCTGCACGGCAGCCGCGCCGCCAGCCAGGGAGCAGGCGATCAGCATGATTCCAACAGAGCGCATTTGCATCCTCACCTAACCACCTGAAAATAAAAGCGATTCTGGCGAGGATTTTGTTACAAAGGGGCCATTAAATTGCCTTATCGAGCAATGTTTCAGCTCGCCGCCGCCGGTGTGGTGCGAAAGGTGATGCCCAGGCGGTTAAAGGCGTTCATCAAGGCAATGCCATAAGTCAGGTCGGTCAGTTCCTTGGCACTGAACTCGGCGGCGGCCGCTGCGTACTCGGCGTCCGAGACGTCACTGTGGGTGACCGCTTCCGCGAAGGCCAGGGCGATGCGTTCACGGGCGGTGAACACATCCCGTGCGTCGTGCCACACCGGCACCAGTACCAGCTTGTCCACCGTCAGGCCTTGTTTAAGCAAGTCACGCGAGTGCATGTCGATGCAAAAGGCGCAGCCGTTGATCTGCGAAACGCGCAGGTAGACCAGGTCGATCAGCGTCTTGGGCAGGCCGCTGTTTTGCAGGTAGACATAGACGCCACCGAAAGCCTTGTAGCCTTCCGGGGATGCTTGGGTGTAATCGAGGCGAGTGGTCATGATAAATCCTGTCGAGGTTGAGTGAAGGCACCATGTTGCAGCGCCATGGCTCACCTCTGAAGAGCCAAGAATGGGCCCGGTGACCGGACCATGATGGTCTAGTCAAATGTTGCAGTTATGGTCCTTGGGTACAGGTCATGCAGCCGCTACAGTTAAGGCAGGCGCGACCAGGAAATCTCCCCCATGCACACCCTACCCCCTGTGGACCCTACCTCGGCCGAGCCGATCTACCGCCAGCTTTACTGGCGGTTTCGCAGTGCCATCGCCGAAGGCCTGCTCAAGCCTGGCGAGCGTGTCCCGGCGGCGCGGGCGCTGGCCAAGGAGTTGGGACTCGCGCGCGGCACCATCGACAGCACCTACGCATTGCTGACCGCCGAGGGTTACCTTGAGGCTCGCGGCCAGGCGGGCACGGTGGTGGCGCACGGCATCCAGAGCGCCCAGCCTACGCCCGTGGTCATCACGCCCTACAACGCCGTGCGACAACAGTCACACGTACTGCCCTTTCAGATGGGCCTGCCGGCGCTGGACGCTTTCCCGCGCAAAATCTGGTCGAAAATCGCCGCCCGCTGCGTACGCGCCACACAACTGGCGGACATGTCCAACCCGCCGGTCTGCGGCCTGCCTTCGCTGCGCACCGCTATCGCCAGTTACTTGCAGGTGGCGCGGGGAATCCATTGCTCGCCGGAGCAGGTCTTCGTCACGTCGGGCTACCGCAACACGCTGAGCCTGATCACCCATGCGTTGCTGTCACCCGGCGACGCGGTGCTGGTGGAAGACCCAGGTTATCTGCCCACGCGACCCTTGCTGGACCATTTGCAGATCAAGTCCATCCCAGTGCCTGTGGACCAGGATGGCCTCTGCGTACAGCACCTGTGCGCTGCCCGCGCCGTGGTCGTCACCCCGGCCCATCAAAGCCCGCTGTGTGTGTCGCTGTCGCTGCCGCGCCGCCTGGAACTGCTGGCCTGGGCCCGCCGCGAACACGCCTGGATCATCGAGGACGACTACGATGGCGAGTACCGTTACGTCAGCCGCCCTCTACCGGCGCTCAAGAGCCTGGACCGTGAGGGCCGGGTGCTTTACGCGGGCACTTTCAGCAAAGTGCTGTTCCCCGGCATTCGCCTGGCGTATCTGGTGGTGCCCGTTTCCCAGGTCGGGCGTTTCGAGCAGGTCAGCCAGAGCTTCCTCGGCAACTGCCCGGAACTCACCCAGGCCATCGTCGCCAGTTTTATTGCCGAAGGGCATTTCGCCCGGCACATCCAGCGCATGCGCAAGCTGTACGGCGAGCGCCGCGAAGCCACCGCAAACGGGTTGCGCAAGGTATTGGACGCGCATATTTCCATTGATGCACAACCTGGCGGGATGCACCTGATCCTCCGGTTCAAAACCCCGCAATCAGACCGCCTGTTGGTGCAGAAAATGGCGAGCGTCGGTCTCTTCGCAGAAGCCTTGAGCGAATGGAATGTCGTGCAGCACAGCGGTCCAGGCCTGCTGTTGGGGTTTGCCAACATCGATTCCCAGGCCAGCGCTGAAGCATTGGGCCGGCGCATCCTGGAATGCTGGGTGGCCTAGTCATCAGGCGATTTCTTGGCGCTGTGCTTGTCGGCCAACAGGCGTGAAACTGCGACGCCCTCTCCCAACCAGGAATTCTGATGCGCAGTCTCACGGTGTTTTGCGGCTCCAACTTCGGCACCCACCCTCGCTACAGTGAAGACGCCAAAGCCCTGGGCCGTGAAATCGCCCGACGTGGTATTCGCCTGGTCTACGGCGGCAGCGCCAAAGGCTTGATGGGCGTGATTGCCGATAGCGCGCTCGCTGAGGGTGGCGAAGTGATCGGCGTCATCACCCGATTGCTGCATGAGCTCGGGCACATGCATCCAGGGCTCAGCGCCTATGAAATCACCGAAGACATGCGCAGCCGCAAAGCGCGCATGAGCGAACTGGCCGATGGGTTTATCGCCCTGCCCGGTGGCCTCGGCACCTTCGAGGAGTTGTTGGAAGCGATGACCTTGACGCAGCTTGGCGAACACCACAAAGGCGTGGCCTGCCTGAATACCGCACAGTTCTTCGCGCCGTTGCAGGGCCTGTTCGCGCACGGCGTAAAGGAAGGTTTCATCAAAGCCGAACACAGCCAGATGCTGATCGTCGAAGACCACCCCGGCGCCCTGCTCGATGCCCTTGGGCGGTGGCAGGCGCCGGTGGTCGACAAATGGATCGAGCCCGCTAAGCGCTAGCCCGTTTCGGCCTTGGCGATGCTGCTCCCGAATCCTTTCGCCAAGGCCTTTTTTTCACCTCACCACTGGTACGTGGCGCTCGCCTGTACGGTGCGCTGCGAGCCATACCAGCACCACGAATAGGAGTAGCAGGACGCAACGTACTCTTTGTTCGCCAGGTTGGTGGCATTAAGCGCCAAGCGCAGGTTGTCCTTCAGGCTGGTGATGTTCGGGATGTCGTAGTGCACGGCCGCATCGAACAGGGTGTAGCCCGGCACCTTGAGGGTGTTGGCCGTATCGCCCCAGGACGATCCGACATACCGCGCACCCGCGCCCGCACCGAAACCTTTCAGGTTGCCATCGTGGAAGGTGTAGTCGGCCCACGCCGACGCGGTGTGACGCGGCACGCCGTAGGTGGTGGTGCCTTCGGCGGCGATGGCCGGGCCTACGCCGATGTCGCTGATGGGCGCATACCGCACGGTGTTGTTGGACTTGCTGATTCGGTTGTCCAGGTAGGCGTAGGCCGCGGTGATGTCCAGGTTGTCGTTGAGGCTGGCCTTGCCTTCCAGCTCAAAGCCACGGGATTGCACTTCGCCGTCCTGGCTCTGGCAGCGCCCGGTACCGCACAGGTGAGTCGGGTCCGGGTCGGTGGTCAGCACGTTGGTCTGGCGCAGGTCGAAGATCGCCGCGGTGATAAAGCTGTTGCTGCCCGGCGGCTGATACTTGATGCCGATTTCATACTGCTTGCCTTCGGTCGGTTTGAACACCGAACCGCCGTAGCCCGTGCCCGACTGCGGGTTGAACGACTCGGCGTAGCTGGCATAGGGGGCCAGGCCATTGTCGAAGAGGTAGACCAGGCCGATACGGCCGGTAAACGCCTTGCTGTCCAGGGACGACTCGGACTTGGCGCCGGTGCGAATCGTCTTGGTGCTGCTGTCAGTGCTGGCCCAGTCATAGCGTCCGCCCAGCAACAGGACCCATTTGTCCCACTTCATCTGTTCTTGCAGGTACACACCGGTCTGCTCGCTGCGCGACGTGCCGTCGGTGGTGTACGCCGGCACCGGCACGGCTGCACCATAGACCGGATTGAAAATATCCAGGGTCGGGCCGGCGGTGTACACGCCCGAGCCGGACTTGGTGTCGGTGCTGGTGTTCTGGTAGTCGAGCCCCATCAACAAGGTGTGCTGCAACGGGCCGGTGTCGAATTTGGCCTGCACCTGGTTGTCGAGGGTGTAGGCATCCAGGTCGACATCGCTGGCGATGGTCGAGCGGCGGATGGTGCGGTAATCCGCCATCAGGTAGTTGCTGTAGAGGCTGCGGTACTGGCCTTCGCTGCGCAGGTAGCGCGCATTCTGGCGCACGGTCCACACGTCATCGAAGTGATGCTCGAATGCCCAGCCGATGCTGTAGTACTCGCGGTCACTTTTCTCGAAATTCTTTTCGCCGTCGTAGAAATCCACATCGATGCTGCGCCCGGTCGGGCTGTGCAGCACCGAGCCCCAGGCCGGCACCGAACCGTAGGACGCGCCTTTGGGGTCCTTCTGGAAGTGCCCGAGCAGGGTCAGTGAGGTGGCGTCGTCCGGGCGCCAGGTGAAGGCGCTGGACAATGACTGGCGGCGCGTCTCGGTGTGTTCTACCTGGCCATCGGCATCGTCGAAAAGCCCGGCCACGCGGTAGGAATACACGCCCTGATCATCCAATGGGCCACTCAAATCGAAGGTCGTACGCTTCTTGTTGAAGGTGCCGTACTCCACACCTACTTCGTGAAACGGCGTATCCACCGGGCGCTTGCTGACCATGTTGATCACGCCGCTCGGCGTGCCCTGGCCGTAAAGGACCGAGGCCGGGCCGCGCAGCACTTCAACGCGTTCCAGGTCGAAAGCGTCCTTTTGCGGCAAGGCATCACGGCTCGATGGCATGCGCAGGCCGTCGAGGTAAGTGGCCGGTGAGAAACCCCGGATGGTCAACTGGTCGAGGCGCGATGCGGTGGCGCCACGGGTCTCCGGAATGACGGCGGCGCTGTAGCGCAGGATCTGGTTGAGGCTCTCGGCGTTTTGCGCGCGCATCTGGTCTTTGGTGACGATGGAGATCGACTGCGGGGTTTCGATCAGCGCAGTGTCGGTCTTGGTGCCCGACAAGCTGCGCGTGGCCACATAACCGGACACTGGCCCGGTCGGGCTTTCGCTCTGGTAGGCGCCGCTGATGGTAGTGGCCTGCAACTCCATGGCCCCGCCGTTATCCGGGATGGCTTCCAGGCGGTAGCGGTCGGCGGAGAGCTTCAAGGCTTGCAAGCCGCTGCCGGCGAGCAACTGGTTCAGCGCCACGTCGGTGTCGTACTGCCCACTCAGAGCCTTGCTGCGCTTGCCACGGGTCAGGCTTGCATCAAACGCCAGCACCAGGCCCGCCTGCTCGGCCAGGCTATTGAGCGCCTGGCTCAAATCACCGGCGGGAATCGAGAAACTGCGCACGGCGCTGCTGCTTTCTTCGGCAAAGGAGGACTGGACGGTCAGCAACGGCACGGCGGCAAAAGCCATCGCCACTGACAAAGCCAGTGGGTGCAAGGGACGAGCAAGGCGCGACATGGGAAATCCTGGGTAAGGGAGGTTCTATAAACCATGACGGCCATATCGGAAGATCGGGTAAGGATGAGAGCGATTTTTATTTGAGTTGATGCGCTGCAATCAGGTTTGTCGCTTTTTTCTGTAGCTCTTGGGGTTGGCTCGTTGCGTTTTTTTTCCGCGTTCAGTCAGCCCTTTCTGAATTTCTCAACCGCTCATCCCGCTGCGTTTTGCTACGGCATGCTCCGACGCCTTGCCCTTTGCCGAGACGTCACGGATGACCCACCCTTCCCACATTGCCCTGATTGAATTTGAGCTGGATGGTTTCCATCAGAGCCTGGTTATTTATCGCCAGCAGATGGACGCGTGGTATTCGCGTGCGCTGAGTTCGGTGAGCCATGGCCTGGACATGCCGTCGCTGCTGGGGATGGATCGGGTGTTGCGGGTGGGGGATTCGCAGCGGGCGGTGAGTATTGCGGATGCCGACTTTTCCACCGTAGCCCAGTGCCCGGTGGGCGGCGAACTGAAGATCGAGAGCCTGTTCGAGTCGGTGTATGACGTGCCGATCGGCAACATCCCGGTGGAGGTGATCGGGCTGGATGACGGCAGTTCCGCGGAGGTCATGCTGGATGACCAAGGCAAGGGTTCGCACCGCTGCGCGGCGGGCGGACGCTATCAAGTGCGGGTGCAGGGGGGCGTTTCTACTGAGCAAGTGGACGCGTTGTTTGCCTCTTACGCGGGGCTGACCGGTGACCTTGAGCAGTGGCTTCGGTCTGAGTGGTCGGGTTTTAAACCGCATTGGGAGCAGTCCACCGCCAGTGCGATTGGCAGCGGCGTACTGGCGGGCAGTTGGGCGGCGATTCGTGATGTGTGGGACAGCATCAAGCTCGTACAGGCGATTCTTGATGACCCATTGAAGTATGTCGAACAGCTGGGCGCAGAAGCGGCCAAATTGGCGCAGCTCGCCACCGATGCGCCCAAAGTCATGGAACAGGCGATGTTGCTGGCCAGTGATGAGGCAGCACTGTTCCTGATGCTGCGCACGGCGATGATCTGGCTGGACGCCTTGCCGCCCGGTGAAATGGCCGAGATGGCGGCTGGGTTTGTGGTGTCGTTGCTGATTGATCTGGTGATTGGCGTGGTGTTGACCATCGCCTTGCCGGCGGCGGGTGTGGCGTATTTGAGTCTGCGGTTGGTCAAGTATGGCGGGCAGATTCTTGAGGCGGCGGTGGGTTTTGTCAGGGGGCTTTTGGGAATTCTGACAAAGTTCATGCAGGCCGTGGATCGCTACAAGGCGGTCGCGGTTCGCGGGGTGGTTGGCGGGTTGAAGCAAGGCAGGCTGCAGATGCGCTGGAAGGCGCGGCAGAACGCGGTGCTGAAGCAGGTGGAGCCTGTGGATGATGTGCCTGTTTCTGCTCGAAATCCGGCGGGGGATGCGGCTGATTCTTCGGATAAGACGGCCACTAACGGCTGCCCGGTGTCGATGGTCACGGGCGAGGAACTGCTGACGCTCACTGATGGGGCACTGGATGGGATTCTGCCGTTTGAGTGGACCCGCTTGTATCGCACCAGCGCGGTGGAAGTGGATTGCGGGCTGGGGTTTGGCTGGAGTCACTCGCTGGCGCACCGGCTGAGTGTGTCCGGTGATTC